>CANOYR010000008.1 GCA_947571655.1 uncultured Caryophanales bacterium
CTATACAAAAAGACAAATAAGTAGTAATAGTTACCTATTTGTCAACAGTCTGAAATATGTGATTCATTCTCACATATTTTTATTTTCGTATCATTCCATTTTCACAACGGTTTCCCCAAGAGTCAATTAGCTCTTTATTCTTTCTAACACAGATGATTTCGCAATGATTTGGGCAACGATTACATTCAATTCCTTTGGTCTCAAATTCTTCTTCTGTAATATTAAAATTAAATGGTTTCATGAGTGGTTTTCTAGATGAGAGAATGGCAACTCCTAAGGCGCCCATTAAATGCCCATTTGGATCTACCTGTACTTCTGCTTTTGTTTCTTCCTCAAATGCTTTCTTAACTCCAATATTTTTACTAACTCCTCCTTGAAAGATAATCGGTTCTTCAATTTTTTTTCCTTTTCCAACATTGTTTAAGTAATTAGAAACAACACTTTTACAAAGGCCTGCGATAATGTCTTCTTTAGAATATCCAATTTGCATTTTATGGACCAAATCACTTTCCGCAAACACGGTACAACGTGCGGCAATTTTGGCAGGATGCTTTGAACTTAATGCAATACTACCAAAGTCTTCTACTTTGACTCCTAAGCGTTCTGCTTGACTTGAAAGAAAAGAACCAGTTCCGGCTGCACAAAGGGTGTTCATTGCATAATCCGTTACAATTCCGTTTTCTAAGAGAATAATTTTAGAATCCTGTCCTCCAATCTCAAAAATTGTTCTTGCATCTGGATGAATCGATAATGTCCCAATCGCATGGGCTGTAATTTCATTTTTGATTACATTTGCACCCAACATACTACCGATTAATTTTCTAGCAGAGCCAGTCGTTCCAACACCTAAAATTTCTAAATCCATATCTTTTACTTGATTTTCTAATTCTAGTAAGAGTTCTTTGACTGCTTCTTGTGGATTTCCTTTCGTCCAAAGATAACTACTCCCTAAGATTTTTTGATCTTCATTAATTACGACTCCCTTGGTGGAGATCGAACCGATATCGATTCCTAAATATCCCTTCATAAATGATTCTTCCTTTCCTGTAACATATCGTAAAATGCTTCTAATCTTGTTTTAATTCCAGTATCACTGGTTTCACTATCAAATGAGAAAAAGAGTACAGGCATTTGATAATCACTACATACCTTTCGAATAATTGGAATGGCTCCTACTTCTGGTGTACATCCAAATGGTTTGATATGAATAATGCCATCATATCCTTCTTCAATTAGATATTTTGCTCGATATACATTATCCATTCCATCTGCACCTAGTTTATAGGTACAGTATTCTGGAATTTTTTTTAACATTTTTTTGGTTTCTCTTTTCTTTTCATAGAGTAAATAACTGACATTTGTAAAACGTTTTACCTCAATTTTCATCTTGGCAAGTTCTTTTTCAATAAAGTAGCTAGAGTAGGGTTCCATAGAAGTATACAATTCTCCAATAATTCCAACCTTCATGCAATTTTTGGGTTTTTCGATTTTTAAGTTGCAGAATTTCTTTTTATATCGTTTATAAGTATTGTATAAAGAGAAGTATCCTTTACATTTTTCAAAATCATTTAGCATTTTCTTTTTTAGCTCTTCAAAACTTCCGCTTTCTACCTCAAAACCGATATTAGCGCGGATCAATTCATCCTGCCAGTCCATTAGTCGAATCATAAAAATTGTAAGAAGAGCATAATAGGCAAATTTAAAAAAAGAAATCTTAGGATTTAAACGTTTGAATGTTCGATATACCTCTTTTATCGTAAAATGATCTTTATCAATTAAGGATAAAAACTCAAATTCGTAGCCCATATCTTTTAAAATCTTTTCTTGAACTTCTGCATAATAACCATATCTACATCCCCCTCCTGCTTGCATAATAATAGTAGCACCATTTTCTAAGGTTTCAATAAAGTTCCCTAGGTTATATTTAAAAGGAATACAAACAAATTCAGGAGAAAATTTGGCTCCAAGTTCGATTGTTTTTTTTGTAATTGGAGGAGAAGCTATGATATCGTGTGAAGTTAACTTTTTAAGTAAAAAACGAATAGGAATGTAGTAATCTCCGAGGTGAGGAAAGCTAATTACTTGTTTTTTCATGATCTCTACTCCTTTCCTTTAGGATGTCGATAAAACTTTCAATTCTGGTTGCGAGTCCCGCTTCTCCTGTTGCTTCATCAACGATGAGTTGAATGATTGGTTTTTTTCTTATTTTTCTTAAAATCATTTCATTTGTTAGAGAGTCTGGTCCACAAGGGAATGTCGTAACTAGAACAATACCATCAACATTTTCTTGATAATGGGTAATCGCACCAAGGATTTCCCGGTTATAAGTCCAATAATTCTTACTACTAATTTTGTTTGCTTCTTTTTCTAAGTACTTTCCTAAATATAGATCACTATATATAATCTCTACATCGTTTTCCTTTAAAATCTTAGAAATTGTTTTTCCAATGAAGTCATCGTGTAGATTATATGGATGTCCTGCTAATAAAACTTTAATTTTATTAGATTTTGCTAACTCTACCTGTTGTTTACTAACTCTTCTTTCAAAAGAAATCGTTTCTATTTTTTTTGCTTGGTGGTATGCCTTCACTACTTCACGATAACGGAATCCTAAATTTAATCCCATAGTGGTAAAAGCATAGAATTCATCTTCTTTTCCGTCGATATCTACATTATAATGAACGATTCGCTTATTTACCGTATTTCTCACGAGATCATAAAGTGCTGTAAAATTTGTACATAGTTTTTCATGGGGCTTTAAACAAGCAATTCTAGGAACTAAGAGATAGTCACATTTATCTATAAGATAGTAAACATGTCCCATATAAATTTTTAAAGATAGACAGGCTTCATCATCTGTTAGTTTTTTTCCATTTTCTAAGATTTCTAGGTTTGTATTTGGACTGATTATTAGTTCAAATCCTAAATTTTCAAAGAAATGAATCCATAGTTCTCCATATTTATAAAATAATAGCGCTTTTGGTATTCCAATTTTTACTTTGTCCATGATTTTTCTCCCTTCTAACTAAATATATTCCAAAAATAGATGTTCTAGTAGATACAATATTTGACAATCCTATACATTCATTTTCAAAAAGAGAGAAGATCATTCTTAAAATTAAGTTATAATGATAAGGGGGTATTTATGAAGAAACAAAATCAAAAGATATGGGATGGATATAAAAAAGAAGAAAAAATTTTAATTATGAGTGTGTTTGATAAGTATCGAAAATTTGTGAAAACGGGTATGATACAAAGTACTAATTTTTTAAATCCACGTGAATTTGATGTTGTAATAAAAGCTCTAAAGCATGAAAAAATTTTCTATCATGTAGTTGATTTGCATGAGGAGTGTGAGAATCGAGTAATTACATTTGGCGGAGATAATTCTGTTGTTACAATTTATCGTGGAGTTTTTGAAAAACCGATTACACATTCTGATGTTTTGGGAACGTTGTTTTCTATTGGGTATGAAAGAGAGATGATTGGTGATATTTTTGTTGAGGGGGATTTGTTTTATTTTACAAACTTAACAAGATTGAATTCTTTTTTAGAACAGAATTTTTATCAAATTAAAAATCAGTCCATTGTTTTAGAGAAAGTAGAGAAGATATCTTTTAAAAGAAATCGATATCATTCTTTTTCTTTAATTGTCAGTAGTCGTAGGATAGATCATATTGTTGGTTTGCTTTCTAAAAAAAGTAGAAAAGATAGTTTGGATTTTTTAAAAAGAGGAAATGTTTTTTTGAATTATCAGGAAGTTACGGATGGGGTTATAAGATTAAAGGATGGAGATATTTTATCAATTCGACATGTTGGAAAATTTCGTTTGATTCGTGGGGTAAAAAATACGAGAAAACAAAAAGAAGTAGTAGAGATATGGAAATATCTTTAATGGAGGTAGTTATGAAACAAAAAATTTTAGTAGGAATTATTATTGTTGGTTATATATTTTTGTTCTTTCCAGAGTATTCTTTTGCTTTAGAAGAGAATTTGGAAGAAGAGGTAGTAACTTTGGAGAAATGTGTAGATGGAGATACAGCAACTTTTCAGGATTCTCTTGGATCTATTTTTAAGACTAGATTTTTAGCAATTGATACACCAGAAACGGTTCATCCAACTAAGAAAGTAGAACAATATGGAAAAGAGGCAAGTGAATATACTTGTAATCGTTTAACAAATGCGAAAGAAATTAAATTGGAGTATGATGAGGGATCTGATAAAGAAGATAAGTATGGAAGAAGACTCGCTTGGATTTTTGTAGATGGGGAATTACTTCAGGAAGAGTTAATAGAACTTGGCTATGCAAAAGTTGCTTATTTATATGGAGATTATCGATATACAGAACTTCTTCAAGAAAAGGAACAACAGTCAAAAGAAAAAAAGGTGGGAATTTGGTTAGAAGAGAAGGAAGAAGAGCAAGAAGAAGAAAAAATAGAAACAGTGGAACAGGAAAAGAAAGAAAAAAAGAAGAATTGGATTGAGAAACTGATTGATTATACTCTAGGAGAAATTTTTAGATATATTGATAAAATCCTTGAAAAAATTGCAAAGTATGTAGAAAGTGTGCTATAATTTGAGATGTGAGAGTAACAAAAATTGGAGGTAGTTATGAAATTAACAAAAGAACAAGTAGAAAAAATAAAAACGATAAGTATTGTCATTTTAGGAATCCTCGTATTTTTTGGTTTGATTTATTTTATTTCAGAGCATACGGGAGATCGTAGTATGGATAAGCAAGCTGTCTTAAATCAAGAAGAAACTGATAATCCATTATTGGAAGATGGAGAGGTCATTGATGAAAATGAGTTAGGAGAACTTACTTCTATCGATATGGAATCTTTAAAGAATGCTTTAGAAAATAAAGAAAAGAAACTTGTTATGCTAGGAACAGAATCTTGTTATTGGTGTGTTCAACAAAAACCAATTTTAAGATCAATTGTATATCAAAATGAGATAGAAATCGATTATATGGATCTTAATAATTTATCGAGTGAAGAGTATTCAGAACTTACAACTTTACATGAGGATTTACAAGCTTTCGGAACACCAACTTTTATTGTATTAAGTGATGGTGTCGTTTCTGAGGTTTCTGTTGGTGGACAAACTTCTAGTCAAATCAGAGCTTTGTTACAAAAATATGAAATGATTGATTAAAAGGGGGATTTTTATGGCAGGTATCTATGAACGTGCAGCAGAATTTAAGAAAAAATTTCCAATGACAATTGCTTGGCGATTAAAGAAGAATTCAAAAATTGTAGAAAAATACTTAAAAGATGATGAGAAGGTGTTATATGTATTTGCTGCACAAAAAAATAATAACCCATTTGATATTTTTACTAGTGCAGTGATTGCTTTAACGAATCAAAGAATTATCATCGGAAGAAAGAGAGTGATTTTTGGATATTTTTTTGATTCTGTCACTCCAGACTTATTTAACGATTTGAAAGTGTTGTCTGGTGTTATTTGGGGAAAAATTCATATTGATACGGCCAAAGAGTTTATTACGCTTTCAAATCTTGATAAACAATCCCTTCCTCAAATCGAAGAAATGGTTGGAGTTTGTATGAAGAATAAAAAGCAGCAAGTAAGAAGAGAAATGTAAAGATTCTTTTTCTTTTTTTATATAAAGATGTGTAGAAGTTATTTGTTGCTTATTATTTTTTAATTTCTGTTTTGTATTTATAAAAAGAAATTGTATATCTGAAAATAAAATGGTAAACTTATTATATAAGATTAGATAAGATAAATGGGAGGAATTTTTCATGAAAAAGAAAAAGAAAGATAAAAAGTGGTATATCCTTTGTTTTATTGCGTTAATTTTAGGTGGTGTTAGTTTTACGATGGTTGTCTATGCGGCAGTTACTCAGACTCTAAAAATTACTGGTAGTGCAAAAGTGCAAGGACCAGAGTGGAATATTCATTTTGAAAATTTGAAGGAAGCAGTAACTACAGGAAATGGACAAGAAAATGAGAAACCAACATTGAAAGACACTGCGATTAATAATATTGATATTGTTTTTAGTGGAGGTGGAAGTGTTTCTTATGAATTTGATGTAAAGAATAGTGGGAGTTTGGATGCTCAGATTGGAACTCTTACAATTTTTACTGCCCCAACTTGCATTGGAACTGGTGATCAAAAAGAAGCTGATGAGAAATTAGTATGTGATTCTATTTCTTCAAGTTTAACTTATGAGGATGGAACTTTAGTAAGAGAGGGAGATATGTTAGATGCAGGAGAAAGCAAGACGATGAAATATACACTGACTTATCAACCTACAGCCAATGTAGCCGCAGCAGTTAATATTAATGAATTGGGGTCAACTATTATTTATGTAGAGAGATAGTAATTCTTGATATAAAAAGAGTAAAAGTTGGTGAAAAGGATGAAAAGAGGACAAATTGTCTTATTAATTATGAATATTGTATTAATTGGACTTACCCTACTTAATGTTTTTTTTCGTTTCTTAGATGAATGGGTATTGACAATATTTTTAGGGATTATATTATTTACTTTAATTAAATATTTTGGTTTTGAGAGAACAAAAAAATACTATCAAAAGTATATTTTAATCATTGTTTTAATGGCATGGTTTATTTATACAATTATTAGTTATTTTTTAGGGTTGACGATTTTAGGTTTTACAATTAGTCCGCTTTCTTCTGTTTTCCAAAAGGTTGTAATTAGAACAGTTCCGATTTTTTTGATTATTGTATTTTCAGAATTGATTCGTTATATTTTGGTAACTAAAGGACGAAAGTATAAAGATATCTTAATTATAACAGCTTTTACTTTTATTTTAGTAGATGTCACTGTTTTTATTGGAAATTTTAACTTTCATGATTCAAAAATGGTATTAGAGTTTATTTTGTTGATAATGACTTTAATTAGTAAAAATATATTTTTAACTTATGTATCTTATAAAACGGATTATAGAATTCCAATCATTTATCGGTTATTAATGGAGTTACCAATTTATGTCTTTTCTAGATTTCCAAATTTAGGAGAGTATGTGGATACAGTAATTAAATTTTTACTGCCAATTGTATTAGCGTTTTTAACATACCGAAATTTAAAGGTGAAAACGATAGAAAAGCCAAAAGAGAAAAGTAAAACTAAGAGAACAATTTCTTATATTTTATTGGCTGTTTTTATTGTATTTTTTGTAGGTATTACATGTGGATGGTTTCGTTATTATACTTTAGCAGTTGGTTCTGGAAGTATGTCTCCAAATATAAAAAAAGGAGATATCATTGTTGTTGAGAAAATAAAAAATAAAAAGGAAGAATTAAAGATTGGGGATGTATTGGTGTTTCAATATAACGATACAATTATTGTTCATAGAATTATCAAGATAGAAAATGGCTATTTTTATACAAAGGGAGATGCGAACACTGATCCAGATGATTATCCAATTCCAGAAGGGGATGTTTTAGGAAAAGCAGTATTGAGGATGCCTGTTGTTGGAAAGCCAATCATATGGTTGAATGAGCTATTAGAAAAGAGTAAATAAGGTTATCAATAAAGTAGAATGGGAGTGAAGAAATGCGGATGATTCAAAGGATAATTTCCATTATCTTGCTACTAATGATTTTATTTTTTGTAGTTCAATGGGGAGTTACTTATTTAAAGAAAAGTCATGAAATTATATATGATTTTGTAACGAATGATGAAACTTTCGAAATCAAAGAAAATTATAGAAAAGACTATGGAGATATGTATTATGTAGAGATTTCATTAGGAGATGAAAAGTTTTATTATACATTTAAAAATGACTTTCAAAAAAAGAAAAAGATAATCTCAGATATTAAAATGGTAAAGAATGATCAACTTGTTTGTATTTATCCAATATTAGAAAAAGGAAATCATTCTTATGATATTGAATGCAGTAGTGAAAAAAAATTGTATAGTTATGAATCTATGAAAAATGATCCTACAGTTCAAGAATTTGTTCAAATGCTAAAAAAAGATCATATAAATTTGAATTCTTGGGAAGAGGAATCTGATGAAGAAATAGGAAATGAGCAATCTACGGCTTATCAAAAAAATATCTTAGAGGAAGATAAAATTATTGTTTGGTATTACCAGGGAATCGAAATTTTTTCCTCAGCTATTTCAAAGAGTGTTCCGTTATTAGATTGGGATAAGTATGAGAATAAACATGGAGTTTTAGTGGGAAAGTATTATTTAATTCCAACTTATCAGTCGAATGTAGTCTTTGATTTTTCTAAAATGACGATTGTAGATGTCACTTCTAGTAATTTTTGGACGATTGACTTTCCTCAAATGGTATCACAAAATACTTATATCAATGGAGTTGTTGATGGAAAAGTATATTATTTAGATAAGGATCATGTGATACAGTATGAACTTAATCCTGAACAAAGGAGCATTCGAACGATTGGAAATCAAGAGTTAGATGCACAATATTATAATGGAACATGGGAAACTGTAAATATTTATGATTTAATTAATAACGAAAGAAAATTTGAGATTGCTTATACGAAACAGTTTGATTTTCAAAGAGATGATATTCAAGAGATTTTTGAAAGTAATGGGTCTTTTTACTATTACACTCAATCGGGTGATTTTTATCAAGTTTTAAAATTTTATCCAAATAGTGAGATGTTTTTATTTCATGTGGACAATCCTAGTAGTGTTATTGTAAATCAGAATACAATTTATTATATCAAGGGGGATACTTTATATTTTTATAAAGAAGGTTATGGTAATCGAAAGGTTGTAAAAAATAATGAATTTTTATATAATCCAGTGAATCGTGTTCAGATTTATAAAGAATCTAAGTCATAGATTCTTTTTTTAATTCATAAATTGAAGTGGGAGGAATTTATGGAAAAATATATTGTAAAAGAGGGAGATACGCTTTTATCAATTGCACGAGCGTTTTATGTACGTCCAATCGATTTGATTTTAGAAAATAAATTAGAAGATGTTTATGAATTAAGTCCTGGAATGGAATTGATCATTCCTGTAGATATGCCCCTTGGTTTTACTTCTTATACTGTGAAAAAGGGAGATAGTTTGTATGCCATATCAAAGAGTCTTGGGAATATCACACCAACTCAATTAGCAGAAGTGAATGGATTAGAAATTAATGAGTATATTTATCCAGGACAACGTTTAATTGTTCCAAAGCCTGGTGTAAAGGTTTATATAACAAAAGAGGGAGACACCATTCGAACGGTTGCTGAAGAGATTGGAACTGATGATAAAAGTTTGATTGTTTATAATCCCAATATTTATCTTTTACCAGAACAGCTCATTGCTTATGAACTTCCAAAAAATTAGGCTTTTCTTTTTTACTTGTTTTTGATAAAATGAAATTAATAGGAAAATATTGTCCAAGAGGTGATAGAATAATGATGGAATATGAAGGAGGATATATTTTATCGTATCTTTCCGATTATTTAAAGATGGATTCTAAGGGAGAATTTCATCATGGTAAGTTAGGAAGTAATCTTACACCAATCTCTAAAAAGGAAGCATCCAAGCGGGTAATGTATAATTTTTTTGAGGAAAATGCTTGGAATATTGAAGGTGTTTCTGTAATTTCAGATTACCCAAAGACATATTCAGAAGTTGCTATGAAGAAATTTTCAGAACAGGTAGGAATAGAAAATTTAGAGGAAGCTTTAATTTGGTGTCAGGAAATTAGCTATAATGTATTAAAAAATAAAAAGGATTTTTTTGAAAATATGTTAAAAGAGAATATTGTAGAAGAAGATTTTGTAAGAATGAGGTAATGATTATATTTACTGTTATTTACAGGCAGAAAATAATGAAATAGCAAATTATGAATAAGAAAGTCTTTGCGTAGGAAATAATCCAAACTTTTATAATTTAGAGCTAAAATAAAAAAGTATCAATTTTAAAAGAAGTTGGTACTTTTTTAGTGTTTAATTTGGTATCCTTTCTATTCACATAGTTTTTTAAGACTTTCTTCTTGCTCATCTAAACTAAAATCAAACTTAGACTGATTTTCTAGACTTACTATTATGGAATATGTATACTGTATTATTTTAAAACACTTGATATCATCAATTTTGATTACAAAGCAAATACCAACATCACTATTGATACAAATATAAAACAAGAAAAAGTCCATATTGATAAATTAGATGTTACTTTATCACTAGGACTTTAAAAATAGCATATTTCAAATATAAGTAATAATTGTTGAATCAGATGGCTTAACGATATAAGCTATTTTTTTGTATATACCTTTAAATAATTTGTCCATTCTGGAACATTTTCCTCATCAAATAAATGATATAAAAAGTCTACAATAATTTGATGTCTATTTTTGGCTTCTTCTTTTCCAGATTCTGTTAGCATTAAATCTTTAAGTTTTAATATTTTTTCAAACAAATGGCAAACACTACTATCAGCGCATTTACTTGTATATTTTTCTGCTGTCATATCTTCAATTGGAAATATATTTTTATTGAAAAAAGGTTTTCCATTCTTCATACTATAAGTATAAACTCTGATAATTCCATTAGCGCCTAATGCGTCACACATATCTGCATCAGATACAATTTTTCCCTCAAGTGTTGTTGGAGTGCAACCTTTTAATCTTTTGCTATAGCCAATGTTATTAAGAGCAAAACAAACCTGTTCTTGTGTACTTTCATCTACATTGCATTCTCTCATAATTCTTTTAGCATTTGTTAAATTTTCAGCATTATCCATACCAAATAATTTATAATCGTCTACATCATGTAGTAATGCAATTAACGATACAATTATTTCGTTTCCAGCTTCTTTTTTTGCAAATTTTAAAGATAAGTTTAGAACTCTATTTATGTGTTCCATTCCATGACCAGAATTATCATTATTTAATAATTCATTTACTTTTTTTTTGACTTGTTCTATCATTATTTAATCTCCTTAAACCCATTTCGACTCCATAACCACAGTGGTGTATGAATATCAATAGGTTTGTATTTTGTATTCTTCAGCAATTTTTGCCACTTGTCTATAACGATTTGTTGTACGTTGCTTGAATTAAACTCATCATCTGTAATTAAACCTAGTTTATGTGTTGCTTTGCATACGTGGGTATCTGGGGCAACAGTTAGATTTTCAATATCCTTGTACTTTATATCGGTATATTGATAGATTACATATAACCAGTAATTACATATTTTTGTTCCTGATAAATATGGGAATTTCTTTTTGTTGTCCTTCTGTATAAAATTTCTAATTTTATCTACATTATTATCTAGCATCTCAAATAATTTTCTTATATCGCCATCAAATAATTCTATAAAAGTATTACAAAGTGATAACCAAATTTCAGTTTGTTTTTTCTTTTGTAAAGCAACTTTATATTTAGTTAAGGCATATTGTACTTCTTCAAATGTTTTTTCTAAACATATTTTAGGATTAAAGACAAATCTTGTTTCAGGATCCTCATAAGTTTTTAATACATTTTCCCAAAGTGTATAAGAATTTCTTTGATAGTTTAATGACATAGGTAAAGTAAAATACAAATAATTCTCTAAACTTCCTTTTTCAAAATGTGGATTAGCATCTTCAGGCATTACCTCACCACCAAGTTCTCCATTTTTATACATAATCATAAGTTTATCAACTTTATTCAATATTTCATTTTCATTCATTGCTACCACCATCTATATTATACTATAAAAATATCTTGTTTTTCCATGCAATTTAAGTAATCAAAAAATATCTAAGTTATTTAATAATTCAAAACTTACATAAGTATTCAATCATATAAATGTACTATAAATAAAAGAAACTTAAACTTCAAAATAACATTTTTACTGAAAACATTAAACATTATTAATTATAAATATTCAAGTGATATAATTAGTACTAATATTTATTTTTAATTTCGTTGTTTTATAAATGTTTCTAAATCTTTTAATTCTAGTCTTTCTGATAGATTACCTACATATAAAGTTTTAGAGTAGCTAAATGCAAGAAAAGTAATTCCTTTAATAATAATTCTATGTGGCTCAACATAACTCAAATTCGTTTTAGTAATATTGCGAATATTACCATTAATAATAGTAGGTTTAGTATTACAAAAACTACATATAAATTCTATTTTCTTTTTTAACTCACTTTCAATTTTTAATTCTTTAGTAGTAATATTAATCATTTAAAATCCATTCTTTCATTTAAACACTAAAAAAGTACCAACTTCTTTTGAAATTGATACTTATGTATTTCAAGTCCTAAACTATAAAAGTTTGGATTATTTCTCAATGGAGGGCCTAGTCGGATTTGAACCAACGATCAGGGAGTTGCAGTCCCACGCCTTACCACTTGGCTATAGACCCAGATAATTTATTATATGCTGTTTTCCTTTTTTTGTACATTTTTATTTTAGCTTATATTTTATGAATTGTCAATTCTTAAATCTTTTCGTATTCATTGAGATTTATTTTTATTGTTTCAATATAGTTAGTCAATGTGGCTTTCTGTTTTTATATTGTGTTTATTAAAAGTATTTTCCTGACTCATAGAAAATTATTTTTTTTTCATACTAAGAATGGTGAAAGTATATGAAAATAAGACTTGGATATGTGGCGATATCTTTAACACTTGATGAAATTGATCATTATCAAACGATTACTTGGACTAGATTTCAGCAATTAGGATTAAAAAAGGGGGAACAAAAACTTTCTAAAATTATTGAACATAATCTTTACTTTTTAGAAAGAATTTTAAGATATAATATTCAAAATGATATATATTTTTATCGACTCAGTCATCATATGATTCCACTTTCAACACATCCTGAGTGTTCTTATGATTTTGTTACGCCTTATCAAAAAAAGTGGAGGCAAATTGGCAAATATATTGAAAAGAATCAGATTCGAGTGGATATTCATCCAAATCAATTTTGTGTGTTAAATAGTACGAATCCTAGTGTTATCAATCAAACAATAGAAGAACTTTTTTGTTGTTATAAGATTTATGAGGCTCTTGGTATTTCTGGAAAAGTGATTTTACATATTGGAAGTTCTATGCCAAGTAAACAAGAAGCATTAGAACGGTTTCGAATTGTTTTTTCTAAATTAGGAGAGGAAATTAAAAATATGATTCTTTTAGAAAATGATGATAAAATATATACAGTCAAAGATACCTTAGAATTATGTGAAGAGTTGGGAATTCCGATGGTTTTAGATTATCACCATTATTTATGTAATCATGGGAAGGAAAAAATAGAGTTGTTATTGCCTCGAATTTTTGCGACGTGGAATAAAGAGAAACTTCCTCCTAAAGTTCATTTTTCAACGCCTAAGAGTCGTAAAGAAAAGAGGAGTCATAGTACTTATTTATCTTTTCATGGATTTCAGAAATTTCTTGATGTCATTTACCCTTATGGAGAAAATCTTGATGTTATGTTAGAGTGTAAAGGAAAGGATGAGGCTTTGTTTCGATTGGTTCGACAGTTAAAGATGGATTCTAAATATGAATTTTTAAATGATACTACGTTTTATTATAAAGGTAATATTTAATTGCTTTATATTTTTTCATAGAGAAAAAAGTATGAAAGATTATAAGAAACATTTAAAATTTAAAAAATCTCTTGAAAAAAGATTTTATTCCCCCTATAATAAACATTGATAGTGATTGTAAATACAATCATTGATAGAAAGAAGGTAGTGAAATATGGATTATGGAAAATTAAAAGGTTCTAAGACAGAACAAAACTTAATGACTGCATTTGCGGGGGAAAGTCAAGCAAGAAATAAATATACTTATTTTGCATCAAAAGCAAAGAAGGATGGTTATGAGCAGATTGCTGCTATTTTTGAAGAAACTGCTAATAATGAAAAAGAGCATGCAAAATTATGGTTTAAATATTTAAATGGTGGAGAGATTCCTTCAACTGAGGAAAATTTAAAGGCTGCAGCTGAAGGTGAAAACTTCGAGTGGACAGATATGTATAAAGAATTTGCTGAGACAGCTAAGAAAGAAGGATTTAACGAACTAGCTTACTTATTTGAAGCAGTTGGGAAAATCGAAAAAGAGCATGAAGAAAGATACTTAAGACTATTACAGAACTTGAAAGATGACAGGGTATTCCATAAAGATGGGGATAAGATGTGGATTTGTAGAAACTGTGGTCATGTTTATATTGGAAAAGATGCATTAGATGTATGTCCAGTATGCAAGCATCCACAAAGTTTTATGGAAGTAAAGTCTGAAAATTATATGTAATTTTTTAAATCTAGGTAAGAAATTATCTAGATTTTTTTTGGAAAATAATTCCAAATAATTAAAAAAAATAGTTTTATAAAACCCAATAAATAGAAAGAAAAATAAAAGAATTTATGATTTTTCTCATATACTATTTATAAGTAGATCAGTCCAAGAGTATTTACAAAATAAAATGGATTTGGTATACTGAATATGTTCGAAAGAGAGGAATTATGAAAAAGATTTATAATTATACTTTCAGAGCAGTATGTGTCTATCTTGTAATATTTATTGCATTTGTTTATGTATCGTCAGGATTTCATGTTGAAACTTTTGATCGAAATGTTTTAAATGCTAATATTACAAAAGAGTTGAACAGTGTATTGATATCAGAAAAACAAGAACAAATTATTAGTGCAGTAGAAAAAGAACAGTCAGTTGAAGAAGTAGAAGAGAAAAGGGCAGTTTTAGAAGAGGAGGAGAAACAAGAATCAACGACTGGTTTAGAATTACAACCTGCACCTACGGTAGAGCCCGTAGAAATAGTTCCACCAGAAGGGGCTATAGAAACTTCCAAAGTGGAGGAATCTCAATACCAGAATACTCAAATAATAGATACTACAAATTTACCAGTAATCGCAACTACAAGTGGAAATGTCAGTCATTATGGACATGATTGTCGGGGATGTACTTCTGGAAAAACGGCAACAGGATACAACATTAGTGATGGTAGAATTTATTATACAGATTCTACTTATGGAAATGTACGTATTGTTGCTGCAGGAAGCGAATATCCGTTTGGAACCATTTTGCGATTATCTAACAGTTCAACTTCGCCCATTGTTGCGATTGTCTTAGATCGTGGTGGTGCGATTGGGAAAGGGAAGAAATTTATTTTAGACCTATTAACTGAAAGTAATGCTGCTGCTTATCAAGCAGGAGTGAAATATAATATGACAATTGAAGTCTTAAGAATGGGATATTAATCCTGTTCTTTTCTTTTTAAAAAACTTGAAACACTTGAAAAAAAATGATAATATATATCTAAATAATATGGTAGGTATTATAGAACTGTAGTGCTTAAAAATGTAAAAATTGGATGGTGACGACTATGCGTAGAAAGCATACGAAACAGGAATTTATAATCATTATGATAGGCGCTTTATTTTTGACTTGTTGTTTTTTTAGTAGCAGTTATGCACTTAATAATTTTACTTCTAAGTCAGCGGAATACAATTATTTTGGTACTAGTAATCTAGAACTTAGTTATGTTGATCGAGGGAATGGAAATGGGGATGTTTTATCTCTGGTGGGGGCTTCTCCAAAAAAGGATCAGGAGGCACTTTTACAGGAAGGATATCGTTTTAGTGTTACCAATATTTCTAATGGTTCTTATAGATATCGAGTTCGGCTTGTAGAGGATGTCGCAATGATTGAAGAGGATGGATGTATCGATAAACAATTGTATGCTTCTTATGTTCGTTTTCAGTTTGATAATTTTCCTCCTAGAAGTTTAAAAGAAATTGAAGATACAGGTTATGTTTTATATGATAGTACTGAGAAGATATTGCCAGGAAATAGTGAAATACATGAACTTCGTATTTGGCTTTCTGAAGATATTCCTAAAGGTGTCAGTAGTCATTATCATGGGAAGATTGTTTTGGAAGAACTTTCTAAGGATCCCTATGTTTCTTATCAGCAAGGGGAGGAATTGATGATAGGGGAGAATTCTTATTTAGTTTTGGAAGATAGTTCTTCTCAAAATGCTTATTTAAAGCTTTTATTAAATTCTTCGTTTTCTTATCTTTCTGTTGATTGTCAAAACAAAGAGTCTTGTGTTTTAGATTCCAAAGAAGAATTAAATCAAATCTTTTCACAATATAGAGTGGAAGTTAAAGAACAGTTGGATAAGGATGTTGATTTGAATGTCCTTAGAATTCGATTATTAGATCATGAAGAATATAATCATTATCTTTCTGAAATTCCAGATTTAAGAGTAGAACCTTTGTTATTTTATTCTTTAAGTCGTGGAAGAGAGGAAGTAACCAATGTGGATGGTCAAATGGGGGATTTAAAGATTGATAGTCGAGTACAACCAGTGATTATTTTACATAAGGGGTTATTTAATCAAAAGGAGCAAGATTCTGTGATAGGAAATGATTGATTTTAACTAGGTTTTATGTTATAATATGGTCCATATTGAAAGGGAGTAGCAATATGGAAAATGAGATGTCATTAGAAAAGCAATATAGAAATATTGTTAGAAAGTTTTTCTTTCGGCAAAATCCACCAATGCCTTTGACGAAAGAAGAGTATATAATAGAAAATCAATTGCAAGAAGAGTCAGATAAAGTAATTGATTGTCGTTATTATAGTTATTTTTACTCTTATAATTATCAGTATGTAAAAGAGTTGAATCAGAAGGTAGAAAAAGAAATTCGTGAGGGTGCGATGGAAGATGAGTATCTGGCTCAAATAGAGAATGAATTATATTCAATGAAAAATTCAAAGAAGCATAAGATATTAAAACGAAAAAAAGAAGAAAAAGAAGTTGATTTAGAGGATATTTCTTTAGAAGAACCAAAGCAAAAGAAAAATGTTTTTAAAAAGTGGTGGGAAAAGACTTTAGAGAAATATGAAAAAAGAGAAACTATGGAAGAGAAAGAGGATTTAATAGAAGAAGATGATTTTTCTGTTTCATGGTCTATTAAGAAGAAACTACTCGCGATGTTTGCTTGTGGAACTATTTCATTGATTGGATATTTGGGAGGTTTGTATGGACTTTTCAAGATGGTTCCTATTATTCCTGTTTTTGGTAGAAGTGGACTTTTGACTAGTTTAAAGGAAGTAGCGGTTCCTTTGCTTGCTTCTACTTGTTCTTTCGTTGTTGGAGTGATTGGTTGGCAAGGAATGTCAATCGTTAGAGAAGGCATTAATGAAGAATCGATCAATCAGAAAGAGGAGAAAATTGGTTGGTTCGAATCTTTAAAAAATCGATTTTTAAAAGCGAAAGAAAAGAAGAAATCTTTTGAGGATGAGAAAGTGATACAAGAGGAAAAGGATTTAGAAGTTATTTCAGAAGAAATCACTCAAGAAAAAGAGTCTTCCGTTTTAGGTTTTGATACTTTTAAATTAAAGAAAAAGGGTTTACCTGGAACTCCTCAGTTTCTCCATGCTTCTTCTAAGGAAGAAAATCAGCAACAAAATTTTGTTGATTCTATTGCTGATGATTTGATTTCTGATGAGATGGAATTAGATTCTACGGATAATTTAGGATTTGTAAAAACTAAGAAAATTTCATAGAGGGTTTTCAAAAACCTTCTTTTTTTTTATAATAGAACTGGTGATGGTAGAATGGATTTTATAGATATTGTAAAAAGGCGAAGGAGTATTAGAAAATATCTTCCAATAGAAGTAAGAAAAGAAGATATAGAAAAAATAATTGATGCAGGTACTCTTGCCCCGTCAGCACATTTCAAAGAACCATGGGAAGTCCTAGTAGTCAAAAAGGCAAAACAAGAAATTGCTCGTTTTATGAAGGAATATAGCGAACAAAAAAGTGAAGATATTAGTATTTTAAAAACAGCTTCTACAATTGAAACTTGTGATACACTATTACTCATATATTGTAATAATTTTGAACAAGAAAAATATAATTTATTATCCATTGGAGCGATGATAGAAAATATGCTATTAGAAGCGACGAATCTTGGAATTGGTTCTTTATGGATTGGTAATATATTGCATGTAGAAGAACAAGTAAATGCCTATTTCCAAATAAATTCTAAGGAAAAAAAGCTAATAAGTGCAGTAGCATTGGGGTATTCTGGCAAAGAACCAAAAGAATTAGTAAGAAAAAAAGGATCAGAAATAACGAAGTATATAGATTGTTAAAGAATGTTTCATTTGTTAAGATAAGTAAAGTTTGGTCAATGTACTAAACTTTTTTTTATTAGTTTGTTAAAATAATAAATGGAGGAAAATTATGAATCAAGATATAGTATTAGAAATTAGTAATCACTTAAATATCAAACCAAAACAGGTAGAAACAGTACTTAGTTTATTAAGTGAAGGAAACACCATTCCATTTATTGCTAGGTATCGAAAAGAAGCAACAGGTGCTCTAGACGAAGAGATTATTCGTAGTATTAATGAAGTGTATGAATATCAAGTAAATTTGCTAAAAAGAAAAGAGGATGTCATCCGCTTAATTGATGAAAAAGGTCTTTTAACAGAGGAATTAAAAACTTCAATTATGGCTTGTGAAAAGTTAGTAGAGGTAGAAGACTTGTATCGCCCATATAAGGAAAAGAAAAAGACAAAGGCAACGGAAGCAATTAAGAATGGATTAGAGCCCCTTGCTAAGATGATAATGTCATTTCCAATAACGGGGAGTTTAACTGAGATGGCTAGTAAATATGTAACAGAAAATGTTTCGAGTGTAGAGGAGGCAATTCAAGGAGCTAAATACATTATCGCAGAATGGATTAGTGATAATGCTTTTTATAGAAAAGCCCTAAGAAAATACCTTTATTTAAACGGTACCTTAGTATCTAAAAAGAAGAAAAATGCAGAGGATGAAAAGAAAGTCTATGAAATGTATTATGATTATTCTGAAGCAGTAAAAAGAGTAAAACCACATCGCATTTTAGCAACCAATCGTGGGGAAAAAGAGGGAGTTCTTAGTGTTGGTATTGATATTAATGATGAAGAATTACTGAACTATTTAGAGTCCAAAATTATTAAGAATAAAAACTCGTTTGTAGTAGATGAAATAAAAAATGCAATTAAAGATAGCTATAAACGTTTAATTTTTCCGAGTCTTGAAAGAGAAATACGAGCAGAACTAAAGGAAACGGGAGAGGAAGTTGCAATCGATAACTTTTCGAAAAATGTAGAGAGTTTACTTTTAACACCACCAATTAAAGAAAAAGTTGTCTTAGGATATGACCCAGCTTTTCGAACTGGGTGTAAGCTAGCAGTATTAGATCCAACGGGAAAAGTATTAGATATTCAAGTAATTTATCCAACAGAACCACATAACAAAATTGAAGAAAGTAAAAAAATCGTATTAGATCTAATTGACAAGTATAAAATAGATGTAATTGCAATTGGAAATGGAACGGCATCTCGTGAGAGCGAAACATTTATTATAGACACAATTAAAGATGCGCCTAGAAAAGTAGAATATGTAATTGTAAGTGAGGCAGGTGCCTCTGTATATTCAGCAAGTCCTCTAGCAATTAAAGAGTTTCCTGATTTAACAGTTGAAAAAAGAAGTGCTATTTCGATTGGTAGAAGACTTCAAGATGCTTTATCAGAACTTGTAAAGATTGATCCAAAAAGTATTGGAGTAGGACTTTATCAACATGATATTCAAGGAAAGAAGTTAGATGATTCCCTAAACTTTGTAGTTACTAAAACTGTAAATCAAGTGGGGGTAAATATTAATACGGCTTCTCCATCTTTATTACAATATGTATCTGGTCTTACCAAAAAGGCAATTGATACAATTGTTGAATATCGAGATCAACATGGAAAAATTACTTCTCGTAGTGAATTAAAGAGAGTGAAGGGGATTAGTGATAAGGTTTATGAACAGTCTGTTGGTTTTATGAGAATTATGGACGGAGACAATCCTCTAGATAAAACATCAATTCACCCTGAAAGCTATCTACAAACAGAAGAATTGTTAAAGTCGATTGGATGTAGTAAGGAAGATATCGGTACTTCTAAATTACGGGAATGTCTAAGTAATTATAAGATTGAAAATACTACATTAGAAATAGATCAATATACTTTGCAAGATATTATTGATTCTCTAATGAAGCCAAACAGAGATCCAAGAGATGAAATGCCAAAACCAATTTTAAAATCAGATGTACTTCATATCGAGGACTTACACATTGGGGATCACCTTCAAGGAACTGTTCGAAATGTTGTTGACTTTGGTCTATTTATTGATATTGGTCTTCATAATGATGGACTAGCCCATATCTCTAAATTAACAGATCAGTATATCAAGCACCCTTCAGAATTATTTAGTGTAGGGGATATTGTAGACTGCTATGTCGTTGATATTAAGAAGGAACAAGAAAAAGTTTCACTTAGTTTATTAGAAAGGTGATTTATGGAAGATAGTACAAAACGAGAACAAGAATCAAAGAAAATAAAATTATAAGAAAGTCTTAACAGATTACAAACAGAATTAGATGGTTTAATTCATGCACAAAGGAGTACTTATGATATGGATAATGAAAGAGAACTTTCTGATAAAATACATCAAACCTTCCATGAAATAGATAGAGTTTGTGGCGAAATACATTTGCTTGAAAATAACCCTATAGCATCGAATGAAAAATTGGATATATATTTAGAAGCTGGAAGTATAGAAGAAGAAAATGGTGAATTTGGGATTTATCTTCATGGAATTTCTACAAGGATTGGGTGTGTTTCTTTAAGAAGCAATTTTTATAAGTTACTAGGTAATGTAGGATATGGATTAGATGAAGAATATCGAGGACACCGTTTTATGCTTCAAAGTTTAGAACTTTTAAGGAAAACGATGATTCAGATGAAAATATATAAGCCAATTATTACAGTCGAATCAGATAATGAACCATCGATTCATACGATCCAAAACTTTGGTGGTGTCTTGATTCAGCCACATGATGGTAAAGAGATATGGTATGATACCTATGAAGTAGATTTAATGACTAATAAAACTTCAAAAAAGAAATAAATTAAAAAAATGATGTGTGATTACAGAAAAGATATTTTGACGATTGTCAAAGGGTGTCTTTTCTTTTTTTATGAGTGTAAATCGAACAAGAAAAAATTAAAAAAATTGAAAAAATCAAAAATTTAAAAATTGCTTTTTTTGAAAAAAGTAAGATTTTTAAAAAAGTCAAGAAAAAAATAAAAAACTTTTTTATTGTTATATTTCAAAGGTACTATAACGATTTCAAAGAAAAATATAAGAAAATAAAAAAAAGAAAAAAATTAAAATTAAGAAAAAGTCAAAATGTCAAATTTTAAAAAAATTAGAAAAAATATTGACTGTCGATTTCTAAAAATACTACAATAGTCTTACAAGAAAGGTAAGTGTAGTGGAGGATGAAAAAATGACAGAAACGATAGACAAGTTAGAAGAATTATTAGTAGTCAAAAGAAATGGTAAAAAAGTGGACTTTGATAAGACAAAGATTGCTCTTGCTGTAAAGAAAGGCTTTGACAGCATTTCTAGGAAAGAGGAAGAAGATTTAGAAAAGCCTCTTTATACTGAGAAAGATATTCAAAAAGTATATCAATCAGTAGTAAATAAAATTGAAAATGAGTATCTTTCGATTGGTAAAATTAAAATTGAAGAAATTCAGGATATGATTGAAGAAGAACTTGAAAAAAAAGGATATCAAGATGTGTATCAGTCTTTTTCAAACTATCGTGAGAGAAGAAATCAATCTAGAAAGTCTTTCTTTGATGATAAGAAAACACATAAATTTTTAAAATCATTAGAAAATCTTGGATTAAAATCTGCGAATGAAGAAGATGCGAAGAGAGAAAATGCAAATATTGATGGGAATTCACCAATGGGAACTATGCTTCAATATGGTGCGACAGTTTCTAAAGAGTTTGCAAAAGCATATTTAATGAAGCCAGAATATGCAGAGGCTCATGATAATGGGGCGATTCATATTCATGATATGGACTTCTTTGCAATGGGAACGACAACTTGTTGTCAAATCGATTTATCAAAATTGTTTAAAAATGGTTTTGATACAGGTCATGGATATGTAAGACCTCCACAAGATATTTCAACCTATGGGTCTCTTGCTGCTATTGTTATTCAAGCAAATCAAAATGATCAACATGGTGGTCAGGCAATTCCAGCACTTGATTATTATCTTGCTCCAGGAATATTAAAAACTTTTAAAAGACAATTTAAACAAATGATTTATGATTATATTGATTTGATGGGATTTTGTCCATTTATTAATATGGACCGTTTGGCTAAAGAAATTGATAAATTAGATAGTATTGAGTTTGATATTAGTGAGCTTTATAGCTTTGCGAAGGATTCTACAAGAGTTCAAGAAATTTTAAATAAAAGTTATGAGAAGGCACTTGAGAAAACGAATCGTGCTACTTATCAAGCGATGGAGGCGTTGATTCATAATTTGAATACGATGCATTCTAGAGCTGGTGCACAAGTACCATTTTCTTCTGTGAATTTTGGAACAGATACTACTCCAGAAGGAAGAATCGTAATTAAAAACTTTTTATTAGCACAAGATGAAGGTTTAGGTCGTGGAGAAACTCCAATTTTTCCTGTATCTATCTTTAAAGTCAAGGAAGGAATTAATTATAATAAAGAGGATAAGAATTATGACTTATTTCAACTTGCTTGTAAGGTATCAGCAAAAAGATTATTTCCAAACTTTTCATTTATTGATGCTCCACATAATATTGGATACTATCATCCAGGGGATCCTAATACTGAAATTTCTTACATGGGATGTCGAACTAGGGTCATTGGAGATGTTACAGACCCAAATCATGAAGTGGTTACTGGACGTGGAAATTTATCTTGGACAACGATTAATCTTCCAAGACTTGGAATCAAATATGGGATTGCATTAAAGGAAAGAGAAACAGCCGATATGAAAGGTTTTTACCAGGAATTAGAACAATTAATGGATATGGTAAAGGATCAATTGTTAGAAAGATTTGAAATACAGTGTAATAAAAGATGTTATAATTTTCCATTCTTATTAGGACAAGGAGTTTGGACCAATGGAGAAAAATTAAAACCGACAGATAGGTTAAGAAAAGTATGGAAACATGGGTCGCTTTCTATTGGGTTTATTGGTCTTGCAGAATGCTTGAAGGCTTTGACTGGGAAACATCATGGTGAGAGTACAGAAAGTCAGAAATTAGGTTTAGAAATGATTCGTTTTATGCGTAAAAAATGTGATCAATATTCAGAAAAGTATAATTTGAACTTTGCATGTCTTGCCACTCCAGCAGAAGGTTTGGCTGGTAGATTTACAGGAATTGATAAAGCTATTTATGGAAAAATTAAAGGAGTTACTGACCGTGCTTATTATACGAATTCTTTTCATATACCAGTATATTATAATATTAGTATTGTGGGAAAAATACAGGCAGAAGCCCCTTATCATGAATTAACGAATGGTGGACATATTTCTTATATTGAACTTGATGGGGATGCAGCTCAAAATGTAGAAGCTTTTGAAAAAATTATTCGTATTATGAAAGAATCAGGAATTGGGTATGGTGCGGTTAATCATCCAGTAGATAGAGATCCAGTATGTGGATATGTTGGGGTTATTCATGATGTTTGTCCAGGATGTGGAAGACGTGAGTTTGAAGGAATTCCCGTTGAGAGACTGACTGGGGAAGATTGTAGTTGTGGTAGATAAAAATCAAAAAAATAGAAAAATAAAATAAAAAAGGAGAGATAAATAATGGAAAAAGTAGTAGGAGAAGGAAAAGGATTTGAGAGAATTCGAAGAGTTACAGGATATTTAGCAGGAGATGTTTCTAGATTTAATAATGGGAAGAGAGCAGAAGAAAGAGATCGTGTAAAGCATAGTGGATATAAGGATATTTGCAAGGAAGCAAAAAAAGAAAATTAAGATGAAAATTCGTCTAGCAGCAGATTTACAAGCAGATAGTATTGTCGATGGTGAGGGAATTCGAACGGTTCTTTGGACCCAAGGGTGTCCTCATCATTGTCCGGGATGTCATAATCCACAGACACATGATTTTAATGGTGGACTTTTGGTAGATATTCAGGATGTGATGGATGCTATTTATGATTTAAAAGGACAAGATGGTCTTACGTTTTCTGGAGGAGATCCATTTACACAATCTAAGGAGTGTTCCTTAATTGCACGTTTTGCGAAAAGTATTGGGTTCAATATTTGGTGTTATACTGGTTATACTTTTGAGCAACTTCTTGCTCTTTCTAAAAATCAACCTGAAATTATGGATTTTTTAAAAGAAATTGATATTTTAGTAGATGGAAGATTTTTATTGGCGAAGAAAAGTTATAGTGCATTATTTCGAGGAAGTACGAATCAAAGATTGATTGATGTAAAAGAAAGTCTGAAGCAGAATCGGGTTGTTTTAAAGAAGGAGGGAGTAGAGAAATTGGAAATTTCGTTTTCTCCTAGAAAAAGACAAGGACTCTATGTATAATAGAAGTGGGAACACTTCTTTTTTTGTTTGTGGGAGGAATTTTTATGAAAAATATACAGGTTTTAGATGGTAGAAAGGTACGTGATGTCCTCTTACTAGAGTTGATGGAGAAATATCAGAAACTAACAGAATCACTTCATCTTATAGTAATAAAAATTGGAAATTATCAGGAAAATGAATTATATATTAGGCAAAAGGAAAAGATGGCGAATTTTTTTAAAGTTCGTCTAACAGTACTTGCTTTTTCTGAATTTGAATCTCAATCTATCATTTTAAAAAAAATTGAAGAGTTAAATTTGAATCCAAAAATTCATGGAATTATGATTCAGAGTCCTATTCCTAAGCATTTTTCATTTTTAGAACTCATAGATGCTGTTGATCCAATTAAGGATGTTGATGGGTTAACTTCCTTTCATCAACAATCTTTATTTAAGCAATCAATGATTCTTCCAGGTTGTGTTCGTGGTATTTTTGAATTGTTAAAATTTTATCAACTTGTTCCTAATCGACAAAATGTTGTTATTTTGGGAAAGAGTCGATTGGTTGGACTTCCTTTAGCTAAGCTGTTAGAGAAGAATAATCAAGTAATTTTGTGTGATTCTAAGACACCAGATATCGTTAGAAAAATTAAGGAAGCAGATTATATATTTATAGCCATAGGAAAACCTTTTTGGTTGAAGAAGGAAATGATTAAACAAGGAGTGATTATCATAGATATTGGTACTACGATTGTAGATGGAAAATTATATGGAGATTGTGATTTTTTAGATGTTTTAAATCAAGTAGGAGCGATTACTCCAGTTCCAGGGGGAGTGGGACCTTTAACAGTAGTTGGTCTTTTTGAGAATTTAATGGATTTGTATCAAATACAGCATCAAGAATAATCGGATATTTTTCTTGTTTTCATAGCTTTTGTTTGATATGATATATCATTATGTGGGAGGATTATGATGGATTTAGATTTTGATAAAAAAATAGAAGAGTATGAAACTTGGGTATTGACCCATGGAAAAGCACCAACTAGAAAAGAAAAAATAAAATTTTCTGATGGAATTGATATGCATTTTTGGATTTATAATTATCGTCGTTATATTGGCGATTTTTTAAAAGAAATTCCAGAAGAAGCATTGCCTGAAAGGTATCAAAATTTTGTGGCTATGTGTAGAAGAATTGAAACTTTATCTGATGGGAAAATTCAATTGACAATCAGAAATGATGGAATGGCTTCTAGAATTGAGCAATATATGGAGAAGGCAAGAGAGTTGGGAAGAAGACCTTTAGCAGAGGATAATCTTTGTTTTAGGGATGGGAAAAATATGGTAAATTGGTATCATATATGTAATAGAGTATATGGGAAAACACCTATTGAAAGTGATTTAACAGAAGAAGATAAAAATAATCTTCCTCCTTTTGTAAAGATGAAAATGCAGTTATTAAAAGAGGAATATTATAATACTCAACTTTGGAAAGTTCTTCCTTTAACATTTGAAAAACGAACAAAAGAGTATCTTGATTATTTCTGCAAAAATAAAAAGATGCCAAATCCAGAAAGAACTTTTTCAGATGGGATAAAAATGCTTGCTTGGTATCGTCATCAATTGGTATTAATTCGTTCTGAAAGAAAGAAAAAACAACTTCTTTCTAAAGTGAGACTTAAGGAAATTCAACTATTTGCTCGAATGGAAAATGAGATTTTAAAAGTGAAGGATCTTCCTGGGATTCGAAAAGTACGGATGAGTCATGAGGAAAAAATGAAATATTTTATAGAAAAGATTAGTAAGAAGGAATTTTGTTTAAATCGTAAAAGATTTCAATTTCCTGATGGAACGAGTGTTGCTAATTGGGTTTCTTCTCATCCATTAGAAGTGATGGATTATCTTCCAAAATCATTATCTTTAGAGGAGCGTATTTTAGAATATTGGACGCTTGCGAAAAAAGAAGGAAAGAAATTAAATACTCGAGATCCTCGTCGATTCTCTGATTATTATAAGATGGCTCCTTGGTTAATGAATGAAGAGACTAAGGTTCGAAAAGAACGTAAAAATAATTCTTTAGTTTCTAATTTAAGAATGGGAGAACTTTATGCTTTGGCATTGCTTGATGATGCACTTTATACATTGGAGCGTCATCAATTATCTTCAAAAGAGAAAGAATCTATGAATGATCCTATTTTAGTAAAACGACTTTCCTCTTCCCTTTAATTATCATTTGTTTTTTCTCTGAATAAAATTTCTGATACATTAGGATAATATGTTATAATAGAATAAAAATTATTAGAATCGAGGGAGATTTATGGAGAAAAAGAATACAAAATCTGAGATTGTGAAGATGCTTTTAAATAAGAATTTGGATATTGAAGATGAAGCACAACTTTTGGATTTGTTAGTGGATCAACCAATTGCAATTGATGTAGATAAGGAAGATGAAAAAACAAAAAGACTTGGGGATAGAGTTGCTGATAAATTAACAGCGATTGCTGGTAGTTGGTCCTTTATTATTGTATTTTTATTGTTTTTAATCTTTTGGATTGTCTTGAATCTTTTATTTGATTCTTTAGACCCTTATCCGTTTATTTTATTAAACTTGTTGTTATCTTGTATTGCAGCTCTTCAGGCGCCAATTATTATGATGAGTCAAAATCGAGAAGCAAAAAGAGAGGTATTAAGAAGTCAAAATGATTATAAAACGGATTTAAAGAGTGAATTAATTTTGGAGGAACTTCATGATAAAATGGAAGTCATTATGAAAAATCAAGAGAAAATTTTAAGTGTTTTAAAAGAAGGAGAATCTTCAATTCATGAAAAATAAATTTTTTATTCTACAAAATATTAAATGGATTTTCTCTTTTTTCTTTTTTTTGTTTTTCCTTTTGCTTGCGATTCGTATTTTTCAAAAGAAGGATTTTATTTTTGATCAAAAAATTATGGATTTTTTTATTCAACATCAAAGTAAGTCATTTACCATATTTTTTAAGGTGATTACAAATTTTGCAAGTACCTTTTTTTTGATTTTTCTTTGTTTTTTTATTTATCTTTGTAAGGCAACTAGAAAAGAAGGCAATTTAGTTGTAGCAAATTTAATTACGATTGTTATTCTAAATTATTTGTTAAAGTTATTTTTTACTAGGGAAAGACCATTGGGAATTTCTTTAATTAAAGAAACTGGTTATAGTTTTCCATCTGGGCATTCTGCAACCTCGATGGCTTATTTTGGATTATTTATCTATTTAATTTATCGTAGTAATTTAAGAAAATTTATCAAATGGATTTTGATTATGTTACTTAGTCTTCTAATCCTTTTGATTGGGATTAGTAGGATTTATTTAGGAGTTCATTATCCGAGTGATGTGATTGGTGGATTTTTCTTAGCAATTGCTTATTTAATTTTATTTACACATTTGATATTTGTTTATCGAAAGAAAAAGGTTATTTCTAGTAGTATTTAGAGTAATTTGATGGAGGTGAAGTTTTATGTCTAGGAAAAAAATTAAGAAAAAGAAAAAGTTTCAGATTTCTAGTTGGGTTATGGTTGTTTTGGCAATTTTGTTTACGGTTTTAATGGTTGATTTGTTGTTTGGAATTTCCTTTGATAGAACTCTTTATCAAGTAGATCATGAAATATCTTTGGAGATTCCAAAGTTTATGAGTGTTTCATCGAAAGAAGAAGGAAAAATAAAGTTTCGTACTTATCGTAGTGTAGCAGCTATTTCTAAAGATATGAAAAGAATTTGTAAAGATTATCAAAAAATTTCTTGTTCGAATATTGATTATTATCAAAATGAAGAGAAAGATTATACCATTACTTATAAAATTTGTCGAGGTCTCCTTTCTAATTATTTAACGATTGATTATCAAAAAGGAAAAGTTACTTGTAATTTTTCAAATCAAGAGGAGAATCTTTCAAAAAATTGTAAATTTACAAGAACTTATTATTTGGATTTTATCAAACAAACTTCAGATAGTGAAAAAATCTATGCGACATTAAGTGAATATCAAGGAAGTACAGAAACCGTGGAGATTTCTAGTATATGGCAAGAAGTTTTAGTGGTTGGTTATCATTATGAATTTACTTTTGAGCAGATTGGGGAGAAAAAGGCAAATGAATCAAATTTTTCTGATATTTTTCAATCTTATGTTATAGTTGATATTCAACCTACCTCACTCTTAGGATTGGAACAAAAACAAGAACCAATATGTGAATGATGAATTTCACTTGTTCAATATTTTTATAAATTTTCTTATTTTAGAAAAATAAAAAAGTTCTACACTTTTATTTTTGCATATGATATAATGTAGGTGTGAATTATCACAGATCATTTTTAAAACTAATTATTTTATTTCTTCTGAGTGGTCAAAGGATAGATAAATCAGGGTTAAAAAGGTCCAAATATGTAAAGAAGGAGGAAATAAAATGTCAGAATATCAAGATAAAACAATTACTTGTATCGATTGTGGGGAAGAATTTGTTTTTACTGCTAGAGATCAAGAATTTTATGCAGAAAAAGGATTTAATAATGAACCAAAAAGATGTAAAGCTTGCCGTGATAAGAAAAAGGCAGAAAGAAATGAACGTTTTCCAAATGAGAATAGAAAAGAAGAAAATTAATTTTCTTTTTTTATTTTGATAAATAGTTGTTTTTTCTTTTTCTTTTTTTGGTATAATACTCTTAGTGCTTGTAATAGTATATAGGAAGGTGATGTATTTGTTAGAATTAAAGAATGTTAGTAAAGTTTATCATACAGCAGGATTTCAGCAAAGAGCACTTGACAAAATCAATATTCAGTTTCGTGAGTGTGAGTTTGTTTCCATTTTAGGACAAAGTGGTAGTGGAAAGACTACAATGTTAAACATTATTGGTGGTTTGGATAATTATACGAGTGGAGATTTAATTATTAATGGTGTTTCCACTAAAAAATATAAAGATAGAGATTGGGATACTTATAGAAATCATTCTATTGGTTTTGTATTTCAAAGTTATAATTTAATTCCTCATCAGACAGCGTTAGCAAATGTAGAGCTTGCTTTAACGTTATCTGGGGTAGGAAAAGAGGAACGAAGAAAGCGAGCAAAGGCAGTTCTTAAAAAAGTTGGACTTCAAAATCATATGAATAAAAAGCCAAATCAAATGTCTGGTGGACAAATGCAGCGAATTGCGATTGCGAGGGCTTTAATTAATGATCCAGATATTTTACTTGCTGATGAACCAACTGGGGCACTGGATTCTGAAACAAGTGTTCAAATTATGGAGTTATTAAAAGAAATTGCAAAAGAAAAGTTAGTCATTATGGTAACTCATAATCCAGAACTTGCAAATAAATATTCTACTAGAATTGTAAAATTATTGGATGGGCAAATTATGGATGATTCTAATCCAGTAAAAGAATCTGAAAAGCAAGTAGATGAAGAAAAAAAGGAGAAAACAAAGAATCGTTCTAAAAAGAAGACATCGATGTCCTTTATGACAGCGTTTTCTCTAAGTTTAAATAATTTGATGACTAAAAAAGGAAGAACTATTTTAACTGCATTTGCAGGTTCGATTGGAATTATTGGGATTGCTTTAATTCTTTCCTTGTCTAGTGGGGTCAAAGGATATATTTCAAGAGTTGAAGAGGATACATTATCTAGTTATCCACTTTCTATTGAAGAACAGACTGTAGATACAAGTAGTATGATTATGTCTTTGATGACCTATGATCAAAAAAGAGAAGAGCATGAACTCGATAAAATTTATTCTGGTAATATTATGACAGACTTAATTAATACTTTGGCTGCTCAGATGGAAACTAATAATTTAGAAGAATTTAAAAAATATTTAGATAATGATAAAAATAATTTTAAGGAGTATACAACGGCAATTGAGTATGGATATCATATTGATTTACAGCTTTATAAGTCTGATACTAGTAACGATATTGTTCGTGTCAATCCAACGACTATTTTAAGTTCTCTTGGTGTGGATGGAATGGATTCTATGATGGAGTTACATGATCAGTTTGGTGGTGGTATGGCAAGTGCTACGAATGTATTTCAAGAATTGCTTGATAATAAAGAATTATTGAAGACGCAATATGATATGGTAGCAGGACGTTGGCCAGCTAAGTATAATGAAGTAGTTTTAATGATTGATGAACATAATGAAATTAGTGATTATGCACTCTATGCTTTAGGTGTAAAAGATCAAAAAGAGTTAAATAATTCTTATAAAAATATTTTAGAGGGAAAAGAGATTGAATCTAAAACTTCAACTTATTCTTATGATGACTTTTTAAATATGACATTTAAATTGGTTTTAAATACAGACTATTATGAAAAACAAAATAATGTTTGGTTAGATAAAAGGGAAGATGATGAGTATTTAAAACAATTGATTGATTATGGAGAAGAAGTTAAAATTGTAGGAATTATTCGTCCTAATGAAGAATCGTTAACTACTTCTACGACTGGTTCGATTGGTTATTTGAAGGATTTAACAGAATATGTAATTGGAAAGATTAATGAATCAGAAATTGCGAAAGAACAGAAAGCAAATCCAGAAATTAATGTATTTACGGGGTTTGAATTTAGTGATGGGGAAGATACTTTTGATATGAAATCTCTAACTCAAGAACAGCAAGCTTATTTGGCTGGTCTTTCTCAAGAGGAATTAGCTAAAATTGTTTCCCAATATACATCGAATGCGAAAGCAACTTATGAGGATAATTTGTCTACTTTAGGGATTGTTGATTTAGAAAAGCCAAGTGCTATTTATATTTATCCAAAAGACTTTGATTCCAAAGAAGTTATTATTGATAAAATTGAGTCTTATAATAATCAAGCAAAGGAAGAAGAAAAAGAAGAACTCGTTATCAATTATACAGATATCGTAGGAGCAATGATGACGGGGGTATCTAGTATTATTGATACAATTAGTTATGTATTAATTGCTTTTGTTGCGATTAGTTTGATAGTATCTAGTATTATGATTGGAATTATTACTTATATTTCTGTACTAGAGAGAACGAAAGAAATTGGAATTTTGCGTGCTATGGGTGCAAGCAAAAAGGATGTTTCTCGTGTATTTAATGCAGAAACTTTAATTGAAGGATTAACAGCGGGTGTTATCGGAATTTTGGTTACTATTCTTTTAAATATTCCAGTAAATATTATTATTAAAAAAATTGTTAATATTTCTAATATCTCGAGTCTACCAATTGGTGGAGCTATTATCTTAGTGATGATTAGCATTTTTCTAACTGTAATTGCAGGAGTTATTCCTTCTCGTATGGCAAGTAAGAAGGATCCTGTAGAAGCCCTTCGAATGGAGTAAGAAATTCTTACTCTTTTTTGTTTAAAAAAGAGCAAGAATTTATAAAAAATAATTAGGATTTCTTTTCTTTTTAAATAATCTATGATACCATAAAATTATTCTTAGGGATTCTTAGGATGTAAAAAACATAAGATAAAAAAAGGAGAGATTTTTGTGAGTGGACATTCAAAGTGGGCAACCATCCATCGTAAAAAAGGATTGATTGATGCAGAAAGAGGAAAGCTTTTTCAAAAATTAGCAAAGGAAATTTATGTAGCTGCCAAAGGTACTAATGGAGATCCAGATTCTAATCCTTCTTTACGTATGGTTATTGAAAAGTGTAGAAGTCAAAATATGCCAAAGGATAATATTCAAAAAGCAATTGATAAAGCAGTTGGGACTTCAGGAGGAGAAGATTTTGAGAGTATTCGCTATGAGGGATATGGTCCTAATGGAATTGCTATTATGGTTGACTGTTTGACAGATAATAGAAATCGTACAGCTTCTCAAGTGCGTTCTTCTTTTACGAAACGTGGAGGGAATTTAGGAACCGATGGAAGTGTAAGTTATCTTTTTGAAAGAAAAGGCGTGATTGTAATAGAAAAGGTCGTTGATGAGGAAGAATTGATGATGAACGTTTTAGAAAATGGTGCCTTAGACATGATTACTAATGATGATACCTATGAAATTTATACGATGCCAGATACTTTTTTAAAGGTAAAAGAATCAATCGAGAAGATGGGAGTTACAGAGTTTCTTACAAGTGAAATTACTTATGTAGCATCTAATTTGATTACAGTAGAGGATGAAGAAGTAAAAAATAGAATTTTTTCACTTATAGAAACATTGGAAGACTTAGATGATGTACAAGATGTGTATCATAATTTAAGTGAATAGAGTACTTTTAAATTGATTATAAGGAGTTATTATGAAACAGGCAGTTGTCATCGTTAACCCACATAGTGGAAAGGGAAAGAATAAAGAAACTATTGATGAGACCTCTTCTAAATATTTATCTTTATTTAAAAGACATGGATATGAAGTAACCTTTTATAAGACTACTTATCCAAAACATGCAAGTGATATTGTTAAAAATTTGCCAGAGGAAATAGATTTGGTAATTTCTGTTGGTGGAGATGGAACTTTGAATGAGGTGATGACTGGAAATTTTCTTCGAAAAAAGCGTCTTGTGATTGCACATTTGCCATATGGTACTACCAATGATGTAGGTGCAATGTTTGGTTATGGAAAACATCCATATAAAAATTTAAAACTTATTTTAACAGGTGTAGTAAAAGGAATTGATATTTGTACGATTAATGGGCATCCCTTTGTTTATTCAGCAGGATTTGGGAAGTTTATGAATGTTGCTTATGAAACTAGTAGAAAACTAAAGAAGAGATTAGGAAGAAGAGCTTATATTATCGAAGCACTTCGTGATTTGTTTGGAAGAAAAACGCCTCTTTATGAGTTAACTTATGAGGTGGATGGAGAAAAATATCATGGACTTTATTCTTTTGCTTTAATTTCTAATGCTAATCGAATTGCTGGAATTCGTCATTTTTATCGGGATGTAAAATTAAATGACCATATGTTTGAATTTGTTTTTTGTAATCTTCAGTCGAAGAAAGACATTATGAGAAGTTTACTTTACTTGAGTTTAAATGATATTACTAAGGTTCCTGGTTTTTATTTTCATAAAACGGATCATGTTCGTATTGAATTTTTGGATCGATTAAAAAAGCCATGGTGTCTAGATGGAGAATCTTATCATAGTGATAGTAGGATTTATGATATTAAAATCGAAAAAGATGTTCCTATGGTCATTGCTGAACATATGATAGAAAAAATGTTCGTTCAAGAGGATGAAAATCATGAATGAGAATTATCAAATGAAAATGGAAGCAATTATAGAGAAAAATCAATGTCAGGGAAAAATTCCTACACTTTTATTACAGGCCTGTTGTGCCCCTTGTTCAAGTGCTGTATTGGAAAGAATTTCCGAATATTTTTTTATTACGATTCTTTATTATAATCCTAATATTTCAGATGCTTTTGAATATCAAAAGCGACTTCAGGAAATTAAAAAGTTTGTGAAAAAAATAAAAACGAAGTATCCGATTACGGTTTTAGAAGGAAGATATCAACCAAAGGAATTTTTTGATGCTGTTCGTGGTTGTGAATCTTTAAAAGAGGGGAGTGAACGATGTTTTCGGTGTTATCATCTTCGTCTTTTAGAAACCGCACGTCTTGCTTTTGAAAAATCTTATGATTATTTTGGTACTACTTTATCAATTAGTCCTTATAAAAACAGTCAGGTGTTAAATGAAATTGGAAAGAATTTAGAAAAGGAATACCAGGTATCTTATTTATATGCTGATTTTAAAAAAAAGAATGGATATCAAAGGAGTATTGAACTTTCTAAAGAGTATGGATTATACCGTCAGGATTATTGTGGATGTATTTATTCAAAGCAAGAAAGAGAGAAAAGTATCATAGAAAAAACAGAAAATTAGAAATGTTTAAAATGGGAGAAAAGGTTATGGAACTTATTCAGGTTGGAAAAAGAACTTATTATATAAAAAATGTTACCAATATTGGGATTTATAAGATAGATGATGAAAATATTTATTTAATTGATACAGGAAAAGATCAAGATGCAGGCAAAAAGATTTTAAAAATCATAGAGGCACAGGGATGGAAGGTGAGAGGAATTATCAATACCCATTCTAATGCAGATCATATTGGAGGAAACTGTGTCATTCAAAATCGGACGGGTTGTTTGGTACTTGCTCATAAAATTGAAAAAATTTTTATTCATTATCCTATTTTAGAACCTTCTTTTCTTTATGGCGGGTACCCATTTCAAAAACTAAGAAATAAGTTTTTACTTGCTAAAGAGTCTAAAGCTTTGGAAATTGAAGAAAATTTGCCAGAAGGATTGGAATTTATTTCATTAAGGGGACATTTCTTTGATATGATTGGTATTAAAACAAGTGATGATATCTATTTTTTGGCGGATTCTATATTTAGTGAAGAAACGATTTCTAAATACCATTTCTTTTTTCTTTATGATGTAAAGGAATTTTTAAGTACTTTAGATTATTTGGGTACTTTAAAGGGAAAATTTTATATTCTTTCTCATATTGAAGGAACTGAGGATATTACTTCTTTGATTGAACTTAATCGAAGAAAAGTTCATGAGATTTTAGAACAGATTTGGCAAGCATGTCATGAGGGGAAAACTTTTGAACAAATATTGAAATATGTTTTTGATGAGTATCATTTAATTATGAATGAAAATCAATATGTCTTAGTCGGAAGTACGATTCGATCTTATTTGGCTTATCTTTGTGATGAAGGGCAGCTTGATTATGAATTTCAAAATAATCAGATGATTTGGAAACAATCAGTATCTATTTTAGGAGGGAAAAAATGACAACTACTAAGGAATATAAAAATTATATCTTGGAAAAATTAGAGTGTTTAGATTCTATTTTTTGTAGGCCAATGATGGGTGGATATTTATTTTATTATCAAGATATTTTATTTGGTGGAATTTATGAAGATGATCATTTCTTAATTAAAAAAACAGATAGTAATGAAAAATACCATTTAAAGGAAGCTCTTCCTTATCAAGGGGCTAAAATGATGTATTTGATGGAGGATTTAGAGGATAGTGAACGAGTGAAAAGTATTATTTTAGATACTTGTCGGGATTTAAAACCAAAGAAAAAATAAAAAGGAGAAATCATCTATGAAAGTAAAACGAGTTTTAACAGGTTATTTAGAAGAAAATTGTTATCTATTAATTAAAGATAATTGTTGTTTAGTGATTGATCCAGGCGATGATTATTTAAAAATCAAAAAAGAAATTGGTGATTTAAAAGTTTTGGCAGTTTTAATTACTCATTATCATTTTGATCATATAGGTGCGTTAAAAGAACTTTTGGGTGAGTTTTCTGTTCCTGTTTATGATTTTAATTCTTCTGATGAAAAGAAATACCAAATTGGTCCCTTTTGTTTTAAAGTAGTATTCAATCCAGGACACTCTAAGGATTCTATTCGTTTCGTATTTGGAAAAGAAGAAATGATGTTTGTTGGAGATTTTATTTTTCAGGGGTCAATTGGGCGCTGTGATTTGGAAGGTGGCAGTTTTGAACAAATGCAGAAAAGTATTCAATCGTTGTTAAAGGAAACAGTAAATTATTTAATTTATCCAGGACATGGTCCAAAAACAACTTTAGAATATGAAAAGAAGTATAATGCTTATTTTTCTTAATTATCCATTTTTTACCAAAAATGTTTGCACTTTCTTTTAAGTTGTGATATAATATGGCACAACTTAGGGGGAAATTGATATGAAAAACAAATTTATATTTCTTTTTATTGTATTTTTTATGATGAGTGTTCCAGTAGAGGCAATGGGGACTGCTAAAATTGAGTTTTTATCAGAAGATGAGATAAAAGTAGGCGATATTTTTACTGTAGATATGCAGTTATCAGAGATTCAGGATACTTATCGTGGTGTTGTTAGTTTGGAAGGAAGATTATCTTTTAATTCTGAGATGCTTGAACTACTTTCTTTTGAAGGGATAAAAGAGCCTTATCGTTTTCAAATGAATCAAAAAACAAGAAAATTAGCAGCTTTAGATTTTACTTTACAAAATGGAATTACAGATACACTTACAGTTTATCAGTTTACTTTTCAAGCAAAGAAAATTGGGACTACTGTAATTACATTAAATGAAGCAAAAACGACAGATTGTAAGGAATATATTGATACTACAGTCATTGAAAAGAAAATACAAATTCAAGAAGAAAAAGAAATTCCAAAAGAAAGTCAAGAAATATTAGAATCATGTGAAAAGGAAGTAACTCCAAAAATAGAAGAACAAGTATTTGAGGATACTATTATAAAAGAAGATTCTGTAGAAAAAGAAATAAAACATCAGGAAGAAAAAGAAGATGATTCAAAGGAAATTGTAGAAAATGATCAAGTAGAAAAAAATTTAGAAGAAAATTTGATTCGTTCAAAACCATTAAAAGAAGTGAAAGTATCAGAAACAAAAAAGAAAAAGGAATCTTTTTTCTTAGAAAAAGTTCAGAAATTGTTGAGTGATATATTTTCAGGAATTCAAGATTTATTAAAATAGAGGAACTAGAATCCTCTATTTCTTTTTATAAAAATCTTGTGTTCTGTTCTTACTATATGTTATAATACGATTATAAGGTAGGTAGTGTAGTATGAAAATAAAAAATATGATATTTAATAAAAAAGTAATTATTATTGGTGGAATTCTTTTTGTATTAATACTTGCGATTATAGGAATTATTATATGGAATCCTTTTACTTCTAATCAAGAATCGCAAAAAGAAGCATTGACTAAGAGATTAGAAACAATGGGGTCAGAGTTCTATGAGAATTTTTATTATAAACAAATCGATATTTTAGGAGATGAGAAGGCTTCTTTCTTAAGAGGATATCAAACTATTGGAATTAAGGTTGATTTGGATAATTTATCTCGTTATAATGGTCAGAATAGTGAAGAAGTTTTAAAAGAATTTGTAAATAAGAAAACAAAAGAAGTTTGTGATAAAAATCGAACTCAAGTAATTATTTATCCAGAAGATCCATTTGATCAGAATTCTTATAAAATTGAAGTTCAGCTTGAATGTGGTTTAGAAGAAGAAAAATAATGAATTAAAAAGTAATTTCGTTTGAGAGATTACTTTTTTGTTTGATTCTTTATTTTTTTGTTAAAAAAGAGGAAAAGAATTTGAATGTTTTATAATTTGACATTCTTTGACAGTTATTTACATCTATATTGTCAAAAAACAGTAGTAAATTGTCAAAGCCTTTGGTATACTCTAAATAGAATAGGAAAAGGATATGGAGTTGTTAGTATGAAGAAAAATATTAAATGTATTTTAGAAACTATCATTTTAATGATTATAATAGGTTTTCCAAATCAAACGTTTGCGGCAGCAGAACACAAATTTAGTTTAAGTGGTGTTGTTTGTCCAATGGATAACTATGCTAGTGAAACAGGTAATGATAAATACTATGCTTGTATGGATGATTACTTAAATGGAAATCTAAGCGAAACTGTCGTAGCTGGGGATAAGGTAGAACCTGGAACCACTGTTATGGTAATCTTAAATTATAGTCCAGGGGATTCTCATAATGTGGTTGCTTTAAACGCAGCACTTCGTTATGACTCTACAAAATGGACACCAACGGTTCAAGAAGGATCAGATTTTTATGATGAAAGTCAATTTCCAAAGCCAGGAAGAAAGGTAACTTGGCAAACTTCTTTTAATGTTCGAGGACCTGGTGATATCAGTTATTATGTAGAGGATACTGCTAATAGCATGACACCACTTACTCAAGATACTGAATTAGGTTATGTATTTTTAAAATTAAATGATGATGTAGGTACTAATGAAGATATTACCTTAACTTTAGGTGATGAACCAGGTGATACTGACCTTTCAGATGAAGATGGAAATCAGGTGAGACCTTACAAATTATCAAATATGAATTTAACTACTCCAGAAGCAGAAGAGTCTACAGATGCTAGTTTAAAAACATTGACTGTAATGAATGGAACAACAACTTATTCTTTAGATCCAGCTTTTACACCAGGTGATGAAACCGTTACTTCGTATCAAGCAGTTGTACCTAATGATATTACTTCTGTTGATTTAGCAGCTACAGCAAATGATGCGGGTGCTACGGTTTTACCTGCAGGTATTGGAACAAAATCAGTGAGTGTTGGTGATAATTCTTTTGATATTGTTGTAACTGCTGCTTCAGGAGCAACAAAAACTTATACAGTTCATGTTTATCGTTTATCAAATGATGCAACGCTATCAAGCTTAACATTAACGAACCAAGTATCTATTGGAGCTTTACAAGCTGGAAAATATACTTATACAGCAACTGTTCCTTATGCTACAGCAAGTACAACCGTTTCTGCTACAGCTACTAATACAAACGCAACTGTAAAAAGTGGTACGGGTCTTTGGAATTTAACGAATACTGGTGCAACAAAAAATACCAAAATAGTAAAAGTAGAAGCAGAAAACTGTAAAACAGAGTACAGAAGTGTACCTGGAAATAGTTGTACTGATCAGGACTATACAATTGAAATTACTCGTGAAGAAGCATCTAGTAATAATTATTTGAGTAGTTTAACTACTGATGGTACTAGTGTACCAGGATTTGTAAAAACAACAAATACTTATACGCTTCCTGATGTTTCAGCATCAAAAACTTCGATGACGATTGCAGCTGTTGTAGAGGATACAGGGAAAGCTAAAATTGTTAGTGGTATAGGTACTGTAAATTTATCAGTAGGAGATAATAGTTTTGACGTCGTTGTAGAAGCAGAAAATGGAACAAGGAATACTTATACAATTAAAGTAAAAAAATTATCAAATAATATCAAACTTGCTAGTTTAAATGTAACAAGTAATCCACAAGGGAATTTATCACCTACTTTCTCAAGTACAAATACGAGTGGTTATACTTATACCTATGATGTTACAGCACCACAAATTACTGTGGCAGCAACAGTAGAGGATACAGGGAAAGCAAAAGTTGCTATTGTAGATGTTTCTACCAATGCAAGTGCAACAGGTACTCCTACATTGAATTCAGCAACCGAAGTTTTTTCAAATACCGTAACTAAAGTATCTGTCATTGTAACTGCAGAAGATGGAAGTGTTCAAGCTTATCCAATTACATTATCTCGTAGTAAATCTACAAATACTTATCTTTCAAGCTTATCAATCGATGAAACTTCTTTAGATCAAACTTTTGTAAAAACAACACGTACTTATACAGCAACTGTTGCTTCGAATGTTACAAGTGTTACAGTAAATGCAGTAGCAGAAGATGCACCACGTGCAACAATTAAGTCAATTACAGGAAATAGCAATTTACAATTTGGAAATAATCCGATTGTCATCACTGTAAAAGCAGAAAGTGGTTTAGAAGAAACATATACAATTAATTTAACTCGTGAAAAATCAAATGTTGCAACTTTAGATGATTTAACAATCGATGGTACAACAGTTTCTGGATTTAATAAAAATACATTGACTTATACAATTCCAGGAAGTGTTGCTTACGATAAAAAATCTGTTACGATTGGAACTATCAAAACAGATCCAAATTCGACGGTAACCGGAGATGGATCCGTAAACTTAACAACTGGACAAAATCAAATTGTTATTAAAGTTACTGCTCAAAATGGGGTTGACTTTAATGAATATAAAATTAATATTGAACGTGATAAAAACAGTGATAATACAGTTCATGGATTAACAGTAGCAGGAAAAACTCCTACATTAAATAGTGAAGGAAAATATGAGGTAACTCTTCCAAATGGACAAACTACTTTAGATCCAAGTGATGTAGTTGTTACTGTAGGGGATGGAGCAACTGTTACAAAAGGAAATGCAATTAACCTATCAACGGAAAATGTTAATACCTATCAGTTTACTGTTACGAGTGAGTCTGGGGTAACTGAAACTTATACTGTATTAGTTACAAGAGAACCATCTACTTCAACAACACTTTCTAAAGTAACTTTAAACATTGGAACAGATAGTAGCAGAAGTTGTGTAATGAGTGGTGATACTTGTAAAATTACAGTACCAGCAGATACAACAGATTTTACTTTAACTACTGAAATTCCATCCACTTCAACTATTTCACCAGTAGATGGAACTACACATACTATGGGAACTACAGAAAGTACTAAAAATATAACTTTGACAGTAACTGCAGAAGATGGAACAACAACAAAGGATTATACATTAGTCGTAGAAAGAGAAAAATCAACCGTAAATACTTTAGCTACTCTTACTGTTAGCGAAGGAACATTAGATCCAGTATTTGCTCCAGGAACAAATTCTTATACAGTCAATGTAGCTGGTAATGTTGATACAATTAATGTAGCAGCAACTTTAACAGATCCACGTGCAGAAATTGTAAGTGGTACAGGAGATCATTCATTAAATGTAGGTACTAATACAATTACAGTTCGTGTAAAAAGTGAGTCTGGAGCGTTCAATGATTATAAAATTGAAGTAACAAGAGCACAGAAAACAGATAATGATTTATTAGATTTAACGGTAGATGGAACAACAGTTCCAGGATTTAATAAAGATGTCTTAGAATATACACTAACGAATGTACCTTATTCAACAACAAGTATCTTAATCGGAGTAACAAAGTCTGATAGTGATGCGCGTGTTACTGGTACTGGTAGAAAGGCATTAGTAACGGGACTAAATACATTCGAAGTAGTAGTAACTGCACAAGATGGAACACCAAAAACGTATACAATTAAGGTAACAAGAGAGAAAAACAATGAAGCAAGATTAAGTTCATTGGTAATTAATGGACAAACTTTAGATCCAGCGTTTGACAGAGATACATTTGACTATGAAATTACAGTAGCAGCGGAAAAAGATACGCTATCACCAAACGAAATCACAGCAATTCCTGTAGATTCAAATGCAACTGTAGTAAAAGATGCTGCACTTAGTTTATCTACAACAATCGATAACTACTATGAAATTCATGTAACCGCAGAAGATGGAACAGAAAAAACTTATACAATTAAAGTAAATCGTCCAAAATCAAGTGATGCTACTTTGAGGGAAGTAAAGGTAACAGGTGGGTCTCTTTCACCAACATTCAGTGCAGGAGAAACGTCTTATACAATTACACTTCCAACAGGAAGCACAAACTTCGAGATTGAAGGTATTGTGAATGTAGGTACTACACAAGTATTTGGAAATGGATCTTATACATTAGCAGATGGTACTGTAACACTTACAACAAGGGCAGAAGATGGAACAGAAAAAACTTATACATTTACTATTACAGAAGCTTTAAGTAACGATGCAACACTTGCTAGTTTAAGTGTAACAGATCACAATTTGGATAAAACCTTCGTACCAACGACTTTAGGATATGATATTGGAAATGTTACTTATGGTACAACACAATTAGTGGTAAATGCCGTAGCAAAAAATATTAATTCTACCATTCAATATTTCTTAGATGGAGTAGAACAATCAAGTAATATTATTAATATTCCTAATACTTTAGGACAAAAACAGATTACTGTAACAGTAACAGCACCAGATGGACAAACGAAAGAATCTTATACAATTGACTATACTTTAGTTCAATCAAGTAATGCTTATCTAAAGATGATTACACCATCAACAGGAACTTTAAATCCAACCTTTGAAAAAACAACAAAAGATTATGAAGTAGCAGTTAGTGGAGAAACTACAAGTATTGATTTTACAATTGAAGCAGATGATGTGAATTCTACAGTTGCAGTAAATGGAGATACTTTCCAAGGAACGAAAACAGTTACTATGTCTAGTTTAACTGTAGGAGAAAATCCATTAACGATCTTAGTAACGGCACAAGATGGAACAACAAAAACGTATAAAGTAGTAGTGAAGAGAGAACTTACAATTTCTGAGGTGATTACTTCTGATATTTATGGACATACTATTTTAGATGATTTTATTGAAACTGTTAAACTAGATACAATCGGAAGTGAAATGAAAGATCAATTAGATAATCCAAATGAATATTTAGAAATCTGGACGGCTGATGAATCTAGTCAGGTAGGGGATACAGATACTTTAGCAACAGGTATGATTATTAAATTGATGATTAATGGAGAAGAAAAAGATAGGAAATACGTTGTTGTTAAAGGGGATACCTCAGGAGATGGATTTATTGATTTATTTGATGCAGTAAAGATTTTAAATCATGTTTTAGAAGAAGAGGGTGAGATGTTAACTGGTGCTTATTTAGAGGCTGGTTATATCAATGATGATAGTATCGTAGATTTATTTGATGCAGTTAAAATTCTAAATCATGTATTGCAAGAAGAACTCATTCATTAGAAGTAGGAGGAAGTATGAAAATAAAAAAAAGTTTAAACTTATTAATCATTTTGGCATTAATATGCTCCATATTTGGTTTTTCTACTCAAGTAAAGGCAGAAACTGGTAGTGGAAGATTTGGTTTTGGAGGAAATTCAACAGTTAGTCTTGGTAGTAATATTACAATTACATTGTATGTAACAGATATTAAAGATGTTATCAGTGGAATTACTAGTATTGAGGCAAATTTAAGTTTTGATAGTCAATATTTGGAATATGTGTCTGGAACAGGAATGACTGATCCATATAAGGCAAGAATTAATACATCAGCAAATTATAAAATTGCAGCTTTAGATACCGATTTGATTGGTTTTAACACTCAGACTACAATTATGACATTTGTATTTAAGGCATTAAAGGAAGGAGAAACAGAAGTTACAGTAACAGGAACAAAATTAACAGATAAGAAAAATCAATTGACTTCTACTGTAACTCCTAAGAAAATTACGATTGGTCCAAAGAGTACACCGACTCCAACGCCAACGCCAACGCAAAAGCCGACACCTACACCGACTCCAACGCCAACACCCTCAACACCGCCTTCAAAGAGCAGTGATGCAACATTAAAAACTTTAGTTGCCAGTGGATATACATTAAGTCCAAGTTTCTCAGCAGATACAACGAATTACACGGTAAAAGTACCAAGTGATGCAACAAATGTAATATTACAGGGAACAGCAAATCATGGAAAAGCAACAATTGCAGGACTTGGAACAATTAATTTGACAGGAGATAGTACAACAGCAACGGTTACAGTAACGGCAGAAGATGGAAGTAAAAAAACATATACAATTCTTATTGAAAAAGAAAATAGGCAAGAAGTTCCAAAAGATGGGAATGCAAACTTAAAGAGTTTAAGTGTCAGTGGGTATACATTAAGTCCTACGTTTAAAAGTAATGTTAATACTTATTCTATGAGTGTTAAGAATAATGTTACAGGATTGGATGTTAGTGCAATTCCAGCAAGTGATAAAGCAAGTGTAGTAGTTACTGGAAATAAAGGATGGAAAGTGGGAGTCAATGTAGTTACTATAAAAGTAACGGCAGAAGATGGTAGTCAAAATACATATATTATCAATGTTACTAGAGCATCTTCTACTCCAAAAGAAACAGCTGCAGCAAAATCTACAGATAATTATTTGAAGTCTTTAATTATTAATTCTTCTCATGAAATTACGCCAGCTTTTGATAAGAATAAATCAAATTATACGGTTACAGTTCCTTATGAAGTTGATAAGTTAGATTTGACGTATCTTACTAATCATTCTAATGCGAAAGTAAAAGTCAATGGAAATAGTAATTTTAAAGTTGGAGAAGTTAATACTGTTGAAATTGAAGTAACAGCGGAAGATGGAACGGTTCGTATTTATACTTTAAATGTTACGCGTAGTACTCAAACTGGTAAAACAGATTTAAAAGAATTAACAGTAACGAATGGAGTTTTAAGTCCAAATTTTGATCCAAATGTTTTAGAATATAATGTAAAAGTTGATGGAAAAATAGATCAGTTAGATATTCGTGCGATTGCTAAAGATCCTGATTCTAAAGTGGAAATTATTGGTAATAGTAATCTTAAAGAGGGAAAAAATACAGTTTTAGTAAAGGTTACAGATAAAAATGGATTTACGAAGTATTATACAATCAATGTAGAAAAGGAAACAAAGAAGAATACCATTTTAGGTCTTTCTCCACTTCAGTTTGGAATTATTACAGGTATTATTAGTTTATTATTATTGTTACTTCTCTTCTTATTATTTAAGAAAAGAAAGAAAGATGATGAAACTTCAGTAGCATCAATTGCTCCTCAACCTCCAGTAACTCCGATTATTGAAGTAAAACCAGAATTTAATTTTGGTTCTAAGAACAGTTCTGATGATGATGTTGTCCATGGAAATTTCAATCAAAATAGTACAATTACAGGAACAAATTCTTTACCAGAACCTAAAGCAATAGAAGCAATTGAGGCAAGTTATGAGGAATTAGAAGAGAATGTTCCTTATGATCCATATGATGAAACAGTAACAAAAAGAGAAATTATTGATGCTATTAATGAGGCAACGAGAACAAAAGATCCAGCAAAATTAAAGATGTTATTAGAACAAGATGCATTAAATCAAAAGAAAAAAGAATTAAAAAGAAAAGAAGCAGAATTAAGAAATAGAAAATATTAACATTGGAGGTATTCATTATGAAGAAAAACTGTAGGAAGAAATTGTATTTTATAATCCTATTTTTTTTCTTCTTTTTTTATCCTCTATTGGTCGGTGCTGAGGGCAAGGCAACTACTGGAGTAAGAATCGAAGGAAAACCTTATTTAGATGAAACTTTTGATGTTGTTTTATATATTAATGATGTTTCTGGTACTACAAATGATGAAGGGCTTGCTGCTTTTGGAGGACATTTTTATTATGATACAGATAAATTAGAACTTGTTGAGTATCAATCGTTAGGTCCTTTTAATGTTAAAGTAGTAGGGAATAATGTCGGTGGTTTTGGGTTGGATTATATTACTGGATATCAGGATGTTTTAAAATTCACGTTTCGTGCATTAAAACTGGGAGATGCAATCATTGACTATCCTGATAATGATCAACCAGATTCTAAAGCAAATCCAGTGAATATTGCTGGATGTCAGAAAATTGTTTCTATTACGAATCGTCCTATTCCTCTAACAATTGATCAAACGGATCTTTTTATACTTACCGGAAAGAGTAAAAAACTAACCGCTAGTTATCATTTAGAAGGAGAGGTAACAGGAGTTTGGACTTCTTTAAATCCTTTCATTGCTTCTGTTGATCAATTTGGTAATGTTACTGGAAATTCTCCTGGAGTTACAACGATTATTTATCAGACTAGTAATGGTTATCAGGTAGAGTGTGAAGTAACAATTTCCGATTATTTAAAGGGGGATGTTAATCAAGATGGTAAGATAACTATAAAAGATGTAATGGAAGTTATTTATTTTTATATCAAGAAGAAAGTTCCAACAGAGAGTTCTTATATTATTGGAGATATGAATGAGGATGGAAAATTGAATTTAAAGGATGCGAATTTGATTCTTGCTATTTATATGAAAAAATAGGAAAATGATTCAGTATTAAAGTGGTGTAAAGTAAAATGTTCACTGCTTTTTTTGTTTTTTATGAGAAAATTTATACCTTTTAGAGTTTGTATGTTTTTTACTAGGTTTTGGGTGATTATTATCAATCTCTAAAACTTTAGTTTTTTCTTTGAAAAATAAAATATTAGTAGTAACTATCAATTTATAAATTATACAGGTCTTAGAGTTAAAGAATCATTTTGAAAGATGTAATCCAATTCTTGGTATTTATCTAGAAAAATAACGATAAAATTTTCTTTTTTGTTAAATTTAATTAGAAATCAAAATCTAGACTTTCTAAGGTATAAGTGCTATAATGAAAATAGGACACGATAGGTGATAAGTAGGAAAGGAGAAGAAACAGTAAAAGGTGTTTCAAATAATAAAATGAAAAAGAGGTTGAAGAAGAATCAAAAAATAATTATAAAAATCTTTCTTTTATTTAGTGTTTTTTTGATAAATCCATGGATAGAAGTAAGTGCAGTAGATGATACTACTGGGAAAAGAAATATTGAGAATGCAACTGTAGAAGGGCTTTATAATTATCCATTTACAGGCTCTTATATCAAACCAGATACTATTGTTGTAAAATATGAAGGGGAAGTATTAGTAGAAAAAACAGATTATACGATTAGTTTTTCTGGATTTTATGGACCAGGTACTATTACGGTTACTATTAAAGGAAAAAATAATTATGAAGGAACTTTAATTCAGGAATATGAAATTATTAGAAATACAGATTACATTCTAAAAATGAATAAACCAGTATTAAGTCTTTCTTTACAGGGCATGCAAACTTTAAGTTTATATACGACACCAAGTGTTTATATCAATCCTAGTAAAATTCAGTGGCAATCTTCTAATCCAATGATAGTTTCTGTTAATGAAAATGGAAACTTAACACCAATAGGGCTTGGGGATGCTACGATTACAGCAACATTTAATGGACAGAGTGTAACAAGTCAAGTAACTGTAGTAGAGTATTTAAAAGGTGATATTAATAAAGATGGGAAGGTAAATTTAAAGGATGTAATGGAAGTTATCTATTTTTATACTAAGAAGAAAACTCCAACGGAAGAGAGTTATTTATTAGGAGATATGAATGGGGATGGAAAATTGAATTTGAAAGATGCAACACCAATCCTAGAAATTTATTTAAAGAAATAAATTATGAAAATTAAGAAAAGATATAAACTTTACTTCATCAATATTATGATTTTAATCATAGTGGGAGTTTTTTGTTTTTCTATTTATCGTTATCTTCAGCTTTTCTATTTTAAAGAGGCAAGTAAAAAAGTAAATGAAAAACTTATTGAGGAGGTCATTAAGGAAACTGATTCTTCTAAGGAAGGAAAGGAAACGTCTGAATTTGTAATTGATTTTCAGAAATTAAAAGAAATTAATAAAGATGTGGTTGGTTGGATATATATTCCTAAAACAAAGATTAATTATCCGATTGTTCAAAGAGAAGATAATTGGTATTATCTCAATCATGATATTTATCAAAAGTATAATATATTAGGATCTATTTATATGAATGCATATAATCAAAATGATTTTTCAGATGAAAATACTATTTTATTTGGTCATAACAATCATCAAGATCATTTGATGTTTACAGACTTAAAAGAAGTCTATGATGGATTACTTGGTGAGGAACTTTTTATTTATATCTATACAGAAACAGAAACTTACATTTATCAGGTTTATTCTGTTTATCTTGCTGATCCATCTGATGAGGCACCACTAAATATAAAGACGAATTTTTTTGAGAAAACAGAGAGAAAGTTCTTATATGAAGCAAGTAATTTTAAAAAGACACTGACCTTATCTACTTGTTATAAAGATAGTAGTCAAAGAATTATTGTTCATGCGTCAAGAAGTGTCTAGAATAAAAAATAAACTATTTTATTTATGTCAAAGTAATGCTATAATAATGTTAATAAATAGAAAATATATCTATGGGAGGAAAAAGTATGAAACTAAAGAAGAAATATAAGGCAATATTGTTATCTTTTGTCTTAGTTGCACTTTTAACAGTTACTAATATGATTGTTGGGGCTTCTAATGTAGCTAAAATGTCAATAGAACCATTAGCGGGAGATATTGAACCAGGAGATACGTTTACTTTAAATGTAAAGCTTCAAGATTCTGAATATTTTAATGCTTTAGGATATCGAATGATTTTCGATGATACAGCATTTGAATTTCAGAGTGCTACGTTCTTAGAGGGAAAAAATACATATAGTATTAGGGAAGTAAATAATGCAGGAAATGAGGTGCTTTTTGCTTCTATAAATACTAGTCAAACCAATTACGAAGATTGTAATGGGATTATAGCGACTGTAACTTTTAAAGCAAAGAGTACAGCTGTAGGAGAATATGATTTTAATCTTGTAATGGATCGTGATACTGGAGATGATGAGTTCTTTAAAACGGATGTCGATATGAACGATATAGATTTAGAATTAGAAACAGGTTCTTTGAAGGTCAAAGTAAAAGTTGATGCTACAGATATTACAGTATCACCAACTGCATTAGATTTGATTAAAGGAAATACTTCTAAGATTACAATCGCTTCTGTGCCTAGTAAGGTAACGACATTAAGAAATGCTAGTATTACAGTAAATCCTAGTGGAGTTGTAACTGTTGATGATGATGGAAATGTAGAGGCAATTGGGAACGGAACAGCAACAATTAGTGTAACTGCTTATGGAATTACCAAAACAATTCCAGTGAGTGTTACTAATCCAATTACTGGAATTTCTTTAGATAAAACTTCTTTAGAATTAGGAAAAGGACAGACTTATCAATTAAAGGCAACGATTAATCCTAGTGATACATCAGAATCAAAAACAATTATTTGGAGTTCTACCAATGATGATATTGCTACTGTTAGTAGTGATGGAACTGTAACAGCAGTTGGAAATGTTGGTGATACAAAAGCAACGATTCGTGCTACTTCTTCTAACCCAGCTTACTATGCAGAGTGTGTAGTAGATATTGTAATTCCAATTACTTCTGTCAATATGGATCAAACTCCAATTACTTTAAATAAGGGTGAAGAAAGACAATTGTCTTTTACTTATGAACCTAGTAATACAACACAAGATAGAACAATTACTTGGGAGTCATCAGATCCAACTGTTGCTACTGTGAATAATGGAAAAGTAACAGCAGTAAAAGGTGGTACTACTACAATTACAGCTTCTATGTTAAATAAAACATGGACAAAATCAGTAGTTATTACAGTAGAAGTTGGATTAAATGATGTTATTTTAACTCCAACAAGTGTCGAATTATTACCAGGACAAGAACAAACGATTCAGCCATCATTTGATCCGTTTGATGCTACTCATAAAGATATTACATGGGCTTCTTTAGATAGTGGGATTGCAAGTGTTGATGGGAATGGAAAAATTACAGCAGTTGCACCAGGAACTACAACGATTACTGCTACTTATCAAACATTGACAGGTGAAAAAACGAAAAATGTACAAGTAAAAGTGTTAATTCCAATTACTGGTGTAACAATTAAACCAAATAGTGCGATTACAATTAATAAAGGCGATTCAACTACTTTATCAGTAGAAGTTACTCCAGCGAATGCAGAAGAGGATAAAACTGTAACTTGGAGTAGTAATCAACCTAATATTGCATCTGTTGATTCATCTGGCGTTGTTACTGGGAATGCAAATGGTACTGCTGTAATTACTGGAACACTAAAAAATGGAAAAACAGTAACTGCAAATATTACTGTTCATGTACCAATTAGTAATATCACTTTAAATAAAAGCGTATTAAATTTAAATAAAGGGGATACTTATCATGAATTAGTTGCAACTATTCAACCTAGTGATTCAACAATCAAAGCAGTTAATTGGACAACTTCAAATGATAAAGTTGCTACTGTCAATGCTACAACTGGTGAGATTACTGCAATCGCAGATGGAACTGCTATTATTACAGCAACTGCAGAAGGACAAACTGCGACTGTTACTGTATATGTTACAACAGCAGTAACTAGTATTTCTATTAATCAAGGAACAACAAAAGCAATGTTAAAAGGGGATACAGGTACTTTAACAGCGACTGTTCTTCCAAACGATGCAACAGATAAGACTGTAACTTGGTCATCTAATCAACCAGAAATTGTAAGTGTAGATTCTAATGGAAATATTGCTGCAAAAGCTGGTGGAACTGCAGTAATTACTGCAAAATCAGGAAGTAAAATAGCAAGTATTACAATTACGGTTCGTGTTCCAATTACAACATTTGAACTTGCGCTTGAAGATCAAAATCCAACAATTTTGAGAGGTGCAAAGAATGCTAAAGTTTTAAAAACAGTAATTGGACCTGAGGATGCAACCGATGATAGAACAATCGAATGGACTTCTTCTGATTCTACCATAGCTACTGTTGATAGTACTGGGAAGGTAACTGGAATTAAAGAAGGTACTGCAACGATTACAGGTAGGTTAACTTCAACAGGTGCTACTGTTACTTCTAATGTTACAATTGAAGTAATTGAACTTACAGGAATTAAAGTAGAATTGGAAAGTGATGATATTTTAAAGGGAAGAAATTATCAAGTGAATGTAATTCCAATCCCAGAAGATTCAACAGAGCTTGAAAATATCGAATATACAAGTAGTGATGAAGATGTCTTTACCGTATCTAGTGATGGTGTCATTACTGGAATTAAAGAAGGTACTGCAACATTAACAGTAACAGTTTTAGGACCTGGTGTTACAAGAGCTGCTGCGATTACTGAGCAAGTTGAAGTTCATGTTCGTGAAGTTCAATTAGAGGGAATTCATATTATTCCAATTACAAAAGAATTAACGATTGGGGAAACAGCTCAGATTATGATTGATGTTTCTCCAGAAGATACAACAGATGGATTTGAATTAACCTATAAATCAAGTGATGAAAATGTAGCAATTGTAGACGAAAATGGTGTGGTAACAGCAATTGGAGAGGGGACAACTAAAATCACAGTAATTGCTACTACTGAGAATGGTGATAAATTTGAATCTGTAAGTGAGATTACTGTTGTAAATGGAAAAATTAAAGATGTTGTAAGTCCTAAGACCTCTATAGAATCTTCTACAAAATACTTGATTATTTCTGCAATTTCGATTGGAATGGTAGCAGGACTTATATTCACCAAAAAAAAGTTAAAAAAAGGAAAATAAAATGAAAAAAATATTAGGAATTTTCTTCTTATTACAAATTTTATGGATTCCTAATGGATATGCTAATGAGCTACCTACGATTTCTGTAGGTAGTTTTGATGTCTATGTAGGAGAAAAGATAGTAGTGCCTATTACGATTAAAAATAATCCAGGATGCAGTTATCTTGGAATTAAAGTTAGTTATGATGAAAATGGTTTGGAATATATTGATTCTAAATTGAAAGGTTTAGAAAATGCTGATATGAAGAATATTCAAAAAGATGATAATGTGATTACACTTTATGCGATTTCTTTTCAAGAAGATAAGAGTATGGATGATAATGATGTAATTGCAGAGATTACTTTTATGGTTAAGGAAAAGGCAACGACATCTACTTTAAGGGTAGATGTTACGGATTTTGGTGGAAATGATTTAGTAGATTATGAGTTTAGGGAGAATGATGGAATCATTCGAATTGTTGATAAGAGATTAAGTAATACTAAAGAGGATTTGACACAATATCTTTCTCCTTCTACAGATGCTGTAATTACTTGGAAATCAATGGATGAGGATATCGCAGAGGTTGATGAGAGAGGACAAGTGTTTTTTTCTAATCAAGGAACTACTACTATAACAGGAATTGATTCTGATGGAAATATTGTTGTCGAAAAGGAATATACTGTTGTCGATGAGGTAAAGCAACAACAATCAGAAGAAAAGCAAAAAAATCAAGAGTTTTTTATTTTCATTTCTTTTGGAGTTTTTCTTATTCTTTGTTGTATTCTTATTTTTATAAGAAAAAAGATTAAAAAGTAAATGATGAGTAGTTTCGTTGTTTGCTTTTTCTATTGAGAACTTCTTTGTTAAGAAAAAGTGCGCTATTTCCATTTAAAATTGATAGAATGGATTTTGAAAATAAGATAAAATGAATTACAGAAAGGAGAGAGAAAAATGGGAATTGGAGAAAAGATTCTATCATTAAGAAAGGGTGCACATATTACTCAAGAAGAATTAGCTGAGAAATTAAATGTAACTAGACAAACGATTTCAAAGTGGGAGTTAGAAGAAACGGCACCAGATATTAAACAGGCAAAGGAGTTATCTAGGATTTTTCATGTTAGTTTGGATGAACTTGTAGGAAATGATGTAAAAGATTTGCTTGTGGAGAGGGTAAGTAATACAGAAAAACTTGCAGGTATGATTATTAAAATCATTAAAATTGGAGGAGCAATTATTTTTGGTCTATTTTTCATTGAATTAATTGTTTTATTTTTCTTTAGTATTGGAGTGCTGGTTCAAAAAAATACTTCTCATGCAAAAGTTTCTAATATTCGATGTACTATAGATGGAAAAGAATATTCTTATCAAATTGAGCACAAAGGAAATCATATTATTCATATGGCTGGAAATTCTTATTTTGAGGAGCATATCAATTTTTCTAAATATGAAAATCCAGAAGATTTATTTGGAGCTATCAATCATCATTTTATAGAAAACGGAGGAAGTTGTAGTAGGAATTAGTAAATTACAGAATAGAAAATTCTATTCTTTTTTTATATATAAGGAAAGTGCGTATTAAAACGAATAATTACCAAAGAATTTGAATATTTTCAAATTCTTTAGTATTTCGTTGGCATATAGGAATTTCTATGATATGTTGTGATTAGGGGACGGTTTGATGTATAAAGCATATAAATCCTAGATGTATCCAAGTGATAGTCCTAGAAACTTCATTCATAAAACATTTGGATGTTGTTAATTTATTGACAATGATTTCTTAGAAAAATATAAGGAAAATTTTATGAAAACAAAGATCCTTTTTCTATGGTACAATAATAAGTAATGAAAATTAAAAAGTAGTGATAGAAGGAGGGAAACATTATGAATGAGATTCAGTGTCCAAAATGTAATACTGTTTTTCAAATTAGTGAAACAGATTATCAACAGGTTGTAAAGCAAATTCGTAATCAGGAATTTGAAAAGGAAATTAAACTGAGAGAAGAGCAATATCAAAAGAATGAAACAAATGCAATAAAGTTGTTAAAAGCATCTTTTGAGAAAAAAATGATTGAAGAGTTAGGCAAAAAAGATTTAGAAATTCATGATTTAAAAGAATCCTTAGAAGCGAAAGAGGAACAGACAAAGTATCAATTAGAAATGCAATATCATAGTGAGATTAGTAAAAAAGAACTAGAGATTCAAGGACTAAAAGGTAAATTAGAAACGGTAGAAGAACGAACCAAGCATCAGTTAGAAAAACAGTATCATGAACAGATAAATCTAAAAGCTTTAGAAATTAAGGAATTACAAACGAGAATTCAAGTGAAAGAAAAAGAAACAGAATTAGTGATTAAAGATACAGTGATGGAAAAGGAAATAAATTCTTTGAATCATGAATTAAAATTAAGAGAAAATCAATTTTTATTAGAAGAGAAAACATTAAAGGAGAACTATGAAGAAAAATTAAAAAGTAAAGAAGAACAAATTGCTTATTACAAGGACTTTAAAGCAAGACAATCCACCAAGATGATTGGCGAATCTTTAGAACAGCACTGTAGTAATGAATTTAATAAATTGAGACCATTATTTAAGAATTGTTACTTTGAAAAGGATAATGACATTCGACCTGGTTCTAAAGGTGATTTCATCTATCGCGATTTTGATGAAGATGGAATGGAAATTACATCTATCATGTTTGAGATGAAAAATGAAGCAGATGAAACGGCAACAAAGCATAAAAATGAAGATTTCTTAAAAGAACTTGATAAGGATCGAAGAATGAAGAACTGTGAGTATGCAGTATTGGTAACTTTATTAGAAATCGATAATGAATATTATAATTATGGGATTGTAGATGTATCCCATAAATATGAAAAGATGTATATTATTCGTCCACAGTTTTTTATTCCTTTAATTACTTTAATTCGTGGGATTTCTGTCAATTCTTTGAAATATAAAAAGGAATTACAGATTTCTCAGAACCAAAATATTGATATTTCCCATTTTGAAGAAAATATGAACTCTTTTAAGCAAGCATTTGGTAGAAATTATCGTTTGGCAAGTGAGAAATTTCAAAAAGCAATTGATGAAATTGATAAGACAATTACTCATTTACAAAAAACAAAGGAGGCTTTATTATCTAGTGAAAATAATTTAAGATTGGCTAATAATAAAGTGGAAGAATTAACGATTAAGAAACTTACAAATCATAGTGAAACAATGGCTAAAATGTTCGAAAATTTAAAGAATCAAAAGGTAACCAATGAACCAGTAAAGGAATCTTAAATCATTAAGAATCCTTGTATTCAGTCTTCTCTTCTATATTATTTTTAGAAAAGGAAAGTTTCACTAATTTAATTTCTATTTATTTTTTAGAAATTGAAAGAAGGAAAAAATGATTGTTTTGCTCTTTTTGTATTGGGAAAGGGTGTAAGTAGAGAAGTGATTCAGCTATTTGGAATGAATTCTATGAGGAATATCAATAAATTTGATTATATTAACATGATAGAAGTAGAAGATTTAAAAGTAGTTGAAGAATCCTTGGGATATATGATTTGTGAAATTGTAGATATGATTGAAAATGATACACATACATTATTTATTGGGAAACTAATAGAGGCAGATATATTAAAGGATGAAGAGGCCATGAGTTATAGTTACTATCAGGAAAATAAGAATGAGTTAATTAAGGAGACTACAAAAGAAGGAAAAGGTGCATGGACTTGTACAATTTGCGGTTATATTCACTATGAGGAGGATTTGCCAGAAGATTTTGTATGTCCAAAATGTGGGGTAGACCGAACTTTATTTGAAAAAAGGGAGATTTAACAAGAAACAGAAAGTTGGGGTTGAATAAAGAGAAAGAAGGTGTATTAATGTCCACTATTTTAATAATTGAAGATGACAATGATATTAATAATATGTTATTTCAACTTTTAAGTAATCATCAATATCAAGTAGTAAGAGCATATTCAGGAACAGAAGGAATCTTACTACATGGAGAAAATGTAGATTTAATTCTTTTGGATTTAATGTTGCCTGGAAAAAATGGCCAAGAAATTATCAAAGTATTAAAAAGAAAACATTTTGTTCCTGTAATTGTGATGAGTGCGATTCATGAAATTGATATGAAGCTGGATTTGTTTAAGCTAGGTGCAGATGATTATGTTACGAAACCTTTTAATAATCAGGAATTATTAGCTAGAATAAAAGTTCATTTGAGGAATCAATCACATAGGGAAATGGAGACGATTTTAAAATATAAGGATCTTGAATTAAATACAGAAAATTTTATAGTAAAATGTAATGGTGAAAAAGTTCCGCTTACAAAATGTGAATTTGAGATTTTGAAGGTGTTTTTAGAAAATACCAATCAAGTTTTAACAAAGAGTGTTTTATTTGATCGAGTTTGGGGAGATGCAGATTCTGCGGATGATAATACTCTAAATGTTCATATTAGTAAAATTCGAAATAAACTAAAAGAAAAAAATTCAAAGACGGAATATATCGAAACCGTTTGGAGCATTGGGTACCGATTGAAAAAATAGTTGACGTTGTAAGGAAAAATTTATAAAATGAATAATTAAGGGGGGGGAACTATGTTTAAGAGTATGAATGAAGTAGTGGGACTACAAAAAAAAGTAATTTGGAATTTTAGAAGAGGTACTATTGATTTATATCAGACTGTAGCTAATTTCGAAGAAGCTATAGAAATGATTCAAAATCACATTCTACCATTAAGTATTGCGTTAACAAAAGATGATTTTTTAAGATTGACAGAAAAACAAGCTCCGCAGTTCATTTCTATAGAAACAATTAGAGATAATTATATTGTCATCCATTCACAAGAGATAAATAGTTCATTGTCTTATTTTGCTTTAGATTTTGAGCAATTATTAAAAAAGGTTTATAAAACTTCAAATACCAACTATTTTTTAGTTGATAAAAAAGGAAAACGAAATCGCATTAGAAAATTTTATTCATTTTGGGAAAAGAAATCTAATTCCAAGTCGATAAAGTTAGGAATTATGGAAGAGAAAAAATTATTTTTTGAAAAGAGTATGAAAATACTTCCTCTATCAAATTTATTAGAAGAAGTTGTTTTAGAACATAAAAAACAGGAACGGGAAAAAAGAATTTTTTCTGAACAAGAGATAAAAGAAATTCACCAAAGAGGTAGGTTAATTCCTTTTGAGAAAGCAGAAGAATGGGGACAATTAGGAATTTGTGCTCCAAAAAAAGAAGAGGGCAGTCATAAAGAGAGATGTCATCAATTTGATAGTTGTTTTGAATGCCTTTTGGATTATGCCTATAATAAGGATGATCATCAAAAGGAGGAAGAAATTCCAGTAAAAAAGATAGGAATTCGAAAATAAAAAAATTTAAGAGATATTTAAGAATTATGTTAAGATTTTTTTAACATTTTTTTTATATACTATTAATGAAGGAGATAAAAAAGTTTATGAAAGATATTATATTAAAAACTAATCATTTAACAAAAAAATATAAAGACTTTACTGCTCTTGATCATGTTTCCATCACTATCAATAAAGGAGATATTTATGGACTGATTGGTCGAAATGGGGCTGGAAAGACAACATTAATGAAAGTTATTACAACGCTTACTAATCCAACGAGTGGAGAATTTGAATTATTTGGAGAAGGAGGACAAACTTTAACAGAAAATAAACGTAGAATTGGTTGCTTAATTGAAAATCCATCTTTTTTTCCAAGTTTAACTGCTTATGAAAATCTAAAATACTATGCAATTCAAAAAGGAATTGTTAATTTAGAACAAATCAAGGAATCTCTCAAATTGGTTGGATTAGAGGATGCTAAAAATAAGAAATTTAAAAACTTTTCTTTGGGAATGAAACAACGTCTAGGAATCGCTTTTGCTATTTTAGATCATCCTGATTTTATTATTTTAGATGAACCAATTAATGGACTTGATCCAATTGGAATTAGTGATTTAAGGGAGACATTCAAAAAACTAAATGAAGAGAAAAATATTACGATTTTAATCTCTAGTCATATTTTATCCGAGTTATATGCAGTAGCTAGTAGATTCTGTATTATAGAAAATGGACATGTTATCAAAGAACTATCTAAAGAAGAATTAGATATAGAATGTAGTAAATGTATTGTTATTCAAACAGATAATATTAAGAAAACAGCTGCGATTCTAGAAAAAGAATTCAATACTACCAATTATAAAGTAATTGATAAAAAAGAGATCAGGCTTTATGAATTTTTGAATCAAACGAGTAAAATTAGTAAAGCATTAACTAAAAATGATATTAATATTCTTGGGTTATATGAAACAGGAATTACATTAGAAGAGTACTTTAAATCTGTCATAAAGGAGGAAAATTAATATGTTAAATATGATAAAGTCAGACTTTTATCGCATTTTAAAAGGAAAAGCCATTTATATTGCACTTTTTATTATTATCGGATTGTCTTTAGTGAGTGTCATAGGACTTACTCCAGGACATATTGGAATGACTTCTATGAGTAATTCTACTATCGATATTAATGATGCTGAATTTATGGAAAAACTTTCTGAAGCTAATAGTTTAAAAGATATTCGAGATTTGATGAAATCATCTGGCGGTTATGAACTGGATCAGGCGGTATTAGGTACGAACATGAATTTATACTACATTTTTATTGTTGTTGTAGTCATTGTTTTATGTACTGATTTTTCGAATAAATCTATCAAGAATACTTTGTCTTCTGCAATTTCTAGAAATAAATACTATTGGTCAAAAGCAATTCTTATTTTTCTTATTTGTACTTTCTTAGTTTTATTTAATAATTATTTCTTTTACTTTACGAACCTTTTTGTCAATGGCAGAAACTTTAGTTCTTCCATTTCTGATATTTTTAAAACAACAATCATACAACTTCCTTTAATTTATGGTATAATTAGTTTATTAATCTGTTTTGCTTTTCTATTTAAAAAAACGGCTAGTTTTAACACGATTTCTATTCCTTTCATCATAATAGTTCAATTGATAGTTTTGGGGATTACCAATCTTTTTAGAATTAAGGCAGACTGGTTTTATCAATACGAAATTCAAAATGCATTAGGAAATTTAGCAAATAGTCCTACTAACCAATATATTTTAAATTGTACACTTCTTGGAATTTTTTATCTAATACTATTTAATATCATAGGTTACTTTGTATTTAGACGGACAGAAATAAAGTAGAAAAGGAAGTGAAGAGTTATGGTAATTGTCATATTCTTACTCATTATGATTATTCTAGGACTCGGAACTTATCTTTTTTTTATGAAACAAGAATTAAAAAAAATTACCCAATCAATTTATGAAATGAAGTGTAGTGATAGTAATTTACTAATTCATCAAAGTATTTCTTCCAAAGAGTTGAATGTTCTAATATTAGAAGTCAATCAGCTTTATCAGGAAATGAAAAAGAAAGAGATTTTCTTTGGACAGCAAAATAAAAGTTTGAGGAAAATGATGATGAATATCTCTCATGACTTAAGAACACCACTTACTTCAGCTTTAGGATATATTGATATAGTTTTAAACTCAAATTTATCAAAGGAGGAAAAGGAGAAAGAATTAAAAATTATTGAAGAAAGACTTAAAAGATTAGAGGAGTTAATTTCTTCTTTCTTTGACTTTTCTCAAATCATATTTAAAAGAGATTCTATTCCAAAACAAGAAGAGAATCTCATTGCTCTTTTGGAAGAGGCCATTGCCCATTCTTATGAAGATTATCAAAGAGAGAAACGACAGATTTTATTTCATAGGGAGACTACCAAAATAAAAATTTATTCGAGCCATAAACTGATCATTCGAATTTTTGATAATTTAATTGGAAATGCCTTAAAACATGGCAAAGGAAGTTTAGAAATTATAGTAGATCAAAGAAAGAAAACTCAAATTATATTTCAAAATAAATTAAAAACTGATCACTTAGCAGTTGATAGGATTTTTGAGGAGTTCTATACAGAAGATATTTCAAGAACCAAAGGAAGTACAGGGCTTGGACTTGCGATTGCCAAAGAATTCATGGAACAGTTAGGCGGAAAAATTTGGGCTAAGAAGGAAGGAGACTATTTAAAAATAATATTAGAATTTCCATTCGATGAGAAAAAATAAAGAAATGATGAAAATGAATAAGTTCTAAAAAAATTCCTATAAAGCTCCTATAAATTCTAATTAAAATAACGATTATTAAATAATTAGAACTCTAAATATAGTAAAAGAATTTTTTTGAAGGTGTTATACACAATTGATATAAGTTTTTATATTTTGTAATAATGTTTAAATTTTAAAACATTTAAGAATAATAAAATGATCTTTCGCATGGATGTTTATAAAAAAATCAAATTAACTTTAAGATCATTGGATGATGAGACTTGTCTTTTTGGGATGAGTTGTTTGCAAATTTTAAAGGATTAGATCTTTGAAAATAGTTATTTTATTTTGATGAAAATAAGATGAAAGTTATAATAGAAAGTAATTCGTTTTGTATATAAGCTCTATTCTAGGGGGATTACTGATACAAAATTTGTACTTAAAAGTATATCTTGAAAAGAAAAGAAAATTGGACTTTTAGAAAGATATTTAACTTATAAAATATATTTAGAAAATCTAGAAGGAATATAATAAAATTATTTGATTAATTCAATATTGTGATATAATAAAAATAGAAAAAATGTAGGAGGAGAAGATGCTAAAAGTAAAAAAACTAAAAAAGAAATTTATTCGCATGAATTCAAAAAAACAAAAAGAAGAATTTTATGCGGACTATGATATTAGTTTTTCAGCCAAGGAGGGAGAAATCGTTGGGATTCTAGGACCCAATGGAGCAGGAAAAACGACACTGCTTCGAATGATTGCGGGGATTTTAGAACCAACTGAGGGAACTGTTGATTTTGATGGATTGAATTATAAGGAAAATGAGATTGAGATCAAAAAGAGGATTGCCTATTTATCTGGAAATACGAAAATTTATAATACATTATCTACTTATGAATTATTAAATATGTGTTGTGATTTTTATGATGTTCCTATGAAAGAAAGAGAGGCAAGAATTAGAGAAATTTCTAAGACACTTAGAATGGATTCTTTTCTTCATAATAAAATTGAGAAACTTTCTACTGGACAAACTCAAAAAGTCAATATTGCAAGATGTATGGTCCATAATCCTAAATATTATATTTTGGATGAAGCAACGAGTGGCTTAGATATTATCTCGAGTCAAATTATTTTAAATTTTATTAAAAATGAGAAAGAAAAAGGAAAAATTATTCTTTATTCAACGCACTACATGGAAGAAGCTGAAAATATTTGTGATAATGTAGTAATGGTTAATCGGGGAGTAGTTATCAAAGAAGGAACCCCTGAAAACATAAAAAAAGACACAAAAACAACAAATTTGAGAGATGCCTTTTTTGCTTTAATTGGAGGTGTAAGAGATGAAGAATAAGATTTCATATATTTTAAGAAAAGAAATTAAAGAAATGTTTCGCGATAAGAAGTCACTAATGATGATGTTAGTAGTTCCCATCATGATTCCACTGTTAATTATTGGAATGAGTGCACTATTTGAAATGCAGATGAATCGACCAGTAACAGACTATAATCGAATAGGATTTGCTTATGATTTAGGAGAGATAGAAGAAAGTCTAGCGAAGGAATTTGAATTAAATTTTGTAACAGGAAAAGAAGAAGAAATCAAAAAACAGTATCAAGATGGCTTTCTGGATTTATACATCACAAAGGAGAATTCTATTTATACGATTCATGGAGATGATAAAGATACGACCTCGCTTGCTTCTTCTTTAGTAGAAAGTTATTTTAATGCCTATAAGGAACACTTACAAGAAGAATATTTAAAAGAACATGAAATTGAATCACAAGAAGTCATTCAAATGATTCAGTTGAAGGAGGATATTAAAGAAACAGAAAATTACTTTTCTAATTATATTACCAATTATGCATTTCTATTTATTTTAATGGCAATTACAGTGTCTGCTACTTATCCATCAACAGATACGACTGCAGGTGAGAAAGAACGAGGTACTTTAGAAACCTTACTTACTTTTCCAATTAAAAGTAAAGATATTATTATAGGAAAATTTCTAAGTGTCAGTTTTTCTTCCGTAATTACTGGGATTATTAGTCTCGTCTTGATGGTAATTTCCTTGATGATTGCGGGAAATATGTTTGAAATCTATAAAGGAGTAGAAATGATGCTACCTCTTAATAGTCTGATTTTTTCGACAGTTGTAATTATTGCATATTCACTTTTAATCAGTGGTTTATGTATTGCAGTTGCTAGTAAATCAAAGACTTTTAAAGAAGCACAAAGTGCATTAACGCCACTTACATTTATTTCTTTTTTCCCAGGTATGATTGCCTTTATGGTGGATTTAGAAAGTAGTAGTTTTCTTTCCCTTGTACCATTCTTGAATTATTCTTTGTTATTTACAGACATTACGAATGGGACAATCAATTATTTAAATATTTTTCTTATGCTCATATCCACGGTTGTGGTGATTGGTTTGGTATTAGGAATTATTATTAAACAATATAAATCAGAGAAGGTTTTGTTTCAGTGAATAAAACCTAAAAAGTAATTTGGAAAAATTTTTTTCTAAATTACTTTTTATTTTGCTATAATAATTAGAAAGAGAGAAGAAAATAGCATTTTATTAAATAATAAATTACAAAAATAACTAGAAATTTAGGGTATTAATTTCTTTTTTAAGGAAGGAGAATAAGATGAAGGTTGTTCATCCATTAGAGCCAATTTATGATCAAAATTCTAAAGTTTTAATCCTTGGAAGTATGCCATCTGTGAAATCAAGGGAGATTGGTTTTTATTATAGTCATCCAAAAAATAGATTTTGGAAAACTTTAGAAAAAGTTTATGAGGAAAAAATAGGAGAGAATAAGGAAGAAAAAATTTCCTTTTTAAAGAAACATCATATTGCTCTTTTTGATGTTTTAAAGAGTTGTGAGATTATTTCATCAAAGGATTACTCTATTAAAAATCCAGTATCTAATGATTTTACAGAAATCTTAAAAAATTCTAAAATAAAAGTAATTTTTACAACGGGTAGGAAGGCACATGAATTGTATCAGAAGTATTGTTATCCGAAAACTAAAATAGAAGCTATTTATTTACCGAGTACTTCTCCTTGTAATTGCCCAAAAGGAATTGATGAAATGTTAGAAACCTCTTATTATGAGGTAAGAAAATATACAGAAGATTCTTTTTTTCAATCTAAAGAAATGATAGAATAGTATTGTGATTTATAATTTGATAGACAGAATGTATCATTTATATTGGTTACAGGGATAGGAGCATAATAGGATGAATATTAAGGATTTAAATAAAAGATATGATATACTTCAAAAAAAGCATGGAGCTAAGGAATTGGATTCTATTTATAATGGTGGTTTGGAAAAAAATCCAGATATTTGTTTTGTATTTATGAATCCAACGGGGAGAATTATTGCTTCTAGAAAGGATTGGAAAGGACGAAAGTCCCCTTGGATTGGTACAAAAAATATTTGGGATTTATTTTATGCAGTCGGTTTGTTAGACAAAGAATTATATTATGAAATTAAAAAAAAAGGTAGTGAATGGACAGAAGAATTTGCAGATTTTGTCTATCAGGATATAGAAAAACATAAATATTTTATTACGAATCTAGGAAAATGTACACAAGTAGATGCAAGACCTTTACCAGATTCTGTCTATCAGGAATATTTAGATTTACTATATCAAGAGTTTGAAATTATTCAGCCAAAAGTGATTATTTTATTTGGAAATCAAGTAAGTTCAATTGTATTAAATCAAAAGATATCAGTTTCAGAGGTAAGAAAAAAGTGTTTTATCAAAGAGATAAAAAATAAGAAGTATAAGTTTTATTCTGTTTATTACCCTATTGGAAATGGTAGATTTAATATTGGAAAATCGATTGAAGATATTCAGTGGATTATAAAACAGGAATTCAATCGCGCAACAGGTGATTTAAAATAATAGTTAAGTAAAAAAATTAGATTTATAAGTATACTAAAGAGAACAAGGAAATTTGAATTTGTATTGTTTTTTATGTCTTATTAAAAAATCCTTTATAGAAATTCATCAAACTGTTTGTATGATTTTTAATCATATTTTATTTTGATACTATTAAGTGATTATGTATTATCGATAAAATTCTTATTGCCTTTTTAATATTGATGGAATTTTATATAATAAAAAAGTATAATAGTAGTAGTCTGGAATATCAATACATGTATTGAAGTAGTTGTTTAAGATAGAATTAGATTTGTTATTTATTGTACATTCTAATATTTCTGAACCTGGTTGAATAATGTTTTGACCTAATTTTATAAATTTTGATACTATAATTTTTGATAAGTAGGATTTAAATAAATTGTTTGTACTTAAATCTGCAAATCCTAAGTAAGAAATTTCATGTCTTTTAAGATAGTTATTAATTTCTATAGCTTTTTTGCGCCCTATATTTGTTATATAAATAATATAGCAGATGGAGGGATTGATAAAGACAGCTTTTTCATAGAGGGATTCTAAAAGAGCACACTCTTTCTTTCTTTTTATTTCATAGGAATCAAAACCACTACCATAATCGCCATGCAAATAACAGAAATTATCATTCAATAGAAAAGGTATTAGTTGTTTTAAAATGTATTCCCCATAATCAGCATCCTCGATTTTTTGCCAATTGAATATAAAAGCAATATCTCCTTTGTTTGTTGGGATTAGAAGATGTTTTAAAGTAGAGTAGTTGATGTTATTTTTTTCTAATTCTTGTTCTAGATTATTAGAATGGTAATATAATTCATCGAATACAGGATTTTGTATGGTATTATTTGTAATGCCAATAGTATTTGCATTCTGCTTGTAGATTGAGTGTTTTTTGCTCATATTAATCACCTAGTTTATGATTATAAACGAAGAATATTAAAATATAAATAATTTATTCTGTTATGAGGGAATCGTATATTTTAAACTAAAATAATAATTATTGAAATTGAATAGGAAAGTTATTGACTTTTCCTTTTAGAAGTTTTGATTACTAGATGTTTTTGTTAAAACTAATTGCCTACCAATTAATTCAAGATTATTCCAACTGAAGCAGTTTCTTCCCTGTGAGTTTCTCAAGCTATCTAATCCTATTTTTTCATAATATTCAACTTTACAATTTCCATTGGTACAATTTTTACAATTTCTATTTTCAATGGACTTTCTTAAATATTCCTTTTCTTCCAAAGATAGTACATTTGCTAATTTAATATAAAATTCACTAGGACTTTCAATAATCCTTTCTATGATTTCTTCTAGAGTGGAACAAGATGTTTTGGTAATTTCTATTCCATCTGTTTTTTCTTTGATTGTTCTTTCAATTTTTTTATATTTATCTAATGTTCTTTGATGCTTTTCTTTGATTGATTTTAATTTTTCCTGGAAGTTTTCATCCAATGATAGAAATGCAATTTCATAGTCCATAATTTTTTTGTTTGCTTGATCTGCTATTGCTAAAGCTTCTTCAAAACTATTAAATAATTGGGTTACAATTATAGAATTGGTGCATTGAGAATAAAAATTATATTCTGGAACTATTTTTTGAAATTCTTCATAGTCTTCCTTCCCCTTTTTAACATATGGGAAAACAACCTCGTATTTTATTTTAGAAGTCCCATTACTCAAAAAGGTTTTTATTTCATCAATAACATAACACTTTGATACAATATTTGCTATTGTTCCGTATTCCTGTTCCCCACTTATATCGGAATACCAATTAGTTTTTCCTTCAATTGGGAGAATGGCATATTTTATTGGATACTTTAATTTTTTTTCTATCATAGTAAAACCTCTCTTACAATCAAATATTATAGCATAACAGTTGAAGATATCAATAGGCAGTTAAAAAACTTAAATAGAATTCTATAAAAAGAACTTATATTTAATGTATAATATGACTGAAAATATGTTAGTGAGGTTTAAATGAATTTGGATTATTTAAATAGAATGACTGAAGACGTTGAAGATAATCTTGAAGGCTAAATGTAAGCGAAGTAAAATAACAAATACTAGCTTATTTATTCTCGAGAGAATTTTTGTTTTTTTAACAAATATGACAATTACTGAATGCATTAAGAAAAGGAGCTTAAGTAAAGCATTTGAGAAAATAAGCAATATCTATAGAGTATTTGGAAACCAATAAGGAGAAATATAAAATTAAAACCAGCGAACTGAACTAGTCAATAAAAAATGGCCATTAAAAAAGACATATTGAAATCCCTAATTTGATTTTATATTAAATCTGAGTATGTAAAATCTATCTAACTATGGTAAATGAAGCTTTATGGGAATTCTAGACGATTCATAGAAAACTAATTTATCAAAGGACTAAATCCTGTCCTCAAATATAATCGATAATTCCAAAAGAATTAGATCCCAGTTGCTGTATTTTCCGTTCCATTTTTTGATAATATTTAAAATTGCTAGATAAAGACATTTCATTAATGACTGGAAATACAGTCTCTCGTCAACAGTCTGAAAGAAGGACAACTTCTTTTTTTGGTTGTATTATAACTGCTTTTCTATCTTTTCTATAATAATTATTTTAATAATTAAAACGTTATGGTATTATAAGTATTATTTAATTTATTTGATAGAAAGTTTATAGTTAATACTATAGTAAATTAAGTTTATTTTATGGTATACTATTGTAAATAGTAGGAGGTGTTTTATGAAACCTATAATAAAATATAGAGGAGGCAAAAGTAAAGAAATTAAATATTTTGAACAATACATTCCGAAAAATTATGATAGATATATAGAACCTTTTTTTGGTGGAGGAGCTTTATTCTTTTATTTAGAGCCTCAAAAGGCAATTATAAATGATATAAACAAGAACTTAATGAACTTCTATTCAGAGATAAGTCAAAAATATGATATTATTAAAACAGAATTATCCGATATTGAAAAAAAATATAATGATAATAGAATTAGATTTGAAAAATTAAAAAAAGGCAATCCAAATCAACACGTATTAGATTTAAATGAAAAATTATATTATTCTATAAGAGATATGTACAATAATAAAACAAAAAAGAAATATAACGATTCAACTATTTACTATTTTATAAATAAAACTTCATATTCTGGAATGATAAGATACAATTCGAACGGGGAGTTTAATGTGCCATTCGGGAGATATAAAAATTTTAATACTGAATTAATAACCATGAATCATATTAAATTATTAAAAAATGCAAAAATACTATGTAGGGACTATGAAAAAGTTTTCAAAATGGCGAAGAAAAATGACTTTATGTTTTTGGATCCTCCATATGATTGTGTTTTTAATGATTATGGAAATGAAGAAACAAAAAATGGTTTTTTAGAAAAAGAGCATAGAAGACTTGCAGAAAATTTCTACAACTTAAAATGTAAAGGTATGATGGTTATTGGAAAAACAAAACTAACCGAAGAATTGTATAAAGATTACATAATAGGAGAATATAAAAAGAATTATTCTGTAAATATAAGAAATAGGTTTAAAGCTACAGCAACTCATATTATAGTAGTTAATTATGATTGGACGGTGGATACTAATGGCCAGGATATCTAAGACAAAAACACTGTTTTTTACCACATCACCACGTTCTCCATTTAAAATGATACCCGAAATAGAGCTTTTAACTAATATTTATTCTGGTATGGAATGGAATTCTGATACTCAAAAAGATTTTATGATGAATTTAATAAAACAGCATTCATTCGAAAATAGTACAAATCCTAGTGATCCTGCTTTTAGCGCTAGAGATAGAATTAATAGAGCACCAAAAGCTCTAGGGTTTGTAGATTTATATCCAACAATAAAGTTAACTCCTGCTGGTGAACAGCTTATTAAAACTGATTTTAAGGAGGAAGTATTATTAAGACAATTATTAAAATTTCAGTTGCCATCTCCATATCATACTCTAAACACAGATGATAAAGAACTTTTTTTATCAAACCATATCTAGAAATAATTAGATTAATTCATTATTTTGGAAGTATTAGTTTTGATGAATTAAAATTATTTGGTTTACAAATGAAGAATTACAAGGATTTTGAAAAAATAGTTAATGAAATAGAGCAATTTAGAATCGAAAAATTGGAAAATAGAGGAAATTATAAAAAGTTTATTTCCAATAAATTAGTATCTATTGTTGAAAAAATCTATTCTGAGGACATTAACAGTGGAAATACTACTACAAGAGAATCTAACGAAAATGATATAAAAAGATTTATTAAGACTAAAGCCAGAAACATGCAAGATTATACAGATGCATGTTTTAGGTATTTAAGAGAAACAGGATTATTTTCAATTTCGCAATTAGGAAAGTCGATTTCTATAATTCCAGAAAAAAAATCAGACATAAATTTTATACTAAATAATGTTAGCAGAAACCCTGTTTTTATTGATAATGAAACTGATTATAAGAACTACTTATTTGATCCTAATATTCCGATTTTATATTCTGACAATAAAGATAATTTAATTTCTCAAATAGAACAAATTGGAGTAAATGTCGAAGCACCTCAAACAGCTTCAATTTTAGAATTAAAAAGGATTCTTAAAGGTAAACTTAACGAGTGTAAAGAGAATATTATTTCTGAAAAAGTTAAGAAAATTAAAAATTATGATGAGTATAGTAGTATTATACTTATGTATGATGATATACTAAATAAAAATGTATACGACCCGTCTCTAATGTTAGAATGGAACACATGGCGAGCGATGACTATGATTGATGGTGGTACAATAAAAGCCAATTTAGAGTTTGATGATTTTGGTGATCCTAAATCAACAGCTTTAGGTAGAAAAGCTGACATTATTTGTGATTATAAAACTTTTGGATTAACTGTAGAGGTTACCATGCAGTCTGGCCAAAGACAATATGAAACAGAGGGAGAACCAGTTGTTAGACATTTAGCTAATTATAAAAGAGAAGTTAACAAAGATGCATATTGTTTATTTATTGCTCCAAAAATTAATAATTCCTGTATTGCCTATTTTTATTCTCTTTATAAAATTAATATTTCTTATTATGGGGGATATTCTTATGTTTTACCGTTAGAATTAGATGTTTTTATAAAAATGTTGCGGGATTCTTTTAAGGCATCATATATTCCTAATCCAGAACAAGTTGAAAAGTTATTTAAAAAATCGATTGAATATGCAAAAGAATCATCGAATGAGAATGATTGGTATTTGAAAATTAAAAGTTATGCTTTACATTGGATTAATTGATAAATAATAAAAAGATGATAATAGATAGTCTATACATAATCATCTTTTTCTTTATCTAAAACGTCATATTCTAAAATGTTTGAAATTAAATGTAAGGTTGTTGTTTTAGAATTAGATTATGGACAATATTTCTTAACACTAGATAAATGAAAAAAGTTCAAAATAAGTCAAGAATTAATAAATAAAATATACTAGGAAAAGGACTTCAAGATCAATAGTTCTTTTTTGTTATAAAATTATGTCTTCAAAATGTCTTTAAATTAATTTTTAACATAATAAATCCCTTGAAATACAAGGGTTTAATTACTTATGGAGCGAATCACATACAAATTACGAACTATGTTCTCTTTCTATAAATATTATATATGAATTGTTATTAAATATCAATGGGAGTATAGAAAAAGATAAATATTGTTGATCCTACAAGTGATATGCCTATGAGTAGAGCAAATCCTCACAGTTTAATTATTTTAAGGCAGATTAGAATGATACTTGCATTATTGAAATTGTTTATAGGAATTTTATTCTTATATTTAAAAATAAAAAGGGTTATTTCAAAATTTAAGAAATAGCCTTTAATACATAATTTTATATTAAAAATAATAGTGATATAGATAGAATGTTTATTAAGTGA
>CANOYR010000009.1 GCA_947571655.1 uncultured Caryophanales bacterium
TTCGACACTTCAAGAGGTTTCCAATGACTATAATGAAAGATTATGGAAATATAAGACATCCATTACAAAAGTAGTATTCCAAGGCGATAGTAATGTCCCTAACAATGTAAATGAAAGCTTTGATATTTCAGAAGAGCAAGATGGAGGGATTACAGCATATATAGTACCTAACTTAGAAGATACGAATACCTATACTGCCTATATTCAATTAGAGAAAAAGATCTATGCCAATCCAAATAGTTCCAACCTATTTCGTGGGTTTCAAAAATTAGAATCCATCGAAGGACTAGAATACTTAGATACCTCCAGAGTAACCGATATGAGCCATATGTTCCGAGAATGTTTAGTACTCAAAGGATTAGATTTAAGTACCTTTGATACTAGTAACGTAACGAGTATGAGTGCCATGTTCTATCATTGTGATAATATGGAAACATTAAATGTTTCTAGTTTTGATACGAGAAAAGTAACCGATATGGGATCGATGTTTAGTGTATGTAAAAGGCTTACTGCCTTAGATTTAAGTAATTTTTATACGCCAGTTTTAAAGACAACTGCCTATATGTTCTCGAATGATCAATTGTTATATAGTTTAAAAATTGGAAATCTAGATACGTCGAATGTAACCAATATGACCGAAATGTTTAGTGCTTGTAAAGAACTGTTAGCTTTAGATATTAAAAACTTTAATACTGAGAATGTAACAAGTATGCGTGGAATGTTCTATGATTGTAATCGATTAACAAAGTTAGATTTAAGTAGTTTTGATACCTCCTTAGTTATTGATATGAGTAAGATGTTTGAACATTGTTGGGTTTTAAATGATTTAAATATCAGTAGTTTTAATACATCGAGTGTAACAACGATGTTAGAAATGTTTTCAACTTGTATCCAACTAAAAGAATTAGATTTAAGTCATTTTGATACTTCAAATGTAATGGATATGAGTTATATGTTTCATGGATGTAGAAACATGCGAAGTCTAAACTTAAGTAGCTTTGATTGTTCAAAGGTAACCAACATGGAAAAAATGTTTAGCGAATGTTATGTAATGGTAGCGACACTCAATATGAATTCAACAGTAATTAGTAACTTTAAAGATATGTTTCAATCAGCTGCCGATAAAGAAAATGCACAAATCACGTTAAACTATACAGAAGCTACTTCTAGTATTGTAGATCAAATGATTGCCTCTAAACCAGCGAATTCTAATGTAGTCAAAGGAATCCAAATCGGTTAATCAAAAAAAGCAAATATGAAATAATATTTGCTTTTTCCTTGATTTATTAACTTAATTATAATATGATAAACAAAAACCAAAATGCATTTATTTTTTTAGAAGGAGGCTTAGTGATTTGAAAAAATTAGCAAAATTTATTGATATGAATGGACTGGATTATCATGAAAAAATAATCACATATGAAGAATTAGAAGGTACTACAAAAATTCTAAACGTAAAAAATATTCAGTATTGTGCAGAACATATATCTACTACTTTATCAAAGGCCATGCAAAAAGAGATTGTTCATCAATTCCGACAAATATTTAAAGGGCAACCCTTTCATATAGAAAGAACAACTTTTGATTGTTCTAATGATACTAAACAAATGATTATGATAGGGAATAATAGTTTGGTTCTTAAAAAGGGAAGCTTTTGCGATGATAAGATTATAGAAATGTATCAACGTTACTTTAGTTACTATCATAATCGATTATCAAGTCATGATATCGTAAAAGAAGCAATGTATGAACCATTATTAACAATGTATCAAAAAATGATGGAGGAAGATAAAAACCAAGAAAATTTAACAGATACTTACCACATGTCTTCACAAGATATCTATCTACAAATTCTATATACATTACAAGAATTAGCAGGAATTACTAATACAAAACAATATCAAAAAGAATCAAAAGAAAAAGTTTTAATGAAGCGCTCTCAATAAATTCTTCTTTTTTGCATAACTTTTCAAGTTTTTCATAGGATTTAATAGAAAAGAGGATGATTAGAGTGATTAATAAGCAAAGTTTGTGGTTTTTGACCTTGTTCAGTTTGATTTTAGTTTTGAGTGTTTACTATATTACAATGCCTAATGAATTATTACTTACGAATAACGGAAAAACAGAAAAAACAAATTCAGAAGTGTCTTCTAATACCGAAGAAAAAGATACTAATGTAACAATTCAAGAAAGTGAGACTTTAGTAACAATGCGTGTAATGCTAGAAGAAGAACGTGATAAAAAAGTAGAGGAACTAAAAACTACTTTAACAAGTGAAGCATCTACACCTACAGAAAAAAATGATGCTTATGAGCAAATGAAAGTAATCAATGAATTAAAAGCAAAAGAAACTACCATTGAGGAACAAATCAAAAATAATTTTTCCTTAGATAGTTTTGTAAAAATCGATGGAAATAATGTTAAAGTAGTTGTAGTAAAAAATGATCATGATAGTAATTTAGCTAATCAAATTATGAAAAAAGTACAAGAAAACTTTTCTGAAAAAGTTTTTGTAACTGTAAAATTTGAAAAATAAAGATTAGGCGTTTTTACTATCTCTTTTTTCTATTTTCACATAAAATACTATGGGTTATTACAAATGGAAACAAAGAGGAGTGAAAAAGTGAGGAACAATCTTTTGACAAAAAGAGAATATGAAGTTTTCTCTTTATTAGTAATGAATAAAAGTACAAAAGAAATTGCAAAACAGTTCGGAATCAGTGATAAAACTGTACGGAATCATATCTCAAATGTAATTCAGAAACTTGGAGTGAATGATCGAGCAGGTGCAGTGATTGAATTGCTTCGTCTAAAAGTAATTTCTTTATCAGAATAAAGAAACAAGAATACAAAGAAATGTTATTCTTTTTCTTTTTTTAATCTCATAAGATAGATTAGGTGAAGGAAATGCTAAAAAGAAAGGCTTTAAGAAAAATTTTAATTACGACATTTGCCATTTTTACATTATTTGTTGTTTATTTGATTTCAGATACCCCAGCGCTTGAGGAACTTCAAATTGAACCTCAGGTAGAATATATGGCTTCTTTAGGAATGGATGAGGTATATTTATTAGGAAATAATGGTTATTTAGTAAAAACGAACACTTTATTAGATGCAAGTGATATAAAAGGAAAAATTGAAATTTTAATCGATTATTTAACCATTCAAAAAAACAGAAAAATGCCTGTTGGATTATCTGGAGTTTTACCATCTGCTACTAAGGTTTACGGAATTACCGTTGAGAATGATATTGTAACATTAAATCTATCAAAAGAAGTATGGGAAGGGGACTCTAGTCTTCATGAAAGAATGATTGAATCACTTACCTATAGTATTACTTCTTTAGATGGAATTCATGGTTTAAAATTACAAGTAGAAGGAATTTTAGTAACTGAAATCCCTTCCACCAAAAAAATGTTACCAGAAATTTTAACTAAGGATTATGGAATTAATAAAGTCTATGATATTGATTCCTCTAGTGGAATAAAAAAAGTAACAACTTATTACTTGAACCAAATTAATGAGGAAACATACTATGTCCCTGTAACCAAATATATGAATGATTCTAGGGAAAAAATAGATATTATCGTAGAAAACTTATCAAGTAATTTCCTTTATGAAAATAGTTTAATTTCCCTGTTACAGGCGGATGTAGAGTTAATGAACTATCAAATAGAAGATGAATTAATGCTATTAAACTTTAATCACAATCTATTTGATAATGAGAAAATATTAGAAGAAGTTACTTATCAGGTTGCCTATTCTATTTTTGATAGTTATGATGTGCAAGTGGTATTATTCGAAGTAGATGGAAATGAAATTACAAGAGTCGAGAAAACATATTAAATAACGACAAAAAAGTATAAAAAAAGAACAAATTCTTTTGACATTTGTTCTTTTTTGTGATATAATTTTAGCCGTGTGTGTGAAAGTCTTCAAAAAAAAGACTGAATTATTAAAGTGGTGTCCTGGAAGCGATTCGAACGCTTGACCGATGCCTTAGAAGGGCATTGCTCTATCCAGCTGAGCTACCAGGACAGTTCCTGTTCTTTAAGAACAATTTCATTATACAAAAGGAATTTCATCTTTGTCAAGGATTATTTTCTAATATAAACACATGATAAATTCCCTATCGTTTTAATATCTAGTAGAAAAGGAGTAAGAATTATGGCAACAAATAAAAAACAATCAAGTGTAAAATTTAGACTTTTTGAAAAAAATGGAATGATTATGATTACGCTTCAAACAATTTATAAAACAAAAGAAGAATCAGAGTTTAATCAAACGGAGCTTATAGAGTATTATGTAGCAACTGCTCCAGGAAATATAGAAAAGATTTTAGAAACTTTAGTAAGTACTATAAATCATATTTCTATTGAGGGAAATCATCTTGTTACAAATTATCGTAAAAAAGATACCTTTATTATAGAAAATTATAATCAATTAAAAAATCATCCTAGCTTACAACCCTTTTTTAAAAAGATTCATAGAAAACTAATCCAAGAAGAAAAGAAAGGTGAGGGAAGCAAACAGTCTTGTAGAAATGCGAAAAAAGTACTAGGAATGGCCGCTTTGATGGCTGGAGTTTCTGTAGCTGGAGTTTCATCTTCTACTATGGCAATGGTAGAAGAAATTCCTTATAATAGCTATATAGACGAAAATTCAAATACAGATTTTGAACTTGAGGGTTTTATGGAGAAAAAGGCAAGTGATAGTAATCGTGAATATAGAAGAATGATAATAGAGCAAGAAATGCAAAAAGACCAGAATCAAAAAGAAGAAAATAAAAATCAAAGTCAAAATTTAAAAGAAAGTAAAATAAAAGAAATAGTAATAGAAAAAGAACAATTACCAGATAAAAGTAAATCAAATCAACAAGGGAAAGAAAAAATTCAAAACTCAAAGAAATCACAAGAAAATCAGCAAGAAGAAGATTTCCTGATAGATTCAGAAATAGAAGCTTTAGCTAGAGAGTTGATAAATCAGGAAGCAACCGAAGAGGAAATTTTAGCCGCTGCTATCAATGTCTTAGGAGATGATGTCGCTATTACAGAAAGTTCACCATCAGAAAAAGTTAATTACATTGACCAATATCATTTAACAGAAAAAGAAGTAGATACTATCAAAGCAACAGTTCAGCACGAAGCTGGATTTAATCCAGAAGAAGTCTATGCAGTAGCATCTACAGTAATTAATCGAAGTGAATCTGGAGGGTGGTATGCAGATGGAAATCCATACAAAGTAATTACTGCTCCAGGTCAATTTCAGTCATACTATGCTGGTTATTATAAAAAGTATGAAAATGGAAATTATGCAGAATATACAGATGAAATTGTAGATGCCATGTTAACTGGAGAGTTACAACCACTCCATAATTTTGAAAGTTTTCGCTCGGGTTCAAGTCCAAAAGGCGTACAATTTACTCCAAATGGAAATAAATATCGATAAAAATATTAACATTTATAAAATTAAGGGCAAAAAGCTCTTTTTTTGTTGAAAAATTATGATAAATCAGAAAATTGAATTTATTTTTCCTAATGTTAAATTTATAAAACTGATAATATGAAAATAAACCCAATTTTACTAGTTTACTGTAATAAAAAAACCACTAGTTTTACTAGTGGTACTTATTTTACATTTACAGCCTCTTCCAAATCAGAAAGGATTTTATCCTTCATTTCCTCTGATGCTTTTTTCCAAACTAATTCAAAAAATACTCCCATTCCTGGTAATGTAATTTCATCATTATTTTGAATACTCTCTTCAATTGCGTTTTTTAACGTTTCCTTGTTATCACCTTTAAAATTATTAATGATATGACTTCTGATATCTAAATTCATAAACTCATTCCTTTCATTACTATTTTGGATAAAAAAATTTTATTTTATACAAATTTATGATAAAATAAAAAAGAATTTGTGGTGATAGAATGCAAATAGAAATCAAAGATTGTATAGTTGATGTAGTAATTACCAAAAAAATGGGAACAAAAAATACCTATTTTCGAGTAAAAAACGATTTAAAACTTTATGTATCTACAAATAGCTTCCTGTCGGATCGACAAATAAAGAAAATGATAATAGAAAATGAAGATTCTATTTATAACATGATAGTAAAACAAAAGAAACGAGCAGAGAATAATACAGGTTTTTATTACTTAGGAAAGCAATATGATATTGTTTTTGTAACTGGAAAAGAAATTACTTTAGGAGAGAATAAAGTATTTATTGGACGAGAAGCAAATCTCGAAAAATGGTATCAAAAAAAAGCAAAAGTATTATTTCAAGAGCGTTTAGATTATTGGTACTCCATCTTTACAAAAAAAATTCCATATCCTAGTTTAACAATTCGAAAAATGACAAGTCGCTGGGGTGTATGTAATTCAAAATTAAAAAGGGTAACCTTAAACTTAGAACTTATCAAAAGAGATATTTGTTGTCTTGATTATGTGATTGTGCACGAACTTAGCCATTTTAAAGAGATGAATCATTCTGATAAATTCTGGAAAGTAGTAGAAGAAAATTATCCAAATTATAAAAAAATACGTAAGATTATGAAAGATTATTAATAGGAGGAAAGTTAATGAAAAATAATGAATGTGATTTTGAAAAAGAAATCGAAGTTTTATTTCCAACTTCTAAGAAAGAAAAAAAATTTGGTGTCTTACTTTATGGAGATAGCGAAAACGCAATCTATAACAGTGATTACTGTCATTTTACTGTTTCTCTCCCTCCTAAAAATGTAAAAAATCTAAGTATATTTTCTTTTTGTTTAGGATATGTGATTGATAGAAACCAGCTTTTTCATTCTTTTAATGAATATCAAGGAAATTTTAAAATATCCATAGAAGATGAAAAATTTTATTTAATTAATAGCGATTTAAAAATTTCGACATTTGATCATATATTACCTGGAAATGGAATTGGTTCTATTTATAAAGATAAGAATTGTATTCAAGTTTTTTATAAAGAAAACTTCTCTGATCAATTATTTTCTCTTTGGGATTATAAATTTCAAATGGAATATTTATCTCACGAATCTTTACTTCATGTTTATGACCAAAGAAAAAGAAAACGATTAGAAACTTTTTTGTTAGAAGGAAGAAAAGATTTAAATGATGTAGCATTTTGTAATTTAGAAAATAAAAGTTTAAAAAAAATATTTGGAGATAATAGAAATGACGATAACGAGCTTAGAAAATGATAAAGTAAAAAAATGTGTCCGTTTAAAAACTAAAAAATATCGTGATTTAGAAGGATTGTTTTTAGTAGAAGGATTTCATTTAGTAGAAGAAGCTTATAAAGCAAATTTAATTGATGAAATTATTTTGATAGAAGGGGAAACTTGCTCTTATCATTTTGCTACCTTCTATGTAACAAAAGATGTCATGAAGAAACTTACAATGATGGAGACGCCTTCTGCGATTATGGCAATTTGTCATAAGAGGAAGATGAGTCCTGATTTAGGAAATCATCTACTACTTTTAGATGAAATTCAGGATCCTGGAAATTTAGGAACAATGATTAGAAGTAGTAAAGCTTTTGGTATCGACTCCCTTGTTTTAGGAGAAGGATGTGTTGACTTATACAATCCAAAAGTCTTACGCTCTACTCAAGGAATGGCCTTTCATATGAATATTATTACGAGAGATTTAAAAGAATTAATCAAAGAATTAAAACAAAAAGGAATTCCTATTTACGGTACACATGTAGATAAAGGTGTAAATGCTTATCAACTAAAAAAAGAAGAAAAAGAAAATTATGCACTTATTATGGGAAACGAAGGAAATGGAGTTCATGAGGAATTACTAGCACTATGTGATCAATACATTACAATTCCAATTCATCAGGAAGTAGAAAGTTTAAATGTTAGTGTGGCAGCTAGTATTTTACTTTATGAACTAAATCGGAGGTAATATGGAAGATTTTATTTATATTGGAAAAATTGTAAATACTCATGGTATTCATGGAGAAGTTCGTCTTCTATCTGACTTTGATCGAAAAGATAAAGTGTTTCTTCCTAAAATGACTCTTTATATCGGAAGAAAAAAAGAACCAGTAGTAATTACGAACTACCGAAAACATAAAAATTTTGATATGATTTGTTTAGAAGGTTATCATGATATTAATCAAGTGCTTCGCTTTAAAGGACTGAATGCTTATGTTCAGAAAGAGGATTTAAATCTAGGAGAAGAAGAACTTTTAGAAAGAGATTATATTGGGATGGAAGCTTTTTTTGAAAATAATTGCTTTGGAAAAATTATCAGTATCGAAAACTATGGATTAGGCAATAAAATATTTGTAATAGATTATAGAAAAAAGAGAATTTTAATTCCTTTTCAAAAAGTATTTATCAAAAAAATTTCCAAAAAAGAATCTAGAGTTTATTTTCAAGAAGTGGAGGGATTAATTTCATGAAAATCGATATCCTAACACTATTTCCTAACATGTTTTCTAAAATACTTGAAGAATCTATTTTAAAAAGAGCACAAGAAAAGGAAGCTGTAACAATTCGAGTGATTAATTTTAGAGAGTATTCCAACGATCCTCATCAAAAAGTAGATGATACTCCTTATGGAGGGGGACCAGGAATGGTTCTTAGCTGTCAACCAATCTTTGACTGTATCGAAAGCATCCGTACGAAGGATAGTAAAGTAATTATGTTGACACCAGATGGAACTACTTACAGGCAATCGATAGCCTATTCTTTAGCAAAGGAAAAACACTTAATTCTTCTTTGTGGACACTACGAAGGATTTGATGAAAGAATCAGAAGTCTTTGTGATTTAGAAATTTCGATTGGCGATTATGTCTTAACTGGTGGAGAAATTCCTGCGATGGTTCTAGCTGATTCTATCGTCCGATTACTCCCTGGAGTAATTGAAGAAGAAAGTCATAAGGAAGACAGTTTTAATAACCAACGCTTAGATTATCCCTCTTACACAAAACCATTTATTTTTCGAGGAATGAAAGTACCAGAAGTTCTTCTTTCAGGAAATCATAAAAAAATAGATGAATTTCGTCGTCAAATGAGTTATAATAAAACTAAAGAACGAAGACCTGACTTATTAGAAAAATGAGGGATGTACTGTGATTGATAAAAGATATTTTGTTGTAAAGAATAAAAATGATCCATCCATTACTTATTTTGAGTATAATCAGATGGAAGGTTATGATTTATCACCAAAAAAAAATATTAAAATTAAGGACGCGATTAACATAAACAAAGTAGTAATTATTAATCCAAGCCTAATGCAAAAAGTTGCGAAGAAAAAATTGGATTTAAAATTTAAAAAATTATTAGAATCAATGTCCGTAATCTTTGATAGTGATGATGATAGTAGTGGAGACTCTTACCGACAGGGTTTAAACGAAATCAATAAGCTTCGATTAGAAGCGAAAATGAAGTATCAAAACTATATGGAAGAAGAAGCCTATCAAGTATTCGAAAAAAAATTAGAAATTCTAGAACAGGAATTAAAAGCAAGAATCTATTACTTAGAACAGTATTATTATCAAAAACAATTAGAAAATGAGTATCAGGAAGAAAATGCAATCGGAAGAAGAGGTCGATAAATCGAGAGTTAAAAATCTCGATTTTTTTCTTTTCCTAAAAATTCTTTCTTGTAAAGGGATTCGATAAGGAGTATAACTAGATAAAGAATATAATTTTAATGAATAGAATAGGAGAATTGGGGTATGAAAATTAGAGATAATCGAAAAGCATTTACATTAATAGAATTATTAACTGTGATTGTTCTATTAGGATTAATTCTTACCCTTACTATCCCTGCACTTAGAAATTTAACCTATAATGGAGCAGAAAAACAATATCAGTATCATCAAAAACTAGTTCATGAAGCAGCCAAGCTCTATGCAAAAAATTATCGAGGAGAGTTAAATAACGAATCATCTTCTTGTTTCAATATCCCTTATCAATCATTAATTCAAGAGGGCTTAATTGAAGAAGAAGATACAATTTGTAGTGGAAATGTTATTTTAGAACGAAGAAATAGTGATGGCTATAATTATAATTATTACTTAACTTGTAAGGATATCTCTGGAAAGCAACTTCATAACTCTGATCCCATACCTCTTGCTTGTAAAGGAATTCATGGTAGTTTTAAAATAGAATATGCCCTATATAAAGATGGACCTTCAGGAAGAGAATCCTATACAGAAGGGGAATGGGCCAAGTATATTTATGGAGAGTATAATACAAGCAGTCCTTATAATTATCCACTTGATTACTTTGAATATAGTGCCGATTTTGTCAATTGGGTTCGAATTGATGAGAGAACTCATACCTACACCAATTATAATGGAAATATTTTTGTAAGAGCCGTAGATACTGGTGGAAATGTCAGTGAATCAATTCGACATCTTATAAGAGGAGATAGTATAGGTCCTACTTTTTCTCTAAGTAATAATGAAAATGGTGTTACAGAAGATGATAAAATAGAAGTTTCTATTACAAATATAGAAGATGTTGGTATTGGAGTGAATGAGGCAGCAAACATTTACTCTATCGATGGAGTTACTTGGACCAACAATCCTAGTTGGACCTTTCCATTAAATAGTAATGCTACCATTTACGTTCAAGATCAGCTTGGGAATATTTCTAGTCAAGAAGTACAAATTGTTCGTGCCTGTAATTCAAAAAGCGGAAGTGCAACTGCAGCAGACGTTGTCGAGGGAAAAACGGTATGGATTGGCGGAGAAAAGATAATAGGAACTATGAAGAATAATGGTGGAGTTACAAAAGAACTTCCTGTTGGAAGTCAATTTATCATTGCAGAAGGATATCATGATGGAACTGGAAAAATTAGTGTAAGTGGATTAAGCGAAAATACAAAAGCAACTGCTTCTGCAGCGCATATTGTATCAGGAAAAACTGCATGGGTAAATGGAGAAAAACTAACAGGAACCCTACCAAATGTTTCGAAAGGAAATCAAGTATTAAATCTAGGTGATAGCTATACAATTGCTCCTGGATATCACAATGGAAAAGAAACCATCCGAGTAAAGAGTTTGATGGAACATACACAAGCAGATGCAACAGCAGATAATTTATCACTAGGAGTTAGTGCATGGGTAAATGGTGCAGAAATTATTGGAACTGGAGCAGACAAAGAGGCCTGGTATCAAAAAGGATATGTAGAAAGTAAAAATAGATGTACAGCGGATCTTACAAATATGAAAACCAGTGTCAAATTTATCAATAATGGGACTCAAACCCAAACCTTTACCTTTACCATTGCAACAGCAAATTATACGAAGTTACACATTGGAGATATTACAACGACTACTGTCGACCATTATAAAATACGTTTGAATTGTTCTGGCAATTCTTCTGAAGTATTGTATGGAGATAAAAATCAAGTGATTGATATTTCACCATATAATAGCATTACTGTAACAATAGAAATCGAAAAAACAGCAGCCCTTGGTACAGATTATCTAGGAGGGGAAGGAAAAGCTCCACAAATTATCATTTCCTATATGTATTTTGATTAGAGGTGACTTATGAAAAGAGAAAAAAAAGTTCTACAAATTTATTTCCTTTGCTTTTTACTAATTATGATAATTGGTTTTACTTATAATAAAAAAGAGCAAACCAAAATATATGTATCTAATGAAGAATTAGACCTTTTAGCAGCAACAGATACTACAATTATTCGTGCATGTAGTGGATCTTCCTCTGCACAAACAAAAGAAATTCTAGCTGGAAAAACCGCTTGGACTGGAGATAATATTTTAGTAGGAACGATGATTAGTCATGATTCAGAAGTTATTACCCTAAATGCAGGAGATGTTTATACGATTCCAGAAGGATATCATGATGGAAAAGGAAGAATTATTATTAATAACTTAGAAAATCAAACATCTGCAGATGCAACTGCTAAAGATGTTTTAATAGGGGAAACGGTGTGGGTCAATGGAAAGCAAATTGTGGGAACCCTAAAAAAACAATCATTTGATAATATTGCTTTAAATCCAGGAGATAGTTATACAATTCCAGAAGGATACTATGAAAATCCAATTACGATTTCTACGCCCTCTCTTAGTGAATTAACAAACGCAACTCTAACAGCAGACACTTTAAGTGCAGGGAAAACAGCTTGGGCAAACGGACAAAAAATTATTGGAACAGGAAAAGAAAATCAAATAAGTTATCAGGAGGGTCAAAAGGCAAACACATCGAATGGGACTACTAGACTTACAGCGATTACCACACGAATGAATATTAAATTAGGAAGTCTAGGGGATAGTCTACAGGGAACTGGAGCGAATATGATTTTAGATGGAACAGGCGTGAATGGTGTTGGATACATTGGGGTTTATCAAACTGCCTCGCTGATAGCTTCTTCGAACTATCAAACAATATCTGCAACAATTCCTAATCGAAAATGTGATTAGAATAGTGAATTTTTTAGAAAAATATAAAAAATTGTTGCAATTATAAATAAAAATTGTTATAATTTTACTCGTTAGTAATCCGATGCTTATAAAAATATATTTTGTATGATTGCTGGAAAACAAAGAAAGGAGATATCGTATATGGCAAATGTAATTGATAGAATTACAAAAAAACAGATGAATCCTAATATTCCTGAATTTAGAGTTGGAGATACTGTACGTGTCGATGTTAAAATTATCGAAGGAAAACGTGAAAGAATTCAGGCATTTGAAGGAATTGTAATTGCCCGTAAAAATGGAGGAATTTCTGAAACCTTTACAGTTCGTAAAATGTCCTCAGGAATTGGAGTAGAAAGAATTTTTCCAATTCACTCTCCAAAGATTGCAGGAATTACAGTAATTAAAAAGGGTAAAGTAAGACGTGCTAAACTAACATTCTTAAGAGGTTTCGTTGGTCAATACAAAATCAAAGAAAGAAGAGATAAATAAAAGAAGATTATAGTCTTCTTTTATTGATTGGTACTTTTACAATGAAAGAAAAAATAATTCATTCCATAAAAGAGTTATTTCCATATATTACGATTTTATTAATAATTTTACTAATTAAAAGATTTGCTTTTGGAACCATCTTAGTAAATGGTCGTAGTATGGAAGATACCCTACATGATAAGGATTTTATGATATTAGATAAAATTACCTATCGATTTCATGAAATTAAAAGATTTGATATTGTCGTTGTACAAGTAGGAAATCAAAAATTAATTAAACGTGTAATAGGGCTTCCTAAAGAAGTGATTTCATATAAAGACAATGAACTCTATATTAATTATGAAAAAGTGGAAGATTCCCATTCCAGTCGTGTTACTTATGATTTTGATCTTAGTTTATTTGAACTACACTCTATTCCAGAAAATACCTACTTTGTAATGGGAGATAATCGAACGGATTCCTTAGATAGTCGAAGCTTTGGTGTTGTAGAGGAAAAGGATATTATAGGAAAAGCTTCATTTGTTCTTTTTCCATTCTCACACTTCGGTAGTGTCAAATAGAACCTTTGGGTTCTTTTTTTCTTTTGTTTTTTTTCACTTCCCAAAAGAAAATTTGCAACTGTCAAATCGATGATAAAAACTTTTATTTTTACAAAAAAGACGATATAATATTTTTAGGATATAAGAGGTGTATGATTTATGGCAAAAAAGAAGAAAAAGAAGAAATCAAGTGAAAAGAAATTTGAACACTGGAATGAAGTAATAGGACTTTTTCTGATTGTGGTATCCATTTTAAGTATTGTACCATCACCCCTTGGAATGATTGGAGAGTTGGGAGCTAGTTTCGCGATGTTTCTAATTGGAACATGGTATCAAGTTTTACTTCTCTTCACTCTTTGCTTTGGATGTTACATGATTTATAAACGTGAACTTCCCAATCTTTTAACAGGAAGAATGATTGGTTTATATTTCTTAATAGTTAGTGTATTAGAACATACGACATATGTAAAAGCAAATGCTAATGATATATTGAAAGTTTTTCAAGTAACGGTAGATAATTTAGTAGCCAATTTTCAACATATCATAGATGATAGTGCCCTTACTTTAAAAGGGGCAGGAATTATTGGGGCCTTTTTCAGTGTTGTTTTCTATAAACTATTTGCATTAGAAGGAACCTATATTGTTTCAATTCTATTTTTAATTGTGAGTGTTGCTCTACTAACTGGATTTGATTTTGTATCTTTCCTTATGAAACCATGGAACAGAAGAAAAAAGAAGAAACCAAGCTTAGAAGATACAGGAGTTATTGTAAATGACTCTTCTGTTTTAGAAGAAGAAATCGAAAAAAGAGAAGAAGTAGAGAAACCACTTCCTAATCAGGAGGATGGCAAAATAAGAATTCATAGTATTGATGAATTAACTCATGCGAAAGATAACGGTACAGATACTAAGATTGAAAATTCAGAAGTTTCTTTAGAACCTAGCAAAGAAGTAAAAATTAATGACAATACAAATCGTAATTATCAATTACCATCACTTTCACTTCTTTCTGTTACAAAAAAAGCAAAAGCTGGAAACAATAATGAAATTATCGAAGCAAATATTATGAAGCTAGAAAAAGTATTAAAAGATTTTAATATTATTGCGAAAGTAGTAGAAGTAAATGTAGGACCTAGTGTTACACAGTACGAATTAGAAATTTCATCAGGTACCAAAGTGAGTAAAATTCTTAGCTTAAATCGAGAAATTTCATTGGCTTTAGCTAAGAAAGATGTGCGTATTCAAGCTCCAATTCCAGGAAAAAGTACGGTTGGAATTGAACTTGCAAACGATGCTGTAAGTCCTGTTGGATTAAGAGAAATCTTAGATTCTGTTCCTGCCAATAAAGTAAATAGTAAACTTTTAGTAGCGCTTGGAAAGAATATTATGGGAAACTCGATTTTCTGTGAAATTGACAAAACACCACATATGCTAGTTGCAGGTTCTACAGGTAGTGGTAAATCTGTTTGCATCAACTGTATCATTGCATCTATTTTAATGCGTGCAAAACCAAATGAAGTAAAACTAGTATTGGTGGATCCTAAAAAAGTAGAACTTAGTATGTATAACTGCATTCCTCATTTACTAATTCCTGTAGTTACTGATCCAAGAAAGGCAAATGATGCTTTAAAGAGAATTGTTAAGGAAATGGAAGATAGATATGATACCTTTAGTGAGAAAGGTGTCAAAAATATTTCCACATATAATGAGTGGGTAGACAAACAAAATGAAGGAAAACCAGAAGAAGAACATTTAAACCATATGTCCTATATCGTCGTTATTATCGATGAACTTGCAGACTTGATGATGGTTGCCAGTAAAGAAGTGGAAGATTCCATTATGAGAATTACTCAAATGGCTCGTGCAGCAGGAATCCATTTAATTATCGCAACACAAAGACCTTCTACAGATGTCATTACAGGAGTTGTAAAAGCCAATATTCCATCACGTATCTCATTCGCTGTATCTTCTAGTATTGATTCTCGTACGATTTTAGATCAAATTGGAGCAGAAAAACTTCTTGGAAAAGGAGATATGTTATTTTTACCAATGGGAGAGAATGCACCAGTTCGTGTACAAGGTGCTTATGTTTCTGATGAAGATTTACAAAAACTTTGTGATTGGGCAATTTCTCAACAAAAAGCACAGTATGATGAAAGATTTATGAATTTAGGAGAAACTTCTAGTAGTGGAGGACTTAGTGTTGATGATGTTAAAAATGCTCCAGAGGAATATGAAGATCCCCTATATAATGAAATTGTTGAGTATGTCATCATGGCGGGACAAGCAAGTGCTTCGAAACTTCAACGAAAATATAGTCTAGGATATAATCGTGCTGCTAGAATTATTGATTTATTAGAAGAACGTGGAATTATTGGGCCAGCCAATGGTTCAAAACCTAGAGAAGTATTAATTAAACTAGATGATGAGGAAGAACGCTAATATTATTGAAGAACGCTAATATTATTTTTTAAATAAAAAGAAAATCATCTTAGGTTTTCTTTTTTTAGAAAAACAAACAAATAATTTACTTGTCAACAAAATCAAAAAATTGTATAATTTTATTATAGGAAAATAGGTGTTTAATATGGGAATAGCATTCAAAAAAAACAAGAAAAAAATACAAATACTGATGATTTCTCTAATAATAATAATGATAATGACTTCTATTGCTTTTATTCGAAATTCAAAAGCATACCCATCTCCAAATTCAACCATTCGATTTTCATCACAAAAATTAGATTACGGGAATAAAGAATATGGAAGTTTTGAAGTAGAAAAAAATGTAGAGTGGATAAGCACACAAACAGCAAAATTAAAATTTCAAATTCATCCAATTTCTGAATCCTTATCCAAGCTTACAGATATCATCTATGTGATGAACTTATCTTCTCATTCTGATCCTGAAAAATTCCAACAATTAAAAACAGAATCCATCAATTTTACAAATACGTTATTGTCCAATACAGAGAATCAGATGGCACTCATTACTTTTTCAAAAAATTCAGAGATTGTTTCTGGATTTACCAATCAAAAGGAAATGATTATCAACGAAATTACAAAAGCAGAGATGTCAGAAGAAGAAAATAATTATTATCAAGCTTTACTAAGCATCGATCAAATCTTAAAAGATTATCAAAAAAAAGACGATAGAAATTGTATGGTTTTATTTTTGACCAATGGATTTCCTAAAAAAGATGTTTCCAATCAAAATGCCCAATACCAGTATTTAAAAAATCAATATCCTGATGTGATTTTTCAAGGAATTCAGTATGAAATGGGAGAGGAGATTATAGATTCTTTGAAAGAGGTAAGCGATACCCAAATTGCTACAACACAAGATACCATTGGTGATATATTAACAGCAACGATTTCTCCCTCTTTGATTTATCATCAATTTGTTTTGACGGATTTCATAGATTCTAGATACTTTGATGTAGAAGATTCTAGTATCCAAAGTTCGATAGGAAATTCGAGTCTAGAATCTGAAAATGGCAATTCAAAAATTGTTTGGTCGATAAATCAAGAACCAGTAAGAATTTCTCCAACATTGACAGTAAATCTCACTCTAAAAGAAGACTATCAAGAACTAGAAGGAGCCTATGGAACCAGCATTTCCACAAACGTTTTATATCGTCTAAATCATATAGAAGAATCTGTAGAAACGAACGACACACCAATGTTAGCAACTCACTACCATTTAATCTATGATTATAATGTTCCAGAGGGATGTAATATAGATTCCTTTCCTAAAGAAGCTTCTAAAAAAGTTTTTGATTTAATCTCTGTGTATGATAATACACCAAGTTGTGGGAACTACCATTTTGAAGGTTGGAAAGTTGTCTCTAACGAAGTAGAATGGGTCAATGAAAAATATTTTATGATGCCAAAAGACGATGTGACATTAAGAGCAGAGTGGAGCAAAGTTTCTCTTGTAATGCGCACTGAAGGAACAGTTTATAATGCGATTGGACTTTACGAAACAATGAAAGACCTTTCCACATCTGATGATATATCTAGTGAGTTTGTAACTTCAGAGCAAGGAATTGATTTCTCACTTCCTCCAGGAAATACGAATGGAAAAGGAATATATAAATTATCTAATACAGAAGAAGATACCAATCCGATTTATTACTACCGTGGTGCAGTGAATGATAATCATGTAATTTTTGCAAACATTTGTTGGAAAATTGTAAGAACAACAGAAACTAAAGGCGTAAAACTAATTTATAATGGCGTTCCAAATCAAAATAATCAATGTATATCTAGTACGACAGCAACTCAGATTTCTAACTCTAATAAAAATACTTTTGTATGGAATCAAGATACGAACGCACTAAATACATTAGGATATTATCCAAATTCTAATTACCCAGTAAAAATAGAAACAAATCTACTAAGTCAACCAATTGTTTATGGAAGTGACATTTTATATCAAGATAATCAATACGAATTACAAAATCCGATAACTAGCACTGATTGGAATCTTGATCGAGTAGAACTTGGAAAAACTCATCATTATACTTGTTTTTCAAACTCTACTCATTGTAGTTCAGTAAACTATATCTATAATACAGGGGAAAATGACCAAATCCCATATCTTACTTTAGAAAATGGTCAAACGATTGAAAATGTAGTGGAAACATTAAAAACCAATGGGACCAAATCCAATATTGCGACAATTGTAGAATCTTGGGCAGAAGAAAATTTAAAAGAATATAAAGAAGATTTAGAAGATACTGTATGGTGCAATGATCGAGGTGTTTTTGATGCTTCTGGATGGAAGAAGGATGGAAATGCGAATCAAAATCTTTTATTTGCGGCAAGCGGAAGATTAGATATCTCTAATACAACAACAATTGTACCGAATCTTACTTGCTCTAATTCCACTGACCAATTTGCAGTAGAAAGAGGAAATGGGCTATTAACTTATCCAGTTGCTTTACTAACAGCAGATGAAGCGACATTGGCTGGAAGTGGAGTTACAGGATTTGATACAGCTTCTTATTTAAACTCAGGTCAGTCGTGGTGGACAATGACACCAAAAGAATTTCGTCTTTCTAGTGGAGCGATGTATGTAGTGGATGAAAATGGACAACTGAATGACGGTCTTTTAAATGAATCTTATGGAATTCGACCTGTCATTTCTCTAAAAACAGGAATTTCTATTTTGGATGGAGATGGAACCCCTAAAAACCCATATATCCTTGGTAGAATACAAATGGAAAAGGGAAGTATGAATGCAACAGTAATCCAAGTGAACAATAATAGACTGACAGTACAAGATAAAAATCATGGGATTTATACTTTTGCTGTTAATAACATAGAAGTAGAAAATGGTTCTAGTATTCATATTGAATACTTAGGAACAATTGATAAAAATAGAGACTTTCAGAATGTAAAAGTATTAAATTATAATATTATAGAACCATCCCTTAACGCCGATGGAATCAAAGAAAGCTGGTTAGATGATGGGATTTTTAGTGATTATTATAAACAAGCAAAGAAAAAATTAGATACCTTAACCCTTGATCAGAAAATCGCACAAATTCTTTTAGTATCGTATCCGGTAGGAGATCCGGTTGCTATTTTAAAAAAATATCAATTTGGAGGTTATTTATTCTTTGCCAACAATTTTGAAAATAAGACAGAATCCCAAGTTCAAGAAATGATAAACAATGCCCAAAATATTGCTAATATTCCTCTTCTAACAGCAGTGGATGAAGAAGGAGGAAGTGTAGTTCGTGTTAGTAAATTCCCGAATTTAGCTCCAGAACCGCATAAATCTTCCAGAGAATTATATGCAATGGGTGGACTTGATTTAATTAGACAAGATACAATTAACAAAAGTAAACTTTTAAACAACCTAGGATTAAACTTAAATCTGGCACCAGTCGTTGATGTTTCCACCAATCCAACGGATTACATGTATAAAAGATCGCTAGGAGAGGGGCCTGAAATTACCTCAGATTTTGCCAAAACAGTCATCGAAGCAAGTCATGGAAATAAAGTTTCCTATACCCTAAAGCATTTTCCAGGATATGGAAATAATTCAGATACTCATCTTGGGACTTCCGTTGATAAAAGAACTTATGAAGATCTCTTAAAAAATGATTTACCACCATTTAAAGCAGGAATCGATGCAAAAGCGGAAGCTGTTTTGATTAGTCATAATATAGTTTCTAGTATTGATGCTACCAATCCATCCACACTTTCTCCTTCCATTCATAATGAACTTCGAAATCATCTTGGATTTACAGGAATTATTATTACAGATGACATGTCTATGGGTGCAGTTTCTAAGATAGATAATGCAGTTGTAAAAGCAATTTTAGCAGGAAATGATTTTATCATTACAGGAAAATATGAAAAAAGCTTCAATGAAATAAAAACAGCTGTAGAAAATGGAACAATTAGTGAGGATATGATTAGTTATCATGCTTTTCGAATTATCGCTTGGAAATATTATAAAGGGTTACTTACAGAATAAAAAAGAATCAATTACGATTCTTTTTTTGTCTCCTCTCCTAGTAGCAAAACAATTGTAGTTCCTTCTGGAACACGTTCTCCTTCACTTGGTGATTGATAAAGAACAGTATCTCCGCTTCCTGTATACTCAATTTCAAAATTTGTAAGTTCTTTTTTTGCATCATTAACATTTTTTCCAACAACATTAGGAACAGAATAATAAACTTTATCTTCCCAGGTATAGTCCTTTTCCACTTGACCCTCTTGTTTTTCAATTTCTAAGGCATCAATAATATCTAAAAGAATACGTCTTGCGATTGGGGTTGTCGTATAACTAGAAAGTAAAGCGGTATTCTTTGGATTATCTAAAGCGATATAAAGGACGGCTTTTGGATTATTCGCAGGAACAACAGACATGAAACTCATAATGTAGTTATTAACCAAATACCTTCCATTTTCTACCTTTTGTGCAGTTCCTGTTTTCCCCCCAACACGATATCCGTCGATATAAGCAGCTTTTCCACCACCTAAAGCGACGACTGTTTCCAAAGCATAACGCATTTTCTTACTGGTTTCTTCACTAATGGTTTTTCGAATCAATTTTGGTTCGATTTCTTTAATTATAGTATTTGTTTCTGGCTCTAAGAAATTTTTTACAATGTAAGGTTGATACAAATTTCCACCGTTTACAACTGCACTCACTGCAGTTACTTGTTGAATAGGAGTAACACTAACCCCTTGACCAAAAGCAGTAGTAGAAAGCTCCAAATCGCCTACACGATCTAAATCAAAGATAATTCCTTTTCCTTCACCATTTAAATCAACTCCTGTTTTTTCTCCAAAGCCGAATAAATCCAAGTAGGAAAATAATCGCTCCTTTCCAAGCATTTGACCTAACTTTACAAACCCTGGATTACAAGAATTTTGTAATACCTGAATATAAGTTTGATCACCATGTCCCCCAGCTTTCCAACAACCAATTCTAGAACCGCTGACAATAACACTTCCAGAATCATAGAAGTGATCATTTTCCATATCCATTAAATTTTCTTCCAAAGCAGCAGAGAAGGTTACAATCTTAAAAGTACTTCCAGGTTCATAAGATGCCCAAATTGGCAGATTTCTACTCAGAGTATCCATCGAGTAGTCCTTATAGTTATTTGGGTCATAACTAGGTCTAGAACTCATTCCTAAAATTTCTCCAGTATTAGGATCCATAACGATTGCAAGTGCCATATCAGGATTAAATGCTTTGACAGCATTTTCAAGTTCTCGTTCTAAAGACATTTGAATTTTATAATCAATCGTTAACTGAAGATTGATTCCATCAGTTGGTGCAACATAAATATCTGATAAATTTAATTGATTTCCTTTCGCATCAGAAAAATATTTAATCGCACCAGCTTCTCCAGTTAAATACTCATCATATTGAAGTTCTAGTCCAGAAAGCCCTTGATTATCAATTCCAACGTATCCTAAGACATGAGATAAGAAATTTCCATAAGGATAATAACGCTTTGCTTCCTTTACGAGATAGACACCTGGTAGATTTAAACTAGAAATTTGATCAGCAATCTCATAAGAGAGCCTTCTTCCTTCTGGATGAACCCTTTCGATGGAGGTTTCTTTTTTTACATGCTGATCCATTTCCTCTTTAGATACCCCTAAAATATCTGCTAACTTTTGACTGGTATCATCTTTATCTTTAATTTGATTTGGAATCAAGACTAAAGAAGTAGTTGTTAAATTATCTGCTAAAACGACCCCATTCCTATCTAAAATTTTTCCACGATTTGCTTCAATTGGCAGATTTCTACTCCAAAGATCACTTGCTAAATAAGAAAGTTTTTGATAATCAATCGTTTGAATATAAACAACTCTCAAAATAATAAATAGAAACAATAAAACAATAATTAAAAAAATAACTTTAATTTTTGCATCGATTTTTTTTGTAAACATGTTTTTCACCTAATCTAGTTTATTCTAGAAATTAAAAACTTATGATTTCTAGTGTTTGATGCTATTTTATTTACTTTTTTCCCTTTCTTCGATAAAATGAATATGGTGATATCATGCAGAGATATTTTGTAGATCAAAAAATTGAAAATAAATTCACTTTAAATAGTGAAGATAGTTATCATATTTTAAAAGTAATGCGTATGACAATAGGGGATAGAATCGAGATTGTATTTAACGAAAAGACTTATATTTGTTTCATTGTTTGTTTAGAACCACACATAGTAGCAGAAGTTTTGGAAGAAAAATCAGAAATGAACGAATTACCCATTTCAGTTACTCTAGTGCAAGCATTAGTAAAAGAACAAAAGATGGATATCATTTTACAGAAGGCAACAGAGCTTGGAGTTGACCAAATGATTCCATATCAAGCAACGAGAAGTGTTATAAAAATAAACCAAAAAGAAACAAAAAAAATAAATCGTTGGCAAAAAATTATAAAAGAAGCAAGTGAACAGTCGAAACGGACTAAAATTCCAAAAGTTCAGCCAGTGATGACAATTTCAGACCTTTTGACCTTAAAAGATTACGATAAAAAACTCTTGTGTACTGTCCAAGAAAATACAAAAAATCTAAAAAATCTATTATCAAATGTAAGAGAAGGTGCTAAAATGATAGTAGTAGTAGGACCAGAAGGTGGTTTTACAAAAGAAGAGGAAGAGCAATTCATTCAAGCTGGATTTCAAACCGTTTCCCTAGGTAAAAGTGTTCTTCGAACGGAAACAGCGTCCCTTTTTATTATGAGTGCTGTTCGTTATCATAGTATGAGGTGAATAAAAGAATGATATTATTTTTAAAAGAAATACAATTAAATGTTAGCAGTGGGTTGCTTTTGGTTTATGGATTTATTGTTTTCATTATTTTCTTAATTACTGTTGTATTGATTGTCGATAAGATTCATCATAAAAATCGAGATTCCCTTTTTCAGAGTAGACATCTGAAAAAAAGATTAAAAGAGCTCCAAATGATAGAGGAAGAAGAAAAGATAAGTTCGAGTAAAAAAGCATCTCCCATCATCGATAGAGAGGAAAAAGAAAAACAACAAGAACTGGCTCCTGTTTTAGAAAAACAAGAAAAATTAGAAGAAAAGACAGTAGAAAATCAGAAAGATAGGGTAGAAGAAAATCTAATAAAGCAAGAAAAAATATTGGATGAAAAAAAGAATCCCTCAGTAATTACCACCAACCATTTAGAAAATCTAGAAGAAAACAAACGAGATAGTATGAACAATGACAGAGAAAATTCATTAGAAAAAACTCAAGCTCAAATAGATGTAGAGGAAATTACAAAAGCCTTAGAAAAAGCAGTAGAAGAAGAAAAAGAATCGAATAAATATGCCAAATTTGAAGAAGAACAGGAGCAAAATGCAATCATCAGTTATGTAGAACTCAAAGAAAAGTTTGATGAACTTTATGATTCTAATGAAAAAGTCCAATATATGAATGATGATACATTACCAATCAATTTAAAAGAGTTATATGAAACAACCAACTTATTTAAAGAGTCTGATATTTCTTTCGAAAAAACAGATTTTAAAGAAGAATCTCCATCTTTAGTGGAAAATAAACCAGCTTCTACTTATCAAGAGAAAAAAACAACAGAATTTAGAAATAGTCCAATTATTTCTCCTGTTTATGGGATTCAAAAAGAAAAAGAAAATCATTTACCAGAAAACAAATTCCAGAATCCGACCGACTTTTTAAGCTCATTAAAGGAATTACAAAAGAATTTGGAATAGTTTACTCCAAGAATATGATAAAAATAGAGGTGATATGATGAAAGATAGTATTCAATTAAAAAGTTTTATAAAATCATTACTTACGACATTAGCCCTTACTCTAAATGTGTTGATAATTTATCAAAATAAGGTGAACAATACAAACATTTTTCAAGTAGAATTATCTACTGTGGCGCTTCTTTTCGCTTTATTTTATTTTCTATATAAGAAAAAAAAGATAAAATTAGATTCAGGTAGTCTTTTTTTAGCTCATTTATTTTCATTTTTCATGCTATTTGGTAATAGTTATTTAAAATTAGATTCTTGGAATTTAGTTTTTGGAAATTTAAAAATGATGGCAATTTCTGCTTTCCTGTATTTAGGATATTTTTATCTATTTTCTTACCTGATTCATTTTATAGAAAACCTTTGGCTAAATTTCAGTTTTCCTGAAATTAAGGGAAAAAGAAGAACACTTTTTCGAAAATTTAGACAAGCATTAGAAGAACATCCCATTCGAACTAGTTTTTTGGTACTTCTTATCTTTTGGTCAATTTATATCATTGCCTTTTATCCGATTATTTTATCTCCTGATCCTTCTTTTCAAATCAAAATGTATTTTAATGAACATACCAAATATATTGATTGGGTAATTAGAAGAAGTCCAAAGGTAAATCTAACGACACATCATCCAATCATCCATACATTTTTATTGGGAGGGGCCATTCAGTTAGGAAGATTAATCGGTAGCGATAACTTTGGATTATTGATCTATTCTTTGTTCCAAACAGCCGTTTTAGCTGCGACCTTGTCTTATACGATTTATTATACAAAAAAATTAAAGATATCAAATAGTGTTCGTCTACTACTACTAGCGATTTACGCTTTAGTTCCCATGTTTCCATTTTACGCCATGTCAGGAGTAAAGGATACAATTTATACGTGCCTTGTCATCTTATATACCATGTTTTTACTTGATATATTATTGTTTAAAAAGGATAGAAAATTCTCCCTCTTTGAAATAATAGAAAATACCTGCTTGATAATTTTATTGATGTTATTTCGAAATAATGGAATTTATGTGATTCTTTTATCTCTTCCATTTCTATTTCTTATTCGGAAATTAGACCAAAAGAAAATGGGAGTTATTTTAGGAAGCTCTTTAGCTATTTATTTTGTAATTGTAAAAATAGTCATTCCTGGAATGGGAATTAGTGATGGAAGTATTCGTGAGGCATTATCCATCCCATTTCAGCAGACCGCAAGATATGTAAAAGAGCATGGAGAATCGATTAAAAAAGAGGAACGAAAAGCAATTGATAAAGTTTTAGGATATGAAGATTTGAAAGAACGCTATGACCCAATAAAGGCTGATCCTGTAAAGAATGAATTTAACAAAGATGCAACCTCAGAGGATTTAAAAGAATATTTTAAATTTTGGTTTCAAGGACTTTTAAAGCATCCAGATACCTATTTACAAGCAACAATGAATAATGTTTATGGATATTTTTATCCAAATTCTACAAGATGGTATATTTACTATAAATACGATAATCGAATTACACAAAATGATTTAGTGGATTATCACTACAATTCTTTATCAGGAATTAGAAATGTATTAACAGGTTATGGAGTTAGTTTTCCTTATATTCCAGGAATTGGACTAATCAGTAATATCGGTTTTAGCAGCTGGGTTCTATTCTTACTTGTCTATTTTGTAATAAAACAAAAGAAAAAAGAATTATTAATTGTTCTTGCACCATCCTTAGCATCTCTTCTAATTTGCGTTGCCTCTCCTGTAAATTGTTATTTCCGTTACGCAATGCCATACGTCTTTATGCTCCCGTTCTTGATTGTAACCATTCAATTTATATTAAATAAGAAAGAAGGTAATTATGAAAAAAAGCAGTTCAAAAATCGCAGTGCTGATTCCTTGTTATAACGAAAGTAAAACAATTGAAAAAGTAGTAAAGGATTATAAAAAGGCACTTCCTGAAGCAGATATTTATGTTTACGATAATAATTCTACCGACCAAACGGATGAAATTGCTATCAAAGCAGGAGCCATTGTTCGTTATGAATATCGTCAAGGAAAAGGAAATGTAATTCGTAGTATGTTTCGAGAAATTGATGCCGACTGTTACCTGATGATTGATGGGGATGATACCTATTCTTCTGAAAATGCCAGAGAAATGTGTAATTACATTTTAGAAAAACGAGCAGATATGGTGATAGGAGATCGTCTATCGAGTACATATTTCACAGAGAATAAACGTCCATTCCATAATTTTGGAAACAAAATTGTTCGTTGGTTAATTAATAAATTATTTAAAAATAATATTCGAGATATTATGACAGGATATCGCGCTTTTAGTTATGATTTTGTGAAGGGATTTCCAGTACTATCAAAAGGATTTGAAATAGAAACAGAAATGACGATTCATGCTGTCGATAAGAATTTTAAATTAGTAGAAATTCCTATCACATATCGTGATCGTCCAGAAGGAAGTGTATCGAAACTAAATACTTATAAAGATGGATTTAAAGTCTTAAGAACCATCGCTACGCTTTTTAAAGAATATAAACCTGGGATTTTCTTTGGAATCTTTGCGAGTATTTTCTTACTAATTTCTTTAATTTTGGGAGTTCCTGTATTTTTAGAGTACTTTGATACAGGACTGGTTCCGAGATTTCCAAGTTTAATTGTATCAGGAATCTTTTTAGTAATTTCATTACTACTTTGGATTACAGGGATTCTTCTAGAAGTAATTGTAAAGAAACACCGTCAGTTATATGAACTTTTTATGAATGAATTAAAAAAGAAGGAATCGAAGGAATGAAAGAATTAATCAAGAAACATGAAAAATTATTTTATCAAATTTTAAAATTTGGTGTTGTAGGGGGAGGAGCCTTTCTCATTGACTATTCCATTCTTTATGTTTTAACAGAGTTTGTCGGAATCTACTATCTAACATCCTCTATTATTTCCTTTATTATATCCTTAATTTTTAATTATATTTTAAGTATTTATTGGGTATTTGATGTAACAAAAAAACAGACAGGAAAAGAAATTGCCATTTTTGTAATTTTAAGTGTAATTGGACTTGGAATTAATCAAATTGTGATGTACGCTGGATCAGATGTATTTCATATTTATTATATGTTTACCAAATTAGTAGCAACATTTATCGTTATGGTGTGGAACTTTGTTACAAGAAAAATATTCATTGAAAAATAAAAAGTAAAAAACAGAAGTATTAGTATGAAATAGGAGTTAAATAACATAAGAAAGAAAAATTGAAAAATTTTAAATCATAGAAAAACTTTAAAAAAGAATAATTTTTAAAAATTCTATCATAAAAAAGTGAAAGGGGAGGAAAGAAATTGGATAAAATATACATATTTGGTCATCAAAAACCAGATACAGATTCTGTAACAAGTGCAATTTCATTATCCTATTTAAAAAATCAACTAGGTATGAATACTGAACCAAGAATTCTTGGCGATTTATCCAATGAAACCAAGTTTGTACTGAACTATTTTAACGTAAAGCAACCAAAAATCCTAGATGATGTTAAGTTGCAGTTAAAAGACTTAAATTATCATAAGGGATTTTTTTTAGATGAATGTACTTCTATTAAGGATACCTATGATTATATGACAGAAAAGGCAATTACAGGAGTACCACTTGTCAATCAAAAAAAGAAATTTATTGGTTTAATCACAGTGAAAGGAATTATTAACAGCCTAATTCGTGGAGATATGGATACTTTAGAAACCTCTTACGATAACATTCTAAGTGTTTTAGATGGAGAAGAAATCTTACGATTTGATGATGAAATCTATGGAACTCTGATGGCAGCTACTTATCGTAGTACCACAATACTAAATACAATCGAATTAAAAAATAATGATATTTTAATTGTTGGAGATCGCCATAGTATTATTGAATATGCTGTAGAAAGTGGAGTAAAGTTAATTATTGTAGTAGGAGATGCCAGAATTAAAGATGAACATTTAAAAATTGCAAAGAAAAATCGGGTGAATATCATAAGAACTTCAAAAACTACATTTCATACAACCAAAATTATTGGATTAAGTAACTATATTCGAACCCTAAATGAAAATATTCGTCCCTACACATTTAACGAAGATTACTACTATGATGACTTCTTAATCAAGACATCAAAACTTAAATATAATAACTATCCAATCATAGGAAAAAACGATATTTGTAAAGGATTAATTCGTATTACTGAAATTACAGAAAAAAATCGTAAGAAAGTCATTTTAGTCGATCACAATGAAATCGAACAAAGTGTAGAAGGATTAGAAGAGGCAGAAATTATTGAAATTGTTGATCATCATAAAGTAGGAAGCATTTCAACAAATACACCAATTGATTTTCGTATTATGACTGTTGGATGTACAAATACCATTATTCATAAACTCTATCAAGAAAACCATATAGAAATTCCAAAATCAATTGCTGGATTAATGCTTTCTGGAATTCTTTCTGATACGACAGCTCTGACTTCTCCGACTACTACAGAGTTAGACAAAGAGGCAGTAAAAGACCTTGCTAAAATTGTAGGATTAGATTATCATAAATACGCCTTAGAAATGTTTAAAGCAGGTACTTCTTTAAAAGGAATGACCGAAGAAGAAGTCGTTACAACGGATATTAAAGTCTTCCAAAAAGAGGATACGAAGTTTGCAATTAGTCAAGTATTTACTCTAAATTTTGAAGAAATTTTAACTAAAAAAGAAAAATATTTGGAAATTATTGAACAGATTTCCAATGATAAAGAGTATCGTTTTATTCTTTTAATTATCACAGATATTATTAAAAATGGGTCCTATGTATTTTACAGTAAAGGAGCAATAGAACTTGTAGAGGCAATTTTTGAATTAGATAAAGTACCACAAGGACATTACGTAGATGGCTGGGTTTCTAGAAAAAAACAAATTGTACCAGTGCTTATGGATATTATTCATTAGAGAAGAGAAATCTTCTTTTTTCTTTCAATTCTAGGATAATTCGATAAAAAAGTTAATATATTAAAATAAACTATGTTATAATGGTAGAGATATAAGGAAGTGAAAATATTGAAAAACATAATTTTAGTAATTAAAGGATTTGTGATGGGAATTGCAAACATTATTCCAGGAGTGAGTGGGGGTACTTTGGCATTAACCTTAGGTATTTATGAACAATTTATTGGTGCGATTAGCCACTTTTTTGAAAAGTTTAAGGAAAATATTCAGTTTTTGATTCCAATTTTTATTGGAATGGCATTGGCAATTATAAGCATGAGTAATATCATTTCCAGTAGTTTTGAAAATTACCCAATTCCAACAACATTATTCTTTATAGGACTAGTTCTTGGAGGAATTCCAATGCTATTAGGATTTGTAAAAGGAAAAAAAGAGCAAAAAGAAATTTCTAGTTATGTGATTGCTTTCTTAACTTTTGCATTAGTAATTATCCTTGCTTTTTCAGAACAATTATTTGGTGGTGGATTGAAAGAGGTCAATTTAGGAAATGTTTCAATAGGAGGATATCTTTTACTATTTTTAGTTGGAGTCATTGCAGCAGCTACCATGATAATTCCAGGAGTCAGTGGATCTCTTGTTTTAATGCTTCTTGGATACTACATTCCAGTCGTAAATACAATTAAAGATTTAACCAAATTTAATCATATCTTCTCCAATTGTTTAATTTTAGGATTCTTTGGAATTGGTGTATTGATAGGAATCGTTTTAATTTCAAAACTAATCGAATATTTACTAAAAAAACAAGAGGCAAAGACCTATTTTGGAGTATTGGGATTTGTTCTTTCTAGTGTTGTAGCGATTCCAGTTTCCGTATACAATGAGATTGGAGAAATTCCTTTTTCTTTATCACAGGTGTTAATTGGAATCATTTTCTTAGTACTTGGTGGAATGATTGGTTATAAATTAGGAGGAAAAAAATGAGATTAGATGTAATTTTTTTAGCGATTATTCAAGGAATCGCAGAATTTTTACCAATTTCTTCTAGCGCTCATTTAATTATTTTTAGAGATTTATTTGGAATTGGATCCTCTGTAATTAATGGTGATTTGGCACTTGCGTTTGATATTGCTCTTCATTTTGGGACACTGCTTGCGATAGCTCTTTATTTCTTTAATGATTTTTTATCTATGGTTTTAAAGGGGGTAACAACAGGAACTAAAACACAAGAGGGAAAAATGTTTTGGTATATTGTTGCTGCGACAATCCCAGCAGCAATCGTTGGTGTATTATTTGAAGATGTCATTGAAAAAGCAATTCGTGGAAACTTTCTTTTAATTGCCTCGGCCCTCATTATAATGGGTGTAATTATTTATATAACAGATAAGGTTTCCAAACAGACAAAGAATTTTAAAAAAATGGGAATTAAAGATGCCTTACTAATTGGTTGTAGTCAAGTATTTGCCCTAATTCCTGGTTTTTCTAGAAGCGGAACCACAATCGCAGCAGCAAGGACTCTTCAATTCAATAGAGAAGAAGCAGCTAAATTTTCTTTTTATCTATCTGCTCCTGTTGTTTTTGGCGCAGTAGTTCTTAGTGTTTTTGATGAAGTTACAATGGCCGCAATTCAAGCGAATTTATCAATTTTTATCATAGGAATCCTAGTTGCTTTTATTTCAGGCTTATTGTGTATTGAATTCTTATTAAAATACATTAAAAAACATGATTTTAAAATGTTCATGTGGTATCGCATATTATTAGGATTTGTTGTAATAGTATATACATTATTAAAATAGGAGAGATAGAAATGAATGGACTAACATTGACACTATTCTTAGGACTCTTTATTATTGTAGGAGCAATCATTGTATTTATCTTTGATAATAATCAAAAATTTTTGGAATTTTCTCTTGCCTTGGCACTAAGTGTTATTCTTATGTTACTAATTGTAGATATTATTCCAGAAGCCTACGAGGCAGTAGATACGGGAAATTTTTTGATGAATCTTTTAATTCTAGGGTTTGGTGCTGGGATTGGTTTTTTCTTTCTAAAAATTTTAGATCATTTTATCCCTGATCATGAAGATAATCCAGAAACAACAGAAGACGATGATAGAAATCTAAATCATATTGGACTTATTTCTAGTGTTGCCCTAGTAATTCATAATATTGTAGAAGGAATTGCGATTTATACACTCTATAATACAGATCCACGTGCTGGAATTATGACTGGAATTGGAGTAGGTCTACATAACATCCCACTGGGAATGGTCATTGCTTCTACGTTTTATCAGCACAATAAAAGTAAAAAAAGAACCAGTTTTATCCTTTTTGGCATTTCCTTATCTACCTTTTTAGGAGGATTTATAATGAATCTTTTTCATATTCATGAAATGATTCACTTTGTGGAAGTAATTTCCTTGTCTATGACACTTGGAATGTTATCTTATATTTCAATTATAGAATTAGTCCCAAAAGTAAAACATTGTATCTATAAAAAAATAACAATGGCAGGTTTGATAATAGGTGTTATTTTATTATTAATCCCAATCGTTTTATAAAATATTAAAAAATGATTGATAAAAATTAGAAAAAGGAAAGAAACAAGCTTTCTTTTTTCTTTTTCATAGACCAATGAATTTTTGTATAATTAAAAGCAAAAATACATATATTTAATTAAGAGAATCTTTGTGTAAACTTTTGTATAATTTTCTCTTATACAAAATAAAAAATATATTTTTATAGTATAATTAAATAATAGATATGGAGAAACAGGAGTGATTTGGATGAACAATATGTTGCTTTTAACAAAATCAATGTTTGCCATAATGATTGGTTTTTTAGGAGCTGTAGTTTTAGGTTTTTTTCTAATTCCCCTTCTTCGGCATTTAAAAGTTGGACAGAGAATTAGTATCTATGTTGGAGAAAACCATCGAAAGAAGGAAGGAACCCCAACAATGGGAGGATTAATATTTATTCTTCCAACACTATTCGCAACACTTTTTCTTCTTCTTTTAAACAAAATGAGTTATACAACTAATTTAGGAATTGTGTTAGTTGTTTTTGTTGGATATGCGATTATTGGCTTTTTAGATGACTATTTAAGTATTCGAAGGCATAATAATGAAGGACTAACAGAATTTCAAAAATTACTTGGTCAAATTATCATCGCTTTAATCTTTTTCTTCATGTATATGAAGAGTGGTGGGCAAACAACACTAATTGTTGCTACTTTAGGAATTCATATTGAAATGGGTTGGGTTTATGGACTGTTTATCTTGTTCTTATTGGTCGGTGCCTCGAATGCTGTCAATTTGACGGATGGATTAGATGGACTTGCCGGAGGATTATCTGCAATTGCATTCATAGCCTTCAGCTTAATCTCCATGGTCGTTGGATTTCAGGATATGGGAATTTTCACCTTTATTCTAGTTGGAGCAATTATTGGCTTTTTGGTTTATAATACTCATCCTGCCAAAATCTTTATGGGTGATACAGGCAGTTTAGCCCTTGGAGGTGTAATGGCAACCATTGCAATACTTACACACCGTGAAGTAACATTAGGCGTTGTTGCAGGAGTATTTGTAATTGAAACACTAAGTGTAATCTTGCAAGTAATTTGGCTAACATTTTTTAAGAAAAAGTTATTTTTAATGTCCCCACTTCATCACCATTTTGAAAAATTAGGCTGGGAAGAAAGAGATATCGTTAAATTGTTTTGGACATTTGGGTTAGTTCTAGCAATGAGTGGTATTTTCTTTGGGGTATGGTTATAGTTAAAATTATTAGAAAGCAGGTTAGGAATGAAAAGTAGAAAATTTGATTTTGTTCTTTTTATTGCCGTACTTATCTTAATATTATTTGGACTTATAATGATTTATTCTGCTTCTTCGATTTGGGCAGAATACAAGTTTCACGATAGTTTTAAATACGTGAAACAGCAAGCATTATTTATTGGAATAGGGATTATATTACTATTAGCAGTTGCGAAAATCGATTATCGATTGTACTATAAAAAGGCAAATCTAATTTTAGGGATTTGTCTTTTATTATTAGTTTTAGTATTAATTCCAGGAATTGGTACGATTAGAAATGGTAGTCAAAGTTGGTTTGGAATTGGTTCTTTTGGAGTTCAACCGAGTGAATTTGCGAAATTAGGATTAATTATCTTTACCTCTAAATATTTAGTCAAAAACGAGAAAATACTAAAAGAAATCAAAAAAGGGGTTTTTCCAATTCTTGGTATCTTATTTTTGATTTTTGGATTAATCATGTTACAACCAGATTTTGGAACAGGAATGATTATTGTCGTTAGCATTTTAGCTATGATGTTCATTGCCGGAGTAGATATTAAATTCTTTTTGGTTCTTGGAGGAATTGGAGTTTTTGGAATTATTGGACTGATTGCCATCGCTCCATATCGAATGGATCGAATTGTTTCCTTTTTGAATCCATGGAAAGACCCCCTAGGAACAGGATTTCAAATCATTCAAAGTTTATATGCCATTGGTCCAGGAGGATTACTAGGACAAGGATTTTTGAACTCTAGACAGAAACAATTTTACCTACCAGAGCCTCAAACTGATTTTATTTTCTCTGTAATTAGTGAAGAGTTTGGAGTTCTAGGAGTATTAATTGTTAGTTCTCTATTTTTAACAATTCTTTATCGAGGAATTCAAATTGCCTTAAAGGCACCTGACAATTTTTCTAAATACTTGGCCTTCGGGATGATTTTTCAGATTTTAATACAGACTGTGATGAATTTGATGGTTGTAATTGGTTTAATTCCTGTTACAGGAGTTACACTACCATTTCTTTCTTATGGAGGAAGTAGTTTACTAATCACCATCATTAGTGTTGGAATTCTCTTAAATATCTCTAAAACAGAAGAGAAAAAATAAAAGAAAAAACTTCTTTTTTCTTAGTAAAAAGGCAAATTTCAAAAAAAGGTAAAAAATCAAAAAAATGTCAAGAAAAATATTATGTTATTTTAACAAAAAAAGATAACATGTAAACTAGGATAGAATATTGCCATTATTATACAAGAATTTACGTGTATAGACAGGTTATTATTTTACACTTTTATTTACATTGTAAAAATACGTAAACAAATAGACATTACCACTTAGTAAAAATATGTTATTTATATGATGTCAAAGTGAAGTTTTAAACTGTCATTTTATGTAGAAAAAAAATTTCCCGGGAAATAATTTCAGCCTTTAAATAAAAGAATATCAAAAAAAAGAAGGAACAAAATTATGCTCTTGTTCTCTTAAAATTAGAACCCCTGATAGAGTAGAAAAAAAGGATTCTTGAATTAATTTTGTTTTTTTAATTTTCTATTTTTAAAATAGACAGTCATATTAGAAATCAAGCTCAAGAAATCGTGGATAAAAGCATATACTTATGTTATAATGACATATAGGGTGTGGTAGAATGAGAGTTATTGTTAGTGCTGGAGGAACAGGTGGACATATTTATCCTGCGTTAGCGATTATCGAAAAAATTAAAGAAAAAGAGCCAAATAGTGAATTTTTATATATTGGAACAACCGATCGAATGGAACATGAAATTATTCCAAAGGAAAATATTCCTTATTTAGGAATTAAAATTTCAGGACTAAACCGAAAACATTTACTTTCTAACTTTAAAGTACTAAAAAACTATTGGAAAAGTGTTCGCATTTTAAAGAAGAAAATAAAAGAATTTCATCCTGATATCGTATTAGGTGTTGGAGGATATGTAACAGCACCTGTGATATCAACTGCAAAGAAATTAGGATATAAAACGTTGATTCATGAACAAAATTCAATTCCAGGAGTTTCAAACAAATTTTTATCGAAATATGCAGATAAGATTGGCGTATCTTTAGAAGAAAGCATTCAATATTTTCCAAAAGAAAAGGTCTTCTTTTCAGGCAATCCTAGAAGTGAGATAGTTGCGAGAGTAAAACCTATTTCAAAAAAAACATTGGGACTTTCGGAAAATAAAAAGCTTGTTTTAATCGTGATGGGTTCCTTGGGATCCACGACAATGAATCAAAAACTAAAAGAAATGCTTTCCTCTTTTCAAGAGAAAACCTATGAAGTTATTTTTGTTACAGGAAAGGGGTATTTTGAACAATTTAAAAATGAAAAGTTACCTTTGAATGTAAAAGTAGTTCCTTATTTAGAAGAGATGCTTTCAGTATTAAAGAAAACAGATTTAATTGTAACTAGAGCAGGGGCTTCTACGATTGCTGAAATTACTGCGATTGGTCTTCCAAGTATTATGATACCTAGTCCTTATGTAACACACAATCATCAATTGAAAAATGCAAAGGCATTAGAAAACAAAAATGCAACAGTAATAATAGAAGAAAAAGACTTTACAAAAGAAATTTTAATTCAAAAAGTGGATTTTATCTTGAATGATACTATAGTTTATGAGAAAATGAAAAAGAGTGCAAAGGCATTAGGAGTACAAGATTCTGCTACTAGAATTTATAAAGTAATTCGTACTTTGATAGATGGAGAATAGACATGGAAGAATTATTAAAAGAAATTAAGAAAGAAGAATTGGGGAAAGTTCTAACAAATGTTTCTTTAAAAGAACATACTACATATAAAGTAGGTGGAGTTTGTAAGACAATGGTTTTTCCAAAAACAATAGATGCTTTGGTAAGTTTAATTCGTAAATTAAAAGCAAAAAAGACTCCCTATATGATTTTAGGAAAAGGATCAAATGTTTTATTCAGTGATCAAGAATATCCAGGTGTTATAATTAAATTAGATAATTTAAATCAAATTACTTGGAAAGGAAATAAATTGATTGTTGGTGCAGGGGCTTCCTTAATGAAAGTTTCTTTAATGGCGGTTAGAAAAGGACTTGCTGGATTAGAATTTGCAACTGGAATTCCTGGTTCGATTGGTGGAGCAATTTATATGAATGCGGGTGCCTATAAAAGTGATATGGGATATGTAGTTTCCTCTATTAAAGTACTAACTCCAAATCTTAGAATCATCACAATGGTAAATAAAGAACTTCAATTTCATTATCGAACCTCCTTTTTAAAAACACACCCAGGTTATATCTGCCTAGAAGCAACAATGAAATTAAAATCTGGGAAAAGAGAAGCTTTAGAAGAAGTTGTAGCAGAAAGAAAAAAACGTAGATTAGAAACACAACCTTTAGAATTTCCGTCTGCAGGAAGTGTCTTTCGAAATCCAGAAGGAAAGTTTGCTGGAAAATTAATTGAAGATTTAGGTTATAAAGGTCTAATGAAGGGTGGCGCAATGATTAGCAAAAAACATGCCAACTTTATTATTAATTATCAAAATGCAAAAGCACAAGATATCAAAGACTTAATTGATTTTGTACGAGAAGAAGTAAAAGAAAAATATCAAGTGGAGTTAACAGTAGAACAAGAATTTAAAAATTGGGAGTAGCAATCTATGGAGAAAAAAATAAAGAAAAAAATGAGGGTGCGGTTGTTACCAATTTTGATTTTTCTAATCGTTTGCGCAATTCTATTCATGATTATAAAACTAATTTTGGAGTATCCCATTCAAAATATTATAATTACAGGAAACAGTTATCTGATAGATCAAGAAATTATCGAACTTGTAGAAATTCAAGAATATCCAAGTTTTGTTGGTACTTATTTTTCTTCTTTAGAAAAAAAACTAAAAAAGAGTCCTTGGATTCAAGATGTCAAGATATCAAGGCATCTTTGGGGAATTATTGAAATTGAAATAGAAGAAGCAGAACCACTTTTTGAAAAGATAGAAAATGGGGTAGTAGTTTTATCAAATGGAAATGAAATTTCAAGTACAGATTTAGAGATTCCTGTTACGGGACTTTTAAATTATGTGCCAGATACAAAATATGAAACATTATTAAAACAAATGATAAGAATTGAAAAGAGTATTCGTTATTTAATTTCTGAGATGACTTATTTTCCAAATGAACAAGACAAGGATCGTTTTCTTCTTTATATGAATGATGGAAATTATGTGTATCTAACATTAACGAAATTTCAGAATATCAATTATTACGAACAAGTTTTAGAACAACTAGATGGAAAAAAAGGAATTTTATATTTAGATTCTGGAAATCATTTTCAAATTATGGAAGAGGACACTTCTAATATTCAATAAAAATGAACTCATAAATTTAGGTTGATTCTATAATAAAACAGGAATTTTGTTTTTTATAGAATGAATCTATTTTTATTTCTATTTTTCTTAGGTTCAGACTAGGAAAAAATAAGAATCTATTATATAATATTAGTAGTTTAGTAGTATGGAGGAAGTTGAAATGTATAGTTATATGATTGGAAAAGTTACAGATGTGATAGGGAATGCAATCGTTTTGGAAGTAGCAGGAATTGGGTATTTAATGAATACTCCGAATCCTTATTCTTTTGATTTTAATAAAGAATATAAAGTATATGTTTATCAACAGATTCGAGAAGATGAGCACAGTTTATATGGATTTAAAACGGTAGAAGAAAAAGACTTATTTTTACGACTAATTGCTGTAAAAGGTCTTGGACCTAAAATGGCACTTCCAATATTAGCTACAGGTTCTATTTCTGGAATTTTAGATGCGATTGAAAGAGAGAATGTTTTGTATTTAAAAAAATTTCCTAAAATAGGAGAGAAACTTGCCAAACAGATTATTTTAGACTTAAAAGGAAAAATTACAATCAATATAGATAATACAAAAACTTCTTCAGGATATGAAGAACTCTTAGAAGTCATGCAGGGGCTTGGTTATAAAGAAAAAGAGATTCGAGGAATATTAGCAAAAATAGATACTTCCTTATCAATTGAAGATCAGGTAAAAGAAGCACTAAAGCTATTATTAAAATAAAAGTAGAGGGGGAACTAAAATGATGGGTTTTCTTACACCAGAAAATGAATGGATAGAAATTGATTATTCTACATTACAAAGTTATTGTAAAGAAGTTTGCCAAAGAAAAGAAAATCAAGAAGCCTTTTTTCAATTTGCAAAAGACTATCAGAATTTTTCTCCCTATTTTGACTTTGTAGTGTTCTATCTAAAATATGCACTAGTTGGTCCTTTATTAGAAGAAGACTTAATTCTTGGTTATCGTAATGGAAGTTTGATAGCACTAGAAATTTCTAATTTAAAAGAGGATTATGGAATCATCAATTATGAAATGATAAAACAGGCTTTAGAGAATTCTTACTATCGTTTAAAAATTCCCTATATTAATCCTTGTTCCAATCGTGAACTTCGATGTCAACCGATTTCTAATAAACGTTTATTCTCATCAGTAATTACGAACCAAGGAATCATGATGATGTCAAAAACAGGACTTGATAAAAGAGGAAATCATAAAGTAACCAATCTGACGATTCTTAATATGTTGTTAATTGAAAATCCAATTCTACTGAACGATTTTCAAATACATATTCAAAATGGTGGAACCGCCAGTGATTTTTTATTAGAGTCTCTTGGATATCTACATTTTGTTTCAAAAAGTGAGGGTGCAATCATTTTATATGGCGGGAATTATCACTCTCCAATCATTGAAAAATTTTTATTGGAAAAATCAAAAGAGGGATATTTAGAAAAAAATATTTCAAAGCGAAAAAAAGAAAGGAGTGCCTAGATGGAAGAAAGAGTAATTTCAGGAGAAGAATTAGAAGAAGACCTAACAGATTTAAATATTAGACCAGATAGTATTTCAGAATATATTGGGCAAAAAGATGTAAAAGAAAATATCAAAGTATATATAGAATCTGCAAAAATGAGAAAAGAATCTTTAGATCATGTATTATTATACGGACCTCCAGGTCTTGGGAAAACAACACTTGCTAGTATCATCGCAAATGAACTTGGAGTAAATTTAAAAACAGCTAGTGGTCCTAGTATTGAAAAGCCAGGAGATTTGGCTGCAATCTTATCGACATTAGAACCGAATGATGTTCTTTTTATTGATGAAATTCATCGAATGCCTTCATACATAGAAGAAATCTTATATCCTGCAATGGAAGACTTTGTTCTAGATATTATTTTTGGTTCTGAGGGAAGTTCCAGAAGCATTCGAATTAATCTTCCAAAGTTCACTTTGGTTGGTGCGACAACACGGGTTGGGGATTTAACTTCTCCCTTACGAGATCGTTTTGGAATCATTTCTAAACTTCAATATTATACAAATGAAGAACTTTCTAAAATTGTAGAGAGAACTTCTAGAGTTCTTCAGGTTTCAATCGAAAAAGAAGCTGCCTATGAACTAGCCTCACGTAGCAGAGGAACTCCAAGAATTGCCAATCGTTTATTTAAGAGAGTTCGTGATTTTGCACTAGTAGAAGGAAATGGTAAAATTGATTTAGAAATTACAAGAAAAGCCCTTTGTCGATTAAAGATTGATGAAAAAGGACTCGATGAAGTAGATCACCAATTATTATTATCTATTATTCATAAATTTAATGGAGGACCTGTCGGAGTAGAATCCATTGCTAGTACCATTGGAGAAGAAGTTACTACTATCGAAGATGTCTATGAGCCTTATTTATTACAACAAGGATTTTTGAAAAGAACTCCTAGAGGAAGGGTTGTTACACATCTTGCTTATGAACATTTAAAAATTGAATATCAAAATAGTATTTTTGAATCATGATGAAAAAGGGAGAAAAGTAATGAAAAGAGATTATAGTGAAAAAATATTTCAGCAAATGGGATTAAGAGATATTGTTTTAAAACTTACTCAAAAGATAGAAGAAAATCCAATGTTAAATCAACAATATGATGGAGCATTAAAGGCCAATACGCTTTCTTCCTTATTGCAAGTGGATGAAGCAAAGGGAGAAAGAATTCTTAAATTTGTTTCCTACATTGATGAACTTCTAATTTCTGAAGAGGAGAAAGTTGCCTATTTAATTACCTTTTCTAGTCTGATAGAAGATGCTAAGCTAAACATTGAAGCTTTAGATGATGGTTACATTTTTATATTGACTGAGTTTTTTAGTTATCGTAGCGTTCAAGAAATCAAAAGTTTAATACTGATTATAAGTATTCCAGAATTAGTCTTAGCAGTTCGAAATAAAACACTAGATAGTAGTATGCGAACTGAAATTTTAAACTATGTTACTAATCAATATATAAATCAAAATATCACACAGACGAATCAGAATGAATTTTTAATGAAAATGATTACAACCATTCAAGAATCTGACTATTATAAACTAATAGAAATAATGCAATCATAAAAGAGGTGAAAATATGCAATTAGAAGATTTTGATTATAATCTTCCTAAAGAATTAATCGCTCAAGTTCCTTTAGAAAAAAGAGATGCTTCTAAATTATTAGTGCTAGATCAAAAAACAGGAGAAATCAACCATCAAAATTTTTCAGATGTCTTACAATACATGAACCCAGGGGATACTTTAGTTTTAAATGACACGAAAGTTTTACCAGCTCGTTTAATTGGAGTGAAAGAAGAAACAAATGCCATAATAGAAATTCTCTTATTAAAAAATATTGAGAAAGATATTTGGGAGTGCTTAGCAAAACCTGCGAAAAGAGTTCATGTTGGAACTGTGATTGATTTTGGATTCAAAAAATTGAAAGCAAAATGTATTCAAGAAAAAGAAGATGGTATTCGTCTTCTTGAATTGATTTATGATGGGATTCTATTAGAAATTTTAGAAGAATTAGGTACAATGCCACTTCCTCCTTATATTCATGAGAAACTAAAAGATCAAAGTAGATATAATACAGTTTATGCAAAAAATATAGGGAGTGCTGCAGCACCAACAGCAGGACTTCATTTCACAAACGACTTATTAGAAAAAGCAAAAGAAAAAGGGATTCATGTAGAATATGTAACCTTACATGTTGGTCTTGGAACTTTTCGTCCTGTCATGGTGGAAGAAATAAAAGATCATAAAATGCACACTGAGTATTACGAAATGTCAGAAGAAGTTGCTCATGTATTAAATGAAACAAAAAAAAGAAACAATAAGATTATTGCAGTAGGAACGACGAGTGTGCGAACCTTAGAAACAATCATAAATCGCTATGGAAAGTTTCAAGCTTGCTCTGGAGTTACGGATATTTTTATTTATCCAGGATATCAGTTTCAAGCAATCGATTTTTTAATTACCAATTTCCATTTACCAAAATCTACCTTACTAATGCTCGTAAGTGCTCTTGCAGGAAGAGAAAATACTCTACATGCATACCAAGAAGCAATTAAAGAAAAATATCGATTCTTTTCCTTTGGAGATAGTATGATAATTAAATATTAATTTCTTTCATAAAATGCCATTGTTTCTTTATAGAAATGATGGTATAATAACTTTTACTGAAAAAGACATCATTAGATTTTAGAATAAGCAATAGGAGAGTGGATGTACTTTGAAAATAAAATATACCTTATTACATGAAGAAAAAAATACAAAAGCAAGAATAGGAACCATTGAAACCAATTATGGAACTGTTGAAACTCCAATGTTTATGCCTGTTGGAACAAGGGCTACAGTAAAGATGTTAACACCAGAAGAATTATATGATCTTAACTCTGGTGTGATTTTAGCGAATACCTATCATTTATGGTTACGACCAGGAGAAGACTTAATAGAGCATGCTGGTGGACTTCATCAATTTATGAATTATCATGGACCAATCTTAACAGATAGTGGTGGATTCCAAGTGTTTTCCTTAGCGAATCCAAAAGATATCACAGAAGAAGGCGTTTATTTCAAAAGTCATATTGATGGTAGTAAACTTTTTTTAACTCCAGAGAAAAGTATCGAGATTCAAAATAAATTAGATAGTGATATTGCGATGAGTTTTGATGAATGTCCTCCTGCTTCTGCTTCTTATGAATACATGAAAAACAGCATTGAAAGAACCCTTCGTTGGGCAGAAAGAGGAAAAAAGGTGCATCGCAATCCGAATCAATCATTGTTTGGAATTGTACAAGGAGGAGCTTATCAAGATTTAAGAAAATTTTCTGCAATAGAAACAGTAAAACTCGATTTTGATGGATATAGTATTGGTGGAGTTGCAAACGATGGAGAATCAAAAGAAGATATGTATCATGCAATCGATTATGCGATTCCTTATCTTCCTAAAGACAAGCCTCGCTATTTAATGGGGGTTGGGGAACCGAAAGATATTATTGAAGGAGTCATTCGAGGAATTGATATGTTTGATTGTGTGCTTCCAACTCGAATCGCACGCCATGGGAATGCTTTTACGAGCTATGGAAAGTTAAATATTAAAAATGCAAAATATAAAGAGGACTTTACGCCAATTGAAGAAGATTGTGATTGTTATACTTGCAAAAACTATACCAAAGCCTATATTAGACATCTTGTAAATGTTGATGAGGCACTTGGAGGGAGATTACTATCGATTCATAACATTCGCTTTTTAATTCGATTAACAGAAGAATTAAGAAAAGCAATCAAAGAAGATCGTTTATTAGAGTATCAGAGTGAATTCTATAAAAATTATCATTAATAATAGGAGATTTATAATGGAACATATTACCAACGAACAATCAAAAAATAGTAAAAATCAATCTTTAGAGATAACAGAAGAAATTATGCAGGCAATAGAGCAGGGAAAATTAGAAACAGTAATCAATATATTAGAAGAAACAGAAGGCGAAGAGTTTATCAAACTTTCTAAAAATTTATGGAAATGGGTACTTACTCAGATTCTTTCAAAAAATGAAGAAAAGAAAAAATCCAACGAGTTTTTTAAGACTTTCATTGAACAAGAAAAAACAGAAAATCGTGAAAAAGAAAAACCAGCGGTAGAAACCACTCAAACAATAGAAATCAATCAAAAATCAACACCAGAGCCACAAGACTCAAAAGAAAAAAAATCTATTGATGAGATATGGAATCTCTATCAAGAAAATAGAAAATCTAATCCAATCATTGCGAAAGAATTTTTATTAAAATTTATAGAACAGTGTAAAAAAGAGGGGATTCCATTTTATAACTATATGGCGATAACCAATATCAATGAAAAAATTGCTAATCTTGGGATTCCTTTAGAACAGATAGAAAAAGAAAAAGAATTAGTAAAACAAATAAAAGACATAATACGAATGAAAGCTAGTCCAGAAAAATTTGACACATTAAAAATACTAGTAGATGAGTTTTCGAAACTTTATCAAGATCGTGGAGTATTAGGTCCACTTTACAAAGGAGCCTATCAGTCAGCGATAAATAATCATGAAAAAGCAATTGAGTATTATAATCAAGTTCTAAAAGAAGAACCATGGAATCAATTTGCTTTAAAATCGTATTCTTTCTCTCTAATTGCACAACATAACTTTTCGAAGGCAATAAGAGTTCTTAAAAAAACTTTAGAATATTACCCTATGGATCTTACTAGTAAAGTCAGATTAGCTAAAACCTGTATTTGGACAGATAAGATTTCACAATTAAGAAAACTCAACGATGCAAGTAAATTTTTAACTAACAAAGATTTTTATGATTATCTAACAATTGTGATTACTAATCTTGAGGAAAAAATAGATTTAGAAATCCATAATTTAAATTCAAAATCTAGGAAAGATAGTCTTTATAAAAAATTAGAGTTATTAAAAGAGGAACTCACATCTCATCAAGAACTTCAGGCACAACTATCAAACTATTCAAGTGTTACTAGAGAAATGTTAGAAGACTATTCACCAATGATTCCATATGAAGCAGAAGTTTATGAGAATATCTTAAATGAAAAAGATGGAAGCATACAACCAGAACAACTGAATCATTACATTCAAAATATCGAAATTAGAGAAGATGAAAAAATGCTACTTTATATTGCAGCAGCTAAAATATGTTTTATTCACCAATTTCCAAAATATGGAGAGCAATATTTAACACTTGTTTCTAAAGAACACTCAAAACCTTCCTTTGTAAGAGAACAATATAATCAATGTAGAAAAAATAAAAAGTTATACTTAAATCAACATAAATAAAAAAGTTCCTTTTGGTATTTGATAGAGTAATACCAAAGGAACTTTTAACTTTCCTGTCTTTTATTAATCCCAAGCATACTTCCTAACATCGAAGAGGCCATTAAAATAAGGTAATAAAGAAATGATTTTAAGGTAATTCCTTGATCAAGTCCTAGATAACTAATCAAAAAAAACAGAAAAATAACAACCAATCCGATTTTAATTCCCTCGAGCCATCCTTTTTTTTCACAATTTTTACCAAGATACATTCCTCCTAAAAAAAGAGTGAGCATTGTAGAGAATAAAATCATCAATTGTGTAGTTTTTTCAGATAGAATATTAAAGTATCCAAGCAGAGTAGTTAACATAATAAAGAAAAGAAAAAGTAAAAGTATGAAAAGAAAAGCTTCTCCATATTTTTTATATTTCATAAAATCACCTAGTATAATCTATGACTTTGTATACTTTTTTATTCTTAGAAGCATAATAGAAATAGGTGAAGAAAATGGACTATATCATTGTGTTAGAAAGAACATTTTTATTTTATATACTAATTACTGTATTATATCGGTTTATGGGAAAAAGAGAAGTAGGTCAGCTTGGCATTGTCGATTTAATTGTTTCAATTTTAATTGCAGAACTTGCGGCAATGTCAATCGATAATCGAAAAGAGAGTATTTTCTTATCAATTTTACCAATCATTTCTTTAGTTTTAATTCAAGTTGGAATGGCATACTACTCTTTAAAAAATTCAAAAGTTCGAGATGCCTTTGATGGAGTACCATCCGTTATTATAAAAAAGGGAATCATTAATTTTAAAGAAATGGTGAAGCAACGCTACAACATTGATGATTTATTAACTCAACTTAGAGAACAACATATTCGCTCAATCGAAGAGGTTGATTATGCAATTTTAGAAACAAGTGGAAATTTAAGCGTCTTCAAAAAAAATGGGGAATATACTTCTTTATATCCAATGCCATTAATTCTAGATGGAGTAATTCAAGAAGAAACCTTGAAGGCAATTTCTAAAAATGAGAAGTGGTTACGAAAAACATTAAAGGACGAAAATGTTGAATTAGAGGAAGTATTCTATGCATTTTATCGAAAAAAAGATTTATTCCTCATTCGACATAAAGATATCGAAAAATAAAAAGTTCCCAAAACAGGAACTTTTCTTATAATAACTACATGGTGAGAGTATTTCATAGTTATTATGATTTGATTATAAAATAAAAATATGAAATTTATGTGAAATAAAGAGTTTTTTAAAAAAAACTTTAAATCCAAAGTTTTTTAATAATTTCTGGATTTAAAATTTTTAATTGATTAAAATAAGAAATGGGAACAATCGCTTCAATTTCTAGTTTCTCAGAGTATTCTTTTTTTATCAGATTTTCCTTTCCAATTTTAGAGATTAATTGATTTTCATTTTTATAATCTGTTTTAATTTTTATATGATAAGCCATCTCCAAATCTTTTATCTGAGAATGATCCAAGGCTGTCTTTACACAACCTGAATAGGCACGAATTAATCCCCCAGCACCTAGCTTAATTCCTCCAAAATAACGAATAACGACACAGAGAATGTAATTCATTTCTCTTTTATTTAAAACTTCTAGAATTGGAATTCCAGCAGTACCACTAGGTTCTTTATCATCGGATGCTTTTTGCTGATGATTGATAATATAAGCATAACAATAATGATTCGCCCCTCGATATTCATTTTTAGTATCCTCTAGATAAATATTTACTTCTTCTAAAGTTGTAACATAAAATAATTTTGTAATAAACTTTGATTTTTTAATTTCTAATAGATTGGTGCTATTTTTATAAATTCGTTTCATAAGTATCACCTAACTCATTATAACATACTTTTTATTAAAGAAAAAAAGTGCTTACTCTCTTGGTATTTTAAAATAGAAAATAGTTCCTTTTTTTTCAGTACTAATTACGCCATATTCAAAATTATGAAGCTCCAAAATCTGCTTTACAATCGAAAGGCCTAATCCAGTTCCTATCACATTCCTTTGATGAGTTTTATTAGACTTATAATATTTATTCCAAATATTTTCTAAGTCATCCTTTGGAATGGGAACTCCTGTATTTTTGATTTCTATTAAGTATTCCTTTTTTCGAATAGTAACACTAATTTCAATAATCTTATCCTCACCAGTATACTGAATGGCATTATTAATTAAGTTATAAAGAACTTGCTCTAGTTTCTTTTTATCAGCCTTAATGATCATAGATTCTTTATTTTCATAAATAAATTGATATTTTTCATTTAATTTAAAAATTTCATAATGGTTTAAAATATTTTGAATGAATAGATGGAAGTCAAAAGATTCTATCTCCATTTTCATCATTTTACTTTCCATTACAGATAATGTCAAAATATCATTCACCAAGTGATTTAAGCGATCACTCTCCTCGATAATGACATTTAAGTTTTGCTCCCTTTTTTCTTTATGAGGATATGTTAAATCTCGTACCATTTCAGCATAAGCTTTAATCATTGTAAGAGGTGTTTTTAAATCATGAGAAACATTTGCCATCAATTCTTTTCTAAGCTCTTCTGTTTGTGCTACTTCACGATTTGCATATTTTAGGGTATGCGCAAGCTCAGTAATTTCAAAAAACTCATCGGGAATATCAAAGTTTTCATTTTCTATTTTTTTTCCAAACTCTTTTGTTGCCTTGGTCAATTTTATAATTGGCTTCGATAACTTTTTCGATATAAAATAGGCAATAATAAAGGCAAGAATAAGAACAATAATCGTAACTATAATAAATTGTTTTCTTAAAATCGAAACAGTAGAATCGATTGGCACCAAAGAAGAAGTTGTAAAAATATAAGTATTAGAATCTAATTTTAAACTATAAACTAAAGTTTTATTTTCAAATAAGGGATTAATTGTAATGAACTTATTTTTCTGCTGATTACTTTGAATAAAATTTTTCTTATATTTTTTAAAAGTGATTCCTTGAAGACACTCTTTATTAAATCCGTCTGTTGTATAGTCGGTATTGGAAGAAGCATCAGAAATAATGATACAGACTCCTGTTTTATGGGCAATTGTCGCCACCTGATCAAAAAAGTCGGTATTACTTTCTTTAGTATAATAGTACCTAGATAAAGAATTTACAACTTTTTCTAATTCTCTAGTTTTAGAAGACTCATAATAAGAAGGAAGCATGATAATTTGAAAAGTCCATAAAAATATTAAGATTAAGATAGAGAAAGAAATGAAGGATTTCCATATTTTTGTTCGAATTTTATTTTTCTTCTTTTGGTAATTCAAATTTATACCCCATTCCCCGAACGGTAATAATTAAATCTCTATAACTTCCTAAATTATTTCTTAACATTTTTATATGTGTATCTACTGTTCGATCATCTCCAAAAAAATCGTATCCCCATATTTGAGAAAGCAATTGCTCCCTAGAAATTGCAATATTCTGATTTTTTATTAAATAAGTCAAAATTTCAAACTCTTTAAGTGTTACTTTCACTTTCTTTTCTTTAATTGTTACAGTATATCCTTGAAAATCTACAACTAGATCTTGAAAAGAGAAAATATTTGAATGTGGATGCTTTCTTTTTGTAATAGCCTTGATTCTAGCAATCAACTCTTTTGGAGAAAATGGTTTTGTTAAATAATCATCAACCCCTAAATTGAAACCTAAAAGTTTATCACATTCTTCTCCACGAGCAGAAAGAATAAGCGTAGGAATATTTTGTTTTTTCTTTAATTCCTTATATGTGGAGAATCCATCTAGCTGTGGCATCATAATATCTAAAATTAAGAAATCAATATTTTCGGTTGCTAGAATGTCCAATACTTCCAATCCATTTCTTGCTTCTAGAACTTGGTATCCTTCGTTACAACAATACTCCTTAATTACTTCACGGATTCTTTCCTCATCATCAGCAATTAAAACTTTCATAATCAAACCTCCTGCTTTTAATGAAATATTCGAGAAAAAAGAACTTTCTAATAACTTTCTTTGGATAATCTTTCATATAATAAAACTTTTTGATTGTTTTTATCTAATTGACTTTTCATTTCTCCCTTGACATAATCCATATTTTCTTCTCTTTCTATCAACATTTTTTCCATAGCTGTAATAGATTTTTGAATTTGTTGATATTCAGGAAAAACAGTTTCGTATTCTTTAAATTCTTTTTCAAATTCCTTTTTTAAATCTTTAACTTGTCGTTGCCCACGTTCTATTAAATTACAAATAGAATCAACATCTCCAATAGCATTTTCAATCATAGAGTGATAGTCTTCAAAATGATATTCTGTAATGATACGTTCTTCTTTTCGTGGGTTTAAGAGTTGTCGAATTAAACTGGTAGTAACTAGTGCTTCTACTGCAGTAATTGCATTTGCCTTTGGTTTTGGATTCATTCTAAGAAGAGAGAAGAGAAGAAGACCTCTAGTAAGAACTCCCATAGTATAGTGTAATTTAATTTCCGTTCTTTTAGTAACATTAACGGTTTCATTTACCTTTGCCTCAATCTTTTTTAAATAATCATTAGAATCTTCCACGAGGCTTTCTAATTCTTGAGTAACTCTTTCTAAATTTAAATATTGGCTTTCAAACTGATCAAAATTATCATCCCTCAATTTTAAATTTTCTTGTTTCTCTATTAAAAAAGAACTAAGAGATTCCTTTTTTTGTTCAAATTCTAAAATTTTTTGTACTAAAGAAGTAGCTTCTTCTCTTGGAAAAAAGTTTTTTTCTTGTTTTTTTCTTATATTATTTTTATATTTTTCTACTAGTCCAGAAAAATAAGAATCCTCTAGTTGATAGATATGGTCCAAAGAATATTCTTTCTTGATAATTTCTAATTGTCTTTTAATTCGCTCTAAATAAGAAAGCAGACGTTCAATTTCATCAATCGCTTCTTCCGTATCTTGCATTTCAGAAAAAGAATCTTTCTTTTCATCGATTTCTTCTAATTCTGAGTAGAGTTTTTTTAATTGATATCGACTATCCTTTAAGATTCGTTCAAATTCATTTGTAATTTTTAACTCAAGAAATTCTTCTAATCCTTGCTGTTTTTCTGCTTGCTTTGTAGAAATATTTTTTTGATCTTTCTCATCACTCTTAGCAAATTCAGGCTTTAAATTTAAAGACAAATCTTTTTCTTTAGGAAGTCTTTCCTCTTGAATGGTCGAAATCCTTTCCAATTTCTTTTCTCTTTTTTGAAGCTCTGAATTTTTTTCTTTCCTTTCTCGCTCCTCGAATTCATCAAACAGAGTAGGGAATGAATCCTTGTTTTCCTCTTCCCTTAATGGATGGGGTTCTTTTGTTTTTAATTGTGGTTGCCAAAGTTCTTCGTCATTAATATCCATTTGTATATTTTCTTTTTTTGATACTGATTTTTCTTGTAGAGAAATATCCTTATTAATAGAAGCCTCTTCCAATCGTGTTTCAATCAAATCCTCTTTATCTTCAAATTCTACTGGAGTTCTTCTAAATCTTAAAATTTCTTCATCCTTTTTCTTAATTTGTTTTTCTTCTTGTCCTATTTCAGATAGATCCTGTTTTTTTTTATTTCGTAAAAAATTTTTTTGAGTTTGTTTTAAATCTTTTTTTCCGCCTTTCGCTCCAATTCCACCAAACATATCTTTCCCTCTTTTTCTAAAATATTATACTAGATTTCTCTAAAGAAGTAAACAAAAGAGAACTTTATCTCTCATTATTTCAAAAAAGAATTGTATATTTTCCTATTTCATGATATAATAGGAAAAATTTAAGGGGGATATAATTATGGAACTTCAATTATCAAGTAAAATCAAGATTAATTCTATTTTTCCAAGAGAACTTGGAAAGTCTTCAAATCTACAACAGTTACCAAATTCTTTATTAGAAATCTATAATATATTAAATAATCTTTATGAACATCAATTGTTAGGAGTAGAAGACTTTAAAAGTTTTCGGAACCAATTATCAAAAAGAACAACCCAGGAGGTAGAAAATTACATTGATTTAATTAGAACCTTTCTATCATTCGGCCAATATTTACAAAAACAAGTCGTAATGGATATTGATAAAAAATATGGTTTCTTTCTCTTAGAGGAAAAGAAAAAAATAGGAGACTCTTATCAGTGTGTAGATAAAGAGTTTGAAATAGGAGATATTGTTCGACTATCTAATGCAATTTATAGTAAAATTAATCAAATTACCAGAAAAATTATATCTTCTTATTTAGAGGAGTATATTGAGAAACATTCAATTTCTACATTAAATGATTTAATTGTTTTTTACGAAGAATTATCAAAACCAGATAACGAATTTAAATTGGATTTATTAGAGAAAGTTGCACAATCTTTTGATGAAAATTTTGCTTATTTTATAAAAACTCCAGAATTTCGCGATTATTTTCTTGAAAAAAGAAAAAACTTATTTAATATTGTAAATGATGAGATTAAAACTAAAAAAGTAGACTTACAAAAAAAGAGGGAAAAACAAATCCAAGAATACTACTCGATAAAAAATGATACTTTAAAACAATTGATGAAGGAGAAAGAAAAGTCAAAAAGACCGTATGGATTTTGGAATTAAGCCTCACTTAAATATTTTTTAAGATAAATACCACTCTTATAAATGGTATAAAAAATATTTACAATTAGGGAAAGTAAAAATCCCCACATTCCGATATTAAAACATAAGAAGAGGACTAAACTGATACTTCGAATCAAGACACTTTGCCATGAAATAGTAAAAGTTTCTTTGGCTTTTCCCATGGCTTGTAAGCTAGCAGAAAGTGGCGTTTCAATGTATTGAAATAAAAAAAAGGGTGCAAGGAATTTCATATAAGAAGTTCCTTTTGTTGTGTGATAAACTAGATTTAAAGACCATCCTGGAAATAGAAAAAAAAAGAAAGTAACGGGGAGCCCAACCAAAAAAGAAAAAATTAGCCCCTGTTTTAATTTCTTCTTAGTATAGGGAATATCCCCATGACTATAGCTTTTTGAAATTACAGGAATTAGAGCTTGAGATACTGCATTAGTAAAAAAACTAGGAATTAGAAGAAGAGGAATTACAAACCCACTAATGATTCCATACTCTTCTAAAATATAACTGTTAGAGTATCCTAAAAAAGAAAGAATTCCTGTAATAATAATAGGCTCTAGAAAGTATCCAACATTTCCAACCAATCGACTTCCAGTTGTTGGAATTGCCAAAGAAAGGATTTGATTCAGTTCCCTATGACGAGGAATGAAATCTTTTTTTCTTATTTCAACATTCCTTGGCAAAAAGAGTAAGAGAATTAAAATACTCGTAAATTCACTCATTAAATTAACGAGAATCAAAAAGGTAACAGCATAAATTAAGTTAACTTTTAATAAAGTAGGAATAAATAAAATAATACAAACTAAACGAACAATTTGTTCAATGACATGACTAATGACATGGGGAATCATTCGTTCTTTCCCAAAAAAATAACCACGAAGTAAATTGGATAACGCCTCAAAAGGAAGGACAAGTGCAATTGATAAGATCGGTAGATAACAACGAGGCTCCTTTAAAAAAGAAGTAGAAATTGCCTTAGATGTAAAAATTAAAATCATCATTAAAACAAAATTGGTAATGATTACGATTGGAAAAGAGGAAAAAAACAATTTTTTATTATTGTTCCTATCTTCACTTACTAGTTTTGAAATCGTCGTAGGAAGACTTAATTGTGCCATACTCATGAAGAGTGAAAATGTAGGGAATATTAAGGAATAAAGAGCAATTCCTTCAAGGCCAACAAGTCTTGTTTGTACAATTTTTATCACCATTCCTAAAAGCTTTGTAATCGCTCCACCAATGGTTAAAATAATTGCCGATTTGATAAATTTTTCTTTGTTCATTGTCATCATCCCTTGTTTAAGTCTATGTAAAATTAAAGAAACTTTTTCTTAAAAACTTTCATAAATTTTATTTTTCTTATATAATAAAAACAGGTAGGCGAAGAAAGATGGAAACAGAAAAATTTTATAAATTTAGAAAACAACTAGTTCCAGTCCTTCGAACAAAGGTTCATGAACTAAAAAAAATAGGAATATCCAATGTTTCAAAACAAGATATTTGGAATTATTTGGTATATGCCAAATGGAAAAATGAGAAAGAGATTGGTCTGTCAGAAATGGCAAATGACATTTTATCATTAAATGTAGAACAGAATGAAACATAGGAGATGAGACCATGAAATCAAAAGAAAATTACACAATTGATGATTTAATAAAAATCGTAGAAAAATATCAATCAGATTCAAAATATTTAGAAAAAATTAAGAAAACCTATATTTTTGCTTCTAATTGTCATAAGGGACAATTTCGAAAAAGTGGAGAAGAGTACATTTCTCATCCTCTTCATGTAGCGATAATTTTAACAGAAATTTATGCGGATACCGAAACAATTATGGCTGCTCTCTTGCATGATGTAATTGAAGATTGTGATGTCGAAAAAGAAGAGATTGAAGAAAAATTTGGAAAAGAGGTAGCAAATTTAGTTTATGGTGTTTCCAAACTGGGAAGAATTAACTTCTCAACAGAAAATGAATATCTAATTGATTACTACAAAAAAATTATTGTTGGTATGAGTGAAGATGTTCGAGTAATCATCATAAAACTTGCTGACAGACTCCATAACATGCGTACTCTATGGGCACTTCCAGAAGAAAAACAAAAAAAGATTGCGAAAGAAACACTTGAAATTCTTGCTCCACTTGCCCACCACTTAGGAATTCATAAAATCAAATCAGAACTGGAAGATTTATCACTTCGCTATTTAAAATCTGATATTTTTTACGATATTGCAGAGAAACTAAACAAGACAAAAGTAGAGCGAGATAATACCGTAAATGAAATGTTAAAATATGTGACAAATATGCTAACAGAACATGGAATTGCTCATGAAATAAAAGGAAGAGCGAAGAGTATTTACAGTATTTATAATAAATTAAATAAAGGAAGAAAATTCTCTGATATTTATGATTTACTTGCTCTTCGAATCCTAGTTCATACTGAACAAGAATGTTACTTAGCACTTGGAATTATTCATTCTAAGTTTAAGCCAATTCCAAAACGATTTAAAGATTACATAGCGATGCCAAAACCCAATATGTACCAATCTCTACATACAACAGTATTTGGGATTGATGGATATCTGTTTGAAATTCAGATTCGTACTTATGAAATGGATGAAATTGCAGAAAATGGAATTGCTTCCCATTGGGCCTATAAAGAGCATAAGGATGCTTCTATACTTATGCAAAACACAACAGAGCAAAAGTTACAATTTTTTAAATCGATTATTGAATTAAACGAAGATAAAATGAGTAGCGAAGATTTTGTAAATAGTGTGAAAGATGAAGTACTAAATAATAATATTTATTGTTTTACGCCCAAAGGAGATATCATAGAACTTCCCCAAGATGCAACACCGATTGATTTTGCTTATAAGGTTCATACAAGAGTGGGAGAAACTATGGTTGGAGCGATTGTTAATAATAGTATTGTACCACTAGACTATAAGCTAAAAAATAATGATATTGTAAAAATTAATACTTCAAAAAGTTCAAAAGGACCTTCTAGAGAATGGGTAAACATTGTAAAATCTACCCAAACTAGAAACAAAATACGTGCCTTTTTTACAAAAAGTGAAAAAGAAGTATACATTGAAAGAGGAAAAGATAGCTTAGAAAAGGAATTACGCAAACGAAAAATTGCTTATGATGACTTTTATACACAAAAAAATCAAGAATTTTTATTAAAAAATTTGAAAATTTCTAGTTTAGAGGAATTGTATCTAGAAATAGGAAATGGAAAATACTCCTCTTCCATGGTTGTAAATTTATTATTTAAAAAAGAAGAGGCACCTTCTGAACCAATAAAAAAGGTCCCTACCAAAAGTAAAGATGCTGATATTTTAGTATCAGGAATTGATAAGGTAAAAGTTCATTTAGCAAATTGTTGTAATCCAATTCCAGGAGATTCTATTATTGGTTATATTACGAAAGGAAACGGAATCAATGTCCATCGTACTACCTGTCATAACTTAGAAGTATTAGAAAATCGAAATGTAGATGTTCATTGGAGTGATACTACAACTGATAAATATATGACTACAATTCTGATTCATTGTAATACACGAGAAAACAAATTAATTGAAATGTTTCAGAAAATCAATATGTTAGATTCAGGAATTGATAAATTTATTACGATGAATAGGGGAGATGATACTGTTTATGAATTAGACCTTTATATTCGCAATTTAGAGCATTTAGAAAAGGTATTTACAGAATTAAACAAACTTTCCTATGTTACGAAAGTAGAAAGGTTAATTAAATGAGAGTAGTTGTACAAAGAAGTCTGGAGGCATCTTGCAAAGTTGACCAAAAGACAATTGGTAAAATTAATCAAGGGCTTGTTCTTTTGACAGCTTTTACAGAAGATGATACAATGGATACAATCGAGTGGATGGTACATAAAGTTTTAAATCTTCGAATTTTTGAAGACGAATCGAAAGTAATGAATCGTAGTATAATAGAAGTAGGTGGAAAAATTTTATCAATTTCTCAATTTACGTTATATGGAGATACAAAAAAGGGAAATCGTCCAAGTTACATTCGAGCTTTAAATGGAAAACAAGCCGAACAACTTTATAATATATGGAATCAAAAATTATCAGAATCAGTTCCTGTAGAAACTGGAAAGTTTGGAGCAGATATGAAAATTAGTCTTATCAATGATGGACCTGTTACCATCTTATTAGAGAGGTGAGTTTATGAAAAAAGAGCATATCAATTATAAACTAGTCAATACTTTATTACTATTATTAATTTTTTACTTAATTTTAATTACATCTGGATATTGGGGCAGCTTTATTCGTAAGATTTTTGACATTATGTTACCATTTATTATCGCATTTGCTTTTGCATATATTTTAAGACCATTCGTAAAAAAATTGGAAAGTAAAGGAGTGAGAAGACCGATTGCACTTTTATCGGTTGTTGCCATCGTATTAATAATTATAATTGGACTTGTCTGGATTACTGTACCAGTCGTTTATGATCAATTAATATCCTTTACTAAAACAGTAAACGATGTAATTAATAATTTTAATGGAAAGTTTGATTTAGAACTGGGTGGATTAGAGTCTACCATTATGGAGTCCTTAAATTCATTAGTAAAAGATTTTGGGACTTATATTTCAACAGGTACAATTGATATTTTAGGAAAAAGTGTGAATTTTTTAACAAATTTAATGATTATTTTTATCGTAGGAATATATCTATTAATTGATATGGAAAAAATTCGCTCATTTATTAAAAAATTTTTAAGAAAAAGAACAAAAAAAGGATATCGTTATTTAAAACAATTGGATATTGAAATTGGAAACTATCTTCATGGGCTTGCTTTGTTTATGATAATTCAGTTTTTTGAGTATTCAATTTTATTTCGAATTGTAGGACATCCCAATTGGCTATTATTAGGACTTCTTGCTTGCTTTACAACAGTCATTCCTTATTTTGGAGGTTTAATTACCAATATTATCGCAGTTATTACAGCAACGGCAATTTCGTGGAAACTAAGTTTAGCAACTTTAATTATCACTCTGATTTTCCCAAATCTGGATGGTTATTTAATTTCCCCACATATCTATGGAAAAACTAACAATATAAATCCAGTACTAGTAATTATTACGATGGGATTTTTTAGTAAATTCTTCGGTATTTTAGGAATCGTTATGGGACTTCCTGTCTATATTGTGATTAAGTGTACTTGGAACTTCTTCGATGATGATATTATAGAAAAAATTCAGGATGTAAAATCTGGAAAAGAATAAAAAGAATCTTATTTAATAAAACCCCATTTCTTAGATATAGAAATGAGGTTTTTATATATCAAAATATCTCATGAAAATCAATTCAAAGGTTTTACCATTTGGTTAGAAGAATTAAAATAATTTCCTTCATTCATTCGATTTACCAAAGATACCAATTCTTTTCTTGTATAGATTTCTTGATAATCCTCTTGGTTAATATTTTCAAACAATGGGGTAGCAAAGCTATACAAAGCACGAATAGAAGTATCCTCATCTTCTAAGCTGTCCAAAGTTACTGTCTTTTTAGGCGTAATGATATTAACAATAATTCTAGAATCTTCATCTTTCATAAAATGTCGTTCAATAGTGATACGATCACTAAATTTTTCAATCGTATTGTAAACATTTCGAAAACAAGAAGATTCTTCTCCATTTCTTTGATAATCACATGTTTCGGTAATAAAACCAACATCTTTTTGAAATGCAATTTGATAAAGTGGTGTACAAGTAACATTTTCATCAACTCCATAAAGAATTGTATAATCTAATAAATATAAATCATCAATATCAAACGATTCCTGTTCTATTTCTGAAATCTCTTCTAAAAGATCTTTCTTTTCTGCCTTAAGTTCAGAAATATCTTCCTTAAGATTTGCTTTCTCATCCTTTAATTTTGCAATTTCACTCAATAATCCAATCGATTCTCCTAAATCCTTAATCTCTTCGATATCGTTAGAATCTAAAGACTCTACAGCAATTTCTAACTCATCGCCATTCTTTACTTTATGAGTACATCCTGTTGTAGTTAGGATAATAGACATACCCAATAACATTGCAGAATATTTTAGTTTTTTCATTCAAAATCCCCTTCCTTTGTTGACGTATGATATCATATTTTTAGAAAAAAATCAAGCAAATCTTTGATAATCTTAAGATTAGGGCTTGTCAAAATGCTGTGTGTGGGGGGGGAGAATGGAACTTATACCCAAAGAGGTAAGATATATTAAGAATGCCTTATAATATAAGGGTTTGAGAGGGTTTAAAAGTTTGGGTTTAATTGATTAAAAAGTCAAAAATTTAAATAAAAACAAAGAATTTACTTGTATATTTTGAAAGATCTTCAATATGAAGGTCTTTTTGTTTGTCAGAAAAAGAAAAAGGGGGAATGTTAAATGACAGATAATAAAATTATAAAAATAGGTACTTTTTTTAGTGGAATAGGAGCACCAGAAAAAGCACTAGAAAGATTAAAAAGAGAAAATTATATAGATGACTATAAAGTACAGTTCTTTTCAGAAATAGATAAAAATGCAATAAAAAGTTATTGTGCAATTCATAATGTTGATGAAAGTTTAAATTTAGGTAGCATAACAGATATTAAAGGAAATAATTTACCATATTGTGATTTGTGGGTAGGTGGTTTCCCATGTCAAGATATTTCTTGTGCTGGTAAAATGCGTGGTTTTAATTTTGAAAGTTCAACAAGATCATCACCTGGTTGGGAGATGATTAGATTACTTAGAGAAGTAAAGAACAAACCAAAATACGTTATATTTGAAAATGTAGCCATGATTACAAGTAAGAAATTTAAAGATACATTAAATCTATTTAAAGAAGATTTAATGAGTTTAGGATATACATTATATGATGATTTGTTATGTGCTACTGATTATGAAACACCTCAAAACTAGAACGAGGTATTTTTTAGTTGCAATATTAGATAACAATAAAGAATTTAGATTTCCAGAAAAAATAGAAAGTGATGTAATATTAAAAAATTTACTTGAAGAATTTGTTAATGGGAAATATTACCTAACTAATTCAAATTATGTAGAAAAAGATAATAAAAGGATATTTAAACATAAGAATAGAAATGACATAGAGTATGAAGTTGATATGGATAAATATTTTACTGGTAGTGTATGTGGAATAGATAAACACACTAAATTTGCAATATCTTCAAGATTATTTTCTATCTATGGTAATTCTCCAACCTTAACAGCAAGTAATACAGCAGATAATAGCAAAATCGTTATAGTGTGATTCCTGGAATTTTATACTTTACAAAATCTATTTTGTATATGACTTTGGGTTCACTTGCGATTCAAAAAAAAGACTTTAGATAAATTGATATTGCTCATCAGCTATTTTGAAAGTATGATTGTTGCAACAGACCAAACTCTAGAACATCTATTAAATCTAAATAATTATAAAGTTCGAATGCAGAGAATACGTACAATTTTAGATTATTCGCCAACGAAAGAAATTGATTTCGGAGATATTGATAATGACTATATTTCAGGATTAATTGAATTTAAAAAGGTAAACTATCAGGTAAAGGGAGAAAAAATCCTAGATAATGTGAGTTTTAAAGTCTATCCAAATGAAATCAATGCGATTGTCGGACATTCTGGTAGTGGAAAATCTACAATCATTCATCTTTTATATCGATTTCATAAAATTACTTCTGGTAGTATTTTAATTGATAATGTCAACATCTATGATTATACAAACTCAATCTATGCTTCCAACGTTTCGGGAGTTTATCAAAGACCATTTGTTTTTGAAATGAGCATTCGGGATAATTTAAGTTTGGTAGATTCTAATTTTCTTCACCAAGTAGAGGTATGTAAAAGAGTTGGAATTCATGATTTTATTATGTCATTACCCAAGGGATACCATACGGTGATTGGAGAGGAAGATCCTCATCTTTCTAATGGACAAAAGCAACTACTAGCAATTGCTAGAGCATTATTATCAAATGCAGAAATTCTATTATTCGACGAAATTACTGAAAATATTGATTCTGAAACTACTAGTCGAATTCTTTCAGTCCTATTAGATTTAAAAACCAATCATACAATTTTAATGGTAACCCATAAACCAGAAATGATGGAAATTGCAGATCGTGTGATTGTTTTATCTGCTGGAAAAGTTTCTTGTAAAGGAAAAAATCAAGAAGTTTACCAAAAATCTTCATTGTATCGTGAATTAAGAAATCATTATTTTGTAAGTGCTAGTAAATCAGAGTAAAAAATACCTACAAATCTTTTATATTTCTCAAATTTTTAACCTCCTCTAATTCACTCATCGTTACAAACTGAAATCCCTTTTCTTTTAGTTTAGGTATAATCTTTTTTAAAGCTTCTTTACTTCTTTCAAAAATATCATGCATTAAAATAACATCTCCATCTTTGATATTGTCTGTAGCGCGTTCTACAATTCGATTGATATTATGAATTTTCCAATCTCTTGTATCTACTGTCCAAAGTGCAATTTCTAATTCTGTATTTTTTCGAATCCGATTGGTAATGGAACCATAAGTAGGACGTAAATATCGAGGGGTATAACCAGTTGTTTCCTTTAATATGTTTTGAGTCTTTTCAATTTGTTCTATTAATTGATTCGTAGAAAGCTGACTCATCCATTGATGATTATAAGAATGATTTCCTAATTCATTTCCATTTTGAATACTTCTTTTTAAAATTTCTTGATACGCTGTTACTTTGTTTCCTAAGATGAAAAAAGTAGCATTTACTTCATTTTCCTTTAAAATTTCTATAATTTCTTCCGTATATTGACTAGGACCATCATCAAAAGTTAAGGCCACCACTGGCTTCTTTGGATCAATAATTTTTGATGGTGGAACGAAAGATTCCTGCTCGAATTCTTTTGTTTGAGAATTTCTTTTAAAAGAAAATAAGTTCATTTCTAAAGGAATTGGGATAATATCATAATAATCATCTTCAAAAAGAAAGGGATTAAAGTAGAAAATAACACCATGTTCTGTAATTTGAAAGTTTTTAAAACTTTCAGTAAAAATTTCCTGAAAAGACTTCCTAGAAATGCAAGAAGGACATTCTTTTTTTAATTCTTCAAACACTTGATTTCGAATTGTTGAAAATTCTAAAGGAACCGAAGTAACTCCTTCCAAATCTACTTCTTTTTCTTTTTTAGGATTCCAGGTCCAACAATCAATCCGATAGTATGGATAAGAAAAAGAAGGACCAGTCATCGAAGTAATTAACGAAACATTCCAGATGTTGTCATCGATAATTTCAAACTGATAATCAATATTTAATTCCTCTCGATCAATTAGAAATGAATGAGTAGTATCTTTAATTTGATCCTGAAAAAACTGTTCTTGTGCTTTAATTTGTTCTTCTAAAAGTTGATTGAGTTTCTTACTACTAGTAACTACAGAAGAGATGCTTTGTACATAGGAGGCAGTTTCCTTGATATTTGTTTCTACCTGATATATATTTTTTTCATTTTTCATAGAGAAAAGACCAATCAAAATTCCAATAACAAGAAGAAGTAAAGCGAATTGTATTTTCCATTTTTTTGACATAGAATTCCTCCTAATTCATTTTATGTAATTTTTGATTATTCTTTAATCTTTTTCTTCCTTTTTGACCCTTTTTAAAACTTATTTATTATGATATAATAAGACTAATTTGAAAAGAAAGAGGAATGGGGGATAAGCCCATGAGCGAGGAAACAAAAAAATATATTAAAGAAAAACTAAAATTAGTTCCAACAAAGCCTGGTAGCTATCAAATGAAAAATAAAGATGGCATTATCATTTATGTTGGAAAAGCAAAAAATTTAAAAAATCGGTTAAAAAGTTATTTTACAGGGACCGTTTCTGGAAAAACAGCAATGTTAGTGAATGATATTATAGACTTTGAATACATTGTAACCTCTACAGAGTTAGAATCTTTAATACTAGAAATTACTTTAATAAAAAAATATAATCCGAAATATAACATTTTATTAAAAGATGATAAAAGTTATCCTTATATTGAACTTACCAATGAGAAATATCCAAGACTAAGAATTGTTCGAAATATCAATCGAAAAAAACATAAAAGTAGGTTGTTTGGTCCTTATCCAAATGTAACCGCAGCTAGAAAGACAGTGGATATGCTTCATAGAATCTATCCTCTTAGAAAATGTGAAAATTTAAAGAAAGATGTATGTCTTTATTATCATATTGAAGAATGCTTAGGGTATTGTAAAAAAGAAATAGATTCTTCCAAACTAGAATCTATGGTTTCAGAAATTACTTCCTTTTTAAAAGGAAACAGTACCTTTTTAGTAAAAAAATTAGAAAATGAAATGCAAAAAGCCAGTGAGGCACTAAATTTTGAAAAAGCATTGGAATTAAAAGAAATGCTTCATGACATCGAGATCACTCTTACAAAACAGAAAATTGATTTGAATAAAAACTATAACTTTGATGTATTTGGTTACTATCAAGATAATAATTATTTATCTGTAGTTACCTTTTACATTCGAGAAGGTCTATTATTTGGAAAACATCAAGATATTTTTACATCGATGGGAAATATTTCTGAGGAACTTCTTTCTTATATTATTCATTTCTATGAAAAAAACAATCTATTGCCAAAAGAAATTATTTTGCCAGAGGTAATAGATAGTAACTTACTAGGACAATATTTACAAGTAAAAACCTCAATCCCTCAACGTGGAGATATCAAAAAATTAGTAGAGCTTGCCAGTGATAACGCAAAGATTTTTCTAAATGAACGTTATGAGAACATTAAGAAGGATGAAACAAATCGCTTAGAAGCGGAAAAAGAATTGAAAGAATTGTTAGGTCTTTCGAAATTAAAACGAATTGAAACATTTGATAATTCCCACCTGTTTGGCACCTTTTATGTTGCAGGAATGGTTGTGTTTGACCATTTTGAGCCTAATAAGAATGAATATCGAAAATTTAAAATACAAACAGATGTAAAAGATGATTTAAGTGCGATGAAAGAAGTCATTTATCGAAGATATTTTAAAGTATTGATGGAAGAAAATAAAGCTCCAGATTTAATTATTGTCGATGGAGGAGAATTACAAATTGCTGCTGCCAAGGAAATTCTAGATAACTTACATTTAGAAATTCCTCTTTGTGGGTTAAAGAAAAACGAGAAACATAAAACGAGTGTTTTAGTAAATTCTGATTTAAAGGAAATTCCAATCCATAAAGATAGTAATTTATTTATCTTTTTAAATAAGATTCAAGAAGAAGTCCATCGATATGCGATTACTTACCATAGGAATATGAAAAGCAAAGGATCTTTAGTATCCTTACTAGACATGGCTCCAGGAATTGGGGAAGTAAGAAGAAAGGAATTACTAAAGAAATTTGGCTCTTTAAAGAAAATGAAAGAAGCATCTTTAAAAGAATTAGAAACCGTTTTAACCCATGAAGTAGCCTTAAAATTTATGGACTACTTAAAAGATTTATGATTAAATAGTAAAAAGGAGGTTTTAATTATGAAAAAAGACAAAAAGAACATAAAGCAAGCATTAACGATTAGTGGCGTAATATCCGTCTTTACAACGCTAGGAATTGGATCTCTATGCTTTACTATGAGGAATAATGATCCCAATATTCCAAAAAGATCCTTTATTTATGAAGCGACAGAGGATGGAAACATAGATCCATTAGGAAAAGTCCCATACAATGAAGTAGCAAGTTGGTTTTTACTAGAAAAAGAATTAACGAATGGCAGTCAAGAACTATTTATTGCAGATAATGTTTTTGTAAGTGGAATTATAGATGTTCAAAATGGAAAACCGATTGTGAGTAGTAGTGTTGATGAGTCAATTTTGAACACTGAAGATCTATGGCCTTATTTGATTACTTATGGTATGGTAAAAGAATATTACACACCAGATGATATCAACCAGTTACTATCACAAATTAAAGAGGATTATCCACATAAAGAATTGAAAAAAAGAATAGACAATTAAAAATCACGAATCATAAAATAAAAGTTGGAGAAGTATATGAGTAAAATAGAAATAATGGATGAAGTACTCGCAAATAAAATTGCAGCAGGAGAAGTCGTAGAGCGCTGTATGAATGTTGTAAAAGAACTCGTTGAAAATGCAATTGATGCAAGTAGTACAGAAATTCATGTTGATTTAATAGATTCTGGTATAAAAGAAATTAAAGTAACAGATAATGGAATTGGAATGGACAAAGAGGACGCATGTCTTGCTTTTTCTAGACATGCAACAAGCAAATTAAAGAAAATTGATGATTTGTTTCATATTGATAGTTTAGGGTTTCGTGGAGAAGCACTTCCTTCGATTGCAAGTGTTTCTGACGTTACATTAAAAACAAGTAATGGAGAAATCGGTACAGAAATTCATATCTCAGGAGGAAAAATCCTATCAGTAGAAAATGGAGAACTACGACAGGGGACAAGTGTTTTAGTAAAAGACTTATTTTATAATACGCCTGTACGTTTAAAATACTTAAAAAATCTATATACTGAGCTTTCCCATATTAGTGAATATATTCATAAAATGGCACTCTCATATCCAAATATTAAATTCGTACTTACCAATAATGAAAAAGTATTATTAAATACAGATGGAAGCAATCGTTTATTAAAAGTAATTCATGATATTTATGGTCTTTCGGTTACAAAAAAGATGATAGAAATTCATGAAGAAAACGAAGACTATGAAGTTTTTGGATATATTTCTTATCCAGAAATTGCCAAAAGTAACAAAAATAGAATAACCTTACTAGTCAATGGTCGCTACATTAAAAATAATGAAATCATTCGAATCATCGCAGATAGTTATCATACTTATCTACCACCTGATAAATATCCAATCGTAATTTTAAAAATAGAAGTCGATCCAATTTTAATTGATGTCAATGTACATCCGACGAAGATGGATATTAAATTTTCCAAAATGGATACTTTGAAAAGTCTATTAAATGAAACAATCAAGAAGAAACTAGAGCACCTAACACTCATCCCAGATGCTTCATTAGAAACTACTGTAATAGGACAGGAAACAAAAATTAGTACCAATTATACTCCCAAAAGTTATGAAGAGTTTGATGCTAAGAAAAAAGAAGCAGAATTTCAAGAATTTGAAAAAATGACATTAGATTTTGAAAACAAAAAAACATACGAAGTCAGCGAAAACTCTACGGATTTTGAGAAATCAACAGGGTTTGAAAAGCAGGAAAGAGAAGAAGTTCGTATCAAAAAAATGTATCCAGTAGGTCTTGTTCATGGAACTTATATAATCGCAGAAAATGAAGATGGAATGTATATAATTGATCAGCATGCTGCCAATGAAAGAATCAATTATGAATATTATTTAGAACAACTGAGTAATCCTAAAAAAATACAAGTAGACTTATTAATACCAATTAGCTTAGAATTTCCAACAGAAGAATATGTAATCTTAAAGCAAAACTTTTACTTATTAGAAGATATGGGATTTATTCTTGAAGAATTTGGTTTTCAAACCATTGTAATTCGAACGATACCAATCTGGCTTCCAAAAGGAAATGAAGAACGTGCAATTCAAAAAATTATCGAAATTATAATTGACAAAGAATCCTTTGACATGAAACGCTTTGTACATATGGTGGCAGCAACAGTTGCTTGTAAAGCTTCCATCAAGGCAAATGATCATATTGAGAAAAAGGATATGGAAGTACTATTAGAAAGGCTGAGTAACTGTCAAAACCCATTTACTTGCCCTCATGGAAGACCAACCATTATTACTTATTCAAAATATGACTTAGAGAAACTATTTAAACGTTCAATGTAAGTAGGTGAGGTAGATGAAAGAAATTCCAAATACAGAACTATTAAAACTTTTTTTTCGTAGTGTTAAAAAGGACGAAGAAGAAAAGCTCTATAAAATGTATTTAGAAGGAACCATTTTTCCTGATTTTTTAGAGTTTCAAAAATTTTTATCAAATTATCAAAAGAAAAATAATTTTTTTGCGAAAACATTAAAAAGATATCAATTGATTCCTAAAGAGGTAGATATCTTAGAAACAACTCTAAATAAAGAATATACAGTTTCTGAATATATTGGTAAAGAAAACCCTATAGTGATAGAATCTACTTATGAAAAACTTTTTATATCAGACTTTATGATAGATGCTATATTATCCAATAAGGAACGATTTTTTATCAGTAATGGAATCTATTTGGATACAGAATATTTGATTCCCTATTTGATAGGAAAAATTCCTTTCGTAGTAGGAATTTGTGATGAAAAAAATTCTCCTAGATTCCAAAAAGATTTAGGAAAGATCAAAGAATTAAAAAAAGAATATTTAGAAAAAGTAAAAATATATAAGGCAAAACAAGATGCTATATCAACAATTCTTATTTACCATGATGGAGAAAAGAAATGATTTATGTAGTTGTAGGACCAACAGGTGTCGGAAAAACCAAACTGAGTGTAGCATTAGCAAAAAAGTTAAATGCAGAAATCATCAATGCTGATAGTATGCAAGTATACCGAGGACTTAATATCGGAACGGCAAAGATAAAAGAAGAAGAAAAAGAAGGAATTCGTCATCATCTATTTGATATTGCTGATATTCAAGATTTCTATACAGTTTATAATTATCAAAGAGATGGTCGAAAAAAAATAGAAGAAATTTCT
>CANOYR010000010.1 GCA_947571655.1 uncultured Caryophanales bacterium
AAAGCAAAAATATAAGAAATTATAAAAATATATTGAATATCTTCCAAAAATAAAAATGTCATAAACATTTATAAATAAAGGTTATAACGACATTCAAAAACTTATAAAAAGTTAGTCATAAAAATTTAATATTTTTACTAAAAAAAATTTAAAAGTAATGAATAAAATAAAAAAATATCAAATTTATTATCAAAATAAACGAGTAGCTAAATACGTAAAAAATATTATTACAATTAAACGCAGATTGCCATTGATACTAGCGAATAAAATGGATATTACATATCATAGAACAAAAAATTCTAGTATTCAGTATAAAATGAATAAAAAAGTACAAAAAATTAAATCAGTAGATATTAAGATTACAGAAAAAAATCTAATAGTAATTTATAAAATCAATAATGACTTTAATATTAAATTTTGAATGCTTGGAATAAAGTTATAACAATTTCAAAAAATAGCTAAATATTTAGAAAGGGAATTTATTCTTATAATTAATGATAGAGAAATTGATTATAAAGAGTTTCTTCAGCTAAACTAGCATCATTAAAAAATTTCTTTTTCAAGTTGATTGTTATTCTAATATTTTATTATCGAATAGGTATTTTTTATTTAAAATAACGATAAAACAGTGATTAAAAAAAATAAATATGTTAGAATATAAGTAATCGAAAGAAGTAATAGGAAAATCTTATCAACAGTTAATGAAGATATAATAATTTCTAGTTAACAATCATAAGGAGAATAGAAAGAATATGAAAGAATGGTATAGAAAATATATGAATAACAGCTATGATTTCGATAAAGTAACAATGTTAGGAATTCTTTGTCTTATAATAGTAATTACTGGTGTATTCGGTTTTATATATGAATTTATATTTTATTATTTTAATAGCGGAATGAAGGAATTCTTCTGGAGGGGAGGAAACTTTCTTCCTTGGATTAATATTTATGCAATTGGCTCCCTTACAATATACTATTTAACTTATAAACATCGTAAAAGTGCCTGGAAAGTATTTCTTATAAGTTTTATTTCCTCTGGAATTTTAGAGTATTTTTCAGGTTTGGGTATGTATATAATAGGAAAAGGATTTCGTTGCTGGGATTATAATACAGAAATATTAAATTTTGGAAATATTGGAGGATTTGTTTGCCTACGAAGTGTATTATTCTTTGGATTTTCTGGTCTATTACTAATTTATATAGTTATTCCGTTTTGCTTTTATCTAGCTCAACATATAAATAAAAAGTTGTTTTTAACGATAAGTATTGGATTGTGTTCTATTATTTTAATCGATGAATTCTATAATCTATTAATTGCTAGGATTTTAAATTTACCAAGAGCATCTACAATTTATAAAAAAATAGGCTTTCATTATATGAGCTTTAAATAATTCATAAAAAATCTAAAGAAAGCGATGTTAAGTATAATAAAGTTTTATTTACAAAATAAAAAAATGATTGTATTCATTTTTCTAAATTATAGTATTCTAATAATCTTAGGGTTTTATTCAATTTGGTGTGAGAGAGGAGACTTGAACTCCCACAGTCATAAGACCACTACCCCCTCAAAGTAGCGCGTCTACCATTCCGCCACTCTCACATCTCATCTATTATTATAACCATAGAAACAAAAAAAGAAAATACTAAAATTTTATTTTTTAATAATGAACTATTTTATTCTCTTTTGTGTTAGAATATTAATAAAGTAATTTTGCTTGTATAGTTTAATGGATAAAACGGTCGCCTCCGGAGTGACAGATGCAGGTTCGATTCCTGCTATGAGCACCACAAAGTATATATCCGAACTCTCGTGGTTCGTTTTATCTTTATCTCACTTGAGTATGTACCTGAAGTGGAGCTAAATATTTAAGTGGTTGGTCGCGATTATTTCGAGACTTTTTCTGTTTAAAAACAGTTCATCAGATGATATAATTGTCTTAAATTTTATAATTAAAAAAAGAAGAGGAAGCTTTATAGAAAAAACGATGGCAGATGTATTTTTAGAAAAAATAAAAAATTATCAGCATTTGAATAATAATCAAACCTGTAATTCAAAAAAACTATTTATGCTTGATGAAGGTATCTATATTTTAGATGATGCACCAACTGTAGATATGATTCGAATATTTCTTAATTTTAAAGGGGAACTTGGGACACTTTTAATAAATAATATTTGGTTTCTTTCTATCTCATATAAAAAGAGACCTATATTCCCGCAAATTTAGATAATTATATAAAAAGTGGACTTGTTCAATTTTTTGCTCACTCACATCTAAATGATGGTAGCACTACTAATCTTTTTCCTTCATTCACAGATTTAGAAACAAGTGACGCAATAGATCATAAAATATATATTGTAAGCATTTATGGTATACTAAAAAAGATTAGATACCTGGTAGGTCTTAAAATTTAAATAGTCAAAAATTATGAACTTAAAAAAGCTTAAAATTTTTACAAAAAGTACCTGATTTATATTAGTAAGTTTGAAATGGGAATATTGTATGAAAAATAAAGTAATGATTATCAGTATACTTTCAATTATAATAATTTTAGTTAGTATTATAGGATTATATTTGCATAGTAAAAATAAAATTCATAACATCACTATTATAGAAAATTTCTATGATGAATATGGACAAAAATTTCATAATAAAGATTTAAAGTTGAATATTAAATTAAATAATCAAATTAAAGTGAATGGTGGTTTAGGAGATGAATTGACTTTTAAAGTAATAAAAGTAAGTAATAATTCTATCACGATTAAAGCAAGTGAAAATATGAGCCAAATGAAAACAGATTTACTTTCTAATAATGATGAATTTATTATAGAAGCCAATGAAAAAACAGTATTGAATAGATTAGTTACAGATATAGGTATTTCTTATACAATCAAATTAGAACGATAAATCACAAGTCAGTTTTATGACTATAAATCTTGAATGTTAATAAACATTGCTTGTAGCAACGCACTATTCTTTATATAATAATTTGTAAAGAAAGGAGTTGTTCTAAAATGTTAAAGGAAAACATTAAATCAATAAGAAAATCAAGAGGACTTTCACAAGAAGAACTTGCTGTCAAACTAAATGTAGTAAGACAAACAATTTCTAAATGGGAGCAAGGATTGTCTGTTCCTGATTCAGAAATGTTAATCTCGATATCAGAAGTTCTTGAAACGCCAGTAAGCACTTTGCTTGGAGAAAATATTTCAGATTCTAAAGTAGATGATTTGAAAATAATTTCTGAAAAATTAGAGATAATAAACTTACAACTATTGCAAAGGAAGAATGCAAGAATAAAAATGGTTCATTGGATGCTAGTTTCATTATGTACAATCATCATAATCATTTTCATCTCTTTATTTTTATTAAATAGCCCTTATTTAAACTGGGATTATAATAATCCTGAAAATGCTGTCTTAGGAGTTGCTTTTCATTCGTTTGAATGGCTATTTGTTAGAATAGCACCAATGATTCTTATTGTATCAATCATTGGTATTGTATTCACTCGAAGGAAAGTTTAAAATCGTTTGTAGCACAAATTAATAGTTCATCTTTTATTTCTAAAATGAAATTAATTTAAGATGATAAAATCAAAAAAATCTTAATTACATAATATAATGACTCTTTAACAAACGCTATTAATACACAAAAAAGTCTATTTTCATAATCTTAATTGTAGTATAATACTTATAATTTAGTATTGACAAAACTTAGATTGTCAATTTGATAAGGAGTTTAATGTTAATGAAAAAAAAGAGAATGTTATATTATTTTCTAATCATTTTATCTCTCATTTTATTTATTATTTCTATTTTTGTATTCAATGATACAAAGCTCATAGCACCAATTACTATAGTTATAAGTACTTACTTGTTTTTTAGGTGCAATTATCAAATTATGTAAAACAAATGATAAATTAAAAAATACTCTTATATATATTTTAGATTTATCATTCTAGTTGCCATAAAAATTAAAATTTAAAGAGGTCAATATGGAATATATATTTGAATTTATATTAGAATTAGTTTTTGAAAGTAGTATTGAAGTAAGTAAAAATAAAAAGATATCTAAATATATTAGATATCCATTCATTACAATAATATCATTATTCTTTATTTTTGTTATCGGACTCATATTTTTAACAGGTATCTTATTATTAAAAGAAAATGTACTTTTAGGAATCGTTTTTATATTAATTGGATTATTGATGTTTATAATGAGTGTTATAAAATTTAAAAAAATATATTTAACAAAAACAAAGTAACATAATATACACTTTGAAAGGAAGACAAAATATGAAAAATAAATTGAATTCAATTAGTATTTGGTGTGCTAGCAATAGTATCATTTGTAATATTATCAATAAGCGGTGAAAATATGATTCAATGGATAATAACATTAGCACTTGCAATTACATTTGTAATTATAGGAGTTATAGGAATTATTAATTATAAAAGTCAATAGACTTAAAAAACAACTAAATCCTTATAATAAGTATTACTTATAATAAGTATTACTTATTATAATATTACGATGCTTACTAATGTATTGAAGAAATTAAATATAATTGTGATAGTATTAAGAGTATGTTATTAGATTTTGTAGATAGTAATAAGGAGCTTTGTAGAGATGAACACATAGTTAAAAAAGTGCCACATCTAGAGCACTATAAAACAACAAATAAAAAAATTTATTTTATAAAATACTTAGTTACGATCGATTTCCCAATTTCTCTTTGAACAGATTGATTATAAAAGTCTTTTAAACTAAACTTCTTTTTTAAATCATCCACGGAGGTAGAGGTAGTATAAAGACTAACCATTCTTGAAGAATCTTTATAATAAAAATCTTTTCCAGTAACTTCAAAAAACAGGTATTTTTTTTCTCTTTTCAAAAAATGGATAGAAAACTCTTCAATTGAATTTGTTTCCCAAACTCCATCATTATTTACAGAAATATTAATAGTTCCTAACTGACCTGTATATTTCTTTTCAATTAAATCATCGATACTTTTTATTTCTTCTAAATCAATTTTGATATCAGTACTTCCATATACAATACTTTCATTTACTAAAGTAGGAAAAAATTCATTGGTAATATTTACTGTAATATAACTTTTTCCATGATAGTTTCTTTGTCTAAAATTAATTTCAGAAAACTTAATATCAAATTCATAATTATTAATTTTTAACACTTTAATCACCATAAACAAGTATATCACAAATGTGAAAAAAAAGAAATTATCAAACAGATTTATCTTTTATAAAAAATATAAGTAGTTACTATGTATTTTAATTCTTATTCACAGAAAGTAAAAACTTGACCACCCCTATCTTTTTAGAGTATACTCAAATTATAAAAGAGGAGATGAACTTATGTTAAAAGGAAAAGTAGCAATTGTTACTGGGGGTACTAGAGGAATCGGTTTTTCGACAGTACAAAAATTTTTAGAAAATGGAGCAAGAGTTGCATTGCTTGGTTCCAAAAGTGAAACAGTAGAAAAAGCAATTTCTAAGTTAAAAGAGCAGAATCCCAGTTATGATGTGATTGGTTTTTATCCAAATTTAATTAAAGAAGACGAAGTTAAAAATATATTTGAAGAAGTAGAAAAAAAATTTGGATCGATTGATATTTTAGTCAATAATGCTGGAATATCTTCTAAAACTCAATTAGAAAACTACACAGAAGAAGAATATGACAAAATTAGTAACTTGAATATAAAATCTGTTTTTATTTGCTCTAAGGTAGCAATTCCTTTTTTAAAAAAGACAAAAGGTGTAATTTTAAATACAAGTTCAGTAGTTAGTATCTATGGACAGCCTTCAGGAGTGATGTATCCTGCAAGTAAATTTGCAGTGAATGGGATAACAAAATCACTAGCGAGAGAATTGGCACCTCTTGGAATTCGTGTCAATGCAGTAGCACCAGGAATTATCGAAACAGATATGGTAAAAGAATTACCACAAGAAATGATAAAACCATTAATTCAAACAATTCCTCTTGGAAGAATTGGAAAGCCAGAGGATATTGCAAATGCTTACTTATTTTTAGCAAGTGAGATGGCAAGCTATATTACGGGAGTAATATTATCAGTAGATGGTGCTATTAGAATTTAAAAATTTAATCACTTATTAGATTTCACTTAATATAAAGATTTCAAATTCATTAGTGGAAAAGAAAAAACTTAAGTAAATTGCTTTCTAAAAAAAGTAATTTACTTTTTTATATTCCAATCACTTTTTAATGAAAATAATAATAAAAAAATAGAAAAAGAATTTTTAAAAATAGGATTTGTCAAAAATGCTGGGGGGGGGGGGTATAATATATTTATATTTAAAATAGGAGTTCTATTATGAAAAAAAATTTTTCCAAAATTTTCCAATATATAAAAAAAAGTCCATTTAAATTCTCATTGCTGTTTTTGGGAATTATAATTATCTGTACAGGGATTTTTATGGGATTATCAAAAGCAGATTCATCTTCTACTACAACACTTGGAAGTATTGGAGAAACTCTTTTAAATGACGACGCTTATATTGAACTTGCAAGTATGGTAGATGATTCTACTACAGAATCGAAAACCGCAATTATTACGGGAAGTGAGCCCTTTGATACAGAGTATGGAGAAGATATTTCGGTTCAACTAAAAGCAGGAGATGACAATACACCAAAAAATAGTATTGTTCGTACCTTTGATATGGTAGATTATACTGTTGGTTTTGCAACCAAAGCACACAAAAATTCTGAAAATGTAGCTTTTAAAAATGGAAAAATTTATTTTGAATTTGTTTTACCATACAGTAAAGAACAAATAGCTTTTGATACACAAAATATGAGATGGTTAGAAAGCAAAACAAATATTTACTATAAAATTATTGAATTTGAACATGTGAATGAAGATGATAGCATCTCTAAATGGCAAACCCTAAAAGGAAGCTTTACTATTATGCCATCAGAAGGGGAAGAAACATCTATTGGAAATCATTATCGAGAGTTAAACATATCTCTTAGAGTTATTAAAATGAAAAATAAAGATACAATTCAACCATATTTTACATTCTGGTTACAAGGAAATGATGTATTTAATAGTCAAGAATTTGATTCTTCTATAGAAACATGGTATAGTGATGATTCCTTAATCACTTTTAGTGAAAATAAATGCCATACTCATACAGATGATCAAGGAGATGGTATTCAGGAATATCAAACAATTACTCCACCTAAAGTTACAGTAACAGCAACACCTAGATATAACATTTCCATAATAAATGGTGCTGAAATAAATGATCAATCATTGGGAACTTTTGATTTTGGAATTGGAAACGAATTGGCTCAAAACACAGAGAAAGGATTAGTTAATGGAAGACTAGTAGGTTTTGGAATTACAATTGAGTTATATGGAAAATCAAAAGAATATGGTCTTTTTGGTGTCGAAATTCCATATGGAGAAATTTCATTTGACTTAAAATTGACATCTAATTATAAAAATCAAAAAGTTACAGAAGACTATCAACCACTAATATATAGTATTAACGAAAATAATTACTATGATTTTGAACTAAAAAATGGACGAAGGGCCATAAGAAGGTTTTTTTCTAAAACTCCTTACAATACTACAGTATCTGATAAAAATAATTACAATAGCTGTTTTAATGGGGGATCATGGAAATATACCATTGATGGAGATGTTATTCATATTACAGTAACAGATTATGACATCGATGTAGAACAGTTTCCTTATACGGTATCCAACCATACAGCAAGTGAATATACTTATTACAATCCAAATGAAATATCGAATTATTGGGAAATACAAAGGGCTGTTTTTTCCTCAGGTGTAGTATGGCTTGTTCAAGATTTTTATAATTCTAATGAAGAATCTGATTATTTTGGAAAATATATATTGGATCAATATGGGGAGGATTTGTTTAAAACAACTTTAGAACAAAATAATCTTAAAATGACCAGTATAGGTGGAACCACTATTGATACACAAATGGTAACAGAAGATGATTCAATTACTCAGTCCCATCAATTAGAAAAAAAAGGAATTTTAAGTAACTCATTATTAAATGTAGTGTATAATTACACAGATTATTTAGATACTATTACAGATGACGGTGCTGGAAAAGAGTCTGGACGATATATCCATATTTCTGGAGAAAAACTAAAAATTGAATCCTTTTTTATTCATGATAATGCCGAAGGATTTAATATGGGAGTAGGATATGATCAATTATTAAAATGGGATGATGTTTTCTTTGAACCAGATGGAAATGTAGATAATTTTTTATATAGTACTGATGGTATTAATATTAATTATAAATACTTTTATGGAGCAAAACCTGATAAAAGTGGTTGGAATCATAAAGGGTTAAAGCCAGATGAGGATGGCTATGACCAGGAAATGAGAGAAGCTGTAGTAGATGATTTAATTTATTTTGAATCCTTAGACGAGTTAAAAAATAGTGGATATGTCCCAGTAGCATTGTTTATTGAATATCGGGGGTTAGCAAGTTCTACGATGAATCATCTTCATATTTATGTTGGAGGAAAAGTAAAAGATGATTGTCCAACTGGATATACTTATATGTCAATCTATACACTTCGTGGTTGGAATAAGAATGGTATTAAAGATTCTGTAGCACAAGCGAATGGAATTGTCATCAATACACCAGAAGATTATATCAAGATTACAGATGAAATGTACGATACTTATGCCAAAAACAAGATTCCCTCTAGACAAAATCCTAATATAAAAAATTATAGTTCTTATCCATCCCCTTTTGAAGTACATGAAAAGAATGAAGAATACCAAAAAGCAAAATACGACGAAAATGGATTTGTTTCTGGAAGCTACGGTTTAAAAGGAAGCTCATGTTATGTTATAGATCATTTTATGAATGCCTCGATAAAAACAGCACAAGCAGGCGCAAATGAGGATGGATCAAAACGAGTTTATGACTTAGATGAAGGTCAAAGAACCGTCGATTTTATGATTTCTCCTTCGATAGTTACAGGATTTTCAAAGGAATTAGGAAGAAAAAAAACTATCAATATTATAATTGAAGCTTCTGTTGGAAAAGGGTTAACCTATATTGAAGGGAGTTCTAAAATTGGTGGAACCTATCAGGAATCTTTACGTGGACAAGGAGTTATTAAGGATGGAAAATCCATCAATCCAACAATCATAAAAAATGAAGATGGTACGACAACTCTAAGATGGATTCTATATGATTATGATTTTACAATGGATAAAAATATTTTATTAGATAAAATTTACTATTCTTGTCAAATTGGAAATCTTAGTAGTGAAGAAAGTGATGTTAAAAATGGTCAAATAATTGATACTATCGTTAAAATTAGAAGCAATGAAGATTATATTCGACCATATCTAGAAAAAAATAAAAATACACAGACGAGTTCAATTTATATTCAAAAGAGTAATGCTCTGTCATTATTTAATTTCCCAGATAAGATATCCAATGAATTAACAAAAGGAACTGGATTTTTAGTATCTTATCAAAATAGTTCAAATGATCCTAGTTCCATAATTTTAGTGAATGGTCTGCCCTACAATGGAGATGGAGTATCTTCATTTAATGGGGATTTAAAAGTTACTGAGTTGAGTGTTGGAAATAGGCAAGGGGATAATCCTTCCTTATTACAGTCATTTAATTTTTATTATACAACCAATACAGGTTATCGTGGAAAGACTAGTAAGGATTTAGAAAATGAAAATTTTTTAGATACAGGAACTTGGACAAAATTAAACATATCAGATTTTAATGGAAATCAGGATAATCCAAAATTGCCAAATGCAATTATTCAGATACCAGATGACTTTTCACCAGTATTGATTGTTGCAGTAGGAATCTTAAATTCTCAGGAAAAAATAGAGATGCATTTAACCATGCAACTGCCAGATGGAGATGCAGGAGACTTTGTTGCTAATTTTTCTTCTCAGGGAAAAATAGAATCTTATTCTTATGCCTATTTTGTTAGTAGAATGCTAGAAGGAAAAGTATGGATAGATTCCAATCAAAATGGTTTACAGGAATCACAAGAAGAAGAAATTGCTGGAGTAAATGTATCCTTAATGAAACTAAAAGAGGGAAGAGAAGGAAATCAAGAAGACGACTACGAACCATATACAATGACAATTTCTGGAGTAGAAAAAGAGGTAGTGGTAACTACAGGAAATCAGATTAATGTAATTACAGGAAAAATAACACCTTATGAAAATAGTTTTCCATCTACAGTAGGTTTATCGAATAATACTTCGAGTGGTTCTTATAGATTTTATAATTTACCAGCAGGAGTTTATGGTGTAAAATTTGAAAGTAGTGATAAAATTTATCTAAGTGATTATAGATTATCTCAAAAAGATCAAGGTTTAAATGATGAAATTGATTCTGATGGAATAGCAACTTATGATTCAAATAATGAATTAGAGAAAGTTTTCATCGAAAACATTATTCTAGAAAGTATTGAAAATATAGATCTTAGGTACTATGAATCCAGATATCATGATATTGGAATTTCTAGAGTATATCGTTTAAACTTAAAAAAAGTAGGAGAAGAAGATTTGAAGATAGGACTATCAGGAGCAAAATTTTCAATATATCAATTAGATTGCAACAATCCAAGTCATACAAATCATAATCATATCTTTATTGATCCTGACGATGTAGATTCCTGCTTTAAATACCTTGGAGATAGTACAAGTGATAAAAATGGAGATATCGTATTCAAAAATTTACTAGATCAACAAGAATATCGATTATTAGAAAAAAAAGCCCCTTTAGGAAGAAAAAGATTAGAAGATCAGTGGAAAGTTTTTGTAGGAGAAGAATATGAAATAGAAACCATTGGAGTAGGTATATCACAATTTATTTATGAAGACGAGAAATGGTTGATAGCGAATCAAAAAATCGGTTTACCGATTACAGGTGGATTTGGTAATTTGACGTATTTTATAACTGGAAGTATACTAATAGCTATTAGTCTTATTGGATTTTTTTGGATTTATAAAAAAATGAGAAAATACAATTAGAAATAAAAGTTTAAGTTCATTGATTATTAGTACCCATATTTAGCTACAGAAAGTGCTTTATTTATCGAAAATCTTCTGAAAGTATTGTAATAAAGAGAAGATTATGATAATATAATAATGTCTTAAAAAGGCATTATTTCTATGGTCTATTAGTCAAGGGGTTAAGACACCACCCTCTCAAGGTGGGAACACGGGTTCAAATCCCGTATAGACTACCATTTTGAACTTTAGTCTTGAAAATTTCAAGATAAAATAAGCGTACCATATTGGGTACGCTTTTATAATCTATACTCTCTTTCATTTCAACTTTATTTAATAATTTTGAACGGTTATTTTAAATAGTTCTAAATTTTTAGTAGGTGATAAAAAAGACGTGGTATAATATAAATAGGAACAAAAAAGAAAGGTGGTGTTGTTAGGAATTTCTTTTGATAGAAATTTCTAATTTACAATGAATGTCAAAATCGAACGATTGAATAGTCAATTTGAAAAAGAAATCAGTATAATTTTACAAACAGAAATTAAAGATGATGATATCAGATTTGTTACAATTACTGGTTGCGAAATTACATCAGACCTTAGTTTCTGTAAAGTTTTCTTTACTGTTTTAGAAGAACAAAGAAAAGAAAGTACATTAGAAGCTTTAAATAAAGCAGCATCCTTCATTCGAGGTCAATTAAGTAAAAGAATCGAGATTCGTCATACCCCAGAATTAAAATTTATATTTGATGATTCCATCTCCTATGGAAATCATATTGAAAAACTGATTGAAAAGGTACACGAAAAGGATAAGAATGAGAATTGAACAAATGTCTAAAAATGTAAATAGAAAGATGTAAAGAAAGAATAGAAAAAAATCTATGATATGATAATTTTGGTGATACAATGAAGTTTTTATTATACTTAGCTATTTTACCAAGTGTAATCATTGGATATCTTATTTACCATTTGGATAAAGTAGAAAAGGAACCCATCACAGAGCTAATAAAGGCATTTTTCTTAGGGATTTCATCTGCCGTTCTAGCCATTTTTTTAAGTTACTTCTTTAAAATTATAAAAATAGATGTTACGAGTATTCAAACACTTCCAGGAATTTTCTGTTATGCAATTTTTGGAATAGCTCTTATTGAGGAAGGATGTAAATGGTTATGCACCATACTACTACTTCGAAAAAACAAAAACTATAATTATCTGTTTGATGGAATTGTATATGCTGTCTTTGTTTCTTTAGGGTTTGCGACCATAGAAAATATTATTTATAGTCTAGTAGGTGGATTAGAAGCAGTTTTAGTTCGAGGAATTCTTACAGTTCCTGCACATGCTTTTTTTGGCGTCTTTATGGGTTCTTATCTGTCATTTGCAAAATCCTCTAAAATACAAATAAAAAATCATAATTATTTTATTTTTAGTCTTCTTAGTATTTTAATTCCCATCTTACTTCATGGCTTTTTTGATTTTTTATTGCTTTCTAAAAAAACAATATTTCTTTTTCTTTTCCTTCCTTTTATCATTGGACTCTATATTTTTTCTATTCGCCAAATTAGACTACTTTTAAAATTGGAACGACCATTTTTAAAAAAAATATATTGTAGTCAATGTGGCAATAAAATTTTAGGAAATTTTTGTTCTTTTTGTAAAAATAAAACAGAAGAATCTGAAGAAGAAACTTCTATTTAAAAAAAGATAGGCATACACTATAATGGTGATTTTATGTCTTCTTTTTTTACACAATTACTTGGGAGTTATGGTTATTTTGGGATGTTTCTTGCGATGATTTTAGAAGCTGTAATCATCATAATTCCAAGTGAATTAATTTTAGCAACCTCTGGAATTTTAGCTTCCCAAGGAGTGTTTACATTTTTTGGTTCATTTTTAACTGGACTTCTTGGAAGTGTGTTCTGTGCCATTTTTTTATATCTTATGGGATACTATGGTGGTAGACCCTTTATTGAAAAATATGGAAAATACTTTTTTATGAAAAAAGAAGATCTAGAGAAAGCAGATTCTTGGTTTTCTAAATATGGAATGTTTGCGGCTTTTATCGGTAGAAATTTTCCAATTATTAGAACCTTTATCTCTATTCCAATTGGACTCACTCGTCTTTCTTTTGTAAAATTTATTTTTTATACAACGTTGGGAAGTATTCCTTGGACTTATGCGTTTGTCTATGTTGGATATCGCTTGGGAAATCACTGGACAGTATTAAAAGATTATACTTCCAAGTTAGAACTTCCTATTTATCTTTTTCTTTTATTTTTGATAGTTCGATATCTTTACAAAAAATTAAAATGCAAAAATAGAGTAAAATTTTAATTTTAAATGAAGTTTTTTTTAGAAAAGGTGGAAATTGTATTATACTAATACTAGGTGATAATAGATATGAAAGAACTCATCGAACAATTCGTTACTAATATTACAAATTACTTAACAGCACTTGGACCAATCTCTGGAGTAGTACTAATACTGTTAGAATCTATTTTTCCAGTATTGCCTTTATCTGTTTTTATTGCTTTAAATATTATTGCCTTTGGAAATTTCTTTGGTTATATCATTTCATTAATATCTACAATTGTTGGATGCTTGGGATCCTTTTTTCTTTTCCGTAGTTGTTTTCAAAAAAAACTATATCACTATATTAAGAAAAAAGATTCTATATCCTTAGAAAAGATGATGAAAACCATTTCAGAAATTTCATTTTCTAATCTTGTTTTATTAATCGCCATTCCGTTTTCTCCAGCCTTTTTAATTAATATTGCTGCAGGACTTTCAAAAATTTCAAAAGAAAAATTCTTTTTTTCCTTATTAATTGGAAAGAGTGTTATGGTGTATTTTTGGGGATATATTGGAAAAAGTCTTTTAGAAAGTCTAACAGATGTAACTGTTTTGGTTCGTATCTCAGTACTACTACTGATTTCCTTAATGCTTTCTAGAATTGTGGAAAAGAAAATGAAAGTTAGGTGATAAAATGGAAATAATAATTTTAGTAGGAACAATTTTTAATGCCTGTCTTTTACTTGTTTTTATTATTAGTCAACGAGGAATTCAAAAAGAAAAGAATGATATGACAGAAAGGCTTGGTCGATTTGAAGTCAATATTACCAAAGGTATGAATCAAGAATTTGAAGGTCTAAAAGAGAAAATAGAAGAAAAATTAACGCAAATAAATCTTCGTGTAAATGAACGGTTAGATGAAAATTTTGAAAAGACCAATCGAACCTTTACAAATGTGTTAGAACGCCTTAGTAGAATTGACGAAGCACAAAAGAAAATTGAAAGCTTATCGACAGACATTGTTTCTCTTCAAAATATTTTAACAGATAAAAAGAGTCGTGGAATTTATGGCGAAGTCAATTTAAAACATATTTTATCAAATGTTTTTGGAGAAAAGAATGACAAACTTTATCGTCTTCAATGTCCATTACCCAACCATATGATAGCAGACTGTATTTTGTATGCGCCAGAACCTTTAGGAACCATTGCGATTGATTCTAAGTTTCCCTTAGAAAATTATCAGATGATGGTCGATAAAAAGCTTTCTCAAGTAGAACGTATGGCACATGAAAAACAATTTAAGCTAGATGTCAAAAAACATATTGATACCATTCATAGTAAATATATTATTGATGGAGTTACAGCAGATCAAGCCATTATGTTTTTACCAGCAGAGGCAATTTTTGCAGAGATAAACGCATATCACAGTGATTTAATTGATTATGCTTATAAAAGACATGTTTGGATGACTTCTCCTACGACTCTAATTTCTACTTTAAGTGTTATTCAAATGATTATTAAAAATATGGAACGAGATCAATATACAAGTATCATTCATGAAGAACTAAATAAGCTTGGAATTGAATTTTCCCGTTACAAAGAACGTTGGGATAAGCTCGCTAGAAGTATTCAAATTGTCAATAAAGATGTAGAAAACGTCTATATTACAACGGAAAAGATTCAAAAAAAATTTGATATTATCAATCAAGTAGATATCAATCAAATGGAGGGATTTGAAATTGAAAAAAAAGATCATCATCGGTAATTACATTCTTATTTTCTGTCTACTATTTCTCATGTTTTATCAGTTTATTTTTCACTTTTCGACGTTATCTGTCGCAAAAATTTTAACAACAGCTAGCATTCTTCCTATAATTATGATACCATATTTAATAGATAAGATATTTCATTACCAAATGAAAGAAGGTTTACAATTTACATACTATCTGTTTGTTCTTGTTGCTTTGGGATTAGGAAGTATTTTAGGATTTTATCATCATATTTCATGGTTTGATTTACTGGCACACTTTTTAACAGGAATTTTTAGTAGCCTCATTGCCTGTATTTTTTTACAGAAATATCGATTATTTCAAAATGATAAAAAAAGTTTTATAATCCTTTTTATAATTCTCTTTTCTCTTAGTATTTCCACTGGATGGGAATTTTTTGAGTTTTTCTCTGATAAAATCTTTAATGGAGATACTCAATACGTAAAATCAACAGGAGTGGATGATACTATGGAAGATATGTTAATTGCTCTTTTAGGAAGTATCTTATTTAGTGGATATTGTTATATTAAGATGAAAAAAGATCAACATTTTCTAAAAAAATTTGAAAAACTAATATAAAGGGGATAGTTATGAAAAATAGTAGAGTAAAAATGAATGAAGAACGAAATTTAAAAATAGAGAAAAAAACAAAAAAAAGTTCTAAAAATAAAAAAGATTTCTTAGACTATGGATTACTTGCATTATCTGTACTGATGATTTTAGAAGTTTTAATGATTCCATGTTTCGTTTATGCAGGAATGAACCAGATTTTTCCAATCATCATGTTTATATTACTTCCTACCTTATTTGCACTTACAATTCTTTTACTTAGTAGAAATACAATAAAAGAACTGAAAAAAAGAGCCAAGAATAAAGCTGCTTCTGTTTTAAAAGAAGCAAAGAAAGAACCACATTTAGAAGAAAGTGTAGAATAATAGAATCAATGAATAATCATTGATTTTTTTCTTGAATCTCGAATTTCATAAATAAATTTAATAAAGAAAAAATATTCCATAAAGATTACTTGTATAAATCTTTAAAATATAGTAAAATTGTGAATAGTTTTGGAGGAAAGTAAAATGATACAAACAAAAGGAGTTACCCTACGTTTTGGAAAACGTACTTTATTTGAAGATGTTAATATTAAATTCACAGCAGGAAACTGTTATGGTTTAATTGGTGCAAATGGTGCAGGGAAAAGTACTTTTTTAAAACTTTTGAGTGGTGAAATTGAAACAAGTAGTGGAGAAGTAATCATCTCCAAAGGAGAACGATTATCAGTATTAAAACAGGATCATTATGCTTATGATGAGAATACAATTATGGAAACAGTCATCATGGGAAATGAAAAATTATATAAAATTAGTAAGGAAAAGGAAGAGCTTTATTCTCACACAGAATTTAGTGAAGAAGACGGAATGCGTCTTGCCGAATTAGAAGCAGATTTTATGGAATTGAATGGATGGGAAGCAGAGAGTGAAGCAGGAGAATTACTTTCTAATTTAGGAATTCCAGTCGAATTTCATGGGAATTTGATGAAAGAAGTTCCCGCTAAAATGAAAGTAAAAGTATTACTTGCTCAAGCTCTTTTTGGAAATCCAGATATTCTTTTATTAGATGAACCTACCAATCATTTAGATATTGATGCGATTCGTTGGCTAGAAGAATTTTTAATTAATTATTCTAATACAGTAATTGTTGTGAGTCATGATCGTCATTTTTTAAATAAAGTATGTACCCATATTGCAGACATCGATTACAGTAAGATTAAACTATACGTTGGAAACTATGATTTTTGGTATGAATCTAGCCAACTTGCATTAAAACAAATGAGAGAATCAAATAAAAAGAAAGAAGAAAAAATAAAAGAATTACAAGATTTTATCGCTAGATTCTCAGCCAATGCTTCCAAAAGTAAACAGGCAACGAGTAGAAAGAAAATGCTAGAAAAAATTGAACTTGATACCATCGCTCCGTCCTCTAGAAAATATCCCTACATTGATTTCAGCCCAGAAAAAGTGAGTGGAAAGGAAATTCTAACCGTAGAACATCTTAGTAAAACAATAGAGGGAAGAAAAGTACTCGATGATGTTTCCTTCACAATTTTAAAAGGAGATAAGGTTGCTTTTGTAGGAAGTGATGATATTGCGAAAACAACACTTTTTAAAATTTTAATGGGAGAAATTGAACCAGATAATGGAAAAGTAATTTGGGGAAAGACCATTACAAAAAGCTATTTTCCACAGGACAATAGCGAATACTTTAAAAAGGATCAGACCATTATGGAATGGATTGGACAGTACTATAAAGTAGACGATGAAACTGTTCTTCGTGGATTTTTAGGAAGAATGCTTTTTTCAGGAGAAGATGTTTTTAAAAAAGTCCCTATATTATCAGGAGGGGAAAAAGCACGTTGCATGTTATCAAAATGTATGTTAGAAGCAAGCAATCTATTAATTTTAGATGAACCAACCAATCACTTAGATCTAGAAACCATTACTTCCTTAAACAATGGATTAATCAAATATAGTTCAGAAGTATTATTTGCATCCCATGATCATCAATTTATAGAAACCATTGCCAACCGTATTATTGAAATTCTACCTAAGAATGGAATTATCGATCGTAGACTTCCATATGATGAATATTTAGAAAATCAAGAGGTTCTAGAAATAAGAAAAAAGAACTCTGAATTATAAGAGATGCTAAGAAAAATCGATTGCTTATAAAGAACGACAAAGTAGTTAATATAGAGAATATTTATCATATAAATAGGAGTAAAAATGGATACAAATTTATTAAAAGAAATGAAAGAAAATTTTTTAAAAAGGGAACAATTATTGAGTTCTTATGCCTGCTTTTCTAAACAGGCAATTCGTATCAAAGAAGAAGAGCAAAAAACAGAATTTCGTCCTCCCTTTTATCATGATACCGATCGGATTATTCATGCTCCATCTTATACTAGATACTTAAATAAGACACAAGTTTTTTCATTCTTTAAGAATGATCATTTAAGCAAGAGAATTATTCATGTTCAGCTAGTAAGTAAAATTGCACGTACCATTGGAAGATCATTAGGACTGAATGAAGATTTAATCGAGGCGATTGCCTTAGGACACGATATTGGTCATACTCCAATTGGACATGTAGGAGAAGCAATTTTAGATGAAATTTCAAGACGAGAGCTTGGAGAGATTTTCTCTCATAACGTACAAGGAGTACGTGTTTATAAGGATTTAGAAAATAATCAATTAGGATGTAACCTTACAGTACAAGTATTAGATGGAATTCTTTGTCATAATGGAGAAATTTTATCTAATATCTATCATCCAGAGAATAAAACAAAAGAAAGCTTTTTAGAACAATATGAAAATTGTTATAAAAGCGAAAAAGTATTAAAACAACTCCGTCCGATGACCTTAGAAGGATGTGTCGTTCGTTTGAGTGATATAATTGGCTACATTGGAAGAGACATTGAAGATGCGATTCGAGTAAATGTAATAAAAAGAGAAGAACTTCCAAAAAATATCCAAAAAACATTAGGAACTACCAACCGTGAAATTGTAAACACTTTAATACAAGATATTATTAAGAATAGTTTAGGAAAACCTTATCTAAAAATGAGCAGTCAAGTTTTTGAGGCATTATTAGAATTAAAAAAATTCAATTATCAGAATATTTATAAAAATGCGAATACAAAAGAACAACTTTCGTTTTATAAAGAAAAAATGAATATGCTCTATTATCAATATTTAGATGATATCAAAGAAAAAAATAAGAATAGTAGAATTTATCAATTCTATTTAAAAAATGTTTCTGTCAAATATTTGGAAAAAACAGACCCAAAAAGAATCGTTCTTGATTTTATTGCAGGAATGACAGATCAATTTTTTCTAGAATCAGCTCCAAGTACCAATTCATAGGTTCCTTTTTCTATAAAAAGCATATCCTATGGATATAAAATAAAAGAAAATTTTAATTTTAAAGTGTGAATAAAAAAAGATTGACATTTCACATAAAATATGGTAAAATTTAGAAGGATTTTAAGAAGAGGTGATATTATGAGCGGAAAAAAAACCATTTATCTAACACAGGAAGGATTAAATGACTTAAAAAAAGAATTAGATGAATTAATTAATGTAAAACGTCCAGCGAATATTCAAGCGATTAAAGAAGCTCGTGCATTAGGAGATTTAAGTGAAAATGCAGATTATGATGCAGCTCGCAATGAGCAAGCCATCCTAGAGGGAAGAATTAAAAAAATCGAATCAATGCTTGAAAATTACGAGATTATAGAAGAAGTTTCCAATGGAAAAGTTGGAATTGGAAGTACAGTTGCTATTAAATATGTGGATGAAGATGATGACGATGATGATGGTGACGAGTACAAAATTGTTGGAGTACAAGAAGCAGATCCATTTGCGGGAAAGATTTCTAATGAATCTCCAATTGCAAAGGCAATTATGAATCATAAAGTTGGAGATGTAATTACAGTAGAAAGTCCTAACGGATCTTATAAAATTGAAATTACGGAAATCAAATAGAAAATATCATAATGGTATTTTCTTTTTTTGAAAAAGAATCGGAAAATTCTTGAAATAGTTGCAACTACCAAAGAATTTCGTTATAATAAAAAACGTATTGGAGGGAAAAAAATGGCAAAAAGTAAAAGTGCAGAAAATCGGAAAGAAATTACGATAAAAATAGAAGGGAAAGAGTGGGAAGATGCGCTAGATAAAACTTTTCAAAAAAAAGTAAAAACAGTGACAGTCGATGGATTTAGAAAAGGAAAATGTCCTAGAAATATTTTTGAAAAGAAATTTGGAAAAGAATCCTTATATTTAGATGCAGCGGAATCATTGCTTCAAACAGCATTTAAAAAAGTAATGGATGAAAATAAAGATTTAATCCCAGTCGTTCAACCAAGAGTCGATATTAAGTCCATTGATGAAAAAGGAGTAGAATTCTTATTCACAATAATTACATCTCCAGAAGTAATCGTTAAGAAATACAAAGGACTAGGAGTTAAAAAACCAACAGTGAAAGTAACCAAAGAAGAAATTGAACATGAGATGAGTCATCTTCTTGAAAAATATACAGAATTAGTAACCAAAGAAAAAGGAAAAGTAGAAACTGGAAATATAGCAGTAATCGACTTTGAAGGGTTTAAAGATGGAATTGCCTTCGAAGGTGGTAAGGGAGAAAATTATTCTTTAGAAATTGGAAGTAATACATTCATCCCTGGTTTTGAAGACCAAGTAATAGGAATGAAAACAGGAGAAGAAAAAGACTTAAATTTAACTTTCCCAGAAGACTATGCGTCTCAAGAATTAAAAGGACAGAAAGTTGTTTTTAAAGTAAAAGTAAACGAGATTAAAGAAAAGAAAGCAAGAGAGTTAGATCAAGAATTCTTTGAAGATTTGGGTATGGAAGGTGTAGATACCAAAGAGAAATTAGAAAAAGAAATAAAGAAATCCATTCAAGCAAATAAAGAGAGTGAAGCAGAGAATGCTTACCTAGATCAATTATTACAAACTGTTGCTAAAAATGTAGAAGTTGATATTCCAGAAGAAATGGTAGAAGATGAAGTAGATCATATGATTCATCGCTTTTCTCATCAACTAGAAATGCAAGGAATAAATCTAGAAATGTATCTAAAGTTTACGAATAGTGATGAAAAATCCTTAAGGGATCAAATGGAAAAAGATGCTTATCAACATGTGTTATATCGCTTGATGCTAGATGAAATTATCAAATTAGAAAATATTAAAGTTACAGAAAAAGAAATAGAAAAAGAAATCAAAGATCTTTCTTCAAAATATGATATGACAGAAGAAGAATTTGTCAAACAATTTGGTGGAAAAGACATGATAAAATATGATCTTGAAATGAGACGTATAATTGAAATATTAAAAGAAGCAAATAAATAAAGCTTCTTTTTATTTTAGCAAAAATTACCATGAATTTAATTGTAAAAAAACGTATAATTCGGTTGCTTTTTTAGGGCGAAATGATATAATAAAAAACATAGTTTTTAAGGGAAGTGAGAGCCATGAATTTAAAAAAATTACCTGTCTTAGTACTCCACAACATGGTTCTTTTTCCATCGAGTGAAGTTCGATTAGAATTTGATACTTTAGAACAAAAACAATTGATTTCTATCTCAGAGGGGTGTTTTAATAGTCAACTTCTAGTTGCAAATCCAACGTTACCACTAGAAGAAATTTCTTCAGTTTCTCTTCCACAAATTGCAGTCATTGGACAAATTAGAATGAGAATTGATATGCCAAATGGGAAAACGAGAATCTCTATTTTTGGAATTCGAAGAGTTCATGTGGATTCTTATATAGAAGAAGATCATATCTTAAGAGGAGAAATTTCTGAAATTGATAGAGTAGTCCCTAGCTCTAAAATTGAAACTGCTTATACTAGAAAAATAATGAATCTTCTAGAATCATACGATGACACAACTGATTATACAAACAATATATTAGAACGATTGGTTGGTGTGAATGGATTAGACTCAATGACTGACTTGATTGTACCATCCCTTCCGCTTTCTTATCTTCGTCAATTGTCCTACATTGAAACTACAGATGCTATCAAACGAAGTTTAATGATTATGGAAGATATAAAAAATGACATTCAAATTTTAGAAATTGAAAGAAAAATTGATGAAAAACTATCACATGATATCGATCAAGCCCAAAAAGAATATGTATTGCGAGAAAAAATTAGAGTAATTAAAGAAGAACTTGGGGATATGAATGATAAAGATAGTGATATTGAAAATTTAAGAAAGCGAACAAAGAAGTTAAAATGTCCAGAAAAAATAAAAAACCGTTTATTATTAGAAATTAATCGTTACGAAACAAGCAATCCCAATTCTCCTGAAATTGGAATGATTCGTAATTATATTGATTGGTTATTAGATTTACCTTGGAATCATCATACGACAGATAACAAAGATTTAAGAAAAGTAAAAGACGTATTAGATGATTCACATTATGGATTAGATATCGTAAAAGAAAGAATCATTGAATATTTAGCAGTAAAACAGAATACAAAAGACTTAAAAAGTTTAATCATTTGTTTGGTTGGACCACCAGGAGTTGGAAAAACCTCATTAGCTAAAAGCATTGCAGAAAGTTTAAACCGCAAATGTACAAAAATTTCTGTTGGCGGAATCAATGACGAAGCTGAAATTGTCGGTCATCGAAGAACCTATGTAGGAGCAGCTCCAGGTCTTGTAATTCAAGGAATGAAAAAAGCAGGAAGTTCAAACCCTGTATTTATTATTGATGAGATTGATAAAATGACAAAAGACATCAAAGGGGATCCTGCCAGTGCTCTTCTTGAAATTTTAGATCCAGAGCAGAACAAAACCTTCTCTGATCATTATATTGAAGAAGAATTTGATCTAAGTAAAGTCATGTTCATTACAACTGCTAACTATTTTGAACAAATTCCTCCAGAATTAAGGGATCGTTTAGAAATTATTGAACTCTCTTCCTACACAGAATATGAAAAATTAGATATTGCTAAAAACTATTTATTACCAAAAGAAATTAGAGAACATGGATTAAAATCTCAAGAAGTGAAATTTAGTGATGAAGTAATTTTAACAATTATTAGGAACTATACAAAAGAAGCAGGAGTACGTGATTTAGAAAGAAATATTGCGAGTATTTTAAGAAAAATAGTGAAACAAAGAATGATGGAAGAGAAAAAGGGAGATTATCAAGTTACAGATTATAATATCGAAAAGTATTTAGGAAAGAAAAAGTATTTATTGAATGAGAATGATATCATTGAAAGAATTGGTGTTGTCAATGGATTAGCCTACACACCATTTGGAGGAGATATTTTACCAATTGAAGCAGTGCTATTTCCAGGAAGTGGCAAAATCATTTTGACAGGGCAACTTGGAGATGTTATGAGAGAATCTGCACAACTTTCCTTTGACTACTTAAAATCAAATTTTAATAAATATCAAATTGATTATGAAAAATTTGAACAAAATGACATTCATATTCACGTTCCAGAAGGTGCAATTCCCAAAGATGGACCAAGTGCAGGAGTTGCGCTTACTACAACTTTATTATCTTTACTGACAGATTGGCCGATTGCGACCAATATTGCGATGACAGGAGAAATGACCCTTCGAGGAAAAATTCTTCCGATTGGTGGTTTAAAAGAAAAAGTCATTGGTGCCCATCGTAACTTTGTAAAAACCATTTTTATCCCTCGATCGAACGAAAAAGATTTAGAAGAAATTCCTGAAGAAATTAAGCAAGAGATTCAATTTATTTTAGTTGATCGTTATTTAGATATTCATAAAATATTATTTAAAAAGAAAAGAGGGAAGAAACATGATCCTAGAAATATTAGATTATTGCTTGATTAAAAGTCAATTAATTGAATTTAGTGAAGAAGAAATTATCGAACAATTGGATACAGAAAGTACCCTCGAACTATGGTATTCTGTTTTATATAATCTGGTATTAAAAGATGATTTTCCAATCTCTGATTCTACTATTTTTGAAAAAGCCAGAAATATTATTGGAAATACCAAATCTCAATATCCTAAAAATCAAAATATTCGTCAAATGGCAAATGATCTTATTAACTATTTTAATACTTATGCCTCTTTACCAAAGGAAGCAAAACAAGTTCTTCACAATGATTGGATGAAAAAAGAGGCCTCTTTACATCAACTACCATATTGGGTTTATACGAAGGAACTTTTACTTGATTATATAAAATACGATTACTATTACTTGACATATTTATTTAGTAATCAGGAAAATGCAAAAATCAGTCCCTCACATATGGTAGCAAGTATTTTCTATCTGATTAATAAACAACCTGAAGTTTTTAAAGATCCCACAAATGGAAAACTAATCTCTAAAGATGACCAAGAACTAATGGATGAAATAAATCCAGAAATTTCTTTTCAAAAAGCACTAGCCCTTGCTACCTATTGTGCGAATAGAAAAACAAAATCGAATTGGTATACTAGAAAATTTTCGAAAAAACTTATTAAAAATTTAAAATCTATTGCACCTACAGAGGAAGCGAAAGACTTTTCAAAAAATTTAGAGTTAACCATTAAAGAAAAGAAAATTCATAGATAAAAAAGACAATTTTAGTCTTTTTTTATTTTTGTTTCATATAGTTAAATAGAAAAGAGGGATAGTATGAAAAAGGTGATACCTTTTAGTAAAACAGTACATTTTAAAACGATGATAGCCGAAGTAACTGATATTGAAGTAAAACATACTTTAGAGATTACTGGAGATCATACAATCGAAGGTGATATTTTAGTAGATGGTACATATAAAATGACAGAAGCAAGTCAAATCGAAGAAGAGTTTCATTACACATTACCATTTACAATAGAAGTAGATGATAAATATGACATTCAATCTGCTGATATAGGAATCCATGACTTTTACTTTGAAATCCTTAATGAAGAAGATTTAAAAGTAAATGTAGAATTAGAAATTAGTCAAGTAGAAGAAAAAGTAACAGAAGAATTAGAAGATGAAATATTGATCGAAGACGTTGAAATGGAAAATGTAAATGAAGAAGAGAATCTAGAAGTAGCAGGAGCTCGTTCTGATATAAAAACAGAAGCAGTCGATGTTTCAAATGAAGACAAAAGCTTCCTAGAATTAGAACAAGTTCCTAAAAAAGTCGAACTCCTAAGCCACATTACAAAAGAAGACATACAACCTTTAGAATCAGAAACTGACTCTAAAATACCAACATCTATGGTTTTAGAAAGTAGTACAAAAGAAATGAAAACAGAAACTGTAGAATCTGAAATTATTCAAGATAAGACAACAAATCAAGTTTCCTCTATTTTTTCTTCTATTAATCAAGAAGAAACTTTTGTAACTTACCATGTCTACATCGTTCGTGAACAAGATACTCTAGAATCAATTTTAGAAAAATATCAAACGACAAAAGAAGCCATTTCAGATTATAACGATTTATCAGACCTTAAAGTAGGAAATAAAATAATTATTCCATGTTATAGCAATGAATAAAAAACAATTTCTTGAAAAATATCAGATTTTTCCAAAACAATATCAGAAAAAAAATAATGTAGATATTATTACGACAGAAAATGGAAGATATGTATTAAAAAAAGGAAAAAATGATGCAGTGTACGAATATTTACAAAACCGAAATTTTCAGAACTTTTCCTATCCAATTACAAAAGCAAACGAACCATATTTAATTTATCCATATATTGAAGATTATCCAGTTCCAAAAGAGCAAAGAGTAGAAGATTTTATTTATTTATTAAGCATTCTTCATACAAAAACAACCTTTTATAAAACGGTAAATCTCGATTATATTAAAGAAATTTTTGAATCCTTACGTGCTAGACAAGATTACTTAATTCAATACTATCATAATCTTCAGGATATGATTGAAGTAGAAAAGTATATGTCTCCCAGTCATTATCAATTAATTAGAAATTTATCATTAATCTACTTCCATTTAACAGAAAGTAAACTTCAAATTGAAAAATGGTATAATCTAATGAAAGAAAATAAAAAAATGCGTTATGTGATGACACATGGAAATTTAAAAAAAGAGCACTTTATTGAAAATCAAAATCTATATCTAATCAGTTGGAATCGTTCTAGAATCAATTCCCCTGTTTATGATTTAGAAAATTTTTATCGAAATAATTGGCAAGATACGACTTTAAGAGATTTATTAGAAATTTATCAATCAAAATATTTACTAAGAAAAGAAGAACTTTATCTTTTCCTGGCGTTAATTCATTTACCACAAAAGATAGAATTTCAGGATAGTGAAATTGAAAATGTGCGATGTGTTCATTCATTTATTCAGTATCATAATCAATTAGAAGAATGGAAAATAAAGACACCTCATAGGGAAAAATCCCAAAGTTAGGTGTCTTTTTAAAATAAAATTCGGAAAAAACCAATAATGACAATCATAAGAAAGAAAAAGCATAGAAAGGCATTAAATCTAGTAACAATGAAAATTGTAAAGATACACTGATAAATTAAGATGATGAGAAAAGCAAGCAGAAGTCCCATATAAAATAGGCTTGTTTTTCTTTTGGTCTTACACCCTTGACAACAACAGAAGAATCCGTGTTGACCAGGTCTTTTTTTCTGAAACATCGTATTCACCTGTTATAATATATGAGATTTTTATCAAAAAGTACTAATTTTTTTTAAGTTCTCTTATGTATAAATATTTGCTATACTAAATAAAAAGGAGAATAGTATGAGAAAATTAGAAAAACCAAAAATCAGAAAGACTATAGATACAAAATTTATAGAAGTTCAAAAAGATGAAGAATGGTTTCAGAAAAAATTCGAAAAAGATTTCTATCCTAAAAATACTATGGTTTCAGAATGGAACGAATGCCACTTTAAAGATATTTCTTTTGAACATACAAATTTAGAGGGAATTAGTATCATCGATTGTATCTTTGAACACTGTGATTTTTCAAATATTGACTTTGGAAATCGATCATTTCATCGAGTTCATTTTCGCTTCTGTAAATTTATGGGTACAGAATTCATAAAAGCTCATTTTTATGATTGTTTATTTGAAGAATGTAACTTAAATTATAGTAATCTTGTCGATGTAAAAATGAAAGTTTGTAAATTCATCGATAGTACATTTTTAGAATCTAGATTTCATACCAATCAGTTTACCAAGGTAGAATTTGAGCATTGTGATTTTTCATGCCTAGAAATACTAGAAACTTCCATGGCTGAAATTGATGTTTCTACCTGTAATTTACAAGGACTTCGCGCTCAACCTGACAGTCTAAAAAAAATGGTGATATCCAAAGAACAATCAATGGACATTATTCATCTTTTTGAACTCATAATACGATAATCCTTTTCAATCTTCATGAAGTATGATAAAATCTTAATAAGAGAATCGAGGGGAAAGAAATGAATAAGGGAAATCGAGCACTTAGTATTAAAGAGTGGTTTTTTTGTATCATGGCACTTTTAATTTTAATAACATTGATAGTATTACCACCCGTTTTTAGAATCGTTTTTGAAGAAGAAAATATTTCATCAAATAAAACACCAACTCCTTCGAATGATAATGATTTATATCCCAAAAAAACACCAACCCCTTTCATAGATGACAGCCAATATGAAAAATTAATTTGTACGAAAGAAGAAGATAAAGAAGGCTTTTATTATGAAACAGAAACACTGACGTTTGCTTACCAAGATAGTGAGTTAAAAATTTTTATAGAGAGTAACAAAAAGAATTATAATTTAGAAGAACTCGCCCAAAACGATTTGTTTTCAAAAGACAAAGAAGCTTGTGATTCGATTCCCACTTCTTATTTAACAATTACCGGATTTAACTATACTTGTAGTTCTTTAGAAAATGAGGTAGAAATCACACAAAAGTTTGATCTTTCAGAGTTTAAAGAAAAATCTGTTACAGAGAATAAAGAAACAAGAGTTTTTACAACTCCCTATTACTTTGGACAAAATGTTCGATTAATTAAAAGAGATTTAGAAAAGAAGCTTTATGTATGTAATTATAATGCTTCTGTAGAACCTCCAAGCGAAATAGAAGAAAACCCTCAAATAGAAGATGAAATGGTAGAATAAAAAATAAAAAAAGGAAAATAGCTTAAAACCAAGAACTATTCTTCCTTTTTTAAATGAATATTCATTGATAAAAATAAAAGGATAAAAAATAAAAATAAATTAATAATCGTATAGAAATCAAAACGAAAAGTAAAAAATTGATTACCAAGAAGAATGGTTAGAAGAATGAGTATAACAATTAAGTTCTTCTTTTTTTCTTGTTTTGGGAACAATTGAAGAATAAGTTCCTTCAATACATAAATTAGAAAAATTAATGGAAAAAGATAGAGTAAAATATAAGAAAAAGATAGGGTTGTTTCTACACGTTCTAAAATATTTAAAAAAGATATTTTTTGATAAGTAATCATCAAGGGATTTTTATAAAGATTGGCCAAATGAATACCAATAGAACTTAAAATTAAAAAGAGCGTAACAAATAAATATAACCCATTCCAAAAAATCGCCTGTATCCAAGTCTTTTTTCCATTCGTTTTTTCTTGAAGCAAGTTTTTCGGAAAATAACTAATTAAAAAAAAGGGAAGTGGTAGAGAAAGAAAGAATAGAAAAGCACTTTCCATGATGGATCGAACTCCTGTAGAGAAAAGAGGTTTAATCTTTAAAAAATTAGACTGTGGTAAAATTCCAAGTACTGAAATAATAAAAAAGAATAGATAAAGGTAGAAACAAATTTCTGCAGTACGAAACATACTTTCCTTTGGCTTTTGTAAAAAATAAAAGAGGAGAAGAAGAAAGGGAAGTGTAATCCAAAAAGAATCTAATTGAGGGAGTAAATAAAAATGGACAAATCCTGTAAATTCGTTTGTTACAAAAAACAAAAGACTGACAATACAAAGAAAAATGCAAAGATAAAAAATTAGATAACTTTTAGGAAAAAGAATTTTTATTTTTTCTATGATTGTTTGATTGGGTAAATAGTGATAAATATTTTGAATCAATAAAACAAAAAGAATCATAAATCCTATTCCTAAAAGGATAGAAAAAAGTGCATCTTGCTTACTAATCATCGTAAGTCGATGAAAACCAATCATAGGAATAAAAGCATTTAATAGAAAAAAGAATACTGTAAAATACTGAAAACTGGTAATTTTATTTTTTTTCATAGAGGAAGACTCCTTTCTAAATAATTATCGATTGCATTCATATGAATTTGAAACTTTAAATGGATATTATTTAACAGAATTTTATCTTCATTAAAAGAAAATAAATGATTTTGTTTCATTTGATAAACTAACTTAATGAGATCATATCCTTGTTCTTGATAGGAAGTCAATAACTCTTTTAAATCTTCTTCCAGTTGCTTTTTCTCAGAAGTATCTTTATCATTTACTTCCATCTGAATATGAAAAGTTACTTGATTTTTCTGATATTCTAAGACAGTTTGATTTTTATAAATGGTGGTATCATGATAAATGGACTGATGAATATTATTATTTAAAATATTTAGTAGAATCGTATCATTTGGAGAAAGAACATCAAATACTTTAAAATCTTTAATCAATGAAAGACCCTGAATTTCTAGTTCTTGCTTGTATTTTACTAAAGGCAAATAAGTATTTTGATCAATGAGAAGTTCCTCTAGAAATTGTTCAAAGGTAATGGATTTCGTAGTTCCCATATATTGTTCGTTCATTTTGATTAGCTCATTAAAATCTTTTGCTTCGATTTCTTTTGAAAACACTTCTTTCATATCAGATTCCATTTGAATGAGATGAAAATTATTTCTAATATCTCGTTGATTTAAAAGATAAGTAATGACATCTTTTAAGTGCTGATTGATGACCTTTTCTGATAAAAGTAAAGTATTCATATGAGAAAGATAAATCTTTTTATTACTTTTTAGATACAGCTGATGAAATGCCTGTTGAATTGTTTTGGATTCAGCATCATAAGTAATAGAATCTTTTTTTAAAGTTCCATCTTCTTGATTCCCTTCTGTAATGTTAATATAGAGATGATATCCTTTCTCTGTATAATCAATTCCTAAAGTATCTACGATTCCAAGTTCATTAAGTTCCGTATAAGAACTACAACCAGTAAGAAAAAGAAAAGAAACAAACAATATTAAAATTTTATATTTTTTCATTTTGATTTTCGCCCCCGAACTCTATTTTTTTTCGTTAACAGAGGATTTCTAAGTTTGATTTTACTTGTATTATTTATTCGAATAAAAGCATCCTCTTGCTCACTTAAGATAAGAGGAGAGAATGGGGCAAGATAAGGTTTATGGAAAGAATGCATACTAGAAAGTTTGATAATTAAGAAAAGGGAACCAAGAAAAATTCCATAGATTCCAAAAAGAGATGCGAGAATCATTAATAGAATCCGAAAGTAGCGAATCGCAGAAGAAAGTTCAATCGAGGTAAATACAAGACCAGAAATGGCAGAAATCGCGATAACGATAATCATAATAGGAGAAATGATTCCTGCACTAACAGCAGCATCCCCCAAAACAAGTCCACCAAGAATGGATACAGCAGTTCCCATTGTCGACGCCATTCGCATATCACTTTCTCTTAAAATTTCAAAAGAAATGGTCATTAATAAGGCCTCCACTAAAGCTGGAAAGGGAACTGTCAGTCGCTGGGAGAGAAAATTTAACAACATATCTGTTGTAATAGCATCATGATTATGGGTGGTAATCGCAATATAATAAGCAGGAATTAAAATAGAAATTAAAAATGCCAAAAGTCGAATGATTCGGATAAAAGAAATATTAATTGGTTTTTGGTAATAATCATCAGGAGTATGAAATAAATCAATAAAAAAGCAAGGAAGAATCAAAGAGTAGGGACTATTATCACATAGAATCACAATTTTTCCTTCCAAAAGAGCCATCGCTGCTAAATCTGGTTTTTCAGTTGTCATGATGGTTGGAAAAATAGTAGACTCTTCATGAAGATAATCTTTTAAATATCCACAGTCTAAAATTCCATCAATATTAATTTTTTGTAATTTTTCATTAATTTCTTTTACTAGACTTTTTTCTGCAATATTTTGCATATACAAAATACCAACCTTTGTTTTAGATTGCTTTCCAATTTCTAAAGAATCGACCCATAAATGATGAGTTTTTACTCGCTTCCTAATTAATCCCAAGTTTTTATTAAAGTTTTCTGTTAGCGAATCCTTAGGTCCACGAACAGAAATTTCTCCTTCGCTACTGGTAATTCCACGGTCCAAGGTAGCCCTTGTTTCCATCGCAAAACAAGTAGAATCACCCATAATAAAAATAGTATAACCATTCCAAAGTTTATTTAAAAGATCCGTATAATCTTTTACTTTGGTAACATTATGACTAGGAATGGAGTTATAGAAAAATAAAAAAAAATCATCTGGAATAGGAATTTCTTCGTCAATAATTTTCGCAATATTTTTTAAAATAATATTACTAATATCTCCTCCACTCGTTAGTACTTCTGAATACACCAAAGTAACCGTTTGATTTTTAATTTTGATATCTTTAAAAATAATATCATTAGCATTGTTTGTATCTTTTTTTATTCTTTCAATCATTGTATCCCTTCTTTTTCTAATTTTAGTATGGAATAAATTTCTAAAAATATAAAGAATATTTTATAATAAGAGAAGAAGAAACAAAAAATTAAATCGAATTTGTTGTTATTGCTTATTTTACGAAAATGTGATATAATATGCACCAAATAAAAGGTGGTTTTGTGATGATTAAAAATGTGGTAGTTAATGAAAAAGTTTATCAGTTAAATACAGAAAATGGAATTCATGGAAAAACAACAGGAGAATGTTATCGTTTAAAAGTAGGAGAAGAAGATTTAGCAGTAAAAATTTACTATAAAAATGCAGATTACTTACCAGAAAATGAATTAGCCATCTTTAACAAAATTCATGAAAAAACAATTCCTATTTTAATAAGTAAGTATCCTGTCTTTAGTGAAAGTGGAGATTACATTGGAGAGGCAACTCCATTTATAGAAGAAATAAAAGGAAAAACAGAAGATATTTTATATCAATTACCTAAAGACGTAATTATAGAAGGATTAGAAGAAATTCAGGAAAAGCTTCCTATTTTTAATCAAAATTATATTAGTTTGTATGATATGGGAGTTCATAACATGAAAATTGGAAAAGGAAATCATTTACCTTTCGGAATTTACATGATTGATGATAGTTTTCACATGATTAGTGATTTAGATACGGAATTTCATAATCAACAAGAATTCTATCGATTGCTTCGTTCAATCGTAAAGCTTCATTTTGAAAAAAAAGGTGGACTTCTAGGAAAAGAAGATTACTTAGATAGCTTTATAGAAAAAATCACTTCCTTAGATTTGTTCTATTGTACGATTCCAAATTTAGAAAAACAAATGGCAAATTATGAAAACTTTCAAGAATACTTAGATGACTACTTTGATACTGCAAAAAAAAAGAAACAAATATACTAAAAAAGATATGTAAAAGAGGTAAAATACATGAAAAACCATCATAATATTTTAAAATCTAAAACAATGATTAGTATCTCTATTTAGTTTTCCACGATTTGAATGGTGGAAACTTTTATTTTTTTGTATAATAAAGATGGATGTGATTCTATGGAACAGATAAAAAGTAAAGAATATGAAGTAACTATCGAAAAACAAGACCACTTTGGTAATGGGATTGCTAGAGTAGATGGGAAGCTTGTTTTTGTAAAGGGAGCACTTCCAGAAGAACGAATAAAAATAGAAATTATAAAAGTGCAAAAAAAATTTATGAACGCCATAATCAAAGAAATTAAAAAGTCCTCTAAGATTCGAAAAAATGCTCAATGTCCTTATTATAAGCTTTGTGGTGGCTGTCAAATGATGGAACAAGATTATCAAAGTCAGATAACATTTAAGAAACAAAAAGTTGATGAATTATTGAAAAAATATGCGGGAATTGATACCTCTAAAATAAAGATAATAGAATCGAAAGAATCATTTCACTATCGAAATAAAGTAACATTTCATGGACAAGGAAAAAAGTTTGGTTTTTATCAAGAAAAGAGCCATTCTTTGATTCCAATCGACGCTTGTATTCTTGTAGAAAAAGAAATCAATATTATCTATCAAAAAATATTAGATTTCCTAAGTCATTCTAAAAATTCAAATATTGATAAAATTATAATTCGTAAGACGAGTCGATCAGAGCTTATGGTAATTTTTGAAGGAAAAATAAAAGAACGTACCAACTTAATCAAAGAACTTCAAAGTTTTCCTGTTCATTCAATTTTTCTCAATCATCAGCGAATTTATGGGAAAGAGGCCATCTTAGAACAAATCTTTAATTTTCAGTTTTATATTTTAAAAGATGCTTTTTTTCAAGTAAATTATCAGATGATGAAAAAGCTTTATCAAATTGTTATCGATTACTATCGTGAAAAAAATTATAGCAGTATCTTAGATCTATATTGTGGAACTGGAACGATTGGGATATTGATTACTCCTTATGTAAAAAAAGTAATTGGAATCGAGGTAGTAGAAGACTCCATAATAGCAGCCAATAGAAATAAAGAGCAAAATCAAATTCAAAATATTGATTTTATTCTAGGAAAAGTAGAAGATAAAATCACAGAATTTCAAGGAATCGATTCCATGATTCTGGATCCCCCAAGAAAAGGTCTAGATAAAAAGACATTACAATCAATTTTAAAAATTCTTCCAAAAAGTATTGTCTATATTTCTTGTGATCCTGTAACTCTTTCAAGAGATTTAAAATTCCTACAAACTCATTATACTTTACTAGATATTCATTTGGTTGATATGTTTCCCAATACTTATCATGTAGAAAGTGTATGCATATTAAATAGGCGATAATTCCTTGTGAATAAAGGAATAATTAACGATTCAGTAAGGTCTAAAAGAAGGCTAAAAATTGAAAAAAAGAACATATTTTATAGGTTATTTGAGGAGAAATATGAATAATTATAAAAAGTAAATCAGAAATATAAATTTCAACTACTCATAATATACATTCAATACATGTGGAAAGTTTCGTTGTATTGAAAAGAAATATATGATAGAATAAAATAACAAAAGCTTAATTCAAAAATGATGTTTTCTATAAATCATAATCAACTAGAGAGGAGATTGATATGAATATCAGTGATAGGACTTTAAAGTTACTATGGGCAAAGTCGGGTGGAAAATGTAGTTTTCCAGGATGTGATAATGACTTAATTAGTGAGGATGGGAGTATCATCGGAGAATGTTGTCATATTGTTGCGAGAAAAAAAGAAGGCGCAAGAGGAAAAGAATTACTGACAGTTTCTCAAAGAGAGGAAGAGGAAAACTTAATTCTTCTATGCAGAAATCACCATAAAATTATTGATGATTTTCCTGAGAAATATACTGTTGATGTTTTAAAACAATATAAAAAGGAACAGGAAGAAAAAATCAGAATAAGATTAAGTCGTGGGAAACCTTGGAATGTAAACTTTTCACAAATTTATTATATGAATTTAAGAAGAATTGAAATGCTTGCCATACAAGAAGGGTTTCTGATAGACTGTAACCTAAAAAATAATGATTGTCTTTTTAATTTAGGAGTAAAACTTTCTTCTTTTATGTCTCAGATAAAAAATTTAATGGAAACACTACAGATTCATGCAAGTGATTTAATAGAAGATTGGGATAATCTGAAAGTAGGGCAATTTGTTTCTATTCATGGAAATTTTTATACAAAGAATGTTCCAAGTCCCACAGATATTCAAAAACAGAAATATCATCCAACAGGAGATTTGAAAACAGATGCCCATCTACATCAAAGATATAGAGAAAAGAAGTGTATTCTAACTCTAAGCCCTAAGTATTTAACTACTTCTACAGCATTTGTTAACTTTAAATCAGGAAAAGTTACAGTGGAAGGTTTAGGATTAATTACTAGTATAGAGGAAGATAAAATCATCATTACACCCTATATTTTAGGAACACCAAAAACTTTCTATGATTTTTTTCATACAACAGCTCGAAGTATTGAATTATGAATAAGTAAGAAAAGGAGAGGATAAGATGAAAAATCAAATCAAAAATATAATCTTGATAGCGATTGTGGTTTTAATATTGGGAGTTGCTTTTACGTTAGGCAGTAAAAAACAAGAAGCAGCCAAAGAAAATTTAACAGGAACTCATTATATTGAAATTTCTATACGGGACTATGGTACGATTAAAGCAGAACTTTATGCGGATATCGCACCGATTACAGTTACCAATTTTATAGAGTTAGTAAATGAAAAGTTTTACGATGGCTTAACTTTTCATCGAATTATCGATGGTTTTATGATGCAAGGAGGCGACCCAACACAGAATAAAGAACAAAACCATCGAGTAGCAGATACAATCAAAGGAGAATTTAGTTCCAATGGTGTTAGTAATTCTCTTAGTCACATTCGTGGTACTTTGTCGATGGCAAGGGCACAATACAACAATAGCGCGAGTAGTCAATTCTTTATTATGCACCAGGACGATCGTCGACTTGATGGTGATTATGCTGCCTTTGGTAGGGTAACCGAAGGAATGGAAATTGTTGATGAAATTTGCAAAAATGCAAAAACAGAAGATTCTGATGGGAATATATTATATGAAAATCAGCCAGTGATTGAAAAAATTATTGAAGTATCGAATTAGAAAGACTAAGGTGGCACATGAGAGAAATCGTTGTAAAAAGGGAAGCAAAGTTAATAGACTACTTAATTGAAAATACAGAATATTCAAGAAATAAAATTAAGAGTTTACTAAAATATCATTCAATTTCAGTTTCTGGAACAAAACAAGTAAAATATGATACCATTGTAAAACCGAAACAATTAATACTCATTTCCTTAGAAAAAAGAATCACTAAAATTGGAAAAATTGATATTATTTATGAAGATGAAAATTATTTGGTAGTGAACAAACCCAGTGGGATGTTAACAATTGCGACAGAAAAAGAAGCCAGTCGTACGCTCTACCACGCTGTTAGGAACTATGTGAAAGAGCAAAATAAGAAAAACAAAATCTTTATTGTTCATCGCTTAGATCGAGAAACAAGTGGACTGATTTTATTTGCAAAAAATGAAAATTTAAAACGAAAACTTCAAGAAAATTGGGAGAATATTGCCATAAAAAGAAAATATGTAGCAGTCGTTAGTGGAATCTTAGAAAAAAAAGAAAATAGACTAATCTCCTACTTGAAAGAAAACAAAGAAAACCATGTTTTTATATCCAAAGATTCTACTGGAAAAAAGGCAATCACAAATTATAAAGTAATTCGTGAAAATAAAAATAGCTTATTAGAAATTGAAATCGAAACAGGAAGAAAAAATCAGATTCGAGTGCAACTTGCAGAACTCAATCATCCGATTCTTGGAGATAGCAAATACAAAGGACAAAAAGGAAAAAGACTATATTTACATGCTACAGAACTTGAAATTCGAAATCCTCTAACGGGAAAAATTCTTTCCTTTGAAGCAAAATTCCCTAGAGATTTCCTAAAACAACTATAACTAGGGAAACATATAATAGATTAATATTGGAGGAATAAAAAATGAATTATTTAAAAAATGAATTAAAAAAGATTTTCGTAACATCGTTAATTACTTCAGTGTTTATGATAGTAATGGGGATCTTTTTATTAATGAAGCCAGACTTTGTATTGACGACACTTTCGACAATTATAGGGTGTATAATTCTAATTCCAGGAATAGTATCTTTAGTAAACTATTTCAAAACAAAATATATGCCAAACTTAGTGGTTGGAGTAATTTTAAGTATTTTAGGACTTATATTTATCAGTAATCCCAAATTTATTTCTAGTATTTTACCATTTGTATTAGGAATTTACTTTATTATCAATGGACTTAGTAGACTTCAATATGCAATCGAAATGAAAAAAAATAAAATTCCAGAATATACTCCATCTCTAATCTCATCTATTTTAATTTTGATATGTGGAGGACTACTCTTAATGAATCCTTTTCATGGAGCGATGGCAATGACACAAGTAATTGGAATTTTTATGATTATTTATGCGGGTCTTGATATTTATAATGCAGTTACAACCAAGCAAAAAGTAAAAGATTTTATAAAGGAGATTAAAGAATGAACCTATTTTTTGGGTATCCCAAGTGTAGTACTTGTCAAAAGGCAAAAAAATTTTTAGAGGAACATCAAATTAGTTATCAAGAACAAGATATTAAAAAAAGCCCTCCAACAGAAAAAGAAATTGCCCATTGGATAGAAAAATACAAAATTGACTTAAAAAAACTTTGGAATACAAGTGGAATTCTATATCGAGAGAAAAATTTAAAAGAATTACTTCCTACGATGAGTGAAGAAGAAAAAATAAAACTATTAGCAGAAAACGGAATGTTAATAAAAAGACCAATTTTTATAAAAGACGATCAAATAAGAATTGGTTTTAAAAAAGAGGAATGGGAAAATCTATGACAAAGAAAAAATTGACCAATGAACAAAAATATAACTATACAAAATATCGTATCTTTTGTTGGTATATAATTATAATTTCAGGAATCGCAACGATTGCTTTTTCATTGCTTTCACTATTTCAAAAAGTAACTCCGATTTTTGCAATCATCAGTTTTATCATTGAAATAATCTTTACAAAACTAAGAGAACACCTAAAAGAAGAGAAACAAGAAAAAGAATAGAACGACTAATTCTTTTTTAGATTGATTATAAAACTCTGGGATAAAACTTTCTTTTTTTGTATCCCCTTCTTGAATAAAAGCATTTGTAATTCCAATTTGACAGGCATAGTCTAAGATCTCTTCATATTCTAAATCCGTGAGAGTACGATTTAGATTGGGATACTTTTTAATATTCCTTACAGGTGTATATTGATTCATAATACTAATTAGAATTTTATTTTGATAAGTTTGATAGAGATATTTTAAAACATTTTTAGAATCTTTTCCTTCCCCAGGAAGACAAAGATGGCGAACAATGACTCCCTTTTTTAATAATCCTTTCTCATCATAAGAAAGAAATCCGACTTGATGAAACATCTCATCTAAGCTTTCCTTGATATACTTTGAATAATTAGGAACATGAGAATAACGAAGAGAAAGAGAATCATCAAAATATTTAAAATCTGGCATATAAATATCAATCGTTTTATTTAGCTTTTTTATAGTTTCTCTTTTTTCATAACCACTACTATTATAAATAACTGGAAGATGAAGTCCTTTTTCTTTTGCTTTTTCAATTCCCAAAATAATTTGTGGAACATAGTGAGTTGGAGTTACCAAATTGATATTATGGGCTCCTTTTTTTTGTAGTTCTAGGCAAATATCGACAAACTCATCTATCGTAATCTCATATCCGATATGTTCTTCACTAATTTTATAATTTTGACAAAAAATACATTTTAAATTACAGTAAGAGAAAAAAATCGTCCCAGATCCATGATCACCAGAAAGGCAAGGTTCTTCCCACAGATGAAGAGAATATCGCGCAATGGTCATAGTATCAGAAGCTTGACAGCTTCCCTTTTCCTTTTTTGTACGATCTACTTTGCATTCTCTTGGACAAATAAAACATTGTTTCATATCTTGTAACATCTTTCTTCACCAGAAATATTATACTATGAGAAAAGAAACAAAGTCATCATAATTGCTTCCTCTTTTTCATTTTTCCGATAGGACTACATAATTCATCCAAAGAAAGATGAAATTCCTTGGCAATCTGATAAATAAAAGCAGTAAGAATTAATGTTTCACCACTTTCATAAGCACTAATTGTAGACTGTGTAGTATTTAAAATTTTAGCAAGTTGATATTGATAAAGTCCATGTTGGATTCGAACTTCTTTTAAATTCTTTCCAATCACTTTTGCACGAATTGGATAATTTCTTTTTGGTACTTTTCTTTCTGTATGAATCAATCCCGCAACATAATCCATCGAATGATTCGTAATACTACAAAAATCACTCAACTTTTGGAGTGGAATTAATTCTTTTCCCGTTTCCCATCTAGAATAACAGGACTGAGAAACTTTTAATTGATTGGCCATTTCTCGTTGTGTGAGATCTAAATCTTCTCTAATATCCTATAATCTTTGAAAGAGTCCATAATTCGTAGAAATCATATCATCACCTAAGTCTATTTTCCAATCTTTTTAATTCAATATGATTTTCTTATACGTAAATACGATTTGTATGTTATACTTAAAGTGATGGAAAGAAGGAATAAAATGGATGTAAAAGTCATCGAATTATACTGTAAATATATCATAAATCCCCTAGAGGAACAGAAAAATCAACTAGAAAGAGAACTTGTGAATTCATCTTTTTTTAACCGAAAAAGAATTCAAGAAAAATTAACAATCGTTCAAAAATTATTAGAAGAAAAACTAAGACGCCTATCGGAAATGATCTATGAGGAAAAATGAAGGTTTTAATACTTGTGTTTCATGAATTGACATGATACAATCATGTATATGGAGGGAGTGTTTTTTTATGGAAGAAAAAAAAGAGAAAGGCTATTTGATGGGAATTCTAGGAGCTACCATAGGTGGGTTTATCGCATCTCTTCCTTGGATTCTAGTTTATGTATATGGAAATATGATTTTTTCATTACTTGCTTTACCAATTGCCCTAGGTGCTTGGAAAGGATATCAGCTTCTTAAAGGGAAACAAGACGGAAAACTACCATACATTGTTGCCATCATTTCTTTAATTGTAATTACGGTTGCAACCTTAGTCATTATTCCAATGCTATTAGGAGTAAAAAATGGGCTAGACTTTTCTTTTGATATTTTAGAGTTGCTATACCAATCTAGTGAGTTTAAAACAGCAATCTTCAAAGATTATGCAATTTCTGTTCTGTTTACATTCCTAGGAATTGGTGGAATCTTAGGACAAATTAAAGAATCTGTAGAAGAGTAATAATATTTCTTTTGAAAGATTGTAGGAATTTAAAAGAAATGTTTTTTGAATCATACAACAGTATTATTAACATGACTTTTAGTGATAATACTAAGAGTCTTTTTTCTTGGAAAAAAGGAGGAAATTACCATTGAATTATTTATTACTAGCTTTAGGTTTTTTCTTTTTAGTAAAGGGAGCTGACTTTTTTGTAGAGGGTAGTTCTAATTTAGCGAAAGTATTAAAAATCCCAACATTAATTATCGGATTAACAATTGTTGCCTTCGGAACGAGTGCCCCAGAAGCAGCAGTCAGTATTAAGGCTTCTCTTCAAGGAAGTAATGAAATTACAATTGGCAATGTAGTTGGTTCTAATATCTGTAATTTGCTACTAGTTTTAGGGATCAGTGCATTATGGAATCCATTAAAAACAACCAAAAAAGTAATTCGAAGAGATTACCCATTTTGCCTTTTTGCTGGTATTATCTTAATTTTTCAGACGATGGATGGGTGGATTCAAGAACATCAGCTTTCCTTTTTAAGCAGAATAGAAGGTATTTTTTTACTTCTTTGTCTAATAACATATTTATATTTCTTAATAAAAGATACCCTGATGGAAAAGAAAAAATTAGAAATTGAAAACAGAAAATTTTCCTGGAAAGATATTTTATGGATGGTAATTGGAATGATTGGAATCTTATTGGGTGGCAATCTAGTTGTAAATTCTGCGGTAGAAATTGCGAAGTCCTATCAAGTAAGCGAAAGTCTAATTGCACTTACCATTGTTGCTGTTGGAACTTCTCTTCCAGAATTAGTAACAAGTGCAGTTGCAGCAAGAAAAGGAGAAACTGATATTGCGATAGGAAATGTGATTGGAAGTAATATTTTTAATATTTTCTTTATCTTGGGACTTTCAGCACTATTTACACCATTAACGGTTAATTTCTCTTCCTTAGTCGATATTATGATTATGAACTTGATTCAAATCTTCGTTTATTTACTGATGCTTAAAAAATTAGAACTCGGAAAGAAAAAAGCATTAGTTCTATTATTGATTTATTTTAGTTATATAGTGTATATTATAGGAAGATAATAAAAATAAGGAGATAGGGTATGAAGCAAAAAAAATGGTATAGTATTGAAATAGAGGAAATTTTTGATATCTTAAAAACAAAAAAAGAAGGACTAACAAAAAAGGAGGCAGAGAAACGGTTAGAAAAGTATGGAAAAAATGAATTACCTCGAAAAAAAAGTACCAATATTTTTCAAATCTTATGGGAACAAATCACAGATCCGATTGTTTTACTATTAATAATTACAGTGATTTTTTCGTTCGTAATAGGAGAAATCATCGATGCTTGTGCAATCATCTTTATTATTTTAGTAGATTTAATTTTAGGAACACTTCAAGAGTGGAATGCAGAAAAAAATGCAATGGCCCTGGCTAGTTTAATTGAAGTTCACTGTAATGTAATTCGAGATGGGCAAAGTGAACAAATCAATTCTAGTGAGCTAGTAATCGGAGACATTGTGGAACTAGAATCTGGAGATAAAATCAGTGCCGATTTAAGAATTATCGAATGTCATAATTTCCAAGTAGACGAATCTGTATTAACAGGAGAAAGCCTTGGAATTCAGAAAAAAGAAATGATATTAGAAGAAGAAACTCCTTTGGCAGAAAGAAAAAATATGGTTTATGCAGGAACCTCTGTAATCACAGGGCGTGCACTTTGTATTGTTGTTTCCACTTCCCTAAATACAGAAATCGGTTCCATTGCTCATCATGTCGCAACTACCAAAGAAGAAAAATCTCCACTTTCCATTCGAATGGAAAAATTCTCGAAACAGATTACCATCTTAATTGTAATAATCGCTATTATGATTGCGCTAATTTTATATCAAAAAGGACTTTCTGGAAGTGAAATCTTTTTATCTGTCATTGCATTAAGTGTCTCAGCGATGCCAGAAGGATTACCCCTTGCCCTAACAATGGCCTTAACGATTGGTTCGAATCGAATGGCAAAAAAGCAGGTAATTGTGAAAAAATTAAATTCAGTAGAAAGCCTAGGGAGTTGTACTGTAATAGCGAGTGATAAAACAGGAACTTTAACGGTGAATGAACAAACTGCCAAAAAAATTATTCTTCCTTCTTCTTTATGCTTTCAAATTGGAGGAAGAGGATATAATGATCAGGGAGAAATTACTTGTAAAGAAAAAAACTCTCTTAAATTAGTTGAACCGATTGCTCTTTTTGGTATGTTAAATAATGAAGCTCATTTAGAAAAGACAAAAGAAGGTTTTGAAAGTTATGGGGATTCCATTGATATTGCCTTTCTAGCGCTTGGAAAAAAACTAAAGATTTCTACTGCAGGCTATCAAATTTTATCTGAAATTCCTTATGAATCGGAAAACAAATACTCTGCTGTATTCTATGAATATCAAGGAGAGGTTCATTGTACTGTGAAAGGTTCGATTGAAAAAATTCTAGAATTTTCTAAGACAATGATAGATGAAGAAAAAAAGGTTCCAATTGATAAAAAAAAGTTACTCAAACAAAACGAAGACTTAGCAAATGATGGATATAGGGTAATTGCCCTTGCAGATGGAATAATTAGAAAAAAGGAAGACAATTCAGAAACAGAAATCAAAGATTTAACATTTCAAGGATTGGTTGGATTTATTGATCCTGTTCGAGAAGAAGTAAAAGCATCCATCAAAGAATGTAGGGAGGCAGGAATTAAAGTATTAATGATTACAGGAGATCATCCACTAACTGCATTTTCGATTGCGAAAGAGTTAAATCTAGCAGAAAGATGGGAACAAGTAACAACTGGTGTAGAAATTTCTGAATATTTAAAAAAAGGAATGGATGTCTTTGATCAATTTATCAGAGAAAAACGAATTTTTACGAGAGTTACACCTCTTGATAAATTAAAAATTGTGGAATCCCTCAAGCGTCAGGGAGATTTTGTCGCAGTAACTGGTGATGGAGTCAATGATGCTCCTGCGATTCGTAGTGCTAATATTGGAGTTTCTATGGGAAGTGGAACAGATGTTGCGAAAGAAACTTCTTCGATGATTATTATCGACGATAACTTTAAGTCGATTGTTGCGGGAATTGGGGAAGGAAGATGTGCTTATAGTAATATTCGAAAAGTATGCTATATGTTGTTATCGTGTGGAATGGCAGAAGTATTATTTTTTGTGTTATCAGTACTTTTTGATTTACCGATGCCACTCGTTGCCATCCAATTATTATGGCTCAATCTAGTAACCGATGGACTTCAGGATTTTGCGTTATCCTTTGAAAAATTAGAGCCAAAAGTAATGAAAGAAAAGCCGAGAAGTCCTAAAGAATCCCTATTCAACAGAAATTTATTAGAAGAAGTGTTGGTAGCTGGAATTTCTATTGGAATGATTGTCTTTGTAGTTTGGTATTATCTGATAAAAAAGGTTGGAATGGACATAAGCATTGCACGTGGATATGTGATGGCTTTAATGGTATTTATCCAAAATATTCATGTACTAAATTGTCGCAGTGAAAAAGAATCTTTTTATAAAATTCCCCTAAAAAGTAATGCCTGGATTCCAGTAGTCATTTTTGGCTCTATTTTACTACAAATTTTAGTAATGGAAGTACCATTTTTAAGTACCTTTCTTCAGACCTCATCAATTCCACTCATCGATTTAATCAAACTTGCCCTTTTATCAACGATAATACTTCCTATTGTAGAAATCTATAAAAAAATAAAATATCAGAAAAATAATTAAAAATTCTAGAATAAAATAAAGAAATTCCTTTTAAAATCTTTATAAAATAAGTAGAATGATAAAATAAAAGAAATATCATTGATAAATTTCAGAAGAAATTTTGTTTTTAAACTAAACAAAGAACTTCTAGGTATCCTATGATACAGAGGTTCTTTTTTTTGAATTATTGAAAAAAAGACCTTATCCAATAGAAAGAATATCAATCGTTTCTTAAATTAAAAAAATACCAAAAAAATGTGTTAAATTGCTGAAAGTTTTAGTATAATGATATTTATAATAGCGAGGAAGTAGTAAAGTATCGTAGTAGGAAGTGTTAAAGTGGAAATTTCTAATATTAAAAAGCTTTTTAGTATAATAATCTATATCACAATTAGTATGATGTTATTTCTCTTTGGATATATCAAAGTAGGTGCTTTAGAAAATCCTTGTTTTTCTGCTGAAAATTTAAATATATATCCATTTATGGAAGAAAATTCGTTCGAAGTAACATTACCTAAAAATTCTATCGAAGTAAATTTAACGCAAAATCTAACAAATATTATATGGTCGAGGGGACTTGGAAAAGTAACTCTAGAAGTTGGAAAAACTCATACCGTAATATTGCAAACAACAGAGGGACAAGTAGAAATTTATCATATCTACCCGAACTCTGATATCGCCAAAATAAAAAACATCACCTTTAGTGAAACAGTTAAAGATTATGAATTCAATAGAAATATCTATAAATATCAAATATCTGTAAATAACGAAGTAACAGATTTGGATTTTACCATTGAACCAGAACCAGGAGTTAGTTATCACATCGATAAGAAAGCAAAGCTAGAAGTAGGGGATAATATAGTAAAAATAGAGGCAACAAAAAATAATGCTGTTTCTACTAATTATATTTTTAATGTATATCGAAAACCTAAATTTATATATCAAGGATTTGATTATACAGGAGATGTGCAAACGTTTGTAGCTCCAACGACAGGAACTTATAAGCTAGAAGTTTGGGGAGCAGAAGGTGCTGGTGTTTATAACTCCACTGGTGGAAAAGGAGGATATTCAAAAGGATATTATCACTTAAATGAAGGAGAAACCGTTTATATTTATGTCGGTGGAAAAGGAACCAGTGGAACAACTACGCAACCAGGAGGATATAATGGTGGAGGACAAGCCAATATTGGCTCTAGTAGACAACCAGCAGGAAGTGGTGGAGGAGCAACTGACATTCGAACAATTGGTGGCAATTGGAATGATTCTGATGGTCTAAATAGCCGTTTAATTGTTGCTGGAGGTGGTGGAGGAGCTAGTACCCACTACCAATATACAACAAGGAACTTTAGTGGAGGAGCTGGAGGTGGATTGAATGGAATCAATGGAACGACCCAAGTTTCTGGAAATCCTGTAGGTACAGGCGGATCACAAACTTCTGCAGGACAGGCCAGCGGACAAGCTTCTACTAGAGGAGGATTTGGTTATGGAGGACCAGGAAAATCAGCGACTTCCTCTGCATCTGGTGGAGGTGGAGGCTACTACGGAGGTGGTGGTAGTTACTGTGCTGGAGCTGGTGGTGGTTCTGGATATATTGGGGGAGTTACTTCCTATAATGGAGATTCAGCCATTACCTTAGCTGGAAATGAAACTAGTATTCCAACCTATGACGGAAAAAACACAATGACTGGTAACAGTGAAAATGGATATGCTAAGATTACAATCATATCTAATGAAATAGTAGAAATCGATACACTTTTAAACATTTCAGTCGATAAAGGAATTTTAACTCCCAATTTTGAAGAATCTGTTTTTGAATATTATCTAATGTTGGAAAACACGGATACAGAACTTACAATTACGACCGAAACCAAATTAGGAGAGGCTTCAATTATTGGAATAGGAACTTTCAATATTCCTGTTGGAGATACTACGTATCCAGTAATTATGACAAATACCGATGGAACAATTAAAATTTATAATATTAACGTAACAAGAACACTGAATCCATCTGCTCATCTAAAAGCATTTAAAGTAAATGGAACCTATTATGATTGTAGTAACGAACCAGAAAATCAGGAAAAAATAGTTTATAATATAACAGTGCCTTATGATACCAAAAAAATAGATTTAGAACTAATAAAACGATCATTAGGACAAAACATTCCTACGGATACAATTTATGACTTTGAAGGTACTTCTCTTACAAAAACAATTGCTGTAGAAGCAGAAGGAAACGTAGCGAACCAACTATATGAATTTAACTTTACAAGAGAAAAAACTACCAAATTAAAAACATTAAACATTTCTGGAGGAACTCTTTTAGAAACTTTTTATCCTGATCAAACAGAATATACACTGGAAATGCCAGAATCTGGAAGAGTATTGGATGTAGATGCAACTGCTTGGTTTGAGGAAGCAACAATTACCATTACTGAGCCAAGATATGTAGGACCATTGGATCAGACATTAACGATTAAAGTAGAATTAGAAGGAGTAGAACCAACGACTTATACATTTCATATTTCTCGTTTAGAAGAGCTACCACCAGACCCTGGACAAACATACACTTGTACTGAAAATTATCAAGAATATACAGCCATTTATTCTGGATTATATAAATTAGAAACCTGGGGAGCAGAAGGAGCAGGAGTCTATGCTTCATCGGGTGGAAAAGGTGGATATGCGAGCGGATATTATTATTTAAATGCGGGAGATAAGTTATATGTTTATGTAGGTTGTAAAGGAACCAGTGGAACAACTACGCAACCAGGAGGATGGAATGGTGGAGGTCAAGCAAACATTGGAAGCGGAAGACAACCAGCAGGTTCTGGTGGGGGAGCAACTGACATTCGAACCGTAAGTGGTCTTTGGAATTACACTCCTAGTTTAGAAAGCCGAATCATTGTCGCTGGAGGCGGTGGTGGTGCGAGTGTGCATTATAGAATGACAGGCAGTAATTTTTCAGGAGGAGCTGGAGGAGGACTTCAAGGAATCAATGGTATTACTTCTGCCTCTGGAAATCCTGTAGGAACAGGAGGAACGCAAATATCTGGAGGACAAGCTAGTGGACAGGCTTCTACTAGAGGAGGATTGGGTTACGGTGGACCAGGAAAAGCCGCAACCTCTTCTGCATCTGGTGGAGGTGGAGGCTACTACGGAGGAGGTGGTAGCTACTGTGCTGGAGCTGGTGGTGGTTCTAGCTATCTTGGAAGTTTAGTAGCCTATGGAAGTGATGAACCAATAACAATCCCTGGAAATTCTCTAATGCCAACTTATGATGGAAAAAATGTAATGATGGGAAATTCTGAAGATGGATATGCTAAAATTAAACGAGTAAATGCCAGAGAAGGAGATGCTTTTTTAGATAGTATTGTTTTAAATGATGGAACCATTGATATCGAATTTGAACCTTGGACACTTACTTATAACATTAAAGTAGATAAAAAGACATCCAAATTAAAAATAGAAGCAACTCCTAAAGATAGTACATCGCAAGTCTCAGGAATAGGAACTTATCCATTAAAACCAGGACAAAATCAATTTGAACTAGTGGTAACGGCAACAGATGGAACCAAGAAAACTTATACCCTAAATATTGAAAAAGAAGCAGATGATGATGCTTCTCCTATCAATATTCTTATAAAGAATCCACACAGTTATCTCTGTAGTGCAGCAGATGGAACTTGTGTTTATAACTTTGATCCTACAATAATTGATTATAGTATCAAAGTACCTTATCAAACAGAAAAAATTAGCTTGCAGACAATTTTAAGAAGCAGTAATCAAAGTGTTTCTTATAAAGATTCTGAAGGAAATATTGTAACAGATGCAACCTTTACACTTTTAAATAATAGTACAATAGCCCAGGTTATAGTAACCGCAGAAGATAAAACAGAAAGAACCTATACCTATGAATTTATAAGAGATGACAAAGGAAATAATAGTCTATCTAGTCTAAAAGTAATCAATCCAACAGGAATTAATCTTGACTTTCAACCAAGTATTTATGAATACAGCATAGTAGTACCAAATGAAACGACAGATATTACCCTAGAAGCACTACCAGAAAATCCTCTTTCTGTTGTAACAATCACAGGAGATAAAGGCCTAAAAGAAGGTTTAAATGATTGCTTAGTAACAGTAACTGCACCAAATGGAAACCGACGAACCTATATCATTCATGTATATAAAGAAAAAAGCAGTAACACATCTTTACTGAACTTAAAAGTATATGATGATAAAAATCAAGAAATCACCTTAACGCCAACTTTTAATAAATTATTATCGGATTATACAAGTAGTGTAGATAGTAGTGTTAAAAATATCAGAATTGATACATCTGCCGAAGAGGGAACGTATATCATTAATATTACGAGTGATGAAACAAAATTAAATAGTGATGGAACCTATCAACTAATCAGTGGTATAAATACCTTTGAAATTGTAGTAACTAGTCCAGATGGAACAACAGGAATTCATAAACTCACTGTCGTAAAAAATAAAAATGATAATGCAAAATTATTAAATATTGAAGTAGAGGGATATACTATATCCCCAGAATTTAATAAAGATATACTTTATTATACATTAGATATTCCTGGAAATATAAATAGCGTAAATGTAAAAGTAACACCAGAAGAGGAAACGACAACCTATACGATTAAGGGTAACAATAACTTAAATAATACAATTAATACTATTATTATCACAAGTGTTGCCGAAGATAAAAGCTATTTAGTATATGAAATCACAGTATCAAAAGAATTATCCAACAACAATTTTCTAAAAGATATTCAAATAAATGGAAAATCTATAGAGAATTTCGATAAGAATGATTTAAATTATACATTAAATCTAACAGAAAACAATACTTCCATCGAGGTTCAAGGAATAAAAGAAGAGGAAACAGCTTTAGTTACAGGAAATGGGAAATATGCAATCTCCCAAACGAATCCTAACATAATCACCTTAACCGTTACAAGTGCAAGTGGAATCCCTCGTGTTTATACAATTACAGTAACAAGAGAAATGAACGATGATGTTACCTTAAAAGAAGTAAAAAATAATCGTGGAAGTACAGTTACTAAAGTAGAAGATACAAGTGTTGGATATGATTACTTAATCAACGTACAGTATGAAGTAGGAGATATTATCATCGAAGGAATCCCGAATAGTAGTAGTTCTACTGTTACAGGAAATGGATATAATTCCCTAAATACGGAAGATAACGATATCAAACTAAGAGTAACTAGTGAGAAAGGAACCTATAAAGATTATATCGTAAGAGTAGTAAG
>CANOYR010000011.1 GCA_947571655.1 uncultured Caryophanales bacterium
CATTTTTATTTTTGAAAGATATTCACATATATTTTTATAATTTCTTATATTTTTGCTTTCAAAAGTAGTAAATTAGTAGTAAAAATTTAAATATTTTTTGATGCATAATTTTAAATATTAAAAATACTATGACATTGCACATTATTAAAAGTATAGTCTTATGAGTGGGACTAGTGGCGTAGCCACTAAAGTCTTCGCCATAATAAGGTATAGTATTACCCTTGTTATGTAGCGTGTAGTATGTATCATAATAATTTTCAATATTTTCTAAAGCATTATTTAATTCATTGTTAATTCTTTCTATCTTTTATAAGTTTCTTAGTTCTTTTTCTTGTCTCTGAATCAACTACATTAGGCAAACAGTCCATATAACTTAATTGATAAAAATCTGTTTTACTCATTTGTTCTAGTTCTATTTCATTATTTATATCTGAAATATTATGAATTGCCTCTCTTATATTTTCATTACTTAAACATTCGTTTTCTCTTAAAGTGTCCGCAATTGATGAATGTTTTTCAATTTTGTAGTCAGTCTCTTTATCAAAAGGTATTGTACCTAAATACTTATTTCGTCCTTTTATCTTCTTATTCAAGAATATATTTTTTATTTTTATTAATTTAATCATATAAGAATTCCTTTCTTAGACACTTATATTATATACTATTTTTCATATAAATTCATAAAATTTTGTTCAAATTAATATGACAATTAAATATAAATTAACTTTGTTTTAAAAGTAGTAAAATGGTAGTAAATATATTCAAATTCATACTTACATCTTTATAAATAAAGAGTTTTTATAAATAATACGTATTTTTATTATCAAAAACAAAGAAGATTATCAAAGATTTTGATAATCTCACTTGTAAACTGTGATTTTATTTTTTTGTCCTATTGGAGAGATACAATAGAGCATTTACCATCTAAACTATCTGAAAAAGTTGCTCCAAAGGTTTGATTATCTTTTACCCAAATATATCTTTTAAAAGTAGGTGCTTTAGTCGCTAAATAACCTTCAATTCCTTCAAATTTTTCAACCATTTCTTCATAAGTAAATGTAGTTCCATTTTTTATTGAATTTTGAATATCATAGCAAATCGATAACTTAAGGTTTTCACTTTTTATTTTGTCTTTGTCCATCGTTGCAGTAATCGTCCCTAAATCATCTTTATACTCCACTTCTATTTTTGATTTTTCTGTTAATTGCCAAACATAAGCATCTGTTTCATCCTTTTTCTCTCCATCAAAGCCAATGATTTCATTTATTTCTTCGACTTTCATTTCTGGTTCAATTAGTTTAATGCACTCTTCTGCTTCACAATTACCCTTTGATTTTTCTTCTACCTCGTTTTTTAATTTTTCATTTTCTTTTTGTTCTGTACAACCTGTTGCCATTCCTAAAATTAAAATGCCCCCTACTAAAATAGTTAATAATTTTTTTTTCATAATCAATCCTCCATTTCAATAACTTTCTTTTTCATTATATCAAAAAATAGTAAATCATACATTTATATCTTAAAGTATACTTTTAATTTAGATTATAACTCTATTAGATTTTTTTCATAATCTTTTACATAGTATCTAATATTAGTTCTACCTTTTTGAATGATGATATGGCCTTGGCCTTCACTCTCAAGTTTTTCTTTTGGAGTTCTATTCCTTCTGGATATTTACAATTAAGTTCTCCATTATTTTTTAATATTCTCCAATAAGGGGTTTCATCATCTTCTCTTTGATAACTTGCCCAAGCAACTACCGTTGTAAGTTTTCCGAAAGGAACTTTCTTCATTACCTTATCATAGAAAATAGGTGGTGCAAAATACATATTATCTCCATCGTATCTTTTAATACTTAGCTCATCTGTTATTTTCATAAATTTAGGCATATCCTTATTATCCTTAAGCATCGCATTAAAGTCTTTTTTACTTTCATTAGCCATCGTTCTTTTTCCTCCACTCAATATAATATATTAAATACTATATTAATACAATAAGATGTTTTTAAATTTTTTACTAGTTTAGGAATTACTGTTTCCTAATCGTTTTGTTACTTCAATTGTAGTATTTTTTACCGAATTAGTCATGATACTTATCACAACTTTTATCATTATTATTTTCTTTCTTTGATATCTTACAAATTCAAACCTTTTTTTGTACATTATGTTTTATTTAATCTAAATATTTATTACTTATTATATAATTTGGTAGTATTTTAGAAAAATGGATGATTTTTAATAATGGTAAAACCGGTGAAAGATTTTAAAATATAATTATACACAAACATTAAAAAGTGATATAATAAATAACTATAATAAATTTATTAAGAAATTAACAGAAACGATAACGACAAATAGCAAATACAATGTTATAATATTTTTATAATTTTTATTGTAAAATATGTGGAGGGTTACTATGAATTATTGGACAAATCTAAGTATTGAATTTGCTCAACAACGAAATTATTTAGATCAATTATATAAGGTGTACCCTATTACACCAAATCTAAGAAGAACAATACCAAAGAATAAAGAAAATAAAGTAAGAAAAGCTTTTAATGATAATAGTAATGTTATGTTAGTTAAAGAATTATTAGAATTAGATTTATTTCCAATTAAAGATTCATATGTAGCGTATTTAAAACGTGATAAATCTGCAATTGATAGAAATCCTCAAACAATTAATAGAATTGCAGGGACATTGTTCCAAATGGGAATTGAAGAAATTATTGATAAATGTACAGAACCAAAAGAAACTAATAGACAAATAGGACCAATGTTTAAGAGATGGATTGATAAGGGTACTATTGGTGTCCCTATAATCCATAGTGCAGAAAATTTTTTAAATTATGCTGATAATTGTATTTTTAATGCTTCTGATGCCGAAATGGAAAAATTTGCAAGAAAATATTTAGGATTTAAAAGAGAAAAAGGAATAGACTTTATAGCAAAATTTAATAATAAATACATAATTGCAGAAGCTAAATTTCTGACAGACATGGGTGGACATCAAAATGCACAGTTTGATGATGCTGTTAGAACTATGCAATCTTCTTTTGAAGATAAGATTGTGGATAATGCGATTATTCCTATTGCAATAATGGATGGAGTTCTTTATATCAATGGATCTTATAAATTATACAAGTATCTTCAAAATAATCCTGAACAAATAATTATATCTACATTATTATTAAGAGAATTTTTATATTCTTTATAGGAGTACATTATGGAATTGAAATTTGATAATAAATTATCTGAGAAGCAAATATTATCAAATGCTAGTAAAGTAAAAAGTAATTTTGTCTTATCTGATGAAAATTCATTATTATTCAAAGGAGATAATTTTCAAGTTTTATCTATTTTGTTAAATAAATTTAAGAATAAAATTAACTTGATATATATTGATCCCCCCTTTAATACAGAACAAGAATTTTTTATTTCAGAAGATGGGAGAGCAAACTCTATTAGCCATTCAAAAAATGATATTATTGCATATTCAGATAAAATGAGTACAGATGAATATTTAGAGTTTATCAGAGAAAGATTAATTTTATTAAGAGAACTACTTTCAGATGAGGGCTCTATATATTTACATATAGATTATAAAATCGGGCACTATATAAAAATTATAATGGACGAGGTATTTGGAAAAGAAAATTTTAGAAATGATATTGCAAGAATTAAGTCCAACCCTAAAAATTTTTTCAGAAAAGCTTATGGTAACGAAAAAGATTTAATTCTTTTCTATACTAAAAATTATAAAAAAAATATTTGGAATGATATCAAAGTTCCCTTAGATAAAAATGAAATTGCAAATAGATTTAATAAATTAGATGTTAATGGAAGAAGATATACTACGATTCCTCTTCATGCACCAGGTGAAACAAAAAATGGACCAACTTCAAAATCTTGGAGAAATATTTCTGTTCCAAAAGGTCGTCATTGGAGAACAACTCCAGAAGAGTTTGATAAAATGGATGAGGCGGGTTTAATTGAATGGTCTTCAACAGGAAATCCAAGAATTAAAAAATATGCAGATGAGCATACTGGAAAAAAAATACAAGATATATGGAGATTTAAAGATCCACAAAAACCTAAGTATCCAACAGAAAAAAATAGCCAAATGTTAGAACAAATTATACTACAATCATCCAAAAAAAATGATTATGTATTAGATTGTTTTGCTGGTTCAGGCTCAACATTAAAAGCATCTAGCAAGTTAGATAGAAAATGGATTGGTGTTGATAGTTCTGATGTTGCCATTAGTATTATAAAAGACCAGAAATTAGGAAATTATAATTACTATGATCTTGAGAATGATATTCAAGAAGAAATTAAGAATACAATTTAAAAGATGAATTTTATCAGCAAACAAGTGAAGAAATTTATCAAGATTATGATTATGAATATTTAAGAAAACTATGAAAATAATTTAGAATATTATAAATTAAACTTAATATTTTAATATGATGATTTCTTCTAAAAAATAGCAATTAAGTCCTTTTATAAATGTCTATGATTAAGAAATAGGTGTTCTTAAGAAACAACTGTGGTATTTATTAAAAGAATTATTAATAATATTTGATGTATATGCTAAAATTATAAAGTTCCCTTTTAAGAATCTCCTCACTTTCTTTTGAACATTAAAAAAATCAATTCCATTTCTAGAATTGATATTTATCATTAAGCTCTAACTATAAAAGTTCGAGCAGATTCTTCTCTGGTGCAAGAAAAGGGATTTGAACCCTTACAGTTTAAAACTACTAGCGCCTGAAGCTAGTGCGTCTACCTATTCCGCCATTCTCGCAAGAAATATATTAAAGCTTAATTTTAGTAAATTAAGTCTGCTGTTCCACCTGGTGTCCTCGGTAGGAATCGAACCTACATTTGATCCTTAGGAGGGATCTACACTATCCATTATGTTACGAGGACATAAAAATTCATAAGATATTATAGCATACTTTTACTCTTCTTATGGTAATTTTTTATTGCTTTCTTTGAAATTATTCAATTCCTATCTTAGATAATTAACGAAACATACAAACATAAATGACATAGCAGCTGATAACTGATGTCTTGTCGCATAGCATTTTTCACTAATAGAAACAACATCATCGACAATATCTACTAACCAACTTTCAAAATATTTCGGAACTTTTGGTATTACTGGGAACATATGAGTTTTGATAATATCACTTTCCATATCTGTTAATTCAAAATACTTTTTTGCATTCTCTAAGGCATATTCTGGATGTTTCATTAACGTTTTTAGTTTAACTTTTCTATTTACTTTGTCATTTTCTTCAAAGAAGAAGTCATGTAATAGTGCCGCTCTTGCGATTTGACGATAGTCTAAAGTAAATACTTTCCCAATTTTATAAGAATAATAGGATACTCTTAATGAGTGGTCCATTCTATTATTTCCATGATGAACAATGGATTCCAGTCTTTTAAACTCTTTATTTTCTAAGATATCTTGAACTAGAGCTATGTAATCCTTCTTATCTGTATGGTTTTTCATATATTCACCTCAATAAATTTTACTCCAATCTTTTTTATTATAACACAAAAACAAAATTATCAATAAAAAAAGGAGAAATTTCTCCTTAATCTATGTAAAGCGCTCTTTCAAGCGACTTACTATATACTATGGCGGAAATAAGAAAAAAGTTACATTTTTTTGAAATTTTATTAAAATACTTCCATGCACACTTGTCATATATACTTCCTTTGAAATTTCTTTTAAGTGATTGACTACACTTAAATTGGGATGTCCATAGTGATTATTGAGTCCAACTGATATTAAAGAATAGATGGGCTTTGTTTTTTGTAAAAAGGAAAATTGAGAGCTAGTCTGTGAACCATGGTGCCCCACTTTTAAAAAAAGAAGTTTAGGTAATTCATAGTTTTCCATTATATATTTTTCAGTTTGAATACTAGCATCTCCCATTAAAAGAAAGTAGTTCTTTTCTATTTTTCCAAGAAGTACAATACTACTATCATTTTCTGTTTCCATTTTTTTATTTAAAGAGAAAAAGGTAAATTTACCAATCGAAAATACTGATTTTTCGCTTAATGTTGTATAAGGGATTTTTTTGTTTTGTAATTGATTGATGATACGTTTTTCTTCTTTCGTAAAACTTCCTTCATTCAAGTAAACCTTTTTTATTGGAAATTTTTCAATTAATGGATATGCTTCCCCTAAATGGTCATAATCTCCGTGGGTTAAACAAAGAATATCGATTTTTCTAATTCCTAAGGATTGAAGAAGTAGGTTTAGTTTTTTCGTATAAATTTCTCCTTGATTGTTAAAAAAGCTTCCGCCTGTATCTACTAACATTGTTTGATTGTTTGAGTGTATTAATAAGGAATCTCCTTGACCTACATCAATCATTAGAAAATAGGACTGTGGAAAAAGAAAGTTCCAATGATAAAGGATAAATATTAAAAGTAGAATTCCACTAATTGCCTTCTTTCTTTTGATATTCTTTATAATTAAAAATAGGAAAATATAATATACAACTATCCACCACCATGGTGGACGATGAAAGATAAAAATAAGAGTATCCAAACTTGAGAGAAATTTTGAAAGAACTTCAAATATTTTTCCTAAATAAAAAGCAGGAAAAGATAAGAGAGGAAAAAAGAAAGATAGCACTTGAAGTGGAAAAAAAATTATTGTAACAAATGGAATCAAAATTAGATTCCATAAAATACTTAATAAATTTGTAGAATAATAATAGTTTAAAGTTAATGGTAAACTAATGATAAAAGCTAGAATTGAAAGAAAAATGGAACTACCTATTTTTGTTTTTTTAGAAAAAAAAGTTTTTGATTCCCATAGAAAAAAGCTAAGAACCGTTGAAAATTGGAATCCTGCATCAAATATATAGAATGGCTTAGAAAATAAAATAATACTAATCATATAAAGAAAACATCGATTTTTTGACCAATTTAATTGATAACATTTGGAAAATGTGATTAGTTCAAAAAGAAGAAATGCACGATATGCTGAAGGAATAAAGTCTATCAGATATAAGTAACTAAATAGGATTGTACTTAATATTAATAAAGAAAAAGGAGAGTCTTTTTTCTTTCTAATTATTAAATGAGAAATTCCTAAAGCTAATAGAGAAAAGTGCATTCCCGAAATAGAAAATAAATGACTAATTCCATTTATTCGAAAACTCTCTTTCATAGATTCCTCTATCTTAGAAGAATCACCTAATAAAAATAAAGAAAGATAATTTTGATTTTTTCTTTTAGAAATTACGGTTGTTATTTTTCTTTTTATATTTAATATTTTGTCTTTACTTCTACCTATAACGGTGATTTGATTTGCTTGAAATATAACTTTTTCTCTATGGTACCATAGATAGTATTTATAATTAAAACCATTCAAAATGGTATTTTTTTTCGGTGTTTTAAATTTCCCAAAGACTACTACCTGATCCCCTACTTTTATTTCTTTTTTTTGATTTAAGAATATTCGAAGATTCGATTTTTTCTTTTTATGAATCCATATTTCTACTGTTTTTTCTTTTTCTTTTTCTTTCACTTTGACAACAATACCTGTTATCTTTTTATCTGTTTCCTTCCATGTAGATGGAAGTGGTCTTGTAACTTGATAAAAACAAGATAAAAGTGCAAGAAAAAAGATTCCTCCTGAAAAGAAATTAGAGGATAATATATGGCTCCAATTGCGCAAAAATTGTATCTCCAATCCCATTTACATTTAATAATTCTTCCACCTGTTGAAATCCTCCATTTTGCTCTCGATAACTGATAATTGCCTGAGCCTTACTTTCTCCAATCCCAGGTAAAGTCATTAATTCTTCTAAATTTCCTTGATTGATGGAAACTTTTGAGCTTTCTTCAGAAGAATTTTCTCCCTCATTTATACAGGCATCATTAACAATTGGAGTATTAGGACACTCAACTTCTTTCCATTGCTTTTTTTCTTCATTTTGTAATGCTAGAATTTCTTCTTTAGTATAAATAATAATTACCATTTCATCTTCTACTTTTTTACTAAGATTAATTAATGAAACATCTGCATTTTCTTTTAATCCCTTTGCTAGATTGATTACATCCTGTACCCTTTTCCCCTCTTCCACCTCATAAACTCCTGGTTCTTCAATTGCACCCTTGATGTCTACAGTGATTATTTTGGTTTCTATTTCTACTATATCTAATTCTTCTTTTGGTTCTTTTAGTTCTATTTCAAATTCTTCTACTTTCTTTTTTTCTTCCTTTATAGAATCATATTTTAAATAATAATAGGAAAGCGCTACTAAACACCCTATTAAAAGAACTCCTAAAATTATTAGAATTGTTTTTCTGTTTTCCTCTATCCAATAACGTATTTGTATCATAAAAAATAACCTCCTAATAAGATTATTTATATTTCTTTATCAGTCGGTTACTTTTTTTTGATTTTTCTTTTCTTTTTTCTCGATATAGGCTGTTTTCAAAATTAATTCTTTGGACGAAGGTTAATCCTAAAATTAAACACATTGTAAAACTTCCTCCATAACTCATAAATGGTAGGGGAACTCCAGTCATTGGAATTAATCCCATCACTCCACCGAGATTGATTGAAATATGTAGTAGGATATAGAAAGCTACTCCCATACAGATTAAATATCCTCTACTATTGTAGCATTCTTTTGCTATTTTAATGGTTCTTCCGATTAATGCAAAGTAAAGAATTAGTAATAACGCAGCTGCAATAATCCCATTTTCTTCTACAATAATTGGAAAAATAAAATCTGTATGAGCTTCTGGTAAATATAAATACTTTTGGGTACTTTTTCCAAGCCCCACTCCCTTAATTCCACCATTATTCATTGCAATATAACCATTACAAAGTTGATTTCCATCTCCATAGAAATTTTCACTACTACAGGGATCACTAAAATCTAAACGTTTTTGCTGCCGTTCGTTTAGTACAGAAAGACCTCCATTCGATATAATAAGATTTAAGATAAGAATAAGACAAATTCCAAGAAAAGCAATCTTTCCTTTGATTTCTTTCGATACTGGAGCCATAAAAAATATACTTGCTACAATAACACTAAAAATGATAGTAGTTCCTAAGTCTGGTTCAATAAAAATTAAAAGAGCAATCACCATGCAAAGAATGATTGGATATAATGCTGTTAAATAATTTGATAACTTTTCTTTATTACTTTCGTAATAGCCTGCTAGCCAGATAATAGAAATGATTTTAGCAAATTCACTTGGCTGAATGGAAAAGAAACTAAAATTTATCCAACTTTTAGAATTATTTCCTATTTCTCCATATAATAAGAGAAAAGCCAGTAAACCAGCTACACCAATCATCCCAATACTTGCAAAAAATTTATAGGTTTTACTATGAAATGGTAGGATAATAAAAGAAGCAACAAGGCTTATTATAATAAAAATTGCCTGTTTGATAAAATAGCGATATGGAGAAGCTCCATACTTCATGAAAGCTGTAATATTTCCTGCTGAAAAAATATTAATGAGTCCAATTACAATTAAAAGGAGAGTTACAATCAATAATGGTTTATCTATGCTTTTTAAAATCTTTTTCATATACTCTCCTTTCTATTCTGTTTTTATCATATCATATTTTAAATACTTTCGACTTTCTGAATTCTTCTTCTTTACAAAAATAGACTTTTGTAATAACATTCTTTGATCTAATGGAATACCTTATATTAGGTAAGAAAAAAAGGAGGGAAAATTATGTATTATTACGGAGGAGGATCTGGTTGCGGATGCTCTAATATGAGTTATGCTCCTTGCTACCCATATTTCCAATCATGCTGTAATGGAAACAACACTTCTAATTACGCAATCGTTTTAGTATTATTCATACTGTTAGTCATTGTAATCGGTTCTAGATTTAGCCGTTAAAAAAGATAGCCTTGTGCTATCTTTTTATTGGAATTTTTAGAAACAATTTGAATATCATCTAAAAACGTGATATACTATGACAGAATAAAAAGCAAAAGTGGTGATGGAAGATGTTAAAAATGAAGGATATTTTGGATGAAAAAAATCCAAAGCTTCGTCAAATTAGTAAAGAAGTTACTTTCCCGATGAATCAAGAAGACTTAAAAAATATCGATTTAATGGAAGAATATCTAATTAATAGTCAAATTGAAGAAAGAGCTGAAAAGTATGATTTACGTCCAGGTATGGGACTATCGGCTGTTCAAATTGGTGTTTTAAAAAGATATATTGTAATTGTTGATGATACAGAAGAAGGATTTGAGTCTTATGTTGTAATTAATCCTAAAATTATTTCTAATTCGCAAGAGATAATTTATGTAGAAAGTGGTGAGGGATGCTTATCTGTCAATCGTGAGTGTGAAGGAATCGTTCCAAGATATGCTAGAGTAACTATTGAAGGTTTTGATACTGAGGGAAATAAAATCCGAATACGTGCAAGAGAGGAGCTTGCGATTGCTTTTCAACATGAAATCGATCATCTAAACGGGATTTTATTTGTCGATAAGATTGATCCAAAGAATCCTTATAAAAATATAAATCAATATCGTCCAATTTAAAACCAGAATTCTGGTTTTTTTTATTTATCTTTTAACAGAGGTAATTTGATTATGATTTTTGTTCCTTTTCCTAATTTAGAATGGTAATCTATTTTACCACGATGTAAGTGAATAATTTCTTCTGATAAGTGAACTCCTACTCCTGTTCCTGCTGATTTTGTAGTAAAGAATAGCTCTCCTAAATGATGAAAATTCTCTTCTGAAATTCCTTCTCCTGTATCTGTTACTGTAATTATTAATTCGCTTTCTTTTACTTGATGTACAATTGAAATACTTTTGGCATTTGCTTCTAAACTATTTTTAATCAAATTAATAAATACTTGTTTTAATCGATCATAATCGGCAAATAAGAAAAGTTCTCCCTTATTTTTTGGTACCTTTAATGTGCATTTCTTTTCTTTTAGTAACAATGTTAATGTTTCCTCTAAATCTTCCATTAATAGATAAAAATCCATGATATCTGGATGAATTGTAACATTATGAATACTCATAAAATCTTCCATGATAACTAAGGTTCTTGCAATTTCGCTCTTTATAATTGGAATATATTTTTGAGCTTTTTTTGTATCTTTCGGATTTAACATATCTAAATAACCTTTACAAACCGCGATTGGATTTTTAATTTCATGTGTAATTTTAAATAAATTCTTTTCTAATTCTGTCATACTTCCCTCTTCTATAAGAATTGGTGTCGTTTTTAGAAGTAAAAAATCTTGAATAATTAGAAGGAAAAATAAAGCTAAAATGGAAAACGGTGGAAAAGTATTTTTTTGAAATAGTAAAATTGATAAAAGAAAACCTTTCCAAATAAGTGCGATTTCCTCTTTTTTTCTATTTTCTTTGGAACAAAAGAGAAAAATACTTAAATATCCAAGAAGGATTAGAAAGCTCCAAAAACAAAGAGTGGTATCGATTGTAAAAAGAATACATCCAAAAAGAAAAGATAGGAAAATTCCAATGAAGTATTCTCTTTCTCTATAGGCTAATAGAATTAATGAGTCTAATAAAAAGTAGCGTGTAATTGATGGTTGAAGAAATAGAATTAAAAAGGAACCTAATATAAAAATTTGATAGTTTTCTATTATTTTTCTACTTACTTTTTTAGAAACATATTCTGTATAAATATAATATAAAAAGTAAAATGCACCGATTGATAGAAAAATATCTTGAAAAAAACACATATCTATGGCCTCTCTTTCAAGACTATTATATGTGTTTTTCTTGTCGAATATTGTCGAAAAATGGAAATTTCTTTCCTTTTATGTCATAATTTTGTACTTTTTTATTTTAAATCATCAATATATTTTTTTAATTGTTTACTCTCAGCACCAAGGATAATTTTTAATTGATTGTCAATTTCCACAATTCCCTTTGCACCAAGTTTTTGAATTGCTTCTTTATTAACAATATTTACATCCTTTAGGGTTACTTTAAATCTAGAAAGATTCGTTTCTGTTGAAATAATATTCTCTTTTCCACCTAAATACTCTACTAATTTATTTAATTCTAAATGAGCATCTTTTTTTGTTGCCTTTAGAATTGCTAAGGCTATTACTATTAAAACTAGGATAATAATCCCATATTCTAAATAATCCATTTTTATCACCACTTTCATTATACAATAAATCGATAGAATTGAAAAGTAATTTCACGATTAGTTTTTGGGTAATCATATACACAAAATATTAAAATTTTGAATATCCTATATTAGATAATTTTAAAAGATACAATTTCGGTAATCATCAAGAATAAAAGAATTATCATTGATTTCTAAGAAAGGAGGAATAAAGATGTGCAAAGATGAAAATACAAACAGAAATGAGGAATGTTGTATTGCTAATATTTTAAAGGTAATTGTTACTTTACAAAATAGAAGTGATAAGTTTGATTGCTTAGCAGAAGGCTGCGATCGTCCTTTTCTAGGACCAATCCCTACAACTATTTGTTTCAATACTCGACCAATTGAACTTTATCGTTGTAGTGATGGAGGGCTTTGGACTTTCCCTTATACATTAAATGGTATTACTGGTACAAGTAGCGTTTTACGTGTTGAAAATGTCGAAGGATGCTGCTGTACTTGTCGTGTTTTAGCACCAAACTCTGATACGACAGCAGATGCAAATCCATATGTTGGAACAGATGCTTTTATTACGATTAATCTAAACTGCGTCGGTGCACTACGTTGCCTTCCTGATACTTACATCAACTGTGTATAGTAAATAATAAAGGACCGTTATAAACGGTCTTTTATTATGATATCTTCAATTTCTATGACGGGAATTACTTCTCCATCAATCGTAACAATACTATTTTTCACTTTTCCAGCAATTTTTGTATGATAGTTCTTTCTTTTGGTAATGATTTCTACTTCAATATTAAAAATATATCTTCTACTTTGGAACAATCGTTTTAACTTTTCTTCTACACTCATTTCTCTATTTAAATCATCTGTATATTTTTCTGTTTTCGAAGTGTTTTCTGAATTTGGGATATGATAAACATCTCGATTTACTTTCATTTGATTTCTAATTTCTTTTTTATAAATATTTGGTAATTCTTTTTTCATAAGATTCCTCCCTATCTTACTTTATGTCTTGTATAATTTTTTTAAAACTAAGAATACTAAAAAAAGAGGGATTTTAATATGAAAAAGAGAAATTATATTATAAATTATTCACTTCTTTTTTGTTTATTTTTTTTCATGATTATTAGTATTATTACAATTTTTAGTGCTTCTGATTATCTTTCTCCCTCTCTTGGAAAATTATACTTAAAACAATTTTTTTGGTACTGTTCTGGCTTTTTTTTAATTTTTTTGATTGCTAAAATAGGAAATCAAAGAATGAAAGGATGGGCTTGGATTTTTTATTTTATCGGAAACTTTTTATTATTATTGTTGTTGTTTTTTGGAAAACCCATTAATCACAGTCGATGCTGGTTTGTGATTCCTGGAATTGGTTCTTTTCAACCAAGTGAGTTTATGAAAATTTTTTTAATTTTAATTGTTAGTCAAGTAGTTAGCTATGAAATAAAGGATAAAAATAATCTTACTTTTAAAGATGAAGTTTTACTCATCGGAAAAATTTTTTTTATTTTTCTTCTACCAACTGTTCTTACTTTTTTAGAACCTGATACTGGAGTCATTTTCCTTTATTTCATTATTTGTCTTTCTATTTTATTTATCTCGCCAATTCGAAAACGATGGTTTCTTATTGGAGGCGGAATTGGAATTACTTGTCTATTACTTTTTCTTTTCTTTTATTTTAAAAAACAAAGTCTTTTTATTGACATCTTTGGGACTGATTTATTTTATCGGATTGATCGATTATTGGATTGGAAAAATGGAACAGGATTGCAACTTGAAAACTCATTAACAGCGATTGGTTCTAGTGGTTTATATGGTCATGGGTTTCATCAAACTCCACTTTATTTTCCAGAATCAGGAACTGATTTTATTTTCTCTGTTTTTGCCTCTAATTTCGGACTTGTAGGAAGTTATTTGTTGTTGATTGTTTTGTTTATTTTTGATTTTTCTTTATTTAAAGTCGCTAGAAATACAAAGGATTTTTCGAATCAGGCAATTGTTATTGGAGGAACTTCCATGCTTATTTATCAGCAATTTCAAAATATTTCTATGACACTTGGAGTTTTACCAATTACAGGAATTACGCTTCCTTTTATTAGCTACGGTGGTTCTTCCTTGCTTTCTTATATGTTTCTCTTAGGAATTATATTTAATATTTATCATGATTCCAATCGGAAAATTAATCGATAAAACCTCATTTCTTTAGTATGAGAAATGAGGTCTTTTTATGGTCTTTAATTGCTTCTAAGAGACTGGTGCTAGAACAGTTACTTCTACCGTCTGTGAAATTCCATTTTGACTGGTTACTTGAATTGTTGCAGTTCCCACTGCGTTTGCAATTAAGATGGTTCTTCCATCTTCTGTCTTGGCGATTGATACAATTTCTGGATGACTAGAAGTCCACGTTAATGTTTGATTGGTCGTTGTAACTGGAGTAAAGGTAGCTGATATTTCTTGAGTACTGCCAACAAGCATTGGGGCAATATCACTTAAAGTTAATGCTGTTGCTTCGATTGTTTCCCCCTTTGTTACCGTTTTCGCACTAGCATAAACATTGAGTTCTACATCAAATAAGGTATTTCCTACAATTTTTTCTAAATCCTGATTTGAGATTCCTACTGCATTACTAGAAACCCAAATTCTTAAGCGAAAGCTTTTTTCAAAATCCGCTGTATTCGCTGGAATTTGTCCCTGATAAATGGTTTTTTCAATCTCTTCACTTGCAGAAATTACTTCTGTTTGTTTTAAAATATCGAATGTCTTTACTTTTCCAGAGGAAGTTGTAAGTTCAGTTTCTTTTTCCTCTTCCCCACTAATTTCTGTTAAATACACTTTTACATCACTTTCTGATAAAATGGAAGATGCTTTTTTTCTTAAAGTAATTTCATATGGAATTTCAGGATTTTTTAAAGAATCTCCGATAATTCTAAAATCAAATATATATTTGTCTGAATTCGATGTTTTTCCAAGACTGTCATCTACTGGTGTGAAACTAGTAATTGCTAAACCACGATCAGAATATAAATTTTTAGAGTAAATTAGAGAAATCTTCCCTTCATTTAGGTTATTTTCTATTGCTTCTTGTTTTTCATAAGTAAAAAAGGCAAAACTCACACCTACAGTAATTAAGATAAGGGAAATCACACCTAAAATTGACAATAAAATCTGGATACTACTGTCTTTTCGAACCATTTGAGTCTTCCCTCCCCGATTATTCTACTATTATCAGTATATCAAAAATAGAGAAAAAAACAAGAATTTCATTCAATTCTTGTCCTAAAACTATAAAATTGGAAGCCATTTTCAAATATTTTGAATGTTTTTTTCTTCTTTCTTATTTCATAACTTCTTTATAAACTTTTTTTAGTTGTTTTCCAACGATTTTTATATCCCTTTCTTGAGCCCTTTGATAAGCGTTTTTTGTAACTGAGGGTAATTCTTTATTCAATATTTTTTTGATTTTTTCTTCAAACTCATTCACATCTTTGGCTTTATAAACGTCGTATCCATCCTCAAACCAATCTTTAAAAATAGGAATATCACGAATAATGGCATTGGTTTTACAAGCACAGGCTTCAATAATCGGAATTCCCTCAGTTTCTTCTAATGTCGGAAATAAATAGAGATTACATCCATTCAAGGCAGCTCTAATTTCTTCTTTTTCTACGTATCCTGCAAATTTTAAGTTTTCTAACTTTGTATTTACAGCATCTCTTACTTTTTTTGTGGTTGCTGCTAGAGGACTATATCCAAACCATATGAATTGATATTCTGGTAGTCTTTTAGCAAGTTCCACAAAGTCAACAATTCCTTTTCTCTCAATATATAAACCGATTCCAATAATTACTTGATCGTTTTTTTTATATCCGTACTTCTTTCTAAAATCTTCTCCATATTTAGAATTTTCTTTAAAAAATTCTAAATCGATTCCGTTAGAAATATCATAAATCTTTTTATTTTCTAAACCTTGATATCCTTCTAATAATTTTTTAGAGTATGGAGTTGGTGTTATTATGACATCACCTAATGAATAACATTTGATTAACCACCATTTAAATAGTTTTGAAGTTTGTTTGGATAAAATAAATCCATTTTTGTAGTCTTCTTCCGTACTATGTGCGTGATATACAATTTTTTTACCTTTTTTTTTGGCTTTTTTTGCTAAAAGGTAGGATTTTAAAAAATAAGTATTGATATGAAGAATGTCATAGTCTTCTTTTGGATTTAGCGTATATTCAATATGTTCATTTTCTAAAGCTGTCATTTGATGTTTAATAGCTTTTCCTAAGCCACTCTTTCCAATTGTTTTTAGTCCCTCTGCATATAATAATACTTTCATAAAATTTCCTCACTTTTATTTCATTATATCAAAATTTCTTTGATTTCCCAATATTTTCTGGTGAGTTTATTTTTCCGTTTCATTGATTTTTCTTTTATCAAGAGCTTTTAAGAAGATAGAAATTGAATAATCACAGGAGATAAAATTAACAGTAAGATGATTGGAACAAATAAAAGAACTGATACAACACTTACTTGAATTGGCATTTTATTAATTCTTTCTTTGATTTCCATAATTCTCATTTGGCGGATATAATCCATCTGTTGGTGTAGTGTTTTTTCAATATTGTTTCCATAGATATTGGATTGTCTTAGACTTAAAATCATGTTTTGAATGGTTAGAGATGGAATTTTTATTTTTAATGTTTCCAATGCCTCTTCTAAGCTTTTTCCATAGTTCATTTCTCTTAATGCTTCTTTAAATTCTAACGATAAATCTCCTTCTACATTGCTTGCTGCTAAGTTAAGAGAATCTGTTAAGTTTCTTCCAGATTCTAAGGATAAAGCAACTACTTCAAAGAATAAAATTGCTTCTTTTTCTAATTTTCTTCTGTATTTTTCAATGCGATAATCTAAGAAAATTTTTGAAAAAGAATGATAATAAATTATCGTAAGAAGGAAATTTAACCATAGATTCTTATAATTTATTATAAAAAGAAAAAGAAGAAAAATGATGGTAGTAAGTAATCTAATATTTAGAAATGTATATACAGTAATATTAGAGGAAGACCCTAAAAACACGCATTTTTCATGGTATTTTTTAATTACTTCTCTTCGGTAAAGTTTATTTTCTATTCTTCCACTTTTCATAAGGTCCTCCTTTAATCCTCTATTCTCATAATATTGTGGATTATGACAAGATAAATCAAATATAATGCAATAGTTAGAAATAAAAGCAGATATCCTATAGGACTTTTAAAAAAGGCCTCAAAATAAGTTCGATTAAAAATATGAATAATCAAAACAATTATAAATGGTAGACTTACAAGTATTTTAAAAATAGCATTCGCAGAGGCAGTCGTTGCTTTCAATTCCTGAATTAATTTTCTTCGTTCTAAAAAATTAGCTTCTATTGATTCAAAAATCGTACTAATATCTCCTCCTGTTCGATTTAGTATGATTAAGGAAGTTGTAATATAATTGACATCTTCTGTTGGCACTCGATGAGAAAATCGTTCAAAAACAGTTTCTAAATCTAGTCCAAATTTTAAATCCAAATTCATTTTATCGAATTCTTCTTTTAAAGGACCTACAATTTCTTTAGAAACAGCTTCTAGGGATTGGGTTATACTTTTACCTGCCTTTAATGAATTTCCCATAATAGTAATCGCTTTTATTAAATCTTCTTCTATTTGATGAATTCTAGCTCTTTTTTTACTTTCCCAGTAGATATCTGGAAGAAAAAATCCCAAAAGGATAAAGAATAAAGTTCCAAAAACAGAAGGTAAAAATATATGAAATCCACAGGAAAATAAATAGAATCCTAGGAAAAAAGATGCCCAAATTATTTTTTTAGATAGAAACTCAATTAAGAAGAGATCATTCGTTTCTTTTTGTATAAGATAGGTTTCATACCTTTTACTATACCTTTTAAAAATTTGAAATTTTGAAATACTTCTGGAAATTCTTTCTAGAATATCCAGTCCTACCAAGTAGAGAGTATCTCCTACAGAACTTCCTGGTTCTATCAAAGAATCAATTGTATATGCTTCTAGACGCCTAGAAAGATGGTAAATTCTAAAAAAATTGGAAATTACTATATAAATTCCTAAGAATAAAAGTAGTAGGCTACCAGTAATGATAAACATGATTGATAATTGTGGTGTCATCATAAAGCCTCCCTTCTTTTCCTATGATTCTTTTTTTCTTGTTCCTTTCTTTAAAGGTTCAAAAATATCATCAATGCTACTAATTCCTCTACTTGTTATTGTTTTGTAAACTTTTGGTATATAATTATATAAGATAAATTCTCCATTCACTTCCCCATTTTGAGTAAGGCCTTTTCTTCGGAAAGCAAAAATTTCTTTTAATTCAATTTCTCCATTTTTCATTCCGATTACTTCAGAAATGCTAGTTATTTTTCTTCTACCATCACTCAATCTTTCTACTTCGATTACTATATCAATTGCATTGTCAATATATTCTCTAATCGCACTAATTGGAATTTCCATTTCTCCCATTAAAACCATTGTTTCTAATCGGTGTAAGGCATCGATTGGACTATTCGCATGTAGTGTCGTAATACTACCATCATGTCCTGTATTCATTGCCTGTAACATATCAAAGGCCTCTTTTCCACGAACCTCTCCGACAATAATCCGATCAGGCCTCATTCGAAGAGAATTTCTTACTAAATCTCTAATCGTGATTTCTTTTTTATTGTCATAATTTGTGTTTCTTGTTTCTAAAGAAATAACATGTCCTTGTCTTAATTTTAGTTCTATTGCATCTTCAATCGTGATAATTCTCTCTTCTTCTGGGATAAAGTTTGATAATACATTTAAAATGGTTGTTTTTCCACTTCCTGTTCCGCCACATACAATCATATTTAGTTTTGATAATACTGCTGCTTCTAAAAATCTTGCCATATAAGGAGTTAATGTCCCTAAACGAATTAAGTCTTCGATGGTATTTAGATGATCACTAAATTTTCTAATTGTCAAAATAGGTCCTTTTAAACTAAGAGGTGGAATAATGGCATTAATTCTAGAACCATCTGGTAAATGAGAATCTACCATCGGATTTGAGATATCAATCGTTCTCCCAAGTGGTTGAATCATTCTTTGAATCGTCCTTAAGATATGATTATGATTAATGAAGGAAATCGTGTCGTCCTTGATAATTTTTCCATCAATTTCAATGTAAATATCACTCGGTCCATTTACCATAATCTCTGTTACATTTTTATCTTCTAATAATTCTGTAATTGGACCAAATCCATGAATTTCATTTTCAATAAGATTGAAAATATGTTCTCTTTCTAGATTCGATAAATTGTATCCTTCTAAACTATTTTCAATTTCTGAGTTTATGTATTCTTTTAAAGGAATGTTTTCTGGAATCTTGTTATCTAGAATATTTTCTATAATTTTTATTCTTAATTGATCTAATAACTCTTTATCTTGAAAAACATCATAGTCTTTTATTATATTGATTGGTTGCTCTAATGTTTTATCTAGTTCGAATTCTTCAGTTAATGTTTTCCTCGCCATAATTTTCTTCCTCCCCTATTAAATCTTTTGCCATTTTAAAAAGTTTGGTTTCATTTTTCTGATATTTCTTTTGCCAAGTTTTTTGGTCCAAAACAGGAATGATTCCCTTTACTAGATACTCTGTGATATTTTTAATGTGATAATCTGTAGGTAGAAAATCATCAATTTTCCAATGAATCATGGTTCGAATATCAAAGTTACTAAAGTAATTTTCATGAGGAACTAGACTATAATTTAGAATTACTCGAAGGTGATCCATCTCGATGTCTTTCATAATACTCATGAAATTTTTACTGTTTTTTAAATCTAGTAAGTCATTTGTCATTAAATAAACAAGAGTGTCTGAGTTGTCATAAATCACAATATTATCTTTTGAAAATCCGTGAGTCGTATCAATTAAAATCACATCATATATGAAGGAGGCTCTTTCTAAAAAAGGAATCAAATAGCGAATTTCTATTTTGGTAATTTGTCTTGGATCTTTTGGACAAGCAATGACGTCAATTGCCTCGTTATAAGAAGATACATATTCCAAAACTTCTGTATAACGATTGTGTAAAAAATCATCCATGACGTTGTAAATGGTTTTTTCTGCTAGTACATTTAGGGAAACTGCTAAGGAACCTCCACTAAAATCCAAGTCTAATAATAGTATTTTTTTGCCAAGTCTTTGGTAAATTCCTGCCAAATTTAGGAGAAAGATACTTTTTCCTACTCCACCTTTGGAAGATGTAATTGTAATTATTTTTCCCTTTTCATTTCTCATATTTTTCTTCTCCTATGAAGTACATTCTACAGATATTTGAATTGTACTTTTCTTGTTTAAAAATAATCCTGATATTTCTTTTTTTAAGACTATTTTTATTGGTGAATGATTCCATTCTACCTTTATCTCTTCAATGGTTGAATCATTTTTCTGAATGAGTTCTCTAAGTTTTGTTTCTTCTTTATTTTTTAATACTACTTGACATCCAATTTCAGCGATATGTTTTAACTTTTTTTTCTCGTAAGTGATATTATAATATGAAAAAAGAGCAAGGATTCCTAAAATCAGGATTGGTAAGATTAAAAGAAATAAAACTAGAACCTGACCATTTTCACTTTTCAGATGATTCCATTTCATAAGGAACAGTCCTTTCTATTTTTATTTGATGAAAGTCTTTCAATAGAAGAGAAAGGCCTGGTGTTAATAGAGGAATTTCTAATGTGGTTTTTACTTTTAGATAGGATTCCTGATATTCTGTTTCTAGAGTTGCTTTTTGTGCTTGTCCTTCATTTAAAATTTTTAAGGCTTCTTCATAATTATTTTTTTTGGTTAGTATTTCTAAGCTATTTTGTAAACGATTTTCTAATTGTATTTTTTCAAAAAAAAGGCGTCCAAAGTCAATCAATGCAAAAAGAATCAGTAGTAATACTGGTAAAATTAATATGAATTCAATTAATGCTTGTGCATTTTCAGATTTTCCTCTCACTTTCGCCACCCCTATTATGTTTTATTATATCATAATTTAAAAAAAGAGGAAATCTTTTTCAAGATTCCTCTTTTTCTTCGGAACATTTTCCCTCTCCTGCTTTTTTTCCAGGAATATACTCTACTCCTGCAACAGAACAGGAAGTTTTGGTGATGGAATCCATTAAGTATCCACCTAGAATTTTTACTACGGCAACAATTACAACTGAAATCAGTGCAATGATTAATACATATTCTACAAGTGCTTGTCCTTTGGTATTACAGCTTCCTAGTTTCATATGACCCCGTCCTTTACTTTATAATTTTAGTTTATAGGAATTAAGGAAATTTGTCAATTTTTGATTTTATATGTATAATAATTACGGTGGTGAGTAAAACTTTGAAATTAAAAACAAATACAAAAGAGATTGATATTGAAATATGTGATACTTTTTTTAAAAGATTTCTTGGTTTTATGTTTCAAAGAAAGGTGATTACTACTGGAAAATATTTTCCAAATTGTAATTCCATTCATACTTTTTTTATGTTTCAGGGAATTGATTTAGTTTTTTGTGATGCTTCTGGAAATATCGTAAAAAGATATGAAAATTTTCAAAAAATGAAAATTTTACTTCCTGTTAGGGGAGCTTGTTGTGTTTATGAACTTCCTTTAAATACAGTGAAAGATTTAAAAAATGAGACGAAACTCACGTTTATCAAAGATTAAAGAAAAAGATAAGAGAAGCAAATTTCTCTTATCTTTTTCTTTTATAATGATTCGTGATATAAAATGGTTCTTTCGACAATTTTCTTTATATCGCTCTCATTGAATGGTTTGTTTAAGACATCAACAATTGGATACTGAAAAGCTTTTTCAATCATTTCTTTGGAAGCTTCTCCCGTAATAATGGAAACTGGAATTTTTGAAAATAGGTTCTCTTTTTTAAAGATTTCTAATACCTCAAACCCATTTACATTTGGCATGTTTAAATCTAAAAGAATTCCAACAATTTTATTATTATCTAAGTTTTGTTCAATGATGGAAAGTGCTTCCTTTCCATCATTTGCGACTATAGTCGCAAATGTATCGTTGAATACTTTTTTAATGAAATTTCGAACAATATTAGAGTCATCAACTACCAAAATAGTTTTTTCTCCAACCAAATCTTCTCGATTTGTTTTTTCCTTCGGTGGATTTGTTGCTTCATCAAGGTATTGTTTTATTACTTCTAGGATGTGATCAGATTCATTCATCAACTCATCAAAATGATTTTCTATATAATCTGTATTGTTTTCTCTTCCTGCCATTTCCTGTTGATAGGCAAGTTCTCTTAATTTTTCAAATCCTAAATAACCAGCATCACTCTTTAGTGAATGTACTAAAATGGTGTAATTTTCTATTTTCTTCGATTCTATTGATTCTTTTATTTCTTTTTTCTTTTCAGGAAAACTTAGGAAAAATTCTTTTAATATATCATTATAGGTATCCATATCTCCAAGTAACTCTAAACTTTTCTCGATATTTACTCCTCGACGGGCTAAAAATTCTTTTTTCTTCATACATTCACATCCTATTCTTTTCTTTTAGTATAGCATAGCATCTCGGAGATTTCTAGCAATTTGACATTATTTTATCATTATGTTTTTTTATTTTCTTTGTTTTTTAAATTCCTCGAAAAAGAACTATCAAAAAAAGAAAATAGAAACTCAATCTATTTTCTATACTCAAAATTAAAATCTAATAGATGCACAATATCTCCTTCCTGCGCTCCCATTTCTTCTAATTTATCATCAATTCCCATTTTACGAAGTCTTTTGGTAAAACGAAGCATTCCATCTTCTGTTTGAAAATTGGTCATTTTAAATAATTTTTCAATTTCTTCGCCATGGATTGTAAAGTCCCCATTATCTTCTCTCGTGATTGTATAAGGTTCCTCTTTTTTAAATTTATAAAGTACATGACCTTCCAATTGATTTTCTTCATAAAGTGGGGTATCCAGAGTAGTATCTAATAAATCGGCAAGCGTTGTTAATACTGTTTCTAATCCTTCTTGATTCATCGCACTAATTGGGTAAATGGGTACTTTCACTTTTTTCTGAAATGCTTTTAAATTTTCATCGGCATTTTCTAAATCCATCTTATTTGCAATAATAATTTGTGGTTTTGCTACTAATTTTTCACTAAAGGATTTCAATTCATTTTGTATGACTTCATAATCATCTAAAGGATTTCTTCCCTCAAAACCAGACATATCGATGATATGAGCAATTACTTTAGTTCTTTCAATGTGTCGAAGGAATCGATCACCTAGACCTTCTCCTTTACTAGCTCCTTCAATTAGTCCTGGTAAATCGGCCATTACGAAGCTTCTTCCATCTTTGGCTTTACATACTCCTAAATTTGGACTTAATGTCGTAAAGTGATAAGCTGCAATCTTTGGCTTTGACTTAGACACCTGTGAAATTAAAGTACTTTTTCCAACACTTGGTAATCCAACTAGTCCAACATCTGCGAGCATTTTTAATTCTACTTTTAAATATTTGACCTCTCCAGGCTCACCCTTTTCTGAAAAATTAGGTGCTGGATTTCTTTGAGTTTTAAAGGCTGTATTGCCACGTCCTCCACGACCCCCATAAGCAACAATTACTTGATCATTTTTTTCTTTTAAGTCTGCAACAATCAAACCACTATCTGTATCTGTAATGACAGTACCTTGAGGAACCCGAATTATGATATCTTCACTATTTTTACCATGACAATTTTTTCCTTGCCCATTTTCTCCTTTTTTTCCTTTAATGATTCGATTATAACGAAGATCTAGTAAAGTATGAAGTCCTGTGTCTACTTTAAAAACAATATTACTTCCGTGTCCACCATTTCCTCCGTAGGGTCCTCCTAGCGGAATATACTTTTCACGTCGAAAGGCAAGACATCCATCTCCCCCATTTCCTGCGTGTACTTCAATTGTAACTTCATCAATAAACATCTGTTTTCCCCCTTTTCTTCTTATTTTTATTATATCATAGTCTATTTTGCTTTTTCTAAGATTTCTGTTATCCTGTTTTATATTAACTATTTCTTACTTTTATATATTGCTTAATTTTATCATTTTCTAGTTCCTGATATCCAAGAGAATTAGCAATTTTAATACTTCTTTTATTTTCAGGATGAATCAATAATTCAACTCCTTCAATTTCTTTAAAATTTTGAAAGGAAAAGTCAGTTGCTTCTTTTAAGAGATGTCGTCCATAGCCTTTTTTTCGATATTCTGGGTGAATCGTATAGCGAAGATTTATAAATTTTTTAAAAGTACTTTCATAAAAACAAACACAACCGATTAATTTTCTACCATCTAAGCTTACAATATACCCCTTGTTTTTTTCGATTCTATCGTCCCCTTCGGATAACATCAACTCTTCTTTTAGATGTTTCGAGAGATAATTATAAATTAAAATATCTGAGTTTAATTCTTCTAAAAATCGTTCATACTGTCTTTTTTCTTTTTTATAATCTAAGAGAAAAAGACTTTTCATTTTCACTTTCATAAATTTTCCTCAACCTAATAACATTTTCTTGTCTTACTAAAAAGTTGTTCTATTATATCACAATCATCTTTTTTCGTAAAGTTTTAGTTAAGGAAGTAGTTGAATATTTTACATCCTATTAAAGTTTATATTATATATTAAGCTTCTTTTTTAAAATCGTCTTTTAAATAATTGATGATTGCCTTTTTTACTACTTTTTTCTCTTCTTCATATGTGATTTTTTCTAGTGCTTCTTCAATTGATAAAAATCTTGCTTCTTTTATTTCTTCTTGTTGAATTTTTATTTGAGTGGAAATTGCCTCTCCTAAAAAGAAAACGACATCTTTTATAACATTTGTCTTTGGTGAGTAGGTGATTTTTTCTCTAAAAGGTTTCATGATTGTTGTTTTTATATTTGTTTCTTCGAATACTTCTCTAAGAGCAGTTTCTTCTTCCGTTTCTCCTATTTCCATATGTCCTTTGGGAATTCCCCAGTGCCCTAAATTATGATGAATTAATAGGATATATGGTTCTTCTTTTTGATAAAAGACAATGATTCCACATGATTTTTCTTTTTTCACTAGCATCCTCCTATAAGAAAAAGAAGAATAGTTTTTCTATTCTTCTGCACTCACACTATAAACACTTGCTTGTTTTTTATCTCTACCCACACGTTCAAATTTTACAATTCCTGAGATTTTTGCGAATAGTGTATCATCATTTCCACGTCCTACATTATTTCCTGGGAAAATTTTAGTTCCTCTTTGACGATAAATGATAGAACCTGCAGTAACAAATTCACCGTCTGCAGCTTTCGCTCCTAATCTACGTCCAGCAGAATCACGCCCATTGGATGTAGATCCTTGTCCTTTATGGTGAGCAAAGTATTGTATATTTAATACTAATCTGTTCATGTATTCTCCTCCTTACTTGATTGTTATATTTTTTGGATAACTTTCTGACAATTCTCTTAATAAAGAAATCATATTTTTCATTAATTTGATACAAATTTCATCTTGTTCTTTAACTTCGATAATCATCTTGTCTTTTTCTTCTTTTATCGTTAGATACTTAGGATTAATTTCTCTAATTCCATTCACTGTAGTAATTATAATACTACTTACGCTACTACAGACGATATCTTTTCCATAATCATCATAACCAGCATGGCCAGTAATTGTGATTTTTTTTAATGTTTCCTGTTCCCTTTCGATTTTTACTTTTATCATTTCAATTACCCATTAATTTTCTTAATTTCAACTTTTGTATAAGGTTGTCGATGTCCAAGGGTTCTTCTGTTACTTCTGTCTTTTGATTTATATTTGAAGACACGAATTTTCTTATTTTTTCCTTGTTTTAAAACAACACCTTCAACACTTGCTTTATCGATGTAAGGATTTCCTACTTTACTATCAAGCATTAAAACCTCATTAAAAACAACTTTGTCCCCTTCATTTAAAGCTAATTTTTCAATAAAAATTACGCTTCCTTCAGAAACAAGATATTGTTTACCACCTGTTTTAATCACTGCGTTCATGAATATACCTCCTTTATTAGATTTCTGACTCACTCTTAAGGTAGTATTACTACTTTTCTAACCTTTTCAATGTGGTTTGATACCATGGAAGGCTTCAAACATCTAAAATGATACCATAGAGTTTCTGTAAAGTCAATCACTTTTAAGGAAAATCCCTTTATAAAATAAGTAAATCATAGAAAAAGACGATTTATAAAAATCGACTTTTGACAATTCTTAACGACATCTATAATTACTTATAATGTTTTACACTTTTCTTTGCATTTATTATAGAAACATCCACTATAAAATCTTCCTGCTTTTTCTGGATTAGATAACGCCTTATTGTTAGAATAAAATCTTGGATCTGTAATCGTATCGATGTTAGAAAAATTAATATTTGAATACTCAATTCCTTGGCTTAATAATTGATTTTTAATAGCCATTTCCATATCGATATGAAAATCCCCACAAGTATCTACAATTGCTCTACTCCAAACATTAAAGTTTTTTACCCATTTAGGAATTCCAAAATAAGTAAAATTTTCTTTATGTGCATAAGGTGCTACATAAACGGAAATTTCCTCCTTTTTGGCATCAGTTTCTTCCCGAATGGCATCAATCATTTGAGAAGGTAATTCACGATCAATATATTCCCCACCACAGTGTGCCATTGCTACTACCTTGTTTTTTGTATCTTCTACAAAGACAACAGGACAGTCAGCAACTGGATAGGCAAGTACAATTTCTGGAAGTTCTGCTCCAATCATTAAAATATCGGAATAAATATCTAAATCGTAAAGATCTTCATACCCTTCTATCATCTCTTCTGTTATTCTAACATAATGTCCATCTGGGTATTTAGAATTATATTTTTCTAAAAGTTCTTGTTTTTCTTTTTCTGTTTTTCCCTCTAAATTAGGTCTAGATTTTTGAATAGGCGTTAAAATTCTTAAACCATTAAAACCATGCTCTTCTCCAAAAAGTATCCTTCTTTTTGTAAAATCCTGCTTGATTTCTTCTTTTGTCATTCCTTCTTTATAGAATCTAGGTGCTGTATTCATATTCCCATCTAAAATCGTACTATAAAAATAGTTTAAATTAATATCTACCATAGTTTTTCCTCCAAAATCAATTATTTATAGACTTTCTGACTATTTTCAGTTACTTCTTGAACTTTTTCTACTGTTTCAAAAAAATCTATTGCATCTTCTGCATACCAATGATAATTCAATTCTTCTAAAATTTCTCTTTCTATGTCATCCGTAATTTCTTCTGTTTTATAAAGCATATCATTAATTTGATTATAATGACCAAAAATTACTTGTTTAATTAGAAATTCAATTGGGTCATAGGATTTTGGTCCATAAAGACCATAATGTTGAGATTGGTACTTCAATTCAATTAATAAGTACTTATATAGTTCTTCTTGATTTTCTGGTAACACTGGAAGATTCGATACAACTTTTCCATCTTCGATACGATAAAAAACTGTTTGCTTATCTGATACTACTCCTAATTTTAGATTGACTGCTTCTTGTATAGTAAAATAATTATATCCCTCTTTACCTAGATTTTCTTTTCTTTCTTCTCCATTTCCATAGTCTCCATGAATTACTTCATCTACTATTTTGGAGCCACTTCCAATTAGAGCACAATATCTTTTCGTATTCGTATTTTCATCTAATAATCCATGTGCAATATAATCCCCTTGATTGGCAACCATTTCTCTCATTAATGGATTATACATATATTGGATAATAACACTATCTGCATACTCTTTGATATCTTCTATCAGGTTTTCCGATTCATCTACGAAATGATATTTTTCATTCATAGCTCTTAAAGTCTCATCGCTTAAATATTTTAAATTCATTTTCGTATAATATGCCGCTGCTGCTTTTTCTTTAAATTCCTTTACAACTTCATTTAATTCTTCTTCTGATGCTTCTAGATGACTCTCTTGATATTCTTTCTTATATCCATATACAAGAAAGTCCTCTACTGTTGTATCAATATGATATTCTGTTGCAAAGGTCGTATTTTCTTCACTATCCATCTTTTCTGCATACTCTTTAATTCTTTTTTCTGCTTCTTGAAGATTGTTTGGATTAAAGCGGAAGGTATTAATTTTTGTAGTAATTTCATAGAAGTCTAGCACTTCCTTTACATAGTCTTCCACATCTTCTTCCGTAATTTCTGATACATACTCTGCGATTTTTTTATATTTAGGAGATTTTTCTAGTAGTTCTTCTACTTCTTCCTCTACTGTTTTTTCTTCTTCTGTTTCACTAGAATCTTCCTTAAGACTTTCTAGATACTCATGGTGTTGCATTATCACTTTCTCTAAATCTTCAAGATTGTTCTTGATTTCATCTATGTTATCTTCGATTCTACCTAAATCCATAACCATTTCTGTGCAACTTTGGTTGAATGTGTCATTATAATGATTAAATGCTCTTACACCAAGTAAAATACCACCAAGCGCTGTTGCAGTAACCGCCACTTTTAAATTTTTAATTTTCATCGAACCCCCGCCTTTCAACGTGTCTTATTATAACACAAAAAAGTAATATTTTCAAGGAATTCTAAAGGAAATCTAAGTACTTTCCTACGATATCATATTAATAAATTGATTTAAACTTGTTTTCTTATAAATCACATAACGAGGAATATAATAATTTGATACACTTTTCGTGGCTTTTTTATTTCCTCCCGCAAAAGCAAGAGGGATTCCAACTTCTTTGATGGCGGATTCTAGAGTTTTACTCGTCTGGTAAAATGGATAACAGAAAGCAAGTTTTCCAACCCCTTTTGAAAGAGACAAATTAAGGTCAGCAACGATTTCTTCTTTCGATAATAATAACGGTTTATAACCACAATTCGATTCCTTACAATAATTGTTATGATGAAGTTCATCTCCATGAGAATAAATTTCTAAGTATGGTGTTTTCTGATATTTTGAAATATCCCACCATCCAGTAATTAAGAATAAACTCGCATGCATTTGATACTCTTCTAAAATGGCCGGTAAATGCGTATCAGTTCCCATCGCCCCGTCATCGACTGTTAATAAAACAGACTTTTCAGGAATCACCAGATTTCCCATTTTCCAATCATAAAATTCTTGCATTGTTAATGTTTTATAACCATTGTCCTTTAGATAACTTAGTTGCTTCCTAAAATTTTCAGTTGATATGCAAATACTCTCTGTACAAGCCTCTGTATTCGCATCATAAAAGAAATGATAATTTAACACTGCTACAGATTCTTCGTTTGTTTTTGGTTGTTCCACCTTTTTAGGAACTCCAGAAAGCATTTCCTCTATTCTTTCTTTTGTCGTAGTATTGGAAATTAGATAATGATAGTGGGTCGAATCTCCTATTTTAATTTGCTGATCTCCTTCATGGAAATAATAAGGTTCTAAATTTGTTTCCATAGAAAAGGCATATTTGTCTAGGAGATCTTTCCATTTTTCTTTTTGAGATTCATTTCCAATGAAAAATATCTTTTTTTCTGATAAACTACCTATTCCATTTACCCAATTAGAAAACTCTGTTTTTGTAAGAGAAGTATATCCTTTTTCTTTTAAAATTTCCATTACTTCTTCTATTTTTTCTTTCGATATATCTTCTGTAAACTGAAAAACACTTAATTTTTGTAGAAGTGTGGTTGTTTCCTTATCTTCTAAAGTAAAATGACCTTTTATAGAATAGATTTCTCCTAAAAATGAAACGTAGTAATCTTCATTCACTGTCAATAATACGTCAAATACTAAAGATTCTGGTAAAGAAAGTACAAGTGAATCTTCTTTATATAGCTCTGTTTTTTCAGTTGTTAATTTTTTAGTAGCAATAAAGTTTCTTAAAGATGTGTCCTCTATATGAGAAATTTTTTCTAAATTTTTGTAATCAATATAGTAATTTAAATCTTTTATTTTGAAGTAAATATCTTCAAAGGTGTTAATTTTTGTTTTTTCTAATGGTAGAAAGATTCCTGTTTCTACAAATCCTACTTCTTGGTATCCATTTTGCTTCTTTTGATAGATTTTCTTTTTGGAAGAGGTCCGAACTTCTTCGGAAAAAGAGTTTTTTATTTCAGAAAGTATTTTCTCTTGTTCCTTTTGTTTTTCTTTTAATTCTATTTGATGTCTTATAGCAATTCCAGCAAAACAGAACACCATCATAAAAAATAAAACAATAGGAACGATTACTTTTTTCCTTTTCAAAAGTATCACCTGTCTTTACTATAACATAAGTATACTTATTTACAATAGGGATTTTGTCGAACTATTTAAAATTAGCGAATATAACGTGCTTTTTCAATTAGATATTGTTCTACTGTTTCATAGTTTCCACGATTTAATTGCTTTTCTAAATATGGTATAATTGAATTAGAGCCTATTTCTTTATTTATTTTTTTCATAATTAGTTCATTTTTTCTTTTTCTAATTTCATTACATTGATTCATATCTTGAATTAAAATTTGTTTTGTTAATGCTTCAATTGCTCTTTGATTGTATCTTAAATATTGTTCTATTGTAAAGGCAGAATTACTCTGATATTTTCCAGGATCAACAATCATCATTTTTTCTTTGTCCTCATCATATACATAATTATGAAAACCTACATCTGCCATTAAAATATAATTAGTAGCGAGAAATTTGGATTCATTACTCCATATTTTTAAATTTTGAATAAATGATTTCCCATCCATTTTTGTCGCACCATAAGGTCTTTTTTTTCTTCGATTAATTTTTTTAACTACATATCCTGCATAAGTAAAGTTATCATTATTTTGATATATCAAATAAATTGGTAAATTAATTTGATGAGTATTTAATGTAGATAACAGGGCATGATACTCATATTTTTCTTGATGAAGACGTAAATCTTCCTCATAATAGATTTTATAAAGTGTTTCTTCACGTTTGTATAACTTTCCCTCAGAACCAAAAGAAAATGGCTTTTCATCTTCTTCAATCCTAATAACTTTTCCATTTACAAAGTACTCCATAGAATCCCCTCTTTTTATAGACTTTCCATAGCATACTATAATTTCTATGATTTTTCAAGAAAAAAGAAACGATTCATTCGTTTCTTTTACACTTCTTGAATTACTGTAATAATCATTGGTTTACATTCCGTTTCTTTGTAAAAATATTTTCCTAAAGTTTCACGAACTTCGTTTTTTATTTTTGTATAATCTACACGATGTTGCTCAAAATTGATATTTCTTTCAATGATTTCCAATGAACGATTTTTTGATTCTTCTATCACATCTTGATGCTCTTTTGCATAGATAAATCCTCTTGTTAAAATTTCTGGTCCTGCTAAAATTTTCTTAGTTGCTCTATTTAGAGTTGCACTGATGATGACAATTCCATTTTCTCCAAGCATTTCTCTATCTTTTAAAACTAATTCTCCAATATCTCCATTACTTTTTCCATCGATTAGGATTTCTCCCACTGTTATTTTTTCTTTGTTATCAATTAAAACACCATTTTCAAATTCTACAATATCTCCATTTTGTTTTAATAAAATGTTTTCTTTTGGAATTCCAAGTTCTTCCGCAATTGTTGCATTCATATATTGATGACGGTATTCTCCCTTAACAGGAAAGTAATATTTAGGATTCATTAGGTTAATCATTAACATTAAATCCTCTCTTGAAGCATGATGTAGCAAATGCTTTTTACTAGATAAGCATACAACATTAATATTTGCCCTTGCAATATCATCCATAACTATTGCCAGTCTTTTTTCAATTCCTTCATAGCTAGGTTCTGTGATAAAAATTGTATCGGTTTCACGAAGTTTGATATATTTATCAAAGCCTTTCACCACTCTTTCTAAATTAGCAAATGGCTTTTCTTTCTCATCAGAAATTAATACGATAACTCCCTTATCATTAAGATTTGATAAATCACCAATTCGATTGATATCAATTGTTAAATAGTTCATTTCAATTGATTTGTGAATTAAATCTTGAAGACGTTTTCCCATCACGACAATTTTTCTTTTGGTTTTCATAACCTCATTAAATATCTCTTGAACACGATAAATATGAGCTGGTAGAATCGTTGCGATAATTCTATTTTCGTTATGATTAAATACTTCTCGAATCACGCCACGAACACGGTTATTTGGCGAGGTATGACCTGCTTTTTCTGCATAAAAAGACTCACAAAGAAGGCATAGAACTCCTTGCTTTCCAACATAGGCAAGTTTTCCTATATCTGTTTTATAATGTCCCATCATAGTAGAATCAAAAACAAAGTCTCCTGTATAACAAATCGCACCATCTTTCGTATATAAAACATAACATACAGCATCTGGAATAGAATGAGTCACACTAATTGGAAATAATGATAAATCTTTTCCAAATTCTAATTTGGAATGGGGTCTTATTTCCCTTAATTTTGCATTTTCAACTCCTGCTTCTAATAAATCACGTTTTATAATTTCCATTGTATATTTGGTTGCATAAACTGGAACATTTGGAAGTGATAATAACACATCACTAATTCCTCCCATATTACTTTCATGCCCATGTGTTATAAAAATTCCCTCAATATTTTTTTCGTTTTCTTTTAAGTAATCAATATTAGGAACAATATAGTCTACTCCTAACATTTTATTATTATCGTATTTTAATCCCGCATCGAAAACAAAAATATGCTTGTCCACATTGACTACATACATATTTTTCCCGTTTTCATTTAAACCACCTAAACTAAATATTTTAATTTTACTCAAGGTGCTCTTCACTCCTTTCTTTTTTTATTTTTTTTAATTGATAATGATTAAAATTCATTGACTCTAAATATTTTTCCTTTTTTTGAAAATAGCAATTTCCTATTTCTTCTAATCGATTAGAATCAGAAATTTTCTTTAAGGATTCTATATAATCAATCATGTTAATTATATATTTTACTTCTAAGTATATATTTTCTTGAATACAAAAAAATTCATCTTGAAAGTCAGTTACAGGAAAAAAAACAGAATATTTTTCTAAAAAAACTATTTGTTTTAAAAGATCTTCTAAATCCTTTTCACTGAATGTGATTGCTTCTTGTAAATGATAGAAATCCTCATCTAAATTTGGATCTTTTAAAATCCATTTATTTGTTAAAATCATTCTAACTACGTATTCTTTTAGCATTTGAAATAAAAAAATTGATGATGTTACTTTTATTTTTAAGTCTGTAAATGAATCAAAAGATTGCCTCATTTTAAAATCCCCCGAAATACTTTTCTATTATAACCCATAATTTTATTTTAATCAATTGTTGCTAGTTTTTCTAGAGCATTTTTTGCTGCTTCTTGTTCTGCTTCTTTTTTACTATGAGCACTACCGATCCCATAAATAATACCATCTACACTTACTTCTACAGTAAATTGTTTGTTATGAGCTGGTCCTTCTTCTTTTATCGTTTCGTATTTTAATCCTCGTTGTTCTGTTTGAATATATTCTTGAAGTGAGCTTTTGTAGTCATTAAAAAATACAATTTCTGGGTTTTCTATGTAAGGCACAATAATTTTTAGAATGGTTTTTCGAACTGTTTCATATCCTAAATCTAGATAAATAGCTCCCATAAAGGCCTCAAAGATATCGGCTAAGATTACTTTTTTAAAGCGTCCTCCTTCTTGTTCTTCTCCATGTCCTACCTTAATATAATTACTAAATTGTAAGTCAGAAGCATAAGTAAAGCAAGCATTTTCACAAACATAGCTTGCTCTAATCTTGGTCATATCTCCTTCTTTCATATTTTTATGTTTATAAAGATAATCACTGATTACTAACTCTAAAACAGCATCTCCTAAGAACTCTAAACGTTCATAATCATTTTTTAAATGATTTTCATGAACATAGGAAGAATGTGAAAAAGCAAGTTGATAAAGTTTTTTATTTTTTGGTTCAATTTCTAATTTTTTAAATAATTTTTCCATTGTTTTCCTCTATTTCATAGTTTTTTTATTTGTCGATTCTAAATCTATAAATATGGTACTACAAAATAATTAATTTATCAAGAAGAGAACTAAAATCTTTTCTTATAGGTAAGAACTTTTGATTCTATAATCGTATTGATCATATTGTCTTCTGTAATTGCTCGTGTCTTTTTCATTCTTCGATACAAATCTGTATATTCTTGATTCACTGTTTTTGTAAATAAATTGTTTTGATTTGTTCTTGCTTTCATAGCAGTCGTTTTGATTGTTTCTATTGTTTCTTCTTCATTTAAAAATTTAAGTAATTTTATTTTTCCTTCGGCTCCTTCTTTTGCTTCAAAAATAGGTAGATAAAAATCATAGAAAATTTTTCTTAAATAAAGCATATCCTTTTTCTCTATGATTTGTTTTATAAAGTGCTCTTTATTAAAACAATCAAATGGAATTACTTTTTCTTTGAAATCTAATTCTAAAATGGTATTTTGATTATTTTTCATTTCTTCTAACAAAATTTCATCTGTTAATTTTTGAATTTTTTCCATTCTTGCTTTTTGGATATTTCTATCTTCTTGGATGATTACAAGCTTTATTCTCTCTAGTATTGTAGCGATGATACCACCTCTAGTATATTTAAAACTAAAATAATTGGTTAGGTAAATGAAACGTCTTAAAAATTTCTTTTTGTTTCTAATATTTATTAGAGATTCTTTTTCTTGAGTGATTTTCTTTTTTGTATTGGTACTCATATCACTAGTTAATAATTGGTCTAAAAGTTGAATTGTTTTATCTAGATAAGTATCACATCCACTTCCAAGAGAACAGATATGAAATTTGTGGTCTGATAACTCACTATTGATTCCTTTAATTTCTTTTATTTTTGATGAGTCTTTTTTCTCTTCTTCTAAAAATTGGTTTATTATTTTTAAGGAGCTTTCTTTTAATGCAGGAGTATCTTCCAATTGATAAATACGATTTAGTAATTGCTCTTCTATCTGTTTATTCGTTGTATTTCTCTCTGATGGATATTTTTCAATTTTTCGAAGTTCTTCTTTGATTTCTTCACATAGAGTAACATTCCTTTTCGCATCTTCTACTTCTTGATTACTGTTTTCTTGAATTCTTAATTTTAAGTCTTTTCTATTAAGAATGGATTTATGAACTTCATTTTTTAGTTCCCAAAATGGTCGTTCCATCTTTTCTATAAAGTCAATCTCATTTTTTCTAGTTTTTTTTGAGTGATTGATGTTTGATTTTTTTATATATCTAACTAAATTTCTATAGTATCGTCGATATTGATAATTGACTTCTTGAGAATTTAGATAAACCTCTTCTAATTGATTTAGTATTTGTAGACTTGTGTATCCTTCCTTGATTCCATTTCTTACAATTTTATATAAAAATTCTATTTCTTCAAAAAATACTTCTATACTTTTCTGTAATCCTTCAAATTCTTCTTCTTTTAAAGATTCAATCACTTCGCAAATTTGACTTTTTCTAACATCTTCTAAAAAGGTTCGTTTTTCTTCCTCTTCTATTTTTTCCATCATTGTTTCAAATTTAAGTTCAAACATCCTTTCTCCCTCCTTTAATGATGTTTATTTTAACTAAAACCATAATCACTGTCAAGAATCGCTTTCTTCTCATTTTATTTTTATTATAAATTTTATTTTCTTTTTTTAAATCGTTTCAAAAGAAAAAGAATCTGTTGTAAAGAATTCAAAAAAATAGTAGAATAGTTTTATGGTGAATTGTATGAAGTACCTACTTGTTGGATGGATTAAAATCTATCAATTGATTCCTGGACCTTGGCATAATAACTGTAGGTTTCAGCCTACTTGTTCTAATTATGCAATTGAAGCAATTCAAAGATTCGGGGCTTTTCAAGGGTCTATTTTAATGATTAAAAGAATTTTAAGATGTAATCCGTGGGGAGGGTTTGGTTATGATCCTGTGCCACAAAAAGGAGAAAAAAATGAAAAAGGGAAAATTAGTTTTTAGTATATTTTTAATACTTTGTTTATGTACAGGATGTTTAAAAAAGGATAATTTAGAAGGAATTGAGGTGGTAACCACTGCCTATCCATATGAATATATTGCCAATTATTTATATGGAAGTCATTCTTTAGTTACTTCTATTTATCCTGATGGAACAGATATTAAAAATTATGATTTAAGTGATAAAATTATTAGCGATTATAGTAAAAAGGAATTGTTTATTTACAGTGGGTTGGGAAACGATAAAAATTTAGCATTAGAATTACTAGAAAAGAACAAAAATATGATGATTATTGATGCAACCTCTGGAATGGAAACGACTTATGGAGAAGAAGAATTATGGCTTAATCCATCTAATTTATTAATGATTAGTCAAAATATTAGGAATGGTTTGAATGAATATATTACCAATAATTATTTAAAAAAGGAAATTGATGAGGCTTATCAAAATATTAAAATTGAGTTATCTGAGTTGGATGCTGAAATTCGATTGACTGCACAAAATGCAGCTAGAAAAACAATTGTTGTAAATAGTGATTCCCTTTTATTTTTAGAAAAATATGGATTCACAGTAATTTCTTTAGATAATCAAAATAATGCAGTATCTGAAAAAACATTTAATGATGTAAAGGAAATGATTTTAAACGGAGAGGTTAAACATTTATTTCTTTTAGATAAAACAGAGTCTAATGAAATTATCAAAGAATTAATTGCACAAACAAAAGTAGAAACTTTTAAATATAAGGTTTTAGATAATATTACAGATACGGAACGAGATACTGGAGAAGATTATATTTCTTTAATGACTAGTAATATTGAATTGTTAAAAAATGAACTATATTAAAAAACTACTGATTCATGATTCAGTAGTTTTTATTTATCTTGATAGTGGCTTGTCTTCTTTCGCAATGATTACCCAATGAAATTTTCTATTAACAATGTTAGAACCGCACCGAATACATTGATTTCTTAGAATAATATCGGTTATATAACCACAAGCTGGACATGCAACGCTTTCTTTTGGAGTATGTCTCTTTACTAAGGTAATTATATATTCCTTTTCGAATCTTCTTGTTTTGCTTCCTCCAATGACTCTGTTTTCATTTCCTATTTTTTCTTGACTTCCTGTTTGTGGAGACATATCTAACATGTATTCAATAAATGATATTTTCATCCATACTTTCGCAATTTCTGTACCATCTTTATTAATCAGACTGATTAGACGAGAAAAGACTGGCTTTATATCGGTAACAATATTTTTTATTTGACGATCTTTACTTATTTTAATTTCTCTTAAATAATTATTATAAATATTGTCTGATAGAACATCTTTTAGAAATTCATATCTTTCTTTTTGTACTCCATCAATGATATCTCGATATAACTCATAGATAGCCATCGCAAATTTATCTCTGTTATAATTTTTTCCGATGTCTTTTAAATAACGGTTGGATACTTCCATAAACTGGCTTTCTTTACTAGACAGACGAATTAATAAAAAAATACAAACAATAGTTATAATAGAAAAAATGATAATTCCTCCAATAAAGAATATCATCATATGCGGTGTCTCCTTTCATAAATCATAATTAAAATTGTAGCAAGTCCAATCACAGTTCCAATAGAAATCAGTATGATACTTGCTCTATATTTTGAATTTAATGGTTTTTGTTGGGTATTGGTAGAAGAAGTTTGTATTGGTCCCATTTCTTCAATTGTATAGTCGTCATTTTCCTTATATTCGATAGGATTTCCTTCTAAATCTGTACGATATCCAATATTTAAAATCGTTGTTCCAAATTTATTCTCATATTCTTTTAGGGAATATTCATATACATTTTTTTGCATTTGTGATTTTTTACTTTGGGAAAACCCTAAGTAGGTCTTATCACCAATAATTGTAAACGGAACTCCACTTTCTGTTACTTCATATATAGCCTTTGCCTGATTCATTAAGCTAAGGTTAGCATCACTAGATATTTCATATTTATAAATTCTCATATTGGGATATCTTTGTTTTAGTGCTTCTAAATAGGCTTTTTCTTGACTGCAAAAATTACAATCATCGCTATAAAAGAAATAAACATTTACTTCATTCATCGCATATCCATGGATTGGAAAAATGAATAGGAAAAGAGTTAAAATTAGAATCCAAGTTTTTTTCACTTCAATCACCCTACTTTTCTATTGATATTATATCATAGTTCAGTTAGATGGACAAAGAAAAAAGAATCAATTCGTTTTATTGATTCCTTCTATTGTTTCTAATTCTTTTTGACATGGGTCATAAATAGAATTAAAAATATCAATATCGTTTACAATCATGTACATTTTTTTTAAGAAATCTTTTGTTTCTTGAATGGTATCAATTGCCTCATCTTCATTCATTACATTTTCTACCATTAAAAGAGTTTTTTCCTCAGATTTCTGCTTTGACCAATAAGGGCATAAGCTAGGACCTGCTAATGAGTAGAAATCTAATTGTTGCTTTAAAAAGTAAGGGCTTGTGTCTATTAGAATTGCCCCGATTTTGGCAAATTGAGCGAATTCTCTTAAGTATAGTACTATTTCTGAACTTGAACTCTTAAGATAAAGATTGCTATTTGGATACTTATTAATTATCTTGGTTACTTCCTCTACAAATCGTTTGTTATCTTTTCCATGCTCCCCCATTGTGAAGATGAATGATTTTAGATCATTTTGAAATTGGTGAAGTGTTTCTTCTAATGTCATAATTTGTTCTGGATTTACTCTTGTTCCAATATTATAATTTTTTAATTGTCTTAGAGTTGAATCTTTAATTTTAATATTGGGAAATTTTTTTAGAGTATCCCCTGTTGCAATTACAATTTGATGATCTTTTGTCATATTGAGATTTAAACTAATTCCAGATAGGTCTTTATTGGATAAGGCGAGGGAAATTCCTTTTTCAGTATTTAAAGCTGTATTCTTGCTTCCAATGCCATTTTTTATAATATAATCCATAATTTCCTCCTACCATACTATATGAATTTTATTGTTATCTGTTCACTTTTTGAACCTCTTTATTTTGTTCTTCTTTTTATTATATCCTCTTTTTCTAATGCTCCTATTAATAAGGTAGAATCTTCTATGTGGTGGGAAAAATTATCGTTTACTTTTTTTTCATCATAATTTGCATAGCAATATTTACAAAAATGTTGACATGAATTGTAAACTCCTATATCAACCATCTGTACACAATTGCATTTTTTTCCTTTTCGGGCAGTCCAATTTTTATATGTTTTTAAAGTCTTTTTAAAAGCAAGTTCGTGAGACAGACAATCTTCTTTTTTGAAACCATATTCGATTAGGTTTCTATCTTCAAAACAAGTTTGGACAGTCATTCCATTTTTTTTTGCACTCTTACTGAAGTTTTTACCAATTTTCTCATAATCTTCTTCTTTCAATAATTTATTATTCAGAATATTTTTATTTTTTCTAACGTTTTTATAATCATCCATAAAGGAAATAATCAAGTGTTTTACATATCCATTTAATAAAGTACATAATTTATCAAAAGCCTTTATATGATATTCCACTGTATATTTATCATTAATTAATATTGGATCATACCGAATATATAAATTTTCAATTCCAATGATGTCTGATAGTTTTTTTATTGCTTCAATTATGTTCTTTTTACATGGAACATTAGGTTCTATGTCATTTTTATAAGGAGTCAAAGTCACATGAAATAGAATTGGATGGTTAATTTCTGTTAATTCTTCTAAAATGGGAATGGGATTTTTTGTACAAAATAGGATTAAATCGACGTCTTTAAAATAAATTCTATTTACTAGTTTCTGATAGAATGGATTTCTAACATCTACAAAGCCTTCTTTATAACGATTCATAAACCATTTGGAATAGAATGCTACAATATCTGTTCTACCACTTACATTGAGAATCATAAATTTCATCTCCTTAAAATTTTTGTTAATCAATACCAATTTAAACCTTATGTTCAATCTATTTATTATTGAACGGAGTTATCATAATTCTATTCTTAATTTTCTTATATTTTTTATGATACATCGTTTATTGTTCATTTTTATTCATCAATTTTAAATTCTACTACAATCCATTTATTATTTACTTCTTTTACAAGTCTATATTCCTCATTTTTTAGTTACTTATGTGCTATTTAAAAATTCTGTTTTTCTATTAAAATTATTTTAAGTATATCATAATATGATATTGGTTATAAAGATTTTAATAAAGTTTATTAGATTCATAATCTTTTCATAAAATATATTTTTTATAGAAGTACCAAAGATTTTATTTATCTTTAAGCATTTAAAAGAATAATAATACTTATATTATGAGTATAGAAAAAAAACTCACAAACCATTTTTTGGTATGTGAGAATTTATTTCAATGGTACGATTACCAATAGGGTTATGCACACCAAATATTAAACAACTCATTTGTATTTGATGTATAAATTATAACGCCAATTTTCTTATCAAACAATATATTTTAAATTTTTGTTTATATTTCTTGAAGTTTCTAATATAAGACATTAGTTAGTATTCATATCTTTTACCAATCTTTTTGAATTTTTATAATTACTTATATACCACTCTATAAATTCATCTGTAGCACTAGTTCTATTATCAGGTCTATTATTTCTTTCTTCATCTGACATTTCAGCTAAAGTTTTACTACAATTCATTGGTATAAACACAAACCATAAATTTGATTTAGCTCTTTTGTTTTGTTCTCCTCTTATTTCATGTGAAAGTGTACCTTTGCTAACTCCGAAGAATTGAAAATAATCATTGCCATCAAAGAATGTTAAGCAATCAAGAAAATAGCAATTCCTATTCTGAGTTTGTTTCATTATTTCTAATAGCTCTACAATATTTGATGAAATACCACTTCTTTTAACAAAAGCACCAGGATATCCAGGATTGCTAGGATAATCTTCTATATAAAAACCAGAATCAGCAACAAAAACAGGTGTTCCTAATATTTCAAATGATTGCCTAGCTTTTTCTTTTGATATAAATTCTATATCATTAATATCTGGTTCTTCTAAATCACATTTAAAATAATCTATTGTGATTCCCGCATTTTCAAACTTTTCTTTTACAGAAACATATTTACCATAATTTCCAGTTATATAAGTTAAGTTTTCCATATTACATTTCTCCTTTATATTTATATAATTTTTTTACTACTTGTGGATTATATTCAGGCATTGTAAGATTGATACCTTTATCTTCTGCTACTTTTTTAGATAAAAAATACATTTGTAAAGCTAAATAATATTCTTTCCAAAATATGCTTACATCTTCATCTAAAGTGTGAAATAAGAAAATATTAGGATATTCTTGTGTTAATATTGGTAATAATTCATTATCTAAGTTCTTCATTTGATGTGTTAAATAAATAATAGGACTTTCAGGATTTTGAAATAGTAAATTGCTTCTACCATGACAATATGACCCTTTATCATGAACAACAACACCAGAAGTTCCTGTTTCTATCATATTAGATTCTAAAATAGAAGATGAACAAGTTGTGTCATACCCTGACATAATTTGGATTAAATTTGTATCTTTGAAATTGAAGTCAAGATTATTAATTCGATTTTTACTTTTTTCTAATAATTGTTTCAATTTCTCATTTATTTTTGCCAAATCTTCGCTTGATAATTCCGACTTTTTTTCTTCTTTTAATATACTTAGTTCTAAAAACATTAACATGGGTGCAAGTGTAGGAATAATTGAAATAAAACTTTTTTCTCGTTCTTTATATTTACCATTACTCCAATAAAGAATATCAAATAAAGATGCTGATTCATTTTTGAAATAACCTGAGTCATGTGTGTAATCATCTTCTTGATGGACATATTCACTGGTAATTAAATACCCACTGCCAGGGAAATCTCTAAGTATATCTAATACTCCATTTGACTTGCCACTACTAGAAAGTACAATTAAATTTTTAAATTGATTAATATTTCCTTTATAAAAATAATCTCTTGGTTCGATTACCTCACATAAAGTTTCTCTTGATTCTAAGAACATTTTAAGATAATAAGCTACAGCTTTAGAACCTCCAGTTGCAACAATTAATGTAGGAACATTTCTAAATAAATATCCTGCTTGTCTACTAAACCCAAAATTGGTAAATAAATTAGGATCATTTATTTGTAATAATCTTTCTTCAATTTTTGAAAAATTAATTTCAGTTTCTTCAGTATGTTTGTGATTTATCATAATAAAATCTCTCCTTTTTCTAGTTATAGAATAACAAAAGAAGAGGTAATATATATGTCAGTTATAAAAATTTTCTAAAATTTCTATTGATTTAATTCTATTAATGTAAAAATGTCTTATTTCTTGCTTTTTTTCACAGTAAGCGGCAACTCCCCATTCATTTCCTAAAAGAATTAAATCATAGGGATGAATAGTTCTTTTTGAAGCACTTTTCTCATCTTTAGAATAATACTCTATAAAACATTTTCTTTTTTCTTTTATAGCTCTATTAATTAAGTTAAATAAATCTTTGTTTTTAATATTTATAGCATTTGGTGTTATAAATCTTTTAGGAACATTTATATTTTGATTTAATACATAACCACCATAAGGCCCTTTAATAGTATCAATAAAAATCCCAGCTTTTTCTATTTCTTCTTTATAAACTCTAATCATTCTTTGAGTAACTTCTAGTTTCTCTGATAACTCTTTTATACTATATTTTCTTCCTGAACTTAAATATTCAAGCATAGTAAGAACATTACTAATTTTAGACATATAGCACCTCCTAAATTTAATAAACACCTATCATAAATAATATAAAAGATAATTTTCTTTCTTTTTAATTATTGAAATCTAATCAATTTTATTCTTCACTTTAATTTCTAATTGTTTTCTTTCTTTTTCTAATTCCTTTAAACTTTTTTTAGGAGTTGGTAATTCTTCAGGCATTGTTCCACCTAGTTCTTTTATTGTTTTTCTTATTTTACTACCTACTTCATAATGAGCTTTATTTGCTTCTTTCTCAGTTTTAATATTTTCTTTCTTTAATTTTTGCTCTGTTTGTGAAATTCTAAATAAATTTGCAATTAATTCATCACTACCCATGTTATCCAATATATCTTCTCTATATCTAAGTTTCTTTCTTTTAGCAATATCATCTGCCGTTTCACCATTGTATAATCCTTTATATCCATAATTGTGAAATTTATCATAATTCTTAACTCCAGCATTTTTAGCCATTTGATTCAACGAATAATTTCCTTTTTTGGTTAAGTTTCTTTGATAAAATCTTTTTTCATCTTCTGTTAACTCACTATATTCTTTTTCATTTATTTCTTGTTTTCTTGTTTGTATTGCAAAGTAGGTTTGACCTAAAGCAACTACTTCCTTTCTTGGATCAGCATTCTGAACAATTAAGTAACAAGCATATCTATTCAATTTGTAATCTAATATTTTTTTTACTCCGCCATTGGGCATTTTGGATGTTTTCCTGACCTCAGGAAAACATCCAACTATATTATAGTTACTATTTTCACAAGCTACCATTGCATTTTTTATAACCTTATGAAAGTTTTCCCATTTACTATATTCTAGTGCCATCATTAATTCTCTAGCATTCCAATATTCATAGCCATTTTCATCGATATGTTTTATATCTTCAAAAGTAGTATTATTTTTTATATTTTTACTTATTATTTTATTCAAATTATTTTCCCCCCCTCGTAGTGATTATTCTACCATAATTTAAAGATTTAATCTATTTAATTTATAAAATTATCTCTATATCTATTATTTGCATCCAAAAATTCTTGATAGCATCTATCATTTTCTAATGAAATATTTTTGGCAAAGCCCATATTAACAAAGAATTGTGCTAGTAATTTTTTAGTAAATGTTTCTCTATAAAGTAATCTATTTAATTTAGAATCTATATCATTCATCATATCTAAACTTGATTCTTGATACATAGCTAAATCTATACATTTTCTTATTACTTCAGATCTATTTTTTAGTTTAAATTTTTTCATTAATGTATCTAAATGTTTCAAATCAATTTCATCAAATTTTATACTACATATTTTTAATTTTTTCATATATCTTTTTCACCTCCATTTCTAAATTAAGAAACTTTTTTAATAACAACAGGATATGGGAATGCACCACCAAATCATCTTTACCTTATAAATAAAGGTTTTAAGATGATTTTTGGTGCACCACGAACCTTTTCGCACTTGCGAAAAGTATTACAATTCTATATTTTTAGTATTACTATTTAATATAAATATCTTTAAATATATAGCTTAACTTATTATTACAAGGGTAATACTAAATCTTATTTTGCTTATTTTTATTAACTTCAATTTCTAACTCATTTTTATAATTTTCTTCTATAACTTTTGGAATAAATTCTAATAATAATTCCTTATCATTATGAAAATATTTCATTAGTTGTGGTATTAAAAATTTAAAAAAATAATTCATAATTATCAACCCCCCTTAAACTAAAAAAGAAGCAAATCTCACGCTTCAATTTGTAATATTTTAAATTTATTTTTTTCAAATTTATTCTTTTTTTGTTGTGGAATTATTTGTATTACTTCATCAAAACTAAACTCATTTATATCAAATAACTCTCCCTCAATTTCTGTTTCTTTTACATTATAAAAGTTTCTTAATGTATTAATATAGTTTTCAGTTTCTTCTTTATTTTTATAATTAGAAATAATTAAATCTCTATCTTCAACATTAATAATCATATCAAAGCAATCATTTCTAAACATATAACCAATATTCTCAATTTCATTTTTATTGAAGATAATATTAGTAATTGTTACATTATGTTCTTTATCAATTTTAACTTCAAACTCATCAATATATTTATTAATAATATATTGTTTTTGTTCTTGTGTTAATTCCATCCATAGATTATTTTGTTTCACATAATCTGATTTTATTTTTATTTTTTCAATTTCTTTTAGATTAAAAAATGTATTAATATCTTGCTTATAATCTAGTGAATTTTGTATTTTTTCTAACTCATTTATTTTATTTTTCACAATATCTATTTCTGAATTTAATGTTTTAATTTCTTTTTGTAAATCGTTTGGTTCTAGTAAGCCATCAACAAATGCTTTTTTAATTCTTTTATCTTTTTCTTCTAATTCTAATAATTTATTTTCATATTTTATTATTTCATTAGAAGTATCTTTATTCATTATAGGTTTAAACGAATTATCAATAATTAAGAAGAAATCTAACATATCATTTAAAAATTTAAGTATAGTTTTTTCAATTTTCTTTTCGCTAATTCTCAAAGTACAATGAGAGCATTGATAATAAAAATGTTTCTTTCCAGTTTTACTTGTACTAGAACTTCCACCCATAATTTTATTACATTTAGGACATCTAACTTTTTGCATAAAGATAAATGAATGTTTTCTAGTATAATTCTTTAAATTCTTTTCTTTTCGCTTTTGAACCATTTTAAAGTTAGTTTTATCTATAATTGCAGGAACAACTCCCTCAAACACCTGAATTTCTTTACTATCTTTTTTTCCATGAACTACATTACCAATATATAACTGATTAGATAGTATTTTATCTACTGTTGTAGTAGGCCATCTTCTATTTAATAAATTTTCTTCTTTAAATAATTTACATATAGAACATACTGACATACCATCTAAATAGAGTCTAAATATTCTTCTTACAACTTCTGCTTCAACCTCATCAATGACAATTGTTTTATCTTTTCCATTTTTAGTATAGCCAAGTGGTGGTTGCCCTGAAATATGACCTTTTCTTGCCGCACCAATCATACCAAATTTAGTTCTTTCAGAACATCTTTCAATTTCTAGTTGTGCAAGTATTGTAGTTATTCTAATAAAGAATTTACCAGTTGCTGTATCTGTATTAATATCTTCTGATATGCTTTCTAAACTACAATTATATTCTTCTAACATCTTACAAATACTTTCTAAATCTTGAATAGAACGAGTTAATCTATCTAGTTTATAAACTATTATTTTATTAATCTTTCCATCTTTCATATCTTGTATCATTTCTTGAAACATTGGTCTTTTCATGCTTTTTGCCGAAACGCCTTCTTCACGATACACTTTATATATTTCATATTCTTTATAATCACATAGTTTTTTAAGTCTATCTTCTTGTTCATCCAAACTATGTCCATATCTACTTTGATCCTCAGTTGATACTCTTACGGAACACATATACCGTATTATTTTAAAACACTAGACATCATTAGTTTTGATTACACAATAAATACCAATATCACTATTGGTACACAGTTAAAACAAGAAAAAGTCCATATTAAAAAATTAGATGTTACATTATCATTAGGACTTTAAAATAGTATATTTCAAATTTAGAATAATTGTTGAATAGAAAAACTACTAATTTTAAATTTTAGTAGTTTTATTATATACTTATTACATAAAATAA
>CANOYR010000012.1 GCA_947571655.1 uncultured Caryophanales bacterium
ACTCCTACTGGTGGTACTACTTCTGGAGTTACTGAAACTGGAGGAACTCCTACTGATGGTACTACTTCTGGAGTTACTGAAACTGGAGGAACTCCTACTGGTGGTACTACTTCTGGAGTTACTGAAACTGGAGGAACTTCCACCAGTGATACTACTTCTGGAACTACTGAAACCGGAGGAATCGTTGTAGATAAATTACCTTCAGTAGAAGAATTCTCAGAACTAGTATTAGTATCATCCTCTAATAAATCAACATCCTCTAAAACCGCTTCCTTCTCTAAAGAATTTCCATTCTGGGAAACTAAAACAGGGGGAGTAAAAGTTTGAGAATTTGCGGAATTCTGAGAGTTTTCTACAGAACCTGACATATGCGCTTGTTCCAAATTTGTATTCATAACATCACCCCTACGTATATCCTAATATCCTAGAATAATAATATCATAAATTAACCAAAAAAAAAAGCAAAATGAAATCAATCATCAAACACTTTGCTTCATCTAACAAATTAAACATCAGAACTATAAAAATTAGAATCTCCTGTCATTAAAGAATTAAAATCCAAAAAAACGAAATCTATAATTGGGGAGAGGAAAGGATGATTGTGTAAAGAATCAAAGAATTGAAATTGCTCCTCTTCCGTCATTTCATTAACATTAATCGCATCATCAATCTCAGGGATATCCACCTCTTGATCAAAAGTATACTGAAGATTAGAAGAAATTTTTACTCCATTTCCTAAATCAATATCTACTAAATTTCCATAAGCAGTCATATCAAACTGACTTTGATAAATATCATTCTCCTCCTTAATAGATTCTGTAAACTCTAAATGAATAACACCCTTCTCACCAAAATCAAAATCCATTTTCAGTAAAGTAGAGCGATCATTTTTCTCAAATACTCCATGATATTCATAAGTTAAAATAAATCCTGAAATAGCAACACTTTCTTTTTCCTTCTTCATCTTCATGGTAAAATAATTTGTCTTACTTTTAACATCAACAAGTTTTATCTCATGAACCTCACCGTAATGATAATACTGTAGCGCTGTATCATCTAAGGAAAACTCTTCCATAACGATATTATTAAATCCATAATAGTATACGTTATAATAAAACAAAGTCTCAGATTTTTGATTTTTTTCTGCTTCTAATAACTGAATCATTTGATCAATTTGTACCAAAATCAATAGTTCCTCTTGATCATAAAAATCTGAAATAGACAAAATTAATTCTTTATCTTTCTTGATTTTTTCTAAAATATCAATTACCATCTGAACTAATTTCTTTGAAGTAACCTCATAGCTAATCTTATTCGTCTTTTTAGCATCATCTCCTAATAAAATCGTTGCCTTAGACTTTTTTAAATCCTTTTCCTCTATCCCATCCTTCAAACTATCAATAATAATATCAATCATTCTTTTAGAATCAATTGTTTCTACATCCTTAAAAAATGAAACATAAGAAAAATCAAAATAATAATACTTTTCCAAAACATCTTTTATTTTAAAAGTAAATTTATCACTAGCAATAAAAGCATCCAAATTGAGTTCATTTTGATCAAGAAACATACCAAAATCAATCTTTGATTTTTTTAATTGCCGATCATCACGATAATCTATCTTAAAATTTGCTTTTTCAAAACCAAGATTTAATATAGGATCAATCTCTAATGACAAAGACTCCTCCAACTGAATTTGATGATGTTCCATAATTTTCTTCGTAATACTAGTATCATTTGATTTAAAGCCAGACTTTAACAAGCTTCCCCAATTAGAAACACTTTGTAAAACAATTGTCTTAGGGCTCGATAAAACAGAAAAGCCAATAGCCAGTAGTCCAATCGATAAAACAGAAAGTATCACAGCAAAAATTGCCATATTTCTATTCCTATTATCACCTTTTTTTCTTGTTAAATCTCCTTTACAATTTGGACACTCCCCATCCATCAATATAGAGCCACACTTCTCACAATACATAAATATACACTTCCTTATAATAATATTATTATTATAAAATAGAATTTAAGAAAAAACAACAACGTTAAAATATAGAAAAATACACAAATCATCTGATATAATAGAAATCGAGGGATTTTATGAACAATCAATTTCAATATACAAACACAAATAAACGTTATCATACACTAGACTACTTCTATAAACAAAAATTTGGGAAAAAAGTATGTAAAATCAGTTTAAACGGAGGATTCTCTTGTCCAAATAAAGACGGAACCAAAGGATATGGAGGATGTATTTACTGTTCAAAGCTTGGAAGTGGAGATTACGCTGGAAATTATCAAAAAGATATCATCACTCAATTTAATGAAATAAAGGAAATCATGGAAAGAAAATGGAAAGATTCCCTATATATTGGATATTTCCAAGCAAATACTAACACCTATGCAAGTGTTGATATTTTAAAGAAAAAATACGAACCCATTATCAAACAAAAAAATGTCGTAGGATTAAATATTGCAACTAGACCAGATGCAATCAAAGAAGAATGTCTAACCTATCTAGAAGATTTGTCCAAAAGAACCTTTTTAAACGTAGAATTAGGACTTCAAACCATTCATGAAAAAACAATCAAATTAATCAATCGAGGACATGATTTAAACTGTTTTGACGAAATGGTAAAAAGCCTTAGAAAAAGAAATATTAACGTCATTGTTCATATCATTAATGGACTTCCATATGAAACAAAAGAAATGATGTTAGAAACAATAAAACACGTAAATAAACTAGATATTCAAGGAATTAAAATTCATATGCTTCACATTATCAAAGACACACAACTAGAAAAAATGTATCAAAAAGAAAAATTTCCAATTCTGACAAAAGAAGAATATGTAGATATTACCATTAGCCAATTAGAACAATTACGACCAGAAATTGTAATTCACCGAATTACAGGAGATCCCGTAAAAGAAGAATTAGTAGAACCCACTTGGCTTTTAAAAAAATTCTGTGTTTTAAATGAAATTGATAAAGAAATGGTAAAACGAAACACTTATCAAGGAAAAAAGATAACAAATCAATAAAATAAAAAGAGAACGTATAATTCTCTTTTATTTATGTTCTCGAACATTTACATAGTAACGCTTACCCAAACGATACAACTTTCTGTACCAACGTTTACTCATAACCATCACCATTGATAGTATCTGCCAATTTCAAAAATTAATACTTTTATTTCTTTATTTCTTTTTTAGAAATTGTTTCTGATAATACAGTACCTGCAGTTACTAAATTTTGTAAATCACTTGGCACAATAATTTTTGTAGATTGCCCATTCGCAACCTCCACCATCGCTTCATAACTCTTTAATTTTAAAACAGAATCATCAGCTTTCGCTTCCCTTAATAGACGAATTCCTTGAGCAGTAGCTTCTTGAATTTTTACAATTGCCTGTGCTTCACCTTCTGCTTCACGAATATGAGTTTCACGCTTTGCATCTGCTCTTAAAATTGCACTTTCTTTTTCACCCTCAGCAATAAGAATAGCAGCTTTTTTCTCACCCTCTGCTTGAAGAATCTTTTCACGTCTTTCACGTTCTGCTCTCATTTGTTTTTCCATTGCTTCTTGAATATCCCTAGGCGGAATAATATTCTTAACCTCTACACGATTCACTTTAATTCCCCAAGGATCTGTGGCTTCATCCAAAATAGATCTCATTTTTGTATTGATAATATCACGACTAGTTAGTGTTTGATCAAGCTCCAAATCACCAATAATATTACGTAGTGTGGTTGCAGTTAAATTTTCAATTGCACTAATTGGATTATCGACACCATACGTATATAACTTTGGATCTGTAATTTGAAAATAAACAACAGTATCAATTTGCATTGTAACATTATCTTTTGTAATCACTGGTTGTGGGGCAAAATCTTTCACAATTTCCTTCAAACTAATATCACTTGCCACACGATCGATAAACGGAATTACATAATGTAATCCAGTTTGTAGAGTTGCATGATAAGATCCCAAACGTTCAATAACCTTTGCCCTTGATTGCGGAATAATCTTTACCCCCAAAACAACAATTAATAATAGAATAATTAAAATTACCCATCCCATAAATTAATCCTCCTCCTTTACTTCTTTTACGGACAGTTTTACTCCATCTATAGAAAGTATCTCTACTTTACTACCAATACCAATTTTTTTATTAGAAATCGCAGTCCAACGTTTTCCATCAACTTTGACTTCTCCTGGATTTAATTTTGCAATCTCCTCTGTAACAATTCCAATTTTCCCAATTACACGATCAAGATTCGTAGGAACTGGTTTCCTCGTTCGAACTTTCTTAACAAAACTCTTTGTAAGAAGCAAACTAAGAAAACTAATGATTACAAAAACAGCAATTTGAATCGTTGCATCTTCGGTTATTAAACTAACACCAAAACTAGCAAGAGCACCAATCGCAAACCAAATAGATACTAAATTAATAGTGATTAGTTCAAAAAAGGAAAGAACAACAAAGACAATCATCCAAATAACACTCATACACTCACTTCCATTTCTATCTACATTATACCACAAAATATGCCTTTTTTCCACTATAACTTATGCGAAGAAACCAAAAAGAATACCAAACAAAAAAAGAAACAATACATTCTGTATTTTTTCTTTAAAACAAAAACTTCATCTTTCATATAATAAACACAAATGAAGTATCAAAACTTTAAAGTGATATAAGTCTTAAAAAGATTTCTCTAATTCATTAAAGCATATTTTTTTTCTTTAAAATCCAAGCAACAAGCAAAGAAAATAATAAGGATAAAACAATCAAAAGAGGAAAAGATCCATCAAACGAAGAAAAAAAGCCAAGTGGTACATTCATTCCTATAAAAGAAGAAACAATCGTTGGAATCGATAAAACAATCGTAATACCAGCTAAAAATTTCATAGAAACATTCAAATTATTAGAAATAATCGTAGCATAAGAATCAGCAGTACTTTTTAAAATTTCACGATAAAGATTCGCCATCTCAATACACTGTTTATTTTCGATAATCGCATCTTCTAATAGTTCATCATCTTCTTCATAAAAAACAATAAAATTTCCCTTTAAAAACTTTTCCAACATCATTTCATTTGACTTTAATGATGTCGTAATATAAACAAGACTTTTTTCAATGTTTAATAAATTCACCAAATCCCGATTACTTGTTGCATGTAACATTTTATTTTCAGCCTTTTCAATTTCCTTACTGAGAATTCTTAAATATCGCAAATAAAGAGTCGCCGTGCGGTATAAAATCTGAATCGTAAATCTTGTTTTCTTATAAGAAAAAAAATCTTTTACCTTTCCCTGTTTAAAACTCTTTAAGATTTCACATTCTTGAAGAGAAACGGTTACTATATACAAATCTTGTATCATTAAAATAGCAAGTGGACTAGTAGAAATAGTAAAAGCATTTTTCCTCTTCTCACGTACTGGAACATCTACAATAACCATTCGAATATCTTCATCGTCATCATAATCAATCCTTGGTTGCTCCTCATCATCTAACAAATATCCAATGAAACTAGCATCCATATGAAAAGAACGGGTTAAAAAATCAATATCTTCATCCGTCGGATTCACAACATCAATCCAACATCCTTTTCGAATTTTTTTTAACATATCAAAAGATCCTGTTTTCATATCTGTATTATAAATCTTTAACAAAAAAATCACCACCTACACAAAACTTTGTTTATTATATCACAATTCAAAGAAAAAAGATTGATAAATCAACCTTTTAAATAACCTAACAAAACAAAATATCTTATTGCCCGTTTTTTATAAACTCATCAATTATTGAAATTTTACACCCGCCAGTTTTTACATCACTCTTACGCAATTGGGTTTCATCTTTTAATTCAATACAATACCCCTCTTCATCTTCTAATGCGATAGAATAAGAATATTTAGGAACTTCCATTGTACCAACATTCTTGGCAACAACATAGCATTTTTCATCCACCCAAGAGTTTCCAAACACACTTTTTTGCTTTTCTTGATCTAATTCTAGATTAGAAATTGGAAACGTAACAATATCATTTTGATCAACGGGAAATCCTCTCGTTAATGTCAAATAATTTCTCACTTCATCCACATAAAACTGTGCAGAAGAAATAAAAGTACCACTTTTTGAATTAGAAATATAACCTAAAATCCTTGGAACAAAAACCACCAAAACTATCAAAACAATTACAATTAAAAAAACTAATTGTGCCAAAGTCAATCCCTTTTCATTTTTCATTGGATACATCCAGCCTTTCTCTAGAGAAATATTTTATAAGATTAGAATACTATTCTTTGCATCAAAAGTCAATAATCATCTTTTTCTATAGGTCATATAGACATCTAATAACATATTTTCGATTTTCTCCAAATACTATCTCTATTTTTAACTATAAAAACTTCATGACATTCTTCTAAAGCTATATATTACAAATTGAAATCTGATAGAAAAAGGCTGTTGATAATTTAAACCAACAATCTACAAAATCTATTCAAAAACTTTCAATTTCTCTGGTTCAAATTCTTTAAGATATACAGTAAATTGCTCCTTCTTATCACAAACCACCAATAAAATATTAGAAATATCTAAATATCCCATTTTTTCCAATCGAGTAACCAACCATTGCTTATCCTTTCCAATATTTTTTACATTCTCTTCCATAATATTTCCATCAATAATTAAATTACTTACCAATCCATTCTCAACCACTTTAATTTTATGATCATTTGGAGTTGCAGGCAAATACTTGCTTTTTGGAAGAAAACTAATTTTACCACTAGGTTCTAAAATAGAACAATTAATTTCACTAATATCATAATATCCATTCTCCCTCGCAATTTGCAAAAAATCATTGATATCAATTTTTCCCTTTTTTAAACTATCATACATAATTTTTCCTTGATTCATAAGAATTAATGGCGTACCGATTAAAAATCTTCTTAAAACAATACTTTTCACAGTCAAAAATGAAACCAAAGTAGCAAATGATCCATAAACAATAATTGCCAAAGTCCCATCGATATAGTTAATAGAATCATCAACACTTAAACTTGCTGCAATTGACCCAATACTAATACCAATAATATAGTCAAATAAATTTAATTGACTAATTTGTTTTTTTCCCATTAATTCCGTAATGAAAAAAAGCACAACTAAAGAAACAACACTACGAATAATTATATCTAAAATATTTCCCATAGAAATCACCATTCATAGAATGTGTAAAACAAAAATATTTATACAAAAAAATTAAATAGAAATCCACTTTGCCTCTTGAAAATCCGATTTCATTTCTAAATAAACAATCTCATTACCTAAAACATAAATCGAAGAAAATTGATCTTTCACCTGCAAATATCGATTATAATTCTTTTCCTTAGCCAAAATACAACAATCTCCATAGATTAAATTATAAATTTTAACAAATAAAGTATTCATTCCTAAAAAAGAATAATTTGGAAAAAAAATAAATTTAACAGAAGTATCCACCATCGCAAAAAAGTACAAACTTTCAAAAAGTTCACCAGTAGATAGAACAAGACTATTTGAAGAAATGGATATTTTAGATTTCAAAGAGTCTTCTAATAAAAGAGATTCAATATAAAATTCAATTTGTTCACCCTGATAAGAAGCATTCATTACCTGATTATCAATTTGTAATAAAGAAGAAAATAAGTGTTTATGTTCTAACAATGTTTCTAAAAAAATTCGATTCATATCTTCCTAACCATCCAATTTTTTTGTTTTATTCACAGCTTTTGTGGATAAATCTCTAGTTAATTCTTCAATACATTGTAAATCAATTTCTCCGTATCCAATTCCCTGAATTTTCTGCTTTACACGCATCTCCCAATCTCCAGAATGACAAATACGAATAAGATCTGGGTTATTAAAGACTTGAATCTCCTGAATAAGTTCTGACTTACTATACTTAGATAACTCCAAAAATTCATCAAATCTCATAATATAAATTGCTGAATCCTTTGCAGGGTAACTTCCTTTTTTCCTATTTTCAAAAAATTTCTCAAAAGCAACAAGTCCGTTAGGGTACATATAAGCTTGATAACCTTCAAAAGTATGAATTCCTGACAAAACACATAAAGGATTAGTAGATTCCCAAAAAGAAAGCTTTCGATCTAAGTGATCATAATCTCTTTTTAACTGAAGAGAATCTACAAGGTGAGTTTTTCTTTCACGAGTACTCCTCAAAGAAGAAACACCACCCTCAGATAATAATTTTTTTTGAGGAAGAAATTCCCAGTTTAACTGAATCTGATGAAGCATCTTTTCATTTTGAATACGTTTCCATGTATGTACAGCACGATTTTTTAATACCTCTTCATAAGAATTAGGACGATTTTCCCTTTTCATAACATCAGGAAACTCCTGATAAAATTGCTTCAAATATTCACGAATATCCTCAATCGAAAATGTTTGAACTTTAAAACCACGATTTTCATCCTCGATAACTTCTACGCTAACATCAAAAACTAGACGATACTTTCTCCCAAGAATTGATTCTAAATAGTCAACCAATAATAAATAGTTTTCAACAGGAGAAATAATCATTTCATGAGTAACTCCCTCTACTAAAGGCCGATCAAGCTCAATTAAATGACCTGCAGAAAAAGCAAGAAAAGCTAACATTTTATCCTTTCCAATCGACGAAAAAATAGATGCAGGAATTTCAGAGGACAAAAATTCTACCATACGATCTACATTTTTAAGAAGCCAATTACATTGTCGAGCACTCTGATAAACTTGATTTTTCAAATGATCAATAAAACTATCAGGTAAACCTGGAAAAGAACCATCATAACAATAAGATTTTAAAAAATCTCTTTTTTGTCTTAAATTTTCCTTAGCCTCCTTTTTAAACTCCACAATATTATCAACATTGGTACTCTTCGCACTAGGAAAAGTAAATTTCTTAGACAAATAAAAACCATAATTAAAATTCAAAAACTCCAAGAAAAAAGGAAGAATAGAAAAACAAAACTTATTTTTATACTGTTCTACTGGAGAAACCGTAATCCAAAAAAGAGAAGAGCGAAAAGGAATAGGACTATCTGGAAATGCCTCCTCATACAAATTTTTAATTTTTTGAAGTATATCCTCTTCAATTTTTTTATTCTCATCTATAGAACCACCCAAATGAAAAAAACTTTCTAAACTAAGAGAAAAAATAGAATGCGGCTCAGGAAGTCCTAAATTTGCAACCTCATCCCACTCAATCAAATCTTCCATACTACTAATTTTATTTTCCATATGTTTTTATTCCTTTCTCTCTCGTAATATCTTCTAATAAAGTCTCAATTAAATCGAAATCATACTCATTAACTTTAGAATCAATAATAGATTGTACTCTCTTTTGCCATCCAGAAACATGATAAATTCTTTGAATACTTCTTCCCTGATGATTTCGTATTAAATTCATAAGTTCTGTTTTTGAACGTGGTGCCAACTCTATAAAATCAATCAAATCCATCACAATTACAGATTCATCGTAAGCTGGAACTAACCCTTCTCTCGTCGAACGATAAAACTTATCAAAAATTACTTTCCCATTCGGATAAATATGACCTCGATATCCATTAAATGCCTGTGCTTCTTCTAGCGTCCAAAGATAATCTGTAGAAGAATAAAAATTAATTTTATCATCCAAAAGAGCCTCATGCTTTTTAGACAACAACTTTTTTAAATCCTCACTAACTGTAGAACGAAAAGAAACCACTTTATTTCGCTTTTCATTTCCCTCACCCTTAGGAAAAAGTTCAAAACGTAACTGAATCGCTTTTACAAATTCATCACGCTTAATCTTTACTCTAGCATCCATTAGATATTGTCTAAACAACTGACCAGAATCAATTTTCTCTCGATAATTTTCAATCAATTCTGAATGTTGATCACAATATCTATAATAACCTGATTCCAATTTAGAATAAGAAATAGATTCTCCCTCTGCTAAAAAAGAAAAATCATATTTTTTTCCAGACTTTTTCTCCAAATAATCTACAAGTACTAAATATCTCTCAATATAATTAATACAAATGGATTTTAAATTCTCCAAAGAATCATCTGAATTTTCATTCATATTTGATAAATTATGTAAGGAAAAAACCGCAAATGTTAATAAAAGTCGATCTTTATCAAGATTATCCAAAACTGGTAAAGCAATCGGGCGTTCTATCAATTGAATGAACTCTCGCACATTTTTTGAAAAGTATTTCGCAAAACGCTGATCAGTCTTCACTTCCTCCTTCTTATCAGAGGAAGCTATCCAAACAAATTGATGGACATCCTTAAAAACTTGCAAAAATGCCTCCTGAACATTGAAACAAATTTCATCAATAGACCACTGATCAAAATTCTCATCTAAATCATCTGTAAATTTCTTAATATTTACACCGTACTTTTTCAAATAATAAGCAAATACCATCGCAATCATCTGTTTATAATCATACGTAAACTCAAAAGACCCATCCTCCTTTTTTGATAAATATAAATAAGGATATATCAAAAAAAAAGTATTCAAAAACGACTGAAAAGAAGAATTCATTGTAAGTAATCTTTCAGAAAGATCTTTCTGAAGAACAGAAAAAAATTCTCGATATTGATATTTCTTCTGAAAAAGATAAATTAAAGAATCATCAGATAAAGAAATATCATGATTGACAGGTAAACCTAATCTTTTAATATCATTGATAGATAAAAATTCATTAAAATTTGTAAAATTCATAAAACGCCTCCAAAAGATTCTTATTATAATACTTCAATTCATAAAAAAATTCAAGCATTTCTTGAATCTTTTATTTCATATTCTCAAAATTTGGTTTTTTTGGTAACCCAGGCATCGTAATAATATCATTGAGTAAAACTACCAACAACTCGCTACCTGTTTGAATTAAAATATCTCGGACAAAAATAGAAGAATTTTTAGGGTAGCCCAATTGATTCTTATCATCATTAATAGAATAAGGAGTCTTTGCGATACAAACAGGAAAATGAGAAACACCCAAAGAGATAATTTCTTCCAGTTTCTTTTTTGCGGACTCCGAATAATTCACCTCAGAACATGCATAAACAGAATTAGCAATTTTTAAAATCTTATCGGGAACGGATAAATCATAAGAATATAAACTTTCATAATGAGAGGAGTCAGAGTTATCCACAATATATTGTGCAAGAGAAATACCACCTTGTCCCCCTTCCTCATAAGAATTCGTTACAAACGATTCTACATGATGAGAGGAACAATAGTTCTTTATTTCTTCAATATCAGAAGAGGAATCGTCAGAAAAATGATTAATCGCAACACAAAAAGGAATCTTATAATGTTTTAAATGATCAATATGTGCAAGAAGATTTTCCATACCACTATGATGTAAGGCTCGAGAAGTAACTACCAAAACAAGAAAAGAAGGGGCAATTTGTGCCACTGGGCATTTGATATTTAAAAACTTTTCTGCTCCCAAATCACTGCCAAAACCTGCTTCTGTAACTACATAATCTGCAATACTCATAGCCATTTTAGTTGCAACAATACTATTGCAACCATGAGCAATATTAGCAAAAGGTCCCCCATGAATAAGTACTGGATTTTCCTCCAAAGATTGAACTAAGTTTGGAGAAAAAGCATCCTTCAAAAGTAAATACATCGCTTGATCAACCTTCAAATCTCTCGCATAAATTGCCCGACTTTTCTCACTATATCCAACCAAAATATTTCCCAGTCGACGCTTCAAATCATTTCTATCGGTTGCCAAACAAAAAATAGCCATAACCTCACTCGCTGCCGTAATATTAAAATTAGATCTAAGAGTTCGATCATTCATATCAATACATCTTTTAACACAAACAGTATCTGGAACAATTTTAAGCTCATTTCCCTGAAAAATATGATTATCAATGGCTGCACAAAGTAAATTATTTGCAGCAGTAATAGCGTGAAAATCACCAGTAAAATGAAGATTAATATCCTCTTCTGGAAGCACGACAGAACGTCCCCCTCCTGTAGCACCACCTTTTCTACCAAAAACAGGACCTAAAGAGGGTTCCCTTAAAGCAGCAATACTAGATTTTCCCAAAAGAGAAAAAGCATCATTTAACCCGATAGTAACAGTTGTTTTACCCTCACCATAAGGAGTAGGATTCATCGCAGTTACCAAAATCAGCTTACTAGATAACTTCTTCTCTGGCTCCTTCAAAATTTTAGCCTTATCATCTCCATAACAAACAAATTGACCCTCTGTAAGACCAAGCTCTTGACACAATAAATTTATCTTTTTCATTTACTCACCCTTTCTATCAAAAACAAATGGAAGAACAGTCAAAAGAAAAATAGCTACTCCCCCAAGCATAATTCCACCCAATACTAAAATATCACGAATCCAAAGTAAAAGAAAGAGAAGAACAAGTTTAAAAAAGATTTCCAATAAAATCAAACCACGAATAGAAGATACATAGTTCCGACTAAAAGAGTAAAGAAACGAAATTTTAGAAAAATCTCTCGACACTAGAATAAAATCTCCTCTTTTAGAAGTATCCGTTGTAAAAGCAATTTTAATTTCTACAGGATAATTACACTCCTCATCACTAATATATGCCTGTGGAACCCCATAAATATCCTTTAAATATTGAATCCAAAAATCACGATCCTGATAAGTTAATTCAGAATAACAATCATAAATTCCCAAAGCATTAGATACAGCTCTAGTAATTGTTTCATTATCTTTGGAAAATGTAGTAATATGAGAAAGACCTAATTTTCTCAATTTTGATATTTCCTCTTTAACAGTCATTTTCATTTGATCAGAGAGTGTTACAACTCCCAAAAAATTAGAATCGATAGAAACATATAAATTAGTTCCAACCACGAGCTCTTTTTCAACCGTAATTCCATTTTCCAACATAAAATGATAGTTCCCAACCAAATATCGTTTTCCATGAACGACGACAGAAACTCCATTAGGAAATTCCTGATAATTAGAAATCAACGAGGAATCTACCAACACCTTTTCCTGACAATACTCATGAATACATTTCCCAATCTCATTTTGGCAATAATATTCAGCATAGGCAAGTACCTCCAACAATCTTTTCTCCTGATTGCTAGAAATATCCGTTACTGTAAACTTACCCAAAGTTAAAACCCTTGTCTTTGTAAAAATAAAATTTTTTGCACCTGCCAATCTTCTCAGTTTAAATCGATGAAAAGTATAAATCCCCTTTCTTTGTAAATAAAGAAGAGCTAATTGTTCTCGAATAAAAAAGATATTTTCAAAATCAAAAAATAAAATAAATAAAATCATAAGACCATACTGTAAAGCATGAAGATGAAATTGATAAACTAGAACAAAGAAAGCCAAAAAGAGAAAAACAATATGAATCAAAGTTACATTCCAATAACGAAAAACAGAATTCATATAAGAGAGATGTTCTTTACAAAATAACATCTGTTGAAATCTAGAAAAAATCGTATCACAATAAGGAACACTTACACGAACCCAAAAATCAGAATCCAAATTAACACTACCACAAAAAATAAAATCTCCTTTTTTAAGAAAAGAAACTTCCTCCTTTCCTAACAGTTTCTTCAAACTAACATGACCAATTCCACGAACAATATAACCCTCAATAAAACAAGTATCTCCTTTCGCAACTAAAACAAGATCTCCAACTTTAACATCCTGTAAATTTTTCTTTTTTGTTATTTTTCCAGCCCGAACAATAACCTCATTTTGAGGATTACCAAAAAAATTTAAAATCTTCTTTGAAAAATAAGACTGACAACAAGAAAAAACAAAAGAAACTAACAAATAGAAAAACAATAGGAAATAACCAGAGTATGGTAAATCAAGAAAAATACAACCAATCGATAAAAACAGAAATAAAATAGAATTAAATGAGTAAGAAGAATTCCCCCATAAAATATAAAGAATTAAAAGAAAATATGCAAAAAGATAAAAAAAGGTAGGAAAATACGAAAAAGAAAGAAAAAAACAAAATTGCGAACCAAACAATAAAATTATCTTTTTCACGAAATTCCCCCCTTTCGTGTATTTGTAAGAGTTATTCTACCAGAACAAAGCTCATTTGTAAATAAAGAATCTGATGTCATAATTATAAAAAAAGAAGGAATTTTAATCTTCCCTCTCCTCATAAAGCACAATCTTCTCTTCTCTTACATCAATTATTAAATTCATTCCCATCGAAACTCGATCTTCTAGTATCATTCTAGAAAGCTCTGTTTCAACAGTACGACTACAAAAGCGTTTTAAAGGACGTGCACCATAATTTGGATCAAACCCATTTTCAACCAAAAATTCTCTAGCATTTTCTGTAATCTTCAAATGAATTTGTCGATCCTTTAATCGACATTCTAAATCAGAAATTATTTTATCAAGAATTTTAGAAATAACGGATTTTGTCAAAGGCTGAAATACAATAATTTCATCGATTCGATTAATAAATTCAGGACGAAAATGTTGCTTTAATTCTGTAAGTACCAAATTTGAATTTCCATCTAAAATATGCTCACTTCCAAGATTAGATGTCATAATAATAATTGTGTTTTTAAAGTCAACGGTTCGTCCATTCGAATCTGTTACCCTACCATCATCTAAAATTTGTAATAACAAATTTAAAACCTCAGGATGTGCCTTTTCTATTTCATCAAAAAGAACAATACTATAAGGATTTCTTCGAACTGCTTCTGTCAGTTGCCCTCCTTCTTCATATCCAACATAACCAGGAGGACTTCCAATCAATCTACTAACAGAAAATTTTTCCATATATTCACTCATATCAATACGAATCATATGTTTTTCATCATCAAACAATTCGTAAGCAAGAGTTCTAGCAACTTCAGTTTTTCCTACTCCTGTTGGTCCTAAGAAAATGAAAGATCCAATTGGCCGATTCGGATCTTTGATTCCACTACGACTTTTAATAATTGCTTCACTCACATAACGGATAGCTTCCTCTTGACCTATCACTCTTTTTTCCATATTTTCTCTTAAAGAAAGAAGTTTTTCACGTTCTCCACTGACCAATTTACTAATTGGAATATTGGTCCATTTAGAAATTACCGCTGCAATATCATCATCTGTAACTACATCACTTAATATCTTATTCTTCTCTACAAGATTAAGTTCTAAAAGTTCTTTCTCTAGTCTTGGCAATTCTCCATGTCGAAGTCTTGCAGCTGTTTCTAAATCATAATCATTTTCCGCTTGATCCAAAAGAAATTTAGTTCGCTCAATTTCCTTTTTCTTTGTCTTAACATCATCATTAATAGATTTTTCTTTATCCCAGGCCTCTTTTAACTCAGATTCTTTCTCTTTTAAACTATTTAAAGTTTCATCAATAGAAAGAACTCGCTGTTTTGATAACTCATCCTTTTCCTTTTTTATTGCCTCTCTTTCAATCTGTAACCTCATAATCTCTCTAGTTAAAGTATCAAGCTCAATTGGAACAGAATCCATTTGAACCCGAATCGTCGCACAAGCCTCATCAACAAGATCAATCGCTTTATCAGGTAAATATCGGTCAGTGATATAACGATTAGATAAAGTAGCTGCAGCAATTAAAGCATGATCTTTAATATTGACCCCATGATGAATTTCAAATCTTTCTTTTAGACCACGTAAAATCGTAATCGTATCTTCAACAGTTGGTTCACTTACCTTAATTTTTTGAAATCTACGTTCTAAAGCACCATCTTTTTCAATATACTTACGATATTCATTTAAAGTAGTCGCACCAATTAAATGAATTTCTCCACGAGCAAGCATTGGCTTTAAAATATTAGAAGTATCCATTGCCCCTTCCATATTACCAGAACCGACAATTGTATGAATTTCATCAATAAACATAATGATCTCTCCATCACTCTTCTTAACTTCCTGCAAAACATTTTTAAGTCGCTCTTCAAATTCCCCACGATACTTTGCTCCTGCAATCAAACTCGCCATATCCAGTTCCCAAATTATCTTATTTTTTAAACTACTTGGAACATCTCCTTTGATAATTCGAAGAGCCAATCCTTCAACTATCGCTGTTTTTCCAACTCCAGGTTCGCCAATTAATACAGGATTATTTTTTGTTTTTCTCGATAAAATACGAGTAATACTACGAATCTCCTCATCTCTTCCAATCACAGGATCGATTTTTCCACTTTTCGCATCCTCTATGATATTACGCCCATACTTTTCTAAAACATTTTCTTCTTGTTTTTCTTCTTGATACATGATTATCACCTCACAAATAACATTATATCATAATTTTAGCACTTGTCAACAATGAGTGCTAGAATAGATAAAAAAAGAAACAAGGAACTTCCTTGCTCTAAAAAATTCTATCCTGCTACCAACTCTAGTGCTTTCTGAAGCTGATTATCATTCTCATCCTTTGGATCCACAAAATACTGATCATCTAACTCTTCAACATGTGTAGGAAGTAATCCTGTTTCATTAATCCAATTTCCATCTGGAGTCAACCATTTCTGAATCGTATATTTCACTGTCGCTCCACTCTCCAAAGTATAAGCCCTCTGAACAGTTCCTTTTCCATAAGAAGAAGTACCAACCAAATAAGCACCATAAGACTCTTTTAAAGCACCCGCTAAAATCTCAGAAGCAGAAGCACTTCCCTTATTAATTAATACTGCTATCGGATACGTTCTTTTTTCCTTAGATTGATCAGCAATCTTTTCTATACTACCTTTTGTATCTAACTGATAAATCAATTTCCCTTTTTCTAAAAACATAGAGGCAATATCTGTTACACTATTCAAATATCCACCAGAATTTCCACGAACATCAATCACAAGTCCCTCAATTCCCTCTTTTTCTAGCTCCTTTAATTTCTTTAAAAACTGTTCTTCTGTATTAGAAGCAAAAATACTTAAAGAAAGATATCCTATTTTTCGATTATTTTTTGAAAATATACGAGATTCTACTGATTCAATATCAATAAGACCTCTTTCTAGACGAAACGTTTTTTCTTCATTATCTCGCAATACAACAATTTCTATAACCTTTTCTGTCGCATTTTTTACCATATCTGATACTTCGGAAACACTTTTATTCGTAACATCAGTAGCTCCAACTTTAAGAATAATATCTCCAACCTGAAGACCTCCCTTATCAGCAGGTGAATTTTCAAAAATACGATAAATTTGAACAGATTGATTTTCATCTTGAATAATCTCTACTCCAATCCCTTGATATTTTCCAACAACTTGCTCATTAAAATCATCAGATTCATCTTGATCCATATAAACAGAGTATTTATCTCCTAAAAAGTCAAGCATCCCCTTAATACCAGCATCAAGTAAAGCATCTTCATCAATTTCTTCATAATAATTCTTTTTAATATCATTATAAGTATCAATAAATTCTTGATACTGAACCATTTCAGAAGATTCCTTTTTATAAGAGGAATCTTGATTTGTAAAAGTAGTTAAAATAGTTCCTAAAAATCCACCAATAATTAACATAATAATCATAATTAAAATAACTTCTAAATAGTTAAAACCCGTTTTCTTTTCAACAATTACTTCACGAATCTCTGGATTCTCTTCAGAAATTTTCTTTAAAAAACTAGAAGATTTACTTTCTTCCATCATTTCCTCTTCTTTTTCAGAATTTAATTCATTTTTTGACATGATACACCTCTCTATACTCCTAGTTTCATTCTATCATAATAAAACCAATTTTAGAATTCTTTTTAAAGAAAGATTATTTTCACTTTTGAATAGATGATTCTCCATGCAAGTTAATATCTTTCGCATGCTTGGCTTTCCGTTTTTCAGCAGGAAAAGTTTCCTCCCACTCTTTTCCATTCCATTTTTTTAAACAATTAGGACCATACCACTCTTTTAAAATTTTCTCTATATTATGGTAAGAGTAAAACTGCCTTCCCTCAAAATTATATTTTTTAAGGGGATATACATCCTTTTTTAAAAAGACAGGCTCTTTTAAAAACTTCTCCCAAGGAAAAGAAATCACCTGTGATATAAGGGGACTATTTTCATGTCTTCTAGAGTAACGGTTAGAAAACCACCTTACAAACTTCTTTAAAGGAATTGGATTGATGTGCAAATTATCCAAAAGAACAAGAAATGGAACAACCAATTTAATCACTGTACGATTCACCTGATCAATAAACTTATTCTCTGAAACATTATCATAAATAATTACATCTACGAAAATTCCATTCCCCCTTCGACATCGATTTTTTAATAAAAAATTCGTCTCTTCAATATAAGTACCACGCTTTCTAACTTTCATCGAAGGACCCATAATAGGATTATACTTAGAATCAATTTCATAACAATCAAAATAAAAATCTTTTCCCAAATCCTTTTTCAAAGCTTCAATAAACCGATTCCAATCTCTTCGAGGAACTGCAACATCCATATCATCATCCCATGGAATAAAACCACCATAATTACAAATACCCAAAGCACTTCCAGCAATTAAAAAATACTCAATATTATTTTTTTCACAAACTCGATGAATCTCATCCATAACTGTCAATACTTCTAATTGTAACTCACGAACAGTAACTTTGGTTCCATCTGAAAATTCTTTTAAAATATACTCTTCCTTATTTTTAATATAATCATTCTCTAATCCTAATTGTTTCTTCATTGATACACACCCTTTTGTCCATTATAACATATTATCTAAACAGGATTAACATGAATAATTGCTTTTTGAATAATATCCATATTTTTAACAATTTTTTCTTCTAATTGATCTGCAATTTTATGACTTTTCTCAGTAGTCATTCGACCATCTACATAAATAGTTAAAACAACAATATAACGATATCCAACAGGAACAGAATAAATTTCATCGATTTTCTTTATCATTTTATCCTTTAAAACCAGTGATTTAAGAAAATCCCTTCTCTCACTACTTAGAGAAATATCCATCAAAACATGATAACTTTCAAAAAATATTTGAATACCTGTATAAAAAATCCACATAGAGATTAAAAAACCAATTACTCCATCTACCCAATAAATACCATAATAACTAAAAAGAATAGAAATTAATGTAAAAATAGTAATAATACAATCATTTCTATGATCACACATGTTAGATTCTACCAAAATATTACGATGCTTTTTATAAATTTTTTTAGAATAAATATAAAGAAAAAACTTAACCAAAATAGTAACAATACAAACGATGAGTAATGAAAATGAAAATACAACAACATTTTTATTTAAAATCGAAAAAAAAGAATCCCATAGTAATTTAAAAGAAAGAGCAATCATTGACAAACTAATAAAAAGAGAAAATAGATACTCAGCTTTCCCATGACCAAAATTATGATCCTCATCCCCAGGAACATTGGCAATTCGACTACCAATCGTAGTCATTAAAGAAGCAAAAATATCACTTGCACTATTCACAGTATCCGCAATCATAGACTGACTACTACTAACAAAAGCAACCAATGCTTTGATAATTAATAAAAATAAATTCCCTAAAATTCCAAAAATTCCTACTTTTTGAGTATCTAAATATCGTTCCATAAATCTTATCCCTTCAAATCGCTCTTCCATTATAACATAAATTTCCAAAAAAAAAGTAATATTTTAAATCGTTTATTACTTAAACACTTAAATATATTTTTTTACAATTAAGTTTAATTTAAAAAGGTTTTTGATTACAATCTACCCAACCTTTTATTACATTCTTCATTTTCCATATTTGAACATCTTTCTAGAGATTGTTCAAAGATATCCCCTCTAATATTCTATCTAAAGGATCTATACCATTAATATCTGAGTTATAAAGTACAAATTTTCTAAAATAATAATATTCTATTTTTAACTTATTATTTTCTTTACCAATTTCTATATTACTTATATAAGTAGATATCATCTTTTTGTTTATCTAACTCTTTTAATTCTTTTTCATAATTAATATCTTTATTATCTAATTTTGATTTAATAAATGGTGTATAGTAATCATTTATCATCATATCTGTTTTAATAAGATCTAATAAACAAGCCATTAATTCTTGTTCTATTTCTTTTTCTTTATAAATTATTTTGTAGTAATCACATTTGGAATAGTAGTAATTTTTACCAATAAATTTAGTAATAGCACATCTACCTAGAAATCGACCACATTATAAACTTCAATTTAAATTCATAAAAATTATATCATACCTTTATAGGTATTAAAACACTAAATAAAAAAGTTCGAACTTCCTATCAATCTGATGAAGTAATTAAATAACAAACTATTTTGTATTTAGCGGTGAATTTGTTTTAATTATAAAATTATAAGTTTAAACTCTATGACACGTTATATGTTAAAATACATTTCTCTTGTAATAAGTAGTTGTTTAGCAATAATTTCTTTACCAAACACTAATTCTTTTTGTTCTAAATTTGTATGAATAAATCCTGCTTTTTTAAATGATCTAATTGCTCCAATTCTATCAAGTGGAATAATATCAGATAATTCACTAATTTCATATTTTTCAAAAGCAATTTTTTCTAATTCTAATAAAGCTTTATAAGAATAACCATTACCACGATATTTATCTTGAATAACAATTCCCATACTATGAATCCCTTTATCTAAATAATAATAGACTTCACCAATAGGTTCTTCTGATACATCCATCATAATATAAGCAAAGTACTTGTCAGGTTCTTTATTAACCCAATTATCATACCATTTTATCATTTCTTCATTAGTTTTAGTAATGGTGCCTGTGAAAAAGAAGTTGAATAACTTGTATCACAAACAATAATAGGTAGTAATAATTACTAATTAATATAAATATAGCATGATTTTATAATTTTAGGAACAAAAACAGACTAATTTTTATAAATTAATCTGCTCGAAAATCGAGTAGAAGCACAGATTACTCCATGCAACCCTCACAGAACCGAACGTGCCCAGTTAGAGCATTCGGCTCCTCATAATATAGTATTTATTTCTCAGATAGCATAGATATTTACTTTAATTCTAGGTTGTGGTAAATCAAAGAAGTTAATCATTATTGTAAAACCCTTATTTCTGTAACTTTTCTTTTGACTTCTTCTATTCAACCATTTTATTAGTAATAAAATAACTATGTGGTGGTATCTTGCAATCATATCACTATTGTCAGTTATTCCATAATAGTTAAAATGACCAGTTAGTTTCTTTTTTAATGTTGCAATAATTTCCTTTAACGGTTCGTTTCTATGTTCTTTTATCCAAACTTTAAACTCTTGAATTTTAGTCTTAAATTTCTTCTTTGATGTTTTTCTTTTAACACGAAATCTTTTACCATCTTGGGTTTTACTGCAATAGTGGGTAAAACCTAGAAAGTCAAAGGTATCTGGTTTATTCTTACCATTTTTCTTACAGTTTTCACTCGCAAATCTACCAAATTCGATTAGTCTTGTTTTATCTTCTGCAAATTCTAATCCAAGAGTCTCAAGCCTCTTCTTTAATAGTTTGTATGTTTTCTCTGCTTCGTCTTTATGTTGAAAACATAGTATCATATCATCAGCATAGTTGATTATCTCAATATATCCTCTTGATACTTTCTTGATTTTCTCTACATAAAGAATAATTCCATAGTACATTACAATATTAGCCAGTACTGGACTTAATATTGACCCTTGAGGTGTTCCATATTCACTTGTAGTATATTTGCCATTCTCCATAATACCTACTTTTAGAAATCTTTTAATAAGTCTTAATAGATTAGTCTTTAATATGCATTTCTAACGCTTTCATAATTGAATCATGATTGATATTATCAAAGTACCCCTTAATATCTGCATCAAGAATATAATTAGTATATCTCTTTTCAATACATTGTGTTAGATATTTTAAGCAATCATGACAACTTTTATTAGATCGAAATCCAAACATATTGTTTGTGAATTTTGGTTCAAATATGGCTTCAACTAATTTCTTTACTGCTAGTTGTACTATCTTATCTTCAAAGTTGGCTATCGCAAGTCCTCGAAGTTTTCCATTCGCTTTAGGAATATTAACTTTTCTTGCTGTACTAGGTCTGTAAGACTTTGTTTTAAGTTTATCTACTAGGTTATTTAGATTTTCATCTAAATTCATTAAGTACATATCTTTTGTAATCTTATCTGGTCCAGTTGCTTTACTTCCATCTAATTCATCAAAACATTCCTTAAGTAGTTCATAGTTGATTAAGTGATAAATTGATCGGTGCTCAATACTAACCCTGCTTCCTCGTTGTCTACGCTTAAACTAACTGTTACCAGTTTCGCTCCAAGACTCACTACTAGTTATTGGCTAGACTTTACTAGGTAGGATTCCCACCTACTAGATTATTAACTCTTTTCTGGGCACACAATTGTAATTTTTATTATTGATAATAACCAATATTTATTAATAATGAATGTAGTTTTTCTGATGATTTACCATAATCTTTTATATTATCAATGTCAATATTACTTACTGTTACTATTCCTTTTTCAACATCATTAATTTTCCAGTGTATTTCATCAGCATTATTAATTAATGCTAATAATATTTTTGAATACATATTCATTTTTTCATTGACTTTTTCTTCATCTAACCTAATATCATTAAATTTTATTATTAAAGCATAAGGTTCTTTATCTGTTTTTAGTTCTATCGTATAATTTCCTAATTCATATACTTCAAGTCTTTCAAGCAATTTACTTACATTACTATTGTTGCCAATATATTCAGTTTTACTATTATATAAATCAAAACTGTTATTTGTTGTATCTACTGGAGTATTACCCAAATTTTCTGTTTTTCCATCAAAGGTTTCTCTATCAGTAACATTTTTATAAATAGTATAGTAAATTACTCCTCCAATAGTTACCAACAAAATTAAAATCGCAACTCCTATTACTATTTTTTTCTTATTACCCATAAAGTAACATCTCCTTTACAAATTACTATTTATGCAAAAAATTTTATACTCTAATTATACATCTATTTTAATTTTTTTGATAGTCATTATCATAAGCTTATCTCAAAATCATCTTTGTCTTTTTCAATATCAGATTTTTTGCTCGTTTTAAAATAAATAGGTACACCAGCATAATCAAATAATTCATCTTCTTTATCTGTACCTTTAGAAATATCTTTAACATCATACATACCAAAATTTTGATTATCATAATAGTCCTTTATTTCACTGGTAGTGGCTTCTTTTGTCCTATCATTACCAATTTGTAGTAATTCTCTAAAAAAGTGCTTAATTGCCTTTAAAATAGCTTTAATATAGGATTTTAGATTATGGTTTTCTTCTGTAAGATTGTGATTTCTAGTTTTTAAGTATTTAATTTCTTTTTGCATATTTTGATTTTCTTTTTCTAATGTTTGATGACTCTTAGTGTAAGTGTCAACTTCATTGAATAAAGATTCTAATTTGGGTTGAAATTCTATTGCTTTTTTAATTTCTTTTATAACATTTTGCATACTATCAAAAGTATCTTTTCGTACTTTTACATATTCTTTATCTATAATCGTATTTTTGGTAGTTTTCATTTTTTCTTCAAAATCAGTCATAGCATTATCTAATCTTTTGTTGATAATTAGGGCTTTATTTTCATAATATCTAGTTGTTTTCTTAAATTCTCGTACTTTTTGATGTTTAGCATTACTGCCTTTAATCCCTCGTTCTAGATCATAACCTTTTTCTCTTAATCTATCGTTATAAATATCTTGTAGTTGTGATAAGTGTATTTTGTCTTTGATATATTGTTTTTTAGAAATCGTATATCTTTCAGTATTTGTTCTTTTATCTAACTTTTTAACTAGAGGTACAACAACACAATGAATATGTGGTGTTGCCTCATCTAAATGGAGAGTAGCGTGTAAAACTTGCTCTTTGGTATAACCTAAATCATTATAAACAAAATCCATACAGGTATTTGCCCATTCTAATATAAAATCTTTGGATTTATCTTTAAAAAACTTATTTGTAGTTGTAAAAAGTAATTCATCAGCAACAACACTTTTAGATTTATTTAACATTTCATTATAACTTCTTTTTTTATCATCACGTTCAGTTTTTTGCTTTTCTTCGTGTTGTTTTCTATATTCTTTTGTAAGATTATGAAATCCTTTTACATATTTTTCTTTTAAAGGTACTAATTCTATATTATTTTTTGTTAATTCTAATTTAATATTAGGATTGCTTTTATAAACCCTTTTTTCACGTTTATTATGAGAACCTATTTGTGCTAAATCATTTAAAGTCATAATAGGTTCACTTCTAAATATTCCATAATTCATTTATCACTCCTCACTTTCTTTAAATTTACAAAAATAAAAAAGATATGCTTTTCACATACCTTTGTAATTGCAACTTATATAAAACTAATATTTCTTTTTGACTACTTTTAAATCTTAAATGTATTGATTATCAATTTGAGAACACAACCAATTTTTAATTGATAATAGATACAATAACCTTTAAATCATTACAAACATCATCTTTAGTGGATACCTTTAAATCAATATGGTATTCATCTATAATTCCTTTAAAATAAAGTAAATCTTGCTTTTTCTTATTGTGTGTCATATAGTACACGTTAGGTTGGTATTTGTTAAACTAATAATACTTCCATTTTCTAACTTTGCTTTAATATTATTAAATTTAAGAACGTTATTAATTTTCTTTTTTAACACCTCATCAATTTCTAATTTTTCTTTTACTATTTGCATAACTAATCAAACTCCTTCCAAAACAAACAAAAAAGATTAACCGAAATTAACCTTTGTTTATTTGAAAGTCGAATTAGTTCGACTAATTTCCCTATGGTGGAGCTGAGGAGAATCGAACTCCTGTCCAAAACTAGAGCCTCAAGAACATCTACAAGTTTAGTTAACTACACAAATTCATTATATCAAAAATTAGTTAACGAATGTTGATATAACTAGTCTATCAAATTCATTATCACTATAGACATCATGATAATATAACCTACTAAAATCGAGCCTCTATAAAAATCGGTAGGCACAACTCTTAAAGAAGCGCTACGCTATATGCTTTATTAAGCAGCGTAAGCCATTTGATAATTGTTTCCAGTTATATTTAACTGACGCATTTTAAGATTGCCATCTACTTGCCGTTCTTGCCTTTCCAATCCTGTCGAAACCGTGACAGCCCCAAGTCGTGTGCTAAGTATAGCACATTTTTCTTTATGAATCAATATTTATATAGTTTTTTTCTATCAACATGATATTTTTTTCTTAGGAAATTATCTACCTCTTTTAATTTTTTTGAAAACAATTCATAGTCGTCCAAATAAACCTGAACCTCTTTTAAAAACTGCTCAAAATCAGGATTAGGAATATAACTTTTGGCACAGCCATCCTTTCCATATTTTTTCTTAATATATTGATAACTTTCCCGAACCATTTCATCCCAATTCATACCAGAAAAGAATTCTAAATTTCTACTATGTGTACTTCTCATAATTTCTTCAATTGTCACTAACCGATCTGCAGAGGAAATAATTCTCCCATAAATACTCCTCGGTTCATATTCTAAGGAGCCTCTATGATCAATAATTGCCTCTGCCATTACTTTAATTTCATTCTTTTTGAAATATTTTTGTATAAACGAATCCTGTTCCATCAAGTGAGCAGATATTTCTTCATGATTTTTTCTACTGACAAAACAACCAAAATCATGGAACGAGGCAATCATATAAACCATTTCTTTATTCATAGGGTAATTCTTAGCGAACTTCAAACTTCTTTCTGTAACATTATGAATATGCCACAGTTGATGAGAGCAACCATTCCTCTCATAAAGGACAATGCACTTCCCTATATATTCTACTAACTCTGAATTCCTCTTATTCCCTTTTTTATTAGTTATAATATTGATTTTTATTAGCCTTATCAAGTTGTCTTTTCATATCCTTTTCTTTAAGACTTTCTCTCTTATCAAAATTCTTTTTACCCTTACATAAACCAATTAATACTTTTGCCCTATTTTTGACAAAATAAACTTTTAAAGGAATTAATGTATAACCCTCTAATCGAATCTTATCATTTAATTTTAAAATTTCATTTTTATGAAGTAATAATTTCCTAGTTCTAGTTTCATTATGATTAAAGATATTCCCTTCTTTATAATGACTAATAAACATATTTAAAAGAAAGCATTCTCCATTTTTAATCACTGCATAGCTATCTTTAATATTTGCTTTCCCATCACGGATAGATTTAATTTCCGTACCCGTTAAAGCAATTCCACATTCATAATCATCTTCAATAAAATAATTATGTCTTGCAATTCGATTTAATATTTCCATACTATCACCACTTTTCTACGTCTTGCCGATTAGAAAGAACAATATTCATATATTGGTCATAATAATCCTTCCAATTTAGCAATAAATTTTCTGTTAATTGATTATAAGGATATACCTTAAAATTATGACGATATCCATCTGTCATCTCAGAATATGTATAAGTAAGAGATGCCCTCTGATTTTCTAAGAAAACCTTACTACCCTCGTCACTTTCTTCTTTTATGATATCGACAGAATAAATTAATCCTGTTAATTTTTCGACTCCTCGCTGTGCAGAAATAAAATTTCCTAAAGAATAAATAACTAAAGTATCCCCTATCATTTCTACTGGCTGTACAACATGAGGATGATGACCAATCACAATATGAACACCTAGTTCGGATAGAAAGGTAGCAATCTGTCGTTGCCGTTCTGTTACTTCAAAAGAATACTCCTCTCCAAAATGCATTGCGACTAAAATCACATCTGTTTTACCTTTCAGAGCCTCTATATCCTTTCGAACCTGGTCTTCACTATAAACATTGACTAAGTATTCCTTTCCTTTGGGAACCGGGATATCATTCGTATAGCCAGTATAAGATAATAGTGCATAACGGATTCCATTTTTCTCCATTACTTTGACTTGATTTCTCTCTTCAGAACTAGCGACACTCCCATGAAACATAATTCCTTTTTTCTTCCAATAAGAAACAGAATTTAAAATTGCTTCCTCTCCACGATCTAGAGTATGATTATTCGCTAAAGATACCATATTAAAACCAGCATCTAAAAAAGCATCACCAACTTCATAAGGAGAATTAAATCGAGGATAACTAGAAAGGCCCAACCCATCTCCTCCAAGAATACTTTCTTGATTATAAAACGATAAATCATAGGAAGAAATAATTGGTTTCATAACGGAAAGCATCTTTGTATAATCATAACCATCTTCCATTTTCCCATCTTCATAAAGTGCACTGTGAAATAATGCATCTCCAACCATCACTAAAGAAAGTTTGGATACTTTTGGAAACATTTCTAAATCTTCATTTTCATCTTTTTTATGACTTACATCATCCTTTATTAGTTTATTACTTTGCAATATAAAACCACTTTTTAAATCAAATACTCGTCTAATATCAAAAATATTCAACTGAAAACATAGCCACCCTGTCAAAAGAATAAAAAGACAAGCAAAAACAAGTATACACGATAAAATACGATTTTTACAATTATTAGTTCGCATTTTCATTTTGTTTTACTGCCTTCTCTTTATCTAGAGATTTTAAAATTTCAAAGTCTATTGTTTCTTCCTCCTTAGAAGCTGCTATAACCTTAATTAATACCCGATCTCCCAAAGAATATTTCTTTTTAGTTCTCTCCCCAACAACTGACATTGTTGCCTCATCGAAATGAAAAAAATCTTTCATATCAGAAAGACGACAAAGTCCTTCTACCAAATTATCTAACTCAATAAATAGACCAAAGTTTGTAACACCTGAAATCATTCCTTCAAACTCTTCCCCGATATGATCCTCCATATATTCTGCCATCTTCATATCTTCAACTTCTCTCTCACAATTAATTGAAGCCCGTTCTCTTGCCGAAGAGTTATCCGCAACAAATATTAATTTTTCTTGCCAATGATTTATTGTTTCTGCACTTAAATCACAATCAAACAAGTAAGTACGCAACAAACGATGTACTGTTGTATCGGGATAACGTCGAATTGGAGAAGTAAAATGAGTATAACATTTACTAGCCAAACCATAATGTCCCAGATTTTCAGGACGATATACCGCCTTTTTCATATTTCGAAGAAGGAGGCTAGATAGAATTTTAAACTCCTTCTTATCTTTTAAATACTCGAGTAATCCTTGAATCGTCTTTGGATTCATATCCTTTAAATTTCCATGATAATGATATCCAAGAGTACCAATATAACTTAAAAATTCACGAATTTTTTCTTCCTTTGGATACTCATGAATACGATAAATAAATGGAAGCTCCATAAAGAAAATATGAGTTGCAACACATTCATTCGCAATAATCATAAAATCTTCAATCAAATTTTCTCCAATTCCACGTTCTCTTTTAACAATATCGATTGGATGACAAGCATCATCTACTATAATTTTAGCTTCATCGACATCAAAATCTAAATATCCACGTTTATTTTTTGCTGTACGTAAAATTTTCGCAAGATCTGCCATCATTTTTAAATCATCGGCGAACGGTTCATATCCAGAAGGAATCACATTTTGTTCTAAAATAGAGTTCACGTCTTTATAAGTCATTTTCTTACGAGAACGAATTACACTTTGAAAAATATCATAATCTACAATTTTGGCCTGTTCATCAATTTCCATCACACATGAAATGGCAAGACGATCCACTCCTTCATTCAAAGAACAAATTCCATTTGATAATTGATGAGGAATCATAGGAATCACTCGATCTACCAAATAAACACTCGTTCCACGTGTCATCGCTGCCACATCTAATGGTGTCCCTTCTCTTACATAATAACTCACATCTGCGATATGGACTCCTAACTTATAATTCCCATTTTTTAATCTTTCAATCGAAATAGCATCATCAATGTCTTTGGTATCTGCCCCATCAATTGTAAAAATCATTTCATTTGTTAAGTCAGTTCTATCCTTTCGATCCTCTTCTAATACCTCATCAGGAATTGTCTTTAGCTGCTCATACACTTCATCAGGAAATGTATCTTCAATATCATATTTATAGACAATAGATAAAATATCAACTCCTGGATCATTCTTATGACCAAGTACCTTGATGACCTCTCCAGAATAAGTAGTCCCCTCAATTAAATCTAAAATTTTAACAAGGACTTTATGTCCATCAACTGCTCCATGGATATTTTCCTTAGAAATTTGAATCGTCATTTTTAATTTATCTTCGTCAGGAATAAGATAACCCACTCCATTTTCTAAGTAAAACTCTCCAACCAACGTACTTAGCTTTCTTTCCAAAATCTTTAAAATACGACCTTCTACTTTTCCTTTTTCTCTATGCCCTGTTACCTCTGCAACTACCAAATCATTATGAAGTGCACCATTTAGATGATTAGATGGAATATAAATATCCTCTTCATCTTCTAAATCGACAAAACCATATCCTCTTCGATTTACATGTAGATATCCCTTTTTCAAAGGTCCCCTTTCAAATAACATATATCTTTCTTTATTCGTCTTATGAACAACATATTCATTACATAACTCACCAATAATTTTTTGCAATTCCTGAGATTGTTCAACTGTTTTATTCTGTAGTTCATGATCTAATTCTTCAAGACTTAATGCCTTATTTCTTGATTTTAAAATTTTCAAAATTTTTTCTCTCATATTATCACCTATTCTCTTCCTTCATTATAGAGCAAATCCTTAGAACAAACAAGGAAAACGATTGTATTTTTCAAAAGATTAACAGTAGAAAAAAGTAGGAAAATTACAAGAAGCAATTCACCTACTACTCTTTCAAATCTATGAAACAATAACATTAAATAAATTCCATAATGAAACTAATTACAAAAAATGTCATTCCCAAAAATAACGTTACTCTGCTAATTACAAGTTCTACACCACGTTCTTTTCGATTAGAAAATAAATCTGAGTTTCCTCCAGAAATAATCTGTGCTCCACTTTCTGCTTTATTACTTTGTAAAAGCACAATTGCGATTAATAAAATAGCAATAACTAATAATAATCCACGCATGAATATCCCTCCATAACTAACAGTTATTTTATCATACTAATCTTAGAAATGCAAATTTTAAAATTTTTTTAACAAATTTCACTACTATTTCTCATATTGTAAAGTATATTTATTTTCTCTTTTTAGCAAAAGCTCTTTCTTCTGGGCAAACTCGTATAGGATTTCCGTCTCCCTTCAAATAATTAAATGGCTCTATTATCTCCTTAAGTTGGTTAAATTGATCGATATCAAAATTCTCTAAAGAGTCAAATTCGAAAGAGGAATCAAGCATTACAGGTGTTCGACGTCTTATAATTGGAGTTTTAGGTTCCAATAAAATCTTTTGTGCTATTTTTAGATTTTTTCTGTCCAATTGTAGTGGAAATCCTATGTACCTTAGAAAAACTCCTACCTCCATCGTATCAAAAATTATGATATCTCCATCAACGGAATTGGCTTCTGTTACTGGATAAATAATTTTTTTACCGTTAATTTTCTCACAAAGATCAACACCTTTTTTTAAATCATCCACACCTATCTTTTTAGGACCTGTTGGTGTAATGATTCCATAACTAATAGCTTGATTTGAACAGTTTAATCCAATATGATCTTCATCTAATATTTTGGCAAACATAATTTTTCTTAAAACCTTAATACGGGTACACTGATTTTCAAATAATCCAACATATCCAATCTTTATATTATCAACATGTACTACTTCTTCATTCTTTGACATAATATATCAATCTCCTTTTTAATAGTCTGTATTATATCACAATTTTTTTTTGTCAATAAAAAGCTGATTTTATATCAATAATAAGAAATGAAGCATACTACTTTGTACCTTCTAATTCTTCCTCAATACGAATCAATTGGTTGTACTTACAAATACGATCGGTTCTTGACATAGATCCTGTTTTAATCTGTCCTAAATCAAGTCCAACTACTAAATCAGCAATCGTTGTATCTTCTGTTTCTCCACTTCGATGAGAAAGAACTGTTTGATAACCATGACTTTTAGCAAGTTCAATCGTTTCTAAGGTTTCCGTAATAGTACCAATTTGATTTACTTTTAACAAAATGGCATTTCCAGCATGGTGATCAATTCCCATCTGAAGACATTTCTTATTGGTAACAAATAAATCATCTCCAACTAATTGAACCTTATCACCAAGTCTTTCTGTAATCTTAGTAAATCCTTCCCAATCATTTTCATCAACAGGGTCTTCAATGGAAATAATTGGATATTTAGATATTAATTCTTCATAAAAATCAATCAGTTCATCCGTCGTAAATTCTTCTCCTGTTGACCAATGGAATTTATATTTTCCTAAATCTTTATCATAGAATTCACTTGCCGCTACATCAATTGCGATAGCAACATCTTTTCCAGGAACATAACCTGCTTTTTGAATTGCCTCCATAATAAGTTCAAATCCTTCTGTATTAGAACCTAAGTCAGGTGCAAAGCCCCCTTCGTCTCCAACACCAGTTGAAAGTCCTTTACTATTTAGAACCTTCTTTAAATGGTGAAATACTTCTGCACCAACACGAACCATTTCTTTGATGGTATCCCTCATAGGAACAATCATAAATTCCTGAAAATCCAATTTATTATCTGCATGAGCTCCCCCATTAAGAATATTCATCATTGGTCTAGGTAACGTAGTACCATTTCCAACATAACGATACAAAGGGACTTTCTTTTGATTGGCGCTTGCCTTTAAAACCGCCATACTAATTCCAAGAATAGCATTCGCCCCATACTTTGACTTTGTTTCTGTACCATCGGCTTCAATCATCGCATAATCAATTTTCTTTTGATCTTCGGCATCCATTCCAATCACCAAATCACGAAGCGGTCCATTGACATTGAAAACGGCTTTTAAAACACCTTTTCCTAAATAACGATTTCCTCCATCTCTCATTTCTAGTGCTTCTCTTTCACCAGTAGAAGCCCCACTAGGTACCGCAGCTCTTCCAAGTGTTCCATCCTCTAAAATGACATCTACCTCAACCGTAGGATTCCCTCTAGAATCCAAAATTTCTCTTCCTTTAATATCTTTAATTTTCATAAAAATCCTCCCTTTATCTACAAAATCTACTATATTTTTATAAGAATTATTTATTATATGAATCTAACTCACATACATACTTTTTAAATTCATCCCCTCGATCTTCACACTGCTGATATTGATCCCAAGAGGCACTTGCCGGACTTAATAGCAAAACATCACCCTCTTCACTAATATCCCATGCTTCCTGAAAAGCATCTTTTAAAAACTCATAGGAATATGTTGGAATCTTTTGCTTTTCACCAAACTCCTTCACTCTTTCCCTACAAGCACCAATCGCAAAAATTGCTTTCACATGATTCATATATTGCGATAATTCCTCAAAATTTTGTTCTCGCTCATAACCACCTAAAAACAAAATAACAGGTTCTTGAAAAGAAGATAAGGCAATCTGACAACATTTAATATTAGTAGCCTCTGTATCATTGTAAAATTTCCGTCCCAATACCTCCCTCACAAACTCAAGACGATGTTCGACTCCAGAAAATTCACTTAATACCTTACAGATAGATTCATTACGAACATCAAACTCCTTAACAGCAACAATCGCAGCCATGATGTTTTCATAATTGTGAGTCCCAATCAATCGAATATTTTTAAAATCTACAATTTTCTCATCATAATAATAAATACTTTTATCAGTCAAATAAGCCCCATTAATTTCACCCTGACTTGAAAAATATTTTACAGATGACTTTATATTCTTAGTAATTCGAAGTGATTCATCATTTCCCATATTTAAAACTGCAATATGATCTTTCATTTGATTCTGAAACAATCGAGCCTTTACTTCTGTATAATGCTGATAAGTTTTCATAAATTCTAGATGAGCTTCACTAATATTCGTAAGTACTGCAACATTAGGACAAAACTCTATTAAATTCTCAAGCTGCTGACAACTAACTTCATCAACAATAATATCATTTTCTTCTAGCTTATCTAAAAAGCTACAAAATGGATAACCAATATTCCCTACAAGATGGACTCTTTTTCCATCAGTTTCCAAAAATTTATGAATCAGGGTTGTCGTTGTTGTCTTTCCATTCGTCCCAGTAATCGCAATCAATCGAATATTTTTATCCTTTGGAAGTAATCGATAAGCCATTTCAGTTTCATTAATCACAGGAATTTCAAGCTCTCTGGCTCGTAATACATAGGGATGATCAATCGGTACTCCTGGATTTTTAATTAAATAATGATAACTACTATCCAATAAATCTTCAGGATGTTCTCCAAACAAAAATTGAACTCCCATTTCTTTTAATTCCTCTACTTTCTCAGAATCAGATATCTGTGGATTTTTCAAATCATTAATTAAAACTTGATTTCCACGTCGAATTAAAACCTTCGCTGCTTCATAACCACTTCTTGCAAATCCCAAAATCAATATTTTTTCATTCTCAAACATAAGATCATTCTCCCTTATTCATTATACTCCTATCTTACCATAAAATTTGTCTAAATAAGCATAAGTCTTAAAAATTCTAGACATTTTCTAGATATTATGATATAATAAACTACCTATAGAAAGGAGGGGGACTATGAAAATAATTACACTAAAAGAAGAAGACTTTGATGCTTTCGCAAAAAAGCATAAATATAAAAATCCCTATCAAACTTCTAATTATGGAAAAGTAATGACAACAGAAGGATATAATTATCATTTCCTAGGATTCATTAATAATAGTAATGAATTAATAGGAGCTACAATGTTAATATATAAACCTATTTTCTTGAGCTATAAATTTGCTTTCGCCCCCTATGGATTCTTAATTGATTATACAAATAGCGATCTTATAGAAGAATTAACCTTAAAACTTAAAAAACTTTTATTCAAACAGAAATTTATCTATATAAAGATGAATCCATTAATTCATTGTACAGAACGAAGAATGAATGGAAAAATGGTTTCCTATAATCCAGAAATTAATGATATCTTAGAAATATTACAAAAAAATAACTATATCCATCACGGATTTAATCGCTTCTTTGAAAACAATAAACCCAGATGGATTGCACTCACAAAACTATTAACATCCAATGATAAATTATACAATCAATTATCAAAAAACGTTAGAAATAAGATTAATAAAGCCAATAACTGTGGAATAGAAATTTATCAAGGAACAAAAGAAGACTTAAATACTTTATATGAATTTATTAAAAGAAAACAGAAAAAAAGTTTAAAATATTATCAATCGATTATAGAAAACTATCATGGTGATGCAGAAATCTATCTAGCACATATTAATACAACAAAATATATAAAGAAAAGTCAAGAATTGTATGAAAAAGAATTAAATAAAAACGATGAATTAAATCAACAACTACAAAAAAATGTAGGAAATAGAATAAATATCACAAAACTTGTCAACCGTAAAATGGAATCAGATAAACTATTAAATATTTATCATGAGAACTTATCAAATGCTTCTTATTTATTTCAAAATCATCCAGAAGGAATCACAATTGGAGGATGCCTTATTATACGTTATGATAAGGGAATTCACTTAATCATTGAAGGATTTGATGAAGAGTATCGGAATTATAATTGTAATTATTTACTAAAATGGGAACTGATGAAAAAATTTAACAATGAAGGATATAATTTCTTCAATTTAAATGGCATCAGTGGAGAATTTAATGAAAAAAATAAATATTCTGGTTTAAATGAAATGAAACTAGGATATAATGCCAGTGCAATTGAATACATTGGAGAATTTGATTTAATTATCAATAAAACCATGTACAATATGTATAAAAAGAAAAAAAGTAAAAAATAAAAAGGTATTTTAGAATAACAACTCTAAAATACTTTTTTTATGCAATAATTAAAAAGTTTTACTTATATCACTTCAATTCCTAAAATTACCAAAATTTTAAAGTATATTAGTTTCCTTCATCATATAAAAAACCTAAAGAAAGCTTTAGGTTTTTGAATATATAATTTATGAATTAAGCATCAATTTTACTAACTGATCCAGCACCAACAGTACGTCCACCTTCACGGATAGAGAACTTAGTACCTTGTTCAATAGCAATTGGGTGAATTAATTCAACAGTCATCGTGATATTATCACCTGGCATAACCATTTCAACACCAGCTGGTAATTGGATAACACCAGTTACGTCTGTAGTTCTGAAATAGAATTGAGGACGATAATTTGCAAAGAATGGAGTATGACGTCCACCTTCTTCTTTGCTAAGTACATAAACCTCAGCTTCGAATTTCGTATGTGGAGTAACAGATCCAGGTTTTGCTAACACTTGACCACGTTCAACTTCTTCACGAGCAATACCACGTAATAATACACCAGCATTGTCTCCTGCTTCAGCATAGTCTAATTGTTTACGGAACATTTCAATTCCTGTAACAACAGTCTTACGAGTCTCTTTAATACCAACGATTTCAACTTCATCGTTAAGTTTTAATTGTCCACGTTCTACACGTCCAGTAACAACAGTTCCACGTCCAGTGATTGTGAATACATCCTCAATACTCATCAAGAATGGTTTTTCATTATCACGTTCAGGAGTTGGAATCCATTCGTCAACTGCCTTCATTAACTCGTCGATTTTCTCTACATACTTAGCGTCTCCTTCAAGAGCTTTTAATGCAGATCCACGAATAATTGGAGTATTATCTCCATCGAATCCGTATTCTGTTAATAAATCACGGATTTCCATTTCTACTAATTCTAGTAATTCTTCGTCATCTACCATGTCACACTTGTTCATGAATACTACCATTCTAGGTACTCCAACTTGACGAGCAAGTAAGATATGTTCACGAGTTTGTGCCATTGGTCCATCAGTAGCAGCGATAACAAGAATACCACCATCCATTTGTGCTGCACCTGTAATCATGTTCTTTACATAGTCAGCATGTCCTGGACAGTCAACGTGAGCATAATGACGTGTTTCAGTTTGATACTCAACGTGAGCAGTATTAATTGTAATTCCTCTTTCTCTTTCCTCAGGCGCTTTATCGATATTTGAATATTCAGTAAAGTCAGCCCAAGCTGAATTATGATCATGTTGAACCTTAGTAATAGCTGCTGTTAAAGTAGTTTTACCATGGTCAACGTGTCCAATTGTACCAATGTTAACATGTGGTTTTGAACGATCGAATTTTGCTTTTGCCATTTTAATTTCCTCCTTTAATAATTACTATTATATTTTATCTAACAATTGAATTTTTTTCAACTGTTTTGATACATTTTCAGATAAGTCTGAAAAAATTTATAACAACAAGAGGATTTTCTCCTGTTATTAACTTTCATTAATTCCCACTTTTCTTAACGATATCTTCTGCAATATTTTTAGGTACTTCATCATAATGATCGAATACCATTACGAAGTTTCCACGACCTTGTGTATTAGAACGCAAACTTGTTGCATATCCAAACATTTCAGATAGTGGTACCATTGCATTTAAGCGAATTGCATTTCCAGCAGATTCTTGACCTAATGGACGTCCACGACGAGACGTCAAGTCTCCCATAACGTTACCAAAATATTCATCTGGAGTTGTTACTTCAACTTTCATAATAGGCTCTAGAAGTACTGGTCTACATTTGTTTTTTGCTTCCTTTAATGCGAAACTTGCTGCAATCTTAAATGCCATTTCATTAGAATCAACGTCATGATAGCTACCATCGAATAACGTACACTTCACGTCAATCATAGGATATCCTGCAAGAACTCCAGTTTGTAAAGCTTCTTGTAATCCTTTATCAACAACTGGAATATATTCACGAGGAACAACACCACCAACAATTGCATCCACATATTCATACCCTTTATCTGGATTTGGTTCAAATTTGATCCACACATGTCCATATTGTCCACGTCCACCAGATTGCTTGATGTACTTACCTTCACAGTCAGCAGCTTGACGGATTGTCTCACGATAAGCAACTTGTGGTTGACCAATATTTGCCTCTACTTGGAATTCTCTTTTCATACGGTCAACTAATACATCTAAGTGTAACTCACCCATACCAGCAATAACCGTTTGACCTGTTTCATGATCGGTATGTACTCTAAATGTTGGATCTTCTTCCGCAAGCTTTTGTAAAGCAATTGCCATCTTATCTTGATCCGCTTTCGATTTTGGTTCTACCGCCAATTGGATAACTGGTTCTGGGAATTCCATAGATTCTAGAATTACAGGTTTCTTTTCATCACATAGAGTATCTCCCGTCGTTGTATTCTTTAAACCAACGATAGCAGCGATATCTCCTGTCCAAACTTCAGAAATTTCAGTTCTGTTGTTTGCATGCATTAATAGTAAACGACCAACACGCTCTTTAGAATCTTTGGTAGAATTTAATACATAAGATCCACTAGATAAGTGTCCAGAGTAAACTCTGAAGAACGTTAAACGTCCAACAAATGGGTCAGTCATCACCTTGAATGCTAATGCTGCGAAAGGTTCTGTATCAGATGGATGACGAACAGCTGGATTTCCATCTAAATCTGTTCCTTCAATAGAAGCGATATCAGTTGGAGCTGGTAAATAGTCAACTACAGCATCTAGTAAGAATTTAATTCCCATATTTCCAAGTGCAGTACCACACATAACTGGAAAGAATTCTACAGCGAGAGTTCCCTTACGAATTGCTCTCTTAATCATATCAATAGTTACTTCTCCACCATCTAGATATGTTTCCATTAATTCATCATCATATTCAGCAATTGCTTCAATTAAGTCATTATGCTTTTCTTCCGCAATTGCCTTAAGATCTGCAGGAATTTCAATTTCCTTTGCATCTTCTTCTTGTTTTCCATCGAATTCATAAGCCTTCATAGTAACTAAATCAATTACTCCATGGAACTCACTTTCTGCTCCAATTGGCCACTCGATTGGTTTTGCATTTACTCCTAATCTAGACTTGATAGTTCCTAATGTATATTCAAAATTAGCTCCCATCTTATCCATCTTATTTGCAAATATAATACGTGGTACTGAAAAATCAGTTGCTTGACGCCAAACTGTTTCTGTTTGTGGTTCTACACCAGCTTGAGAATCTAGTAGAGCAACAGCACCATCTAGTACTCTTAAACTACGACTAACTTCTACGGTAAAGTCTACGTGTCCTGGAGTATCGATAATATTCATACGATACCCTTTCCAATAAGCTGTCGTAGCAGCAGAGGTAATCGTAATACCGCGTTCTTGTTCTTGTGCCATCCAGTCCATTTGGCTAGCTCCATCATGAGTTTCACCAATTTTATGAATTTTCTTTGTATGGAATAATACACGCTCAGTTGTTGTTGTTTTACCAGCATCAATATGAGCCATAATTCCAAAGTTTCTTGTATGTTCTAATGACGTATCACGAGCCATAAATAAATCCTTTCCTACCAACGATAATGAGCAAATGCCTTGTTAGCTTCTGCCATTCTATGGGTATCTTCACGTTTTTTAACTGCTGCACCAGTTCCATTTGATGCATCAATGATTTCATTTGCAAGATTTTCAGCCATTCCTTTTCCACCACGAAGTCTTGCATAATTTACTAACCATCTAAGTCCTAAAGCTTGACTTCTTTCAGCACTAACCTCTTGTGGTACTTGATAGTTAGAACCACCAACACGACGAGATTTTACTTCAAGCAATGGTTTAATATTTTCTAATGCTTTGTTAAATACTTCTAGAGGATCCTGTCCTGTTTTTTCTTTAACAATATCAAAAGCTTTATATAAAATTGTTTGCGCTTTACCTTTTTTTCCACCAATCATCATACGATTTACTAATTTCGTAACGACTTTAGAATTGTATAGCGGATCTGGTAAAACGTCTCTTTTTACTGCTTGTCTTTTACGCATGTTTTTATCCTCCCTTCAAATTGTTTCGTTTTTTATTTTACTTCTTAGGTTTCTTTGCTCCGTATTTAGAACGAGCTTGCTTTCTATCTTTAACACCAGCTGTATCTAAAGTACCACGAACGATATGATAACGAACTCCGATTAAGTCCTTAACACGTCCACCACGAACCAATACAACACTGTGCTCTTGTAAGTTATGTCCTTCTCCAGGAATATAAGTATCTACTTCTTTTCCATTCGATAAACGAACACGCGCATACTTACGAAGTGCTGAGTTTGGTTTCTTTGGTGTCTTTGTACCTACACGAGTACAAACTCCACGTTTTTGAGGAGAAGCTAATTTTGTAGTCTTCTTTTGAATGGTATTTAAACCAAATCCTAAAACTGGTGATTTGCTTTTTCTTTTTTTATCAGTTCTGTTTTTTCTAATCAATTGTTGCATTGTAGGCATATTTTATCTCTCCTTTCTTTACACATATCCAGGTGTATCATTTTTACTCCTAAATTAAGTTTTGTCATTAGACAAAACCTAAATTTACTAAGCATTGATAATATAACACTACCTAAGTAGAATGTCAAGTGATTTCAAATAGAATTTTAAGATTCCAAAGAAATATCATATCCTTCTGTAGTATAAACCTTACCACAATGAACAAATGCTTGAATCAAAGGAACTCCCTCCTGTATTTGAATAATACTATAACCAGTACATATATTCCCTGCAATCATCAAAGATTGCAAATAATTTTTTTGAATCAATTCAGAAATAGGAATAATTTTAGAAGAAACACCAGAAAAATCCTGATTGATATCCGATAAATATCTAGAAGTTTCTTCCCTCAGCATAATCTCATACTGCTCAGCTTGTGAAATTTCCTCTTTTGTATATCGAATCGAATCTTGTGAATCATTCGATGAAGGTGTTTTCGTATTTCCATTTTCTGTAATTCCTACTCTTTCAGCACCAATAGAAATTAAAATAATTGCAATTAAAAAAACAACAATAAAAGCTAAAAAAACAGAAAGTCCCCATCCATTTTGATTTAATTTTTTCATAATACCACCTCAAGTAATCACATTTACATTATATGACATAGAAAAAAAAAAGGAAAGTCCTTTTCAAAGAACTTTCCTACATAAATTCATCTTCTAAAGTTTCCAAAGGTTCCTCATCAATAAATTGACTTTCTAAATCGAAATCAACATTTTTGTATTTTTTCGCACCAGTACCAGCTGGAATCAATTTACCAATAATTACATTCTCTTTTAATCCCTGTAGATAGTCAACCTTTCCGCGAATCGCAGCATCCGTTAAAATACGTGTTGTTTCCTGGAAAGAGGCAGCAGATAAGAAAGAGTCCGTTTCCAAAGATGCTTTTGTAATACCAAGAAGTACTGGTCGAGCAGTTGCTGGTACTTTTCCTTGAAGAATCGCTTCTTTATTAGCATCGGTAAATTCACGCATACTTACAAGCAATCCTGGAAGTAATTTTGTTCCTCCACCTTCTACAACTCTCATTTTACTAATCATACGACTAGCAATAACCTCAACGTGTTTATCTGAAATATCTACACCTTGACTACGATATACATGTTGTACTTCTTTTAGAATATATTCTTGTGTTGTTAACGGATCTGTAACTGCCAACAATTCTTTCGGACTAATTGCTCCCTCTGTCAATTTTTCACCAGCAGTAACTTTAGATCCTTTTTCCACACGAAGTTTAGAGCCATAATTAGTGACATGCTCTTTTGTTTCTACGTCATTTTTAATAAAAATTCGGAATTTTCCATGATCTTCATCAATTTTTGTAACAGTTCCATCAATTTCAGCAATCGTTGCCTTTCCTTTTGGATTACGAGCTTCAAACAACTCTTGAATACGAGGAAGACCTTGTGTAATATCTTCTCCACCAGCAACTCCACCTGTATGGAATGTTCTCATAGTAAGCTGGGTACCAGGCTCTCCAATGGATTGTGCAGCCATAACTCCAACAGCCTCTCCAACTTCAACAATATTACCTGTAGCGAGGTTACGTCCATAACATTTCTGACAAACACCACTAGTACAACCACAAGTTAGAATTGTACGAATTTCTACTTCTTCTACTCCAGCACGAACAATCTTTTCTGCAATTTGTTCAGTAACAAATGTTAATCGTTCACAAATAACATCTTTTGTTTCTGGATGAATTACTTTTTTGTTTGTATAACGACCTACAATACGGTCATACAAACTTTCAATCACAGATCCCGTTTTATCATTAATAAATGCACGAACAATAACACCTTGATCGGTTCCACAATCTTCTTCCCTTACGATAATATCTTGACTAACATCAACCAAACGACGGGTTAAATATCCAGAATCCGCAGTCTTAAGTGCCGTATCAGCATTTCCTTTACGCGCACCGTGAGTAGATAAGAAGAATTCAGACACACTAAGTCCTTCTTTAAATGAGGAAAGTACTGGAATTTCAACACTTTCTCCATTTGGTTTTGCCATCAATCCTCGCATACCAGCAACTTGCGTAAAGTTTGAAATATTACCACGTGCTTTTGAATGCATCATCATGAAAATTGGATTATTAATATCAGCACTTGCCTTTTCTTGAAGCTCAGCAGTTACTTGTGCTTTTGCATTTTCCCAAGTTTCAATTACCTTTTCATATCGTTCTTGATCAGTAATTAAACCACGCTTATACTGCTTATTAATTTTGTCTACCATCTTTTTCGCTTCTGCAACGATTTCTGGTTTCTTTTCACTGCTTACAACATCACTTGCAGATACAGTAATACCAGCAATTGTAGAATACTTAAATCCTAAATCTTTTAACTTATCAAGCATAATAGAAGTTTCTGTTGTTTTATAACGTTTAAAAATTTGAGCAATTACTTTTTCAAGTACACCTTTCGCAAAAGGATTTACCAAAGGACGACTCTTAATCTCTTCTGGGATATTAACTCCCTTATCGATAAAGTATTTATTTGGTGTAATTTGTTGAATATTCTCATCACTAGGTTCATTAATATATGGGAAAGAATCAGGTAAAATTTCATTAAATTTAATCTTTCCAACAGTTGTTACTAAGAATTTCCCATGTTGTTCTTCTGTAAATAGCTTGTATTTAAAAGAATCAACAGGAACAGCAATTCTTGAGTGAAGAGTAACTTCCCTTCTCTCATATGCCATTAATGCTTCATTGGTATTTTTGAAAATTCTACCTTCCCCAGGCTCCCCAGCTTTTTCCATTGTAATATAGTAGTTACCTAAAACCATATCCTGAGATGGTGTAACAATTGGATCTCCTGATTTTGGATGTAAAATATTATTGGCACCAAGCATCAATAAACGAGCCTCTGCCTTCGCCTCTTCAGAAAGCGGTACATGAACAGCCATCTGATCACCATCGAAGTCTGCGTTAAATGCAGTACATACAAGCGGATGAAGTCGAATTGCCTTTCCACCAATTAAAATTGGTTCAAATGCTTGAATTCCAAGTCTATGTAAAGTAGGCGCACGGTTTAAAAGTACAGGATGTTCTTTAATGACTTCTTCTACGACATCCCAAACCACTGGATCTTGATTTTCAATTAAACGTTTTGCAGCTTTAATATTATGGGCAATATCTTTGTCAACAAGACCATGAATAACATGTGGTTTGAATAACTCTAATGCCATTTCTTTTGGAATACCACATTGATACATCTTAAGAGATGGTCCTACAACGATAACACTACGCCCAGAATAGTCAACACGTTTTCCAAGTAAGTTCTGACGGAAACGTCCTTGTTTACCTTTTAACATACTAGATAAAGATTTTAAAGGTCTATTCCCAGCACCTGTAACACTTCTTCCACGTCTACCATTATCAAATAAGGCATCGACTGCTTCTTGAAGCATACGTTTTTCATTTTGAATAATGATTCCAGGAGCTCCTAAATCAATTAGTTTTTTAAGGCGATTATTACGATTAATAACACGACGATATAAATCGTTCAAATCACTCGTTGCAAATCTTCCACCATCTAATTGAATCATTGGACGAAGTTCAGGTGGAATCACTGGAATACAGTCCATAATCATCCATTCTGGACGATTTCCTGATTTATAAAAAGCATCAAGAACATCAAGTCTCTTAACTAAACGAGTTCTTTTTTGACCCTGAGTATTTTCTAACTCTTTTGAAATTGTTTCAATTTCCTTTTCAAGATCAACTCTCTTCAAAAGTTCTTTGATAGCTTCAGCACCCATTCCTACCTTAAATATATTTCCATATTTTTCATAGTAAGCGCGGTATTCTTTCTCAGATAATGTTTGTTTACTTTCAAGAGGGGTATTTCCCTTATCGATAACAACATAACTAACAAAGTATAATACCTCTTCCAAATCTCTTGGACTCATATCTAAGACTAATCCCATACGAGATGGAACTCCTTTAAAGAACCAAATATGAGAAACAGGAGAAGCAAGTTCAATATGACCCATACGTTCACGACGTACTTTACTACGAGTTACTTCTACCCCACATCGATCACAAACAATATTTTTATAACGGACTCTCTTATACTTTCCACAAGCACATTCAAAATCTTTGGTAGGTCCAAAAATCTTTTCACAGAAAAGTCCATCACGTTCAGGACGGAGAGTACGATAATTGATAGTTTCTGGTTTTTTCACTTCTCCATAACTCCATTTACGGATAACCTCAGGAGAAGCAATTCCAATTTTTAATGCTTCAAATTTATCAACTGCTATCATATTATTCCTCCTCCCCTATAAAACTTTCATCAAAGTCAATCTCTTCCTCATTAAATTCATCTTCTTCCAAAGGATCATCTAATGGAAATTCTTCGTCTTCTACATATTCCTCTGAAGGATTTTCAACTGGTGGTAATTGATGAGCAACTACTTCGTCAGAATTACTGAATTCATCTTTTGCTTCATCTTCTTCAATTTCTTTTAATCCAAGTTCACGTCCATCATCATCAATAATACTAATATCTAATCCTAAGGCTTGGAATTCTTTCATGAGTACTCTAAAACTTTCTGGAACCCCTGCCTGATTGATTTCCTCTCCTTTGACAATAGACTCATATACTTTCACACGACCTAAAACATCATCTGATTTATATGTAATAATTTCTTGAAGTGTATTAGCAGCACCATAAGCTTCTAGTGCCCAAACTTCCATTTCTCCAAATCTCTGTCCACCAAATTGTGCTTTACCAC
>CANOYR010000013.1 GCA_947571655.1 uncultured Caryophanales bacterium
GTAAACCTAGTCTTTCTAGTAATCTTAGAAAACAAAAAGAAATACAAAAATAACATTAGGAAATAATACTTACTATCCAAAGTATGAGAAATGTAAGAATGGATTTATTGAAATTTCAAGTAATCATATAAATACAGGCTTTTTTGTAGTACCTGATGAAGCTTTAAATGAATCTATGCAATCAGAAAGTATTCTACTTGCCAATTATAAGGAAACAGGAAAAGAAGGAAAACAAAGAATTGAAGAAATCGTACAAAAACTTAATGAACACCCTTATAATAATCAAAGTAGTATAGAAATGATGACCAAACTGTATTTATATGAAAATAGTATTGGTCTTGGAGCGATGGTAACTTTTATTGGACTATATTTAGGAATCATCTTTTTAATTAGTAGCGCAGCCATTCTAGCGCTTAAAGAATTATCAGAAAGTACTGACAACAAAGAAAGATTTCGAATGTTAAGAAAGATTGGTGCCTCTGAAAAAATGATTCACAAAGCATTATTTTTACAAATCGCTATTTTCTTTCTATTCCCATTATTAATAGCGCTTATTCACTCTGTATTTGGAATTATGTTCTGTAATTACATCCTAGAAACTTTTGGAAATGAAAAATTATTAGAATCCATCATTATGACAGCCATCTTTTTAGTATTAATCTATGGAGGATATTTTCTAATTACTTATTTATGTAGTAAGAATATTATCAAAGAAAAATAAAAAAAGAAGGGAGGAAGACGAAAGAAAAAATCTTAGTCGAATTAAATTATGAATTATGTTACAGCGATAAAAACAGCGTTATTTACATTTCCGCTCATTGCCTTTTTCTTTACGATTCCTTTTATTCTACATCAATATCATAAATATGGATCGATTCACAAACTGAGAGTATGTATTATATACTCTTTTATCCTTTATATGATTACCACTTACTTTTTAGTAATTTTACCTCTTCCTAAAATGAGTGAAGTTACCAAACCAGCATCCGAAATGGTTCAATTACTTCCATTTTCATTTATAGGAGATTTCATCAAGGAAACATCCTTAGTAATTTCCAATCCTAGTACTTATTTAAAAGCTTTGAAAGAACCTTGCTTTTATACAGTTGTATTTAATATTTTGATGACCATCCCTTTTGGAATGTACTTAAGCTATTATTTTCAATGTAACTTCAAACGTGTCGTTCTCTTTAGTTTTTTTCTAAGTTTATTTTTTGAACTTACGCAATTAACAGGACTCTATTTCATTTACCCATTTCCTTATCGATTATTTGATGTTGATGATTTATTAATGAATACGATTGGTGGAATGCTAGGATACTTTTTGATGATGTTTCTTCATAAATTTTTACCAACAAGAGAAAAGATAGATGAAGAATCAATTCGTAGAGGAGAAACAGTTTCTGGACTACGAAGAATTACTCTTTTTTTTCTTGACCTAGTTTTATATACCATCTTACTTACTCTTACACAATCGTTCTTTTCCAAGTTTTCTACTGCTGTTTTATTTTCTTTTTCTCTCTACTTTTTGATTATTCCACTGCTTTTTAATCAAAAGACACTCGGTAGTAAATTTTTAAATATTCGTTTTTTCTATCCAAATCATTTTGTTATTAGACAAACCATTCGAATGCTTTTTTATCCGATTTACTATGTGTGGATTCCATTTCATGTTCTCATTACTTATCCTTTTTTGACAGACATTTTGATATTAACAGAAAACGAAAAAATCTTATTATTTTTAGGAATTTTAACGATTTTATTCTTATTCTATTTTATTCATTTTTTGATTTTAATTCGAAACAGAACCATTTACTATGATCATTTTTTCCAAATCACTTATCAAAGTACTATTAAAGAAAAGAAAAAAATGAAATAAAAACTTTTTATTAGAAATCATTGAAGAATTTAGATAATACTTGTTATAATAATATTGAAAAAAATGAACCCAATATTACTATAGCAGTATTTTTTATTATACTTTAAAAAAGTATGGTAAAAACATTTAGGATGTGTCGCTTATGAATCAGGAAAAAATAGGAAAACAAATTAAAGAATTCAGAAGAAAAAACCACTTAACGCAACAACAATTCGCAGAAAAATATGGGGTTACTTATCAGGCTGTATCCAAGTGGGAAACAGGAAAAAATATTCCAGACATCTTAGTACTAAAACAGATTTGTAATGATTATCAGATTCCTTTAGAAGATTTTTTGGAATCCAAAGAACCAAAGAAAAAAAGAAAAACTCCTCAGATTATTTTTCTTTTGTTTGTCCTTTTAATTTTCGCACTTTTCTTTATTATCATTAGATACTTTGATTCTAATAACTTTGAGTTTAGGACTTTATCTTCTAGTTGTGATAACTTTGAAGTAGCAGGAAGTATCGCTTATAATGATAAAAAATCGGCGATTTATATTTCTAATATTTCTTATTGTGGAGAAGTAAATAAAGAAAAATATCAAAAAATAGAATGTACTCTATATGAAACGAATCAAAATACCAAAATAGTAATTAGTCGTTATGACTATGAAAAAAAGCAATTAATTTCTTTAGAATCATTTTTAAAACAAGTAAATTTTCATGTGGATGATTATATGAAAAGTTGTAAAGTTTATTCCGAAAACAGCTTACATCTAGAAATTGATGCAGTAAATGAAGAGGGAAAAATAACTTCCTATAAAATTCCCCTTACTCTAGCAGATGATTGTAAAAAATAAAATTCAACTTTTGGTTGAGAAATATTCAACTTATAATTGATTGCTACTTGATAAAATAAATTATACAATAAAAAAAAAGGAGGAAGAAAAATGAAAAAAAATTCAAAAAGTGGAATTTTTATTCTGAGTATTTTCATTGTTTTATTACTAGTTTCATTCTTTTTTATAACAAGGAATGATAAAAAATATACCAATACAAAGAAAACATCTCAGATAATAAGTTTAGGAGAAGAGCAATATAAAAAAGAAAAGAAATTTAAAACCAAAGGATTTTCGATTGAAAACCCCAATGTGATTTTAAATCCTTATGGAAATTCCCCACTAACAGCTTTGATTCTATTTGAAACAGAAGAGGAAGTGAGACCTAAGGTTACTATTGTTGGAAAAGATGAACTTTCCACTTACACCAATACATTTGAAAAATCAAAAAAACATTTACTACCAATCTATGGACTTTATGCAGATACTTTGAATCAAGTCATCATTGAAATTGATGAGAATGGAGAAAAAATTTCTAAAACAGTAGAAATAAAAACAGAGAAGCTCCCTGAAAATATGATACTACCAACGAGTGTCTTTAGTAATAAAGAAAAACTTCAAAATGATTTATACTTCTATACGCCTTCTAGTACTGGTTATACTTGTGCTTATGATGTAAATGGTGATGTTCGTTGGTACTTAACAAATTATGCACTATGGAAAATTGATCGTTTAGAAAATGGACATCTACTAGTAAGTACCGAAAGACTAATAAACAGTCCTTACTACATGACAGGATTATATGAAATCGATTTATTAGGAAAAATATATACAGAATTCCGTCTAGAAGGAGGATATCATCATGATTATTATGAAATGGAAAATGGCAATTTACTAATTGCTAGCGATGATTTTAATAATGATGATGGAACTGTTGAGGACTATATTGTAGAAGTAGACCGAGAAACTGGGAAAATAATAAAAAGATTCGATTTAAAAAATCTCTTAAATATGGAAGATGGAAAGAGTGAAAATTGGACCTCTTATGATTGGTTTCATAATAACTCTGTATGGTATGACAAAACGACTAACTCTATTACGTTATCAGGAAGACATCAGGATGCAGTCATTAATATTGACTACGAAAGTGGAGAATTAAACTGGATTATTGGGGATCCAACCTCTTGGAGTGAAGAATATCAAAAATATTTTTTTAAGCCAGTAGGAGATAATTTTGAATGGCAATGGAGCCAACATGCTGCGATGATTACACCAGAAGGATATGTCTTTTTACTAGACAATGGGAATAACAAATCAAAGATAAAAGAGGAATATGTTCCAGCTGAGGATAGTTATACTCGTGGTGTTATATATCAAATCGATACTCAAAATATGACAATTGAACAACGATGGGAATATGGAAAAGAAAGAGGCAGTGAATTTTATTCTCCTTATATTTCCGATGTGGATTATTTAGGAGAAAATCATTATATTGTTCATTCTGGAGGAATTGTTTATGTAGATGGAAAAAATTCAAATCAGCCAGCAGGATTTAGCAAAAACGCAACTTTAGTATCTGATACAGTGGAGCTAATGAATGATGAGATTATTTTTGAATTAAAGCTTCCTACAAATAATTATCGAGTAGAGAAGATGAGCTTATATCATGAAAAGGAAAAATTTTCACTGGGGGAAGTTACAAGACTTGGTAGTTTAGGAAAAACGGAAGTAGAAAAAGAAAAATTTCAACCTTTTTTGTCTGCAAAGGAAATCGACGATACCTATCAATCTCATCATATTGAAATCACGAAAGAAATTGACCGATTGGTCGTAAAAGGCCAATTCCTAAGAAAAAATGAAGTAAGCATTGTGCTTTATCGAAATATGAACTGGAAGTATTATGATGTTGTCGTTAGTAAAAAACCATACACTGCTTTATGTGTCGATTTATTCACAGAAGAAGAGGATAAAAATGGAATTTCAATTACCAAATACATTAATGAAGATGGTCTGATTGGGAAATACTCCATTTACATTGAAATTGATGGAATCCTTTATAATACAAAGGAATATGTAGAATTCTAAATGAAGATAAAAACGAATATCCTAGTAATTGTAATTTCATTGATTCTAGGAGGTGGAATCTATTTTGGAAATCAATTCTATCAAAATTACTTAAATCAAAAAACAGATACCATAATATTAAAAAATGCAACCCTTGATTCTATTGATTGGTCCTCTAACAAGATTAATATTTATGTGTTTTGGGGAGATGGATGTCCACATTGCGAAGAATTATTTGATTTTTTAGAAAGTATTCGAAGAAATTATAGAAAGTATTTCAATGTTTATGGATTTGAAGTTTGGTATCATGAAGAAAATGGAAAAATCATGGATAATGTCAAAGAGGAACTTGGTGAACAATCAGGAAGTAGGGCAGTGCCATATTTTATCATTGGAGATCAACAAATATCAGGATTTGATGATAGTACCAAAAAGGAAATCAAAGATTTAATAACATCCAAGTATAAAAATAAAAAAGACATCAAACAATTAAAAAGTTTAAAGAATAGGACAAATTTTTAAAAAAATTCTATTCTTTTTTTCATTTTTTGAAACTTTTTTAACAAACTTGGGATAAAGAAATAAGGAGGGAAAATGAATATTCAAGAAAAGAAAAAAACTGTCTGAAAAAAGAAGATTGATATCTATACAGAAGATTAATTTCATTATTATGCAAAGTTATCAAGTGAAAAAAACTTATTTTTTCGACAAAATCTGACCAATAATGACACTTTTTCTTGCTTTTTAAAAGACTTTATGTTATTATAGTAGCCAATTTAGGGGGAGTGGTTATGAATGGAGTTAGTATTGAATTAGATACACAAGAGCAAGAAATAACTTTAGTCAATAAAAAATCTAGACTTCTCTATCAATTTATAAAAAGGGTATTTGATATTTTAGTATCAGGATTATCCTTGATTGTTTTTAGTCCAATATTTTTACTAATTGTCATTCTAATTAGAATTGATTCGAAAGGAAAGACATTCTATAAACATAAGAGAATTGGGAAACAGGGAAAACCGATTTATCTATATAAATTTCGAAGTATGTACTTTGATTCTGAGGAACGACTAGAAAAAATGCTAAAAAATCCTGATATTAGAAAAGAATGGGAAGAAAATTTCAAATTAGAGAATGATCCAAGAATTACGAAAGTAGGCAAAATGCTTAGAAGGACATCTCTAGATGAACTGCCACAACTTATTAATATTCTAAGAGGGGATATGAGTATTGTAGGTCCTAGACCAGTAATTGAAAGTGAAATCGAAAAGTATGGGGAAGAAAAAGAAAAATTCTTAAGTGTAACACCAGGTCTTACAGGATGGTGGGCATGTAATGGTAGAAGTTGTACAAGCTATGAAGATAGAAAAAAATTAGAATTATACTATGTAGAACACAGGAGTATAAGCCTAGATTTAAAAATTATTTTTAAAACATTCATTTCCGTAATGAAACGAGATGGAGCAAAGTAAAAGAGAAATAAAAAGGGTACCAAAATAAAACAAGAAGATTGAATGCAAAGTAGAGGGGTATTTCGCATTCAATCTTTTTCTGTAAAAGAGAATGGTTTTATAGGAATGAATATTACTTTCGTATTTTATATAACGGAAAAATATATAGAAAAGTTATCATATAAAATATACTAAGATTGATAGAAAATTAAGAAAGGTGGAATAGAGGATGAAATTGAAAAAAAAGATTGAAAATAACTTTACTCATTTTTTACTTAATGCAATTCTCACTTGTATTATAGCAATAGTGATTCTAGTGTTACCCAATACATACAATACTTTATCAACGATTGGATATTGTATCATTTTGTTGTGTATTATTCTTTACTTAAAGTATAGAAAAGCAGAAAGATTTACTTTTTTAGTTGGAATGATAATTATTATTAGTTTTTGCTTTGCCATTTCTGTATGTTTAAATCCATATAGTACTGCATTTAATTGGCAAGTATCGCTTATAAATACAGAGGCAAATATAATAAATGCAAAAAACCTTCTATTATTTATATACATTTTTACAATGTCATTAAAAAGAAAAGAGAGCGAAGGTACATCAGAACCTGCTCAATTTAATAGTAATTTCCTAATCTTTCTAGTTGGTTTTCTTATTTTAATATTGGCATTTTATTTTGGTATTGATAAATCTATCATTGGTGTTTATTCTTCTAATACAAACCCTCTATATGAGTATGCTCTTGTTGTTTATCTATTTTGTTGGTTGTATTTTGATAAAAAATGGGCACATACAGTTCTTATCTTGTATGCGATATTGTATTGTGTTCAGGCCTTGCTTTATGGGGACCGTTCCTCTTGTTTTCCAATGATTTTATTGAATATACTTTTATTATGGAAACGTGGCTATAACATGAAATATATTATAATTATTGGAATTGGAGGTATTCTATTTGGAAATGCCATTGATATCTTTAGAAATAGTGGTGCATTATTTTCTTTAGATGTATTCAAAGAAGTATTAGATAGAGGATTGTTTGTTAATACAATATCATATGCGTTTTATGGTGGTACTCAAATAGTAAGATATGGGCTTTATACTGCCAATAACATTTCTCATTTTTTCTCCTATCTTGCATCATTATTCCTTGGAGGAGGTTCTGATGTCACATTAACAGTAATTGCAAATGCTAATGGTTTTGTGAATAAAGGTGGCGGTATGTCACATATATACTTTTACTATTGGTTTGGATATCTTGGAACTATAGTATTCGGTCTTATTATATCTAAAATCATCAACTATGCTTATAATCATCAGAATAAAATTGCCAATATACTACAATTAATGATTATCATCTTCTTATTCAGATGGTTCTTGTATTACCCAATTACCTTTTTTAGAACAGCATTAATAATACCAACTGTGTTATATGTCTTATGTGAGCTGTTCTGTAATGCCATTAAAAATAAAAGAAGGGGGTAGAAAATATGAAAAAGAAACTATATATACACGGGTCATTTATGAATGACAATTATGGAGATTTTCTCTTATACTATATAGCAGAAAATATATGCAAGAAATACTCTAGTCATATTGAGTCGTTCTCTTCTACTATTGATTCCTCATATGATTATTATTGTTCCATAAGAAGAAAATCAAAGTTTTATTCTATTTTTAAGTCTAATCTTGTATTATTTGCTGGTGGTGGATACTTTGGTGAACCAAATAAGCGAAAATTATATTGGAATTTAAGATGTCTAATCAAACATTTAATCCCAGCATACCTAATTAGTATGAGGAAAATCCCTTATGCTATTATTGGAGTTGAGACAGGTCCATTAAGCTTGAAATTATCAAGAATGCTTTTAAAAAGAATATGTAACCATGCCAAAATACTATGCGTTCGAAATGTAGAATCCAAGATATTTTTAGAAAATATAGGGGTAAAGAATAAAATAGAAGTGTATCCAGATTGGATTATGGGGATAGACCCATCCCTGTTAACTCATCATGAAATAGATATCAGTCAGATTTTCGAGGATGTATCAAAAAAATCTAAAACACTTTTTGTACATCTAACTACAAAAGAAAACGAAGGTAAAAAGAATGTAATAGAAGATTTAAAAAAGTATTTTAAAGAAAATAATGATATATATTTATTCATCGGATGTGATCAAAAAAGAAATACCCAAGAACTTCGCTCGTTAGAATTATCAAATCATTTTCCAAAAGAAAGATGTAAGTTTTTAAAATATAATAGTCCATGGGAACTTTCTTCTGTTTTAAACCATGTCGATGCTGTTATTACAGATAAGCTTCATGTTGGAATTGTAGCTACTCTTTTTCAAAAAGAGGTGATTTCTGTTGCTAGCCATGATAAAACATTAAAATTTTATCGATATATTGGTAGAGAAAAATGGACACAATCTATGTCAGATGTCAAAAAAGGGGATACTTTGAAGAAATTAAATCATCTTACTTATAAACCTATCAAAGTAAATAATGAATTTCTTTCAGACGCAAAAAAGAATGAGAAAATACTATGTGAATTCCTAGATTTATATGGAAGTGATTGTTAATATGAAAAATGTAAAAGTAAATTTTATATATAATGTATTTTATCAAATATTAGCTTTACTAATTCCATTTATTACGATTCCATATGCTTCTAGAGTATTAGGTGTTAATGGAATTGGACAATATTCTTATACATATTCTATTGTTTATTATTTTATGATTGTTGGGATGTTGGGTATCACGAATTATGGAAGTAGGGAGATTGCAAAAGTTAGAGATGAGAAAGAACTCTTGAATTACAAATTCTGTAGTATTTATTACATGCAATTATTATTTTCTCTCTTGATTAATATAGTTTATTTAATCTTTATAATTTTTTCTCATACTAATTACAAATTACTTTTTACAATTCAGTTATTTTATATTTTATCTACAATGATTGACATTAATTGGTTCTTTTATGGAATTGAAGACTTTAAAATTACTGTTACAAGAAATTCAATAGTAAAAATTTTATCATTAATATTAATTTTTCTTTTTGTAAATGATAAAAATGATACCCCTATTTATACCTTAATACTTAGTGGGAGTACCTTTATATCAAATTTACTATTACTTTACTTTTTAAATAAATATGTAAAATTTACAAAAGTAAAAATGAAAGATATTTGGAAACACTTCTACCCTTGTCTAATTTTATTTATTCCTGTGGTTGCTATGAAAATATATAAAGTTATGGATAAAACGATGATTGGTTTATTAACTAATGTTACAGAAGTTGGTTATTATTCAAATGCTGATGGAATTATTAATATGCCAATGGGAATCATTGTAGCTCTTGGAGTAGTAATGCTTCCTAGACTTACGAATTTAATTTCAAATGGAAAAAAAGAGGAAGCAAGTAATATGTTTTTTAAATCTTTTCGCTTTGCTATATTTATGGCATCTCCCATTATGTTTGGTTTAATGGCAGTTGGTAAGGAATTTTCCATTTTATTTTTAGGAAATAGTTTTATCAAAACAGGAATACTTGTTCAAATACTCTCTATAACTATTCTGCTTATGACGATTTCGAATGTATTAAGAACACAATTTTTAATACCTCATGGAAAGGATAAGGAATATATAATCGCAATTATCATAGGAGCAATAATAAATGTAATTTTAAATTTAATTTTTATTCCGAAATTTGGAAGTTTAGGTGCATGTATTGGTACCGTTTGTGCTGAATTTCTAGTTATGTTTTTCCATATTTATTTCTCTAGAAAATATATAAATATAATACAATTAATCAACAGCAGTATTTGGTTTGTTTTTAGTGGATTTTTAATGTTTATCAGTGTATATATGTTTGGAAATGTATTTAATAATCGATGGATTAAAATTTTACTTCAAGTGTTATTGGGAATGATTATTTACTTTTCACTGAACTTTCATTATATAAAAGAATTTATTAATATAAGAAAAGTAACTGATACCAAAATAAATATAGAAAAATAATTATTTTAAATTAAGAGGAGATTATTTAAATGAAAAAGAAAAAGAAAAAGATGTTACTATATGCAAATTATTTCTATCCAGAGGTTTCTGCTACTTCACAAATTTTAACAGAACTATGTCAAGGATTAAAAGAATGGTATGACATAACAGTCATTTGCGCAGTACCATGCTACACTGGTCAAATAGAGGAAAAATATAAGAAAAAAAAGTATTACTATGAAGAATACGATGGAATCAAGATTATCAGGGTTAGGGTTAAAGACTTTGATAAAAAAAATAAAAAAAGTAGAGTTTATCATATTATGAGTTATTTTTTTAATGCTATTTTGGCAAGTTTTAAGGCTGGTAGGCAGGATATTGTATACACAATATCACAACCTCCTGTGTTAGGTGGCATACTAGGAAATATTGGAAGAATCATTACAAAGGGACGCCTAATATACAATATACAAGATTTTAATCCAGAACAAATCGTGGCTGTCAATTACTCTAAAAATAAATTGATTTTGAAGTTAATGCTATTATTAGATAAGCATTCTTGCAAAAAGTCTAGTTTAGTTATTACAGTAGGTAAAGATATGCAAGAGACTTTAAGAAAACGGTTTAAAAACAAAAATGTTCCAAATAATGTAGTAATTAATAATTGGATGAATGAAAAAGAAGTATATCCTCTAGATAAAACAAATAAAAAGGTTATCTCCTTTAGAAAAAAATATAATTTAGAAGATAAGTTTATTATTATGTATTCCGGAAATTTAGGTTTATATTATGATTTGGAGAATTTAATTCAAATCATCAAAGATTTCAAAGATGAAAAAGATATAGCATTTGTATTTGTAGGGGGGGGAACTGCTAAAGATAGTTTGATTGCCTTTTGTAAAATTAATAAATTAGAAAACGTAAGATTTATACCATATCAAGAGAAAAAAGATTTAATCTATAGTTTAAATTCAGCTGATATTCATTTGGTAGTAAATGCCAGAGGAATTAAAGGAGTGTCAGTACCAAGTAAAATCTATGGTTGTTTAGCAACCAATGTCCCTATCTTCGGAATTTTAGAAAGAGGATCAGAAGCCTGGAATATTATAGAAGAATCTAATTGTGGAATTCTGTCCGAAACGGGAAACTATCAAGAAATTAAAAAAAATTTAAGAAAAGTAATTAAAGAAAAACAAGAATTTATAAAGAAACATGAAACTGGAAGAAAGTACTTAGAAGAACATTTAACGATGGACAAGTCCATTGAAAAATATAGAAGAGAAATAGAAAAAATATGGTAAAACTAAAAAAATATGAAAAGGGGAAAAGATATAAATGACAGCATTAATACTATTGGAATATCATTTTATAAAAGGAAAAGATGGATATATATATTGTGATAGAGTTATCGATTATAATTACTTAGAGAGATATTTAAATGTTTTTGATGACATTATTTTATGTGGTAGAATGGCGGAAACCGATGAAGATTGCTCAAAAAAATTACTAGTTAGTGGCGAAAATATTCATTTTGTACCAATTCCAGATTTTCAAGGAATTAAAGGTTTATTAAAGAATTATCATCGAATTATGAAAACTGTTAAAGAAATAATTCCTAAAGTGCAGTGCTGTATTATGCGTGCTCCCAACCATCTTTCCTTAATTACATATAAATTATTTAAGAAAAAAAATCTTCCTTTTGCCTTGGAATTTAACATTGCGGCAGATAAATTTATAGAGAATCCGAATGTGGTAGGAAAAATTTTAAATAAATGGGTTGTAAAAAGAACGAAGAATATGTGTATGACAGCAAATGGAGTATCTTATGTAACAAATCACATATTACAAAAAACTTATCCATGTAGGGCAATGTTTGATTCCGTAGATCAGCGATATTTTACCTCTAGTTATTCAACAATTAATTTAACGAATTCTATGATGTATAATCAAAAATGGAATGAAAGGAAAAGACCACAGACAATAAAAATTGTTCATACTGGTTATATGGATTCTTATAGAAAGGGACACATAACATTACTAAACTCGGTAAAAATATTAGTAGATAAAGGATATACTAATATCGAATTAATTTTGGTCGGAGACGGAAAAAAGAAAGCAGAATTTGAAGGATTAGCTAACGAACTAAACATAAGTAATTATGTACATTTCGTTGGTTTAATCAAAAAGAGGGAAGAAATGACCAATGTATTAAAAAATTGCCACATGCTAGTGTTTCCCACTTATTCAGAAGGATTACCGAGATCAATTATTGAGGCTATGGCTGTAGGTTTAGTTTGTATTTCTAGCTCAGTGGATGGAATACCAGAATTATTAGAAGAAGAAATGCTAGTTGATTTTAATGATGCTTTAGGCTATGCGAATAAAATGATTGAGTTAATCGAAGATTGGCCTAGGATGATTGAAATAAGTAAAAAAAATCGACTCTTAGCTGAGAATTTTAAGAAAGAAAAATTAGAAAAGAAACGAACGAATTTTTATAAAAAACTAAAGTCTATTTCTCAATAGAATTTTTCATCTAACAAAATATTAGATAAAAATTAGTTAAAATATGTTATAATATAAAACAAAATTTAGAGGGAGACTATTATGAAGCGATTATTATCATTTATAAAGAAGTATCATTTTTTAATGACAGGAATGATTCTAATAATATTGAATACATTACTATTGATATTTATTCATAATTTAAATGTATTAACTGTAAAATACTATTTTCTAATCTTTGGAGGACTATTTTTATTAGAAATCATATCTATTAGATTGATTTTAATCAAAAAGAAACCAACCATTGTGATTGGGTATCTTCTGATTCTTTTATTAGTGATACTAAATCTAACTGGAATCTATTATGTAAGAGTAACGAATCATTTTTTAAATCAGTCATTTAATAACGATAAAAGAGAGTACACCAATACTTTTTATGTTCTATCCTTAAAGGAGAGTAACTACAAATTAGATAATATTACAGATATGAACTTAGGTTATTATCAAAATACTCCTAATATCAATGAGGCGATTAAGGAATTTAACTACCAATATAAAGTAAATACAACTTCTTATGAAGATATCTTAGATATGTTTCAAAAACTAGATACAGAGATTCATTATATATTGATTGAAAAAAATCTTTATACTTATATAGTAGAAGCAGAAGATGACTTAAATGAAGATAATTATACAGTTATTTATGAGTATACATTGACATTTGAAGAAATTATAGAACCAGAAAAAGATTCACAAGAGAATGAAAATCAAAAGGAATCAACAGGGATGAATAATATCAATATCTATATTGGTGGTACTGATTTTACGAATCAACTATATGATTTTAATATGATTGTATCGATTAATAAAGATACTCACAAAATATTACTTACCAGTATTCCAAGAGATTATCATATCCCAGTCTATGGAATGGGTGGTAAACAGGATAATATGGGTTATCTTGGTGCTTGGGGAATTACAACTAGTATGAAATCTTTAGAGCAGTTACTTCATATAAAAATTGATTATTATATAAAAGTAAGAACCAATAGTCTAGTAGAGGTAGTTGACACCTTAGGAGGAATTTCATTTTGTTCTAATAAAAGTTTTTATACGACACATGCGACTATTCTTGATAGTTATGATGATTCAAAGGGCAATAAATTATATGTGACAAAAGGATGTAAAAATTATAATGGAATCGAAATTCTTACGATTTCAAGAGAACGATTAGCCTATCCAAGTGGAGATAGACAAAGACAAAAAAATTGTCAGAGTATTCTAATCTCTATCTTTAATAAAGCAACTTCTCCAAGTATTCTCAAAAATTATCAAAGTTTCTTAAATTCGATTAATAATCTATATACAACGAATATTCCTAGGAATATAATTACAGATTATATGAAAGATATTCTTAATAATAATACAAAATGGACAATTAATACACAAAGCTTAGAAGGTTACGATAGTAGTGGTTATGTACACTTAACAAACTTAGTTGACTATATAATGATTCCATCAGAGGAATCTGTAAGTAAAGCCAGCAATAATATAAAACATAACTAGATAGATATGGATGTGCGAAGTTGAAAACTAAAAAAAAGACTTTTATAACTGTATTGGGAATTTGGATGGTGATAATTTTTGGTTTTTCGAATCAAAACATTACAAATAGCATTTCTTTAAGTGATAAAGTTTCAGAAAGGATCATTGACTTTGAAATAAAAATTACTGGAAAAAAAATAACATCAGAAAAAAGAACAGAGCGAATAAAACAAACAAGAGTTATTGTGCGAAAAACTGCACATTTTACAGAGTATTTTATTTTAGGAATACTAATATACTTTACTTTTAAAATGTACTCGATTTCTAAAGTGCCATTGTATGCAATTCTCTTTTGCTTCTTATATGCTTGTAGTGATGAACTTCACCAATTATTTTCAGATGGTAGATCAGCTAACATCTTAGATGTATTAATTGACACTAGTGGAAGTATTTTATCCATTGGACTTTGTTTTGGAATCAAAAGAAAATCTAAAAAAATGGAATAACTTAAAAGAACCAATAGGAAAGCTTGGTTCTTTTTTAAATATTATAAAAAATCTAGGAATGAGTGAATTCTTTTAAAGATTCCATTCTACCACAAAATTCATCCAAAGAAAGGTGAAAATATTTTGTAACTTGGTAAGCAAAAGCAGTAAGAATCAAAGTTTCTCCATTTTCATAAGCACTAATTGTCGATTGTGTGGTATTTAATAATTTTGCTAACTGATGTTGAAAGAGATGATGTCCTAATCGAATTTTTCTTAAATTTCTTCCAATTACTTTAGAATCTAAAACATACTTTTTCTTAAAGGTGGCTTTTTCAAAGGAGATTAATCCCGTAATATAATCCATAGAATGAGTTGTAATATTGCAAAAATCGTTAAGCTTTTGAAGAGGTATTAATTCTTTTCCATTTTCCCATCTAGAATAGTTAGATTGAGAAATCCGAAGAAGTTTTGCCATTTCTTGCTGTGTCAAGTCCAAATCCTCACGAGCATCCTTTAGTCTTTGAAAGAGGACATGGTTGGTATTAGTCATAATATCACCTAAATCTATTTTCTCAATTCTCAATCAAATATGACTTCTTTATGCAAAAATACGATTTTTTATATTCCAATAAAAAGGTAGAAAAGGAATGATTGGTAGATTATCAAATTATATAGAATCAGTATAAAATAAATTCTTTAAATAGGTGAAAAAATCACCAAAAGAGGAAGCTTAGAAAATTTTAAAAGATGAAAACTAAAAATGAACTCTAAACAAAGTATGAAAAGGTTAAATAGTAGCATACTAAAACTGGTGATAATATGGCAAGAGTATTAATAATTATTGGCTCAAGACGAGAAGGAAATAGTACATTATTTGGAAAAAAATTAAAAGAAGCATTAAAAAAAGAACGAATTTCAGCAGATACCATTACTCCAGGAAATCAAAAAATATATTTATGTACGGGCTGTATGGACTGTGATGAAAATGGAATTTGTGATTTTAAAGATGATATGATTGAAAATGTAGAAAAAGTAAATTCCGCAGAATACTTAATTTTTATTACTCCTACTAGATGGAACTTACTATCAGGAGACTTAAAGATTTTTATGGACCGATTAAATCCACTTTATGCCTCAAGAAAATTAGAGGGAAAAAAACTAATTGCCATCGCTATAGGTTCTAAGAAAAAAGAAGAATATTCAACAGATGGAGCAGTTACTTCTTTAGGAAGCTTTGCAGATAGTAGTGGAATGAAATTGGTCTACCATAAGCAATTTAATGAATGTCTAAAATATAATGATATCTTAAACCAAGAAGAAAACCTTACCAAAACAATCGAAGAAATCAAAAAAATAATTAAGGCATCCTAAACTTTTTGATAGAGATTCAATAATCTGAAAAAGTTCAGATTATTTTTTTGTCAAAAATGAAAAAATGGTTGCAATTTTAAGAATTTTGTAGTATAATATGTGCCATTAAAGAAGGGGTGGAAATATGGAAGAATTTAATATCTCAGAATTTATTAGATATTATTTTAGTAGATTTATTATTATCATCTTATTTGTTTTGATTGGAATGGTAGCTGCCATTTATTATACGGAAAATATACAAATTCCAATGTATAAATCGCAAACTAGTTTAGTACTTACACGTTCCAATAATTCAAATTCAGGAATTACACAAAATGATATTTCATTAAATAAAAACTTGATTTCTACTTATCGTGAAATTATAAAAAGTAGAAAAATCTTATCAAAAGTAATTAAAAACTTAAATTTAGATATGACAGAAAAAGAATTGAGCAAAAGAATTAATGTAACAAGTGCCAATGATACAGAATTAATTGTGATTTCTGTAATTCATGAAAAAGGAAGAATTTCAAGAAATATTGCCAATGAAATTGCAAAGGTATTTGAAAAAGAAATTACTAGTATTTATAACATTGAAAATACCAGTATTGTTGATGAAGCAGTAGAAGCTAAGGAACCTTATAATGTAAATGTTACAAAACAGTATATTATGGGAATTGGTGCAGGATTTTTGCTTGCTAGTATGATTATTGTAATTAGTTTTTATTTTGACGATTCAATAAAAAAACCAGAAGATATCGAAGAAAAAGTAGGACTTAACGTATTAGCGACAGTTCCAAAATATAAGGGAAAAAAGAAAAGAAAGTAATAACTAGGGAGTGGTGAAAATGTATAAAGAATTAGTATTAAATAATGATCCAAAGGCTATTATCAGTGAAACAATTCGTACGTTAAGAACCAATTTACAATTTGCATCCGTCGATAAGAAATTGCGTACAATTTTAATTACGAGTAGTGTTCCAGGCGAAGGAAAAAGTTTCATTGCAGCAAACTTAGCAGTAGCATTTGCCCAGGGTGGCACTAGAGTATTGTTGGTAGATTGTGATATTAGAAAAGGAAGACAACATTATATCTTTGACTCTCATAATCAAAAAGGACTATCAAATTTATTACTTGAAAATGTTTGGGAGAAATATCCTGAATATATTCAGGAAACAAAAATAAAAAATCTTTCAGTAATGTTTCGTGGAGTAACGCCACCCAATCCATCAGAATTATTGGCATCAGAAAAGAACAAAGAATTGATAGAAATTCTAAAAAATCACTATGATTTAGTAATTTTTGACTCTGCACCAGTGAATGGGGGACTTACAGATTCCTTAATTATGAGTACCTTGGTAGATGGTGTTGTCATTGTTAGTGTTGCCAAGGAAACACCAAAATCTTTACTAAATACAACAAAGAAAAGTTTACAAAATGTAAATGCCAATATCTTAGGAACTGTATTAAATCGTGCAAGTGAAAGTTCTAAGAAATATTATGGACATTACTATGGATAAAATTGTTGATATTCATACACACATTTTACCAGGAGTAGATGATGGTGCAAAAACAATGGAAGAAAGTCTTAAGATAATTGAGTATCTTTCAAAAAGCGGAGTTACAGACATTGTATTAACCTCTCACTATATTAATAATACAAAATATAATGCTAATGAAAAGAACAGAAAAAGAATTTTCAAAGAATTAAAAAAGAGATTAAATAACGATGAGATAAAATTATATTTGGGAAATGAAGTATACTTATGTGAAGATATCATCAATCTATTAGAAAGCAAAGAAATTGTAACTTTAAATGATACAAAATATATATTAATTGAATTACCATTAACAGGATATTTGAATAATCTATCCAATATTTTATGTGAATTAACGAGTTATGGTTTTACTCCTATTATTGCGCATCCAGAAAGATATCATTTTCTTCAAAAACACAACAAGAGAATTCGCGAATTATTAGAATTTAATTGTCTACTTCAATGTAATGTAGATAGTATTACTGGAAAATATGGGAAAAAAGCAAAAAAATTAATGAAATGGATGCTTAAACATGATTTAGTACAATTTGTTGCAACAGATACTCATAGTGTAGGTAAGAATAAAAAACTAGAAAAATCTTTCAAAAAACTGAGAAAAATTGTTGGAGAGAAAGAATTTATAGAATTGACTAGTACCAACCCTTTAAATATTTTAAAGGGAAAAGAAGTTCAAGGAAATTTAGAATATTTAATGGAAGAAGAGCGAAATCGAAATTAACTTTTCTTTTTTATAAAAAAGAAAAGTAAGAATTGACATTTTATCTTTAAAAGGAAAGATATTCAAATAAAAAAGTTCTTTTTGTGTTACAATAAAAATAGCGAATAATAAAGGAGGAAAATTATGGATTTAAAAAAATTATTTGGATATCAAGGAAAAACAGTCGTAATTACAGGTTCAGCATCAGGAATGAGTAAATCAGCAACAGAATTATTATTGGAACTTGGTGCAGAAGTATATGCAATTGACATCAATCAAATAGACTTACCAGTAAAAAAAGCATTTCAAGCAGATTTAAGTAAGAAAGAAGAAATTGACAAGGTAATGAAAGAATTACCAAAGAAAATAGATGCACTATTTTTGTGTCATGGAATCGCTTATTTTCCTGGAAAAGAATTGCTAGTACAAAAAGTTAATTTCTATGGTCAAAAATACATGACAGAACAATTATTAGAGAGAATTTCAAACCATGGTTCTGTTACCTATATTTCATCTGTTGGTGGATTTGGTTGGCAACAAGTATATAACCAAGCAGTAGAATTAATTGATTTACCTACTTGGGATGATGCTATGAAATGGTATGAAGAACATCCAGAGTTAATACAAAGTGCTTATGTCTTTGCCAAACAATGCCTAGAATCTTATGTAACATATAAATGTATGTCGAAAGAATTTATTGATCGAAAAATTCGATTAAATGCAATTAATCCAGGGGATACAACAACTGGTTTAACTGAGGATTTTAATAAGTCGACTAGTCCAACTGGAAATATCAAAGAGGGTGAAGAAATGATTTCTAATATTTTCCTAAAAAGTTGGAATGGGTATGCTGCAAAACCAGAAGAAATGGGATATCCTATGGTAGTTATTGGTAGTGATATTTGTTCTTATATGTCAGGACAATTAATTTATATTGATTTCGGATTAACTTCTTCATGGACAAGTGGTGCTTTGCTACAGGCAAATCAAAAATCAATTGAAGAAATCTCAATGGAAGCAAATTCGGAAAATTGATAAGTGATTTAGCAATTAATATCTAATAAAAAAAGGGATTGAATTTTCCCTTTTTTATTAGATAACATAGATTTAAAACATATAGTCGTCTTGTATTACTGTATTAAATGTTTTAATACCATTCAAGATGACATAGATCTAAAACTTATAGGATTAATTAATCCATAATCTCCATGTTTTAATACCATTCAAGATGACATAGATCTAAAACTATCAGTGATAACTTTACTATTACTTTTTTGTTTTAATACCATTCAAGATGACATAGATCTAAAACGCCATGACATCACCTCAATTCAAAATTTAAGTTTTAATACCATTCAAGATGACATAGATCTAAAACCTCAAATGGAATCAATCTATTATCGTTCATAGAGTAAACTTATACATCTTAAATGATAAAATCATCGTCATCATACCTATTTTAACATAAATATATCGAAATAATCATAAAAATTGTTTTTGATGACCAAATATTTTATAAATACTTATTCATTATCTTGTCAAATAAAAAAAAACATGATATTCTTAATTACGATAGAAGAGGGAGTAGTCATATGGGTTTTGATGTGTTTTTATTAGTTGTTTTAATTGTTGCAGGAGTCTGTTTTTTCAGAAAATTAGACAGTAGTGTGTATTTTGTTGCCTCTTTAGACATCTTTTTTCGAATTTTAACGTTTATTAGAGATCATCTAGGAGTGGAAGATTTTAGCCGAATGATTCGTGAATATTTTCCGGAAAGCATTCCAGGAGTTATTTATAAATACACTGATGGAATTTTATCTACAATTTTAATTTGGATTTATGTTTTGATGTTTGCTGTATTTTTATTTTACACTGTTCGAATTTTATGGAAAAAAAGATAATATAGTCAAGGTCGTGTAGTATTAGTAGTTCTTTTGAAACTTTTACTTTACGACCTTTCTTCATTAACAGCTCCTCATTTAATTAAATTTACCCATTACTTGTTTTTCTACCAATCCAAAATAGATTTCTCAAATTAAAAAATTTCTTTTCTAAACTAGGTTAAATTTTTTTTCTTTTAATTTCCCATTCTTTAGTGTATAATTGTTTTAATAATAGGAGGCAGACAGTTCGATGAAAAAGATATATACAAGTGTTGATTTAGGTAGCTATGGAATCAAAATGATTGTTAGTGAGTGTGTAAATGGAACTTTTCATGTTTTGGCTGCTACCAATGTTCGGAGTAAAGGAATAAAGAATGGACGAATTGATGATTTAGAAAGTGTAGTTCTGTCTTTAGAAAAAGCAAAAAAGAATATTGAAGGGATGATTGGAGTTTCTGTTGATCAGGCAATTGTTTCTGTTCCTTCTGATGAAATTGATTTTAATATTGTATCTGGAAAAATAAACCTAAACCCAAATTTAATAATTGATTCAGAAGAAATTTCAAAAGTACTGCACGAAGCAATTTTAGGTAATGTAGTAAGCGACCGAGAACTTGTAACGATTATACCTATTTCCTTTCATATAGATGGAAAAGAAGGAATCAAAGATCCGAAAGGATTAATGGGAAAAGAACTATCTGTAAAGGCAGTGATTACGACAATACCAAAAGCACCATTAAAGCAAGTTCTAAACTTATTACGCACTTGTGGTATTATGCCAGCTGATGTTTGCTTTAAGGCAGTAGGAGATTATTTTGAAGCCAGAAGCCCTGAAACAGATAATGAAGTAGGTGTTATTCTTAACTTAGGTTATGATAATTTAGAAGTTTCTATTTTTAATAAGGGAATTATGATTAAAAATGAAAAATTAAATATTGGCTCTAAAGAAATTGATTTAGAGATTATGAAACGATATCTTTTAAAAAAGGGAACAGCACGAAGTTTAAAAGAGAATTTTTCAATTAGTAATACGAGATATGCAGATGCTTCCGATTATATTGAAGTAATAAACAAGAACCAAGAAAAAATTACAATTGGACAGTTAGAAATATCAGAACTTGTAGAAAGTAAAATTGTACAACTTTTAAAACTTGCGAAAAAGCAAATAAATCTCTTAACAAACCGAGAAATAAGTTATATAATAATAACTGGGGGAATCAGTGAACTCGCTGGTTTTCAATATGTGGTAGAGAATGTTTTTGACCGAAGGGCATCAACTTTAGATATTCGAACAATGGGAGTAAGGAATAATATGTATTCTAGTGCCTTTGGGATGATTAAGTATTTTTATTATAAATTAGAATCAAGAGGAAAGACTTATTCGATGTTTAATGAAAGTCAAGCAGAAAATTTAGTATCAACAAATAGAAAAATGCTAGGTGCAACCGGGGATAATATTATTCAAAAAGTATTTGGGTATTTTTCTTAAGATTAGGGAGGATTTTATATGTTAAATGGATTAGAGATGGATCAACTAGCAAAGATAAAAGTAATTGGCATTGGTGGCGGTGGTTGTAATGCAGTCAATCGAATGATAGAATCTGGGGTTAAAGGTGTAGAATTTATTGTTGCAAATACAGATTTGCAAGTATTAAATAATTCGCAAGCAGACATAAAAATTCAAATTGGAACAAATCTTACGGATGGACTTGGAGCAGGGGCAAATCCTGAAGTTGGAAGAGAAGCTGCAGTAGAATCCAAAAAAGAAATAGAAGATGCCCTACAAGGTGCAGATATGGTTTTTGTTACTTGTGGTATGGGAGGTGGAACTGGGACAGGTGCTTCTCCTGTTATTGCAGAAATTGCTCAAACTCTCGGAGCCTTAACGGTTGCAATTGTAACGAAACCATTTGGTTTTGAAGGTAGAAAGAGAATGGATAATGCTTTAAAAGGACTTGATGAATTAAAAAAGCATGTCGATACTTTAATTGTTATTCCAAATGATCGTTTAAGAGAAATTATTGATAAAACAACACCGATGATTGAAGCCTTTAAAGAAGTAGATAATGTCCTCCGTCGAGGAGTTCAATCCATTTCAGATTTAATTGCTGTTGTAGGATTAGTTAACCTAGATTTTGCGGATGTAAAAGCTGTAATGCAAAACTCTGGAAATGCGATTATTGGAATTGGAATTGGAATGGGAGAAGATCGAGCAATCGAAGCTGCCAAACAAGCTGTTTCCTCACCACTTTTAGAAACTAGTATCTCAGGAGCAACAGATGCAATTATTAATGTTACAGGAGGAACCAATTTAACATTGTTTGAAGCAGAACAAGCTGCAGAGGTTGTAAGAGCAGCTGCCAATACAGATATTAATACAATTTTTGGTTCTGTAATTAATGAAAATTTAACAGATGAAGTAATTGTTACAGTAATTGCTACTGGATTTGAAAAATCTGGTACACAAACATCAAAAGAACCAATTTATAATAATGTTCAGAATAATCGTCGAAGCACACAGCCAAGAGAAATCGAGGTAATTGAAGATTTTGATGATGATGATGGAGATGATGAAATTCCAGTTTTTTTACAAAATAGGAATTTCTAAGATACAAAAACAAAGAAAGATACTCGAAAAGAATAGTATCTTTTTTACTTTTCTTTCCACATTTCATAAACGATATTATAAAATGTGAGTATAAAAATTACAAATCTAAATATAAAAAATAAGTTTTCTTTTAAGAAAATTAAAAAGTAGAATCCAAAGATGTTTTCAAATCAAAGTCAAAGAATTCAAAAAATATCTTTTTCCTTTTTATAGTTATAATGTCAAAAAAATCGGTATAATTTAGATAAAGAAGAATAATTATTGACAAAGAAGAAAATAATTAGTATAAATGAAAAGAACGAAGGAAGTGTTAACTGTGGCAGAAAATTTAGTGATTGTAGAATCTCCTAGTAAGAGCAAAACAATTGAGAAATATTTAGGAAAAGGGTATAAAGTAGTTTCTTCCAAAGGACATATTCGTGATCTTGCAACGACTGGAAAATATGGACTTGGAGTAGACATAGAAAATCACTTTGAACCAAATTATATTTTAATTAGTGGAAAAAAGAAATTAGTTCAAGAATTAAAAAAAGAAGTAAAAGACGCTGATAAAGTATATCTAGCAACTGACCCTGATCGGGAAGGAGAAGCAATTTCTTGGCATTTAAAAGAAGCGCTAGGTATTAAAGACAAAAATTATGAACGTGTATTGTTTCATGAAATAACAAAAGATAAAGTGTTAGAAGCATTCACATCTCCCAGAAAAATCGACATTGACTTGGTACATAGTCAAGAAACAAGAAGAATTCTAGATCGAATTATTGGCTTTCGTTTAAGTAAATTAATGCAGTCAAAAACAGGAGGAAAGTCAGCAGGAAGAGTACAGAGTGTTGCTTTAAAACTAATTGTTGATCGAGAAAGAGAAATTGAGGTGTTTATTCCAGAGGAGTATTGGACAGTTCACGCAGTATTTGACCAGTTTCAGGCAGAATTATTTGAATATCAAAAAGAAAAATTAGAATTAAAATCAAAAGAAGAAGTCGACCAAATTTTAGAAAAACTTCAAAAAAAATACACCGTGATAGACATTGAAGAAAAAGAAAAGAAAAAGCGTGCAAAGACTCCATTTATTACTTCTACATTACAACAAGAAGCTTCTACTAAACTAGGATTTACAGCAAAAAAGACAATGAGCATCGCACAAAAATTATATGAAGGAATTGATATTGGAAAGGAAACAGTTGGATTAATTTCTTATATGAGAACAGATTCTGTTCGATTAAGTGATGAATTTGTAAAATCTGCTCAGGCCTATCTTTTTAAAGAATATGGAAAAGAATATGTTGGATATGTAAAAACTTCAAAAAATAATGAAAATGTACAAGATGCACACGAAGCAATTAGGCCTACCAGTATCAATCGTACACCGAAAGATATGAAACCATACCTAAATCCTGATGAATATAAATTATATCGTTTTATCTATACTCGTGCAGTTGCTTCACTGATGAGTGATGCCAAAGTAAAAGCAACGAGTGTTATTTTAAATAATTGTGATTACCATTTTAAAGCAAATGGACAAATTTTAATATTTGATGGATACTTGAAATTATATCGTGATTATGAAGATAGTGAAGATAAAGTTTTACCAGAAATTTTAATGACACAAAAGGAATTTGAAACAGAAGAATTAGATACTAAACAACATTTTACATCTCCCCCAGCACGTTATAGTGAAGCTAAATTAATTGATGCTTTAGAAAAACTTGGAATTGGACGGCCATCTACTTATGCGACAATTATCGATACAATTAAAGCAAGAGGATATGTAGAAACCATAGAAAAGAAATTTAAACCGACAGAAATTGGAATTGTTACAACGGATAAACTGCAAGAGTGTTTTTCTGAGTTCATTAATGTCAAATATACGGCAGCAATGGAACACGATTTAGATGAAATTGCCTTAGGAAAAGAACAATTTTTAACAGTTTTAGAAAATTTCTATGAAAAGTTTGAACCAACAGTACAAAAGGCATTTGGAGAAATGGAAAAAGTTCCTCCAAAAGAAACTGGAGAGAATTGTCCAGAATGTGGCAGTCCCTTAGTAATTCGAAAGGGAAGATATGGAGAGTTTACGGCATGTAGTAACTACCCAGAATGTAAGTATATAAAAAAAGAACCCAAAGAACTAAAAATTATTATGGATTGTCCGATTTGTAAAGAAGGACAGATTGTAGAGAGAAAAACAAAACGTGGAAAAATCTTTTATGGATGTAGTAATTATCCAAAATGTAAAGTAGCGACTTGGGAAATACCAACAGGAGATATCTGTCCAAAATGCCATAGTTTATTAGTTCAGAAGAAAGATCAAATTCAATGTAGTAACTCTGATTGTAACGGTGAAGAAAAATAGAATGATTTGTTAAAGCCTTGTATTTCCAAGGCTTTTTGTTATAATAGAAACAAGTAGGTGATTTGGATGGGCTTTTATAAATTGCAAGCAAGACGAAAAGATGGAAGTTTAATTTCTTTTGATTCCCTGAATTTTTCAAACGTTTCTAATGGATTAATTGCAATCGATCAATTCACCAATCCTCACGATTATTGGAGCTTCTTAGATTTAGTTAAATCAGAATTAAAAGAAGAAAGAACTGATTTGATTGATTCTTTTCAAATTACGATTAAGGGAAAGAATTATGCGTATTCTGTTTGCTTTAAAAATCAGTTTTTAGCACCCATCTTAGAAATAATTTGTCCAAATTTCTCAAATCATCAAATACCTTCTGATTTGGAGGCATTACTTGAAATGAAACAATTTCTTTTTCAGGATTTAAATCAAAAAGAGAGTACATTTTTAAAATGCTACCCATACAGAAATCAACTATTAAATAAAGCACACAAATATGTAAATACTCTTTCTGATTCAGAAGAAGATCTTTATGAAAAAAAATTTTTAGAAAGTGAAATTACGAAAGAGATAAGAAACTATAAAACCTACCGCTCACTTTGTATTTACAGAAAAAATTTAAATAAAAGAAACCGTCTTTGGATTCCTTCCTCGAAATCAAAATTATTGATAGAAACTTTTTCTCATTCCCTAACGAACACTGCTTTTCCAGAGATTGATAATTATTCCTATCAAGCAAACTGGAAAAATAACGAAGGAGAAGAAAGAGAAGAATTTCTAGAACCAGAAGAAATCGAACAAATGGGAGTATATTATGGAAAAAAGAGATAATTATCGTATTTACTATACAAATTGTGAACACTTAGAAAAATTTCTAGATTATATCAAGATTCAAAAAAATTACTCTTTAGATACCGTAATTAGTTATCAAGAAGATTTAATAGAATATCTAGGATTTTGTAATTATTATCATTTTTCTTATCTAGAAATCACCTATAAAAAAGCGCAAAAATACCTTCTATATTTATATGAGGGACAAGGCGCAAAAGCGACTACGATTTCTAGAAAAATTTCCTCGATTCGTAGTTTTTACCGATTTTTATCTAGTTTACGAATCATTGATAATAGTGCATTTTCCTTACTTGTTTTACCAAAAAAAGAAAAACGACTTCCTAAGTTTTTAGAATATAACGAACTCGTAGAGTTATTTTCTATTCCTGATTGTTCTACCTCACTAGGACAAAGAGATGCCTTAATTTTAGAAATGCTTTATGCAACAGGGGTTCGGGTTAGTGAATTGGTTGGAATTCGGTTAGAGGATATTTCTTTCTCTGAAAAAATGATTCGAATTTTAGGAAAAGGAAATAAAATGAGAATCGTCTATTTCAATGACATAACATTAAAAAGATTACAATATTATTTAGAAAATGGAAGAAAGAAAATGAATATAAAAGAATCTTCTTATTTATTTTTGAACCGACGAGGGGGAAATATAACAACTAGAAGAGTAGAGCAAATTTTAGATGAGATTATAAAAAAAACTTCAATTAACAAGCAAATTTCCCCACATATGATTCGACACAGTTTTGCCACACATTTATTAAATGAAGGGTGTGATTTGCTTTCTGTTCAACAACTTTTAGGACATGAAAGTTTAACTGCGACGAGTGTATATACCCATATTACGAATGATCGAATGAAAGAAGTCTATTTAAAGACACACCCTAGAGCAAGAAAAAAAGCGAGTTAGAGATTTGGTAATCTTTATGTAAAATCTAGTAAAAAAACAATAATTTCTATTGTTTTACTAGATTTTTTCTTTTATACTAAAAGAGTTAGTGAAGAAAGGATGCGTGATGATGAAATACGTTTATTTATTTAGTGAAGGAAATAAAGATATGCGTAACTTACTTGGTGGTAAGGGTGCAAACCTAGCAGAAATGACGAGTATCGGACTTCCTGTACCAAGAGGATTTACAGTAACAACAGAAGCTTGTACAAAATATTATGAAGATGGAAAAGAAATTGCTTCTGAAATTGTTCGAGAAATTGAGAAAAAAGTAGAAGAATTAGAAAAAATTACAGGAAAAAAATTGGGAGATACCAAAAATCCGTTATTAGTATCTGTTCGTAGTGGGGCAAGGGCGAGTATGCCTGGTATGATGGATACTGTACTAAATTTAGGAATGAATGATAATGTTGCGAAAGGATTTAGCGATGTTACAAAAAATCCAAGATTTGTCTATGATTCCTATCGTAGATTTATTCAAATGTTTGCAGATGTTGTAATGGGATTTCCAAAAAGTTCTTTCGAAAGATTATTTGACAAAATCAAAGAAGAAAAAAAAGTTACTTTTGATACAGAATTAACAGCAGAAGATTTAATGGAAGTTGTTGAAATCTATAAAGAAGAATATAAAAAACACGCAGGAAGTGATTTTCCACAAGAACCTAAAATTCAAATGATGGAGGCAATTAAGGCAGTATTTAGAAGTTGGAATAATGATCGTGCAATCACATATCGACGATTAAACGATATCCCAGGAAGTTGGGGAACTGCTGTCAATGTACAAGAAATGGTTTATGGAAATCGTGGAGAAACTTCTGGAACAGGAGTTGCCTTTACAAGAAACCCTGCAACAGGAGAAAAGAAATTATTTGGGGAATACTTAATGAATGCCCAAGGAGAAGATGTAGTTGCGGGAATTCGTACTCCTCAGACAATTGATACCTTAAAAGAAACAATGCCAGAATGTTACGAAGAATTCGTTCGAATCTGTGATATCTTAGAAAACCATTATCGTGATATGCAAGATATGGAGTTCACAATTGAAGATGGAAAATTATTCATGCTTCAAACGAGAAATGGAAAAAGAACTGCATCTGCAGCATTAAAAATTGCAGTTGACTTAGTAAATGAAGGAATGCTTACGAAAGAAGAGGCTTTATTAAAAGTAGAACCAAAACAATTAGATCAATTACTACATCCAAATTTTGACTCTGAAAGTTTAAAAGCCGCTAAAGTAATTGCAAAAGGACTTGCAGCATCTCCTGGTGCCGCTACTGGTAAAATCTATTTCACTGCAGAAGATGTGATGAAAGCACATGCTGCTGGAGAAAAAGATTTATTATTAGTACGCTTAGAAACATCTCCAGAAGATATTGAAGGAATGAACTTAGCTCATGGTATTTTAACTATCCGTGGAGGAATGACATCTCATGCAGCAGTTGTTGCTCGTGGAATGGGAACTTGTTGTGTTTCTGGATGTGGAGAGTTAAGAATTGATGAAGAGAGTAAAACAGTTACTACAAAAGAAGGAAAAACATTCCATGAAGGAGATTATATGAGTCTAGATGGTTCGACTGGAAATGTTTATGGAGAACAAATTAAGACAGTAGATCCTGAAATTGTAGGAGATTTTGAAACCTTTATGGGGTGGGCAGATAGTGTTCGCAAATTAAAAGTGCGTACAAATGCAGATAATCCAAAAGATGCTAGTGTTGCTCGTGAATTTGGAGCAGAAGGAATTGGACTTTGTCGTACAGAGCATATGTTCTTTGAGGAGGAAAGAATCTTTAACTTCCGTCGTATGATTACAGCTGAAACTATAGAGGCAAGGGAAGAAGCTCTATCCAAAATTCTTCCATATCAAAGAGATGACTTTGAAGAGTTATTTAGAGTAATGGATGGATATGGAGTAACAATTCGTTTCTTAGATCCACCACTTCATGAATTCTTACCTCATACAGATGAAGAAATCAAACCACTAGCAGAAAGTTTAGGAATTTCATTTGAGTCCTTAAAAGCTAGAGTAGAATCTTTAAAAGAATTCAATCCAATGATGGGACATCGTGGATGTCGATTGGCAGTTACCTATCCTGAAATTGCCAAAATGCAAACAAGAGCAGTTATTGAAGCAGCTATTAACGTAAATAAAGATGGCCTAAATGTAGAACCAGAGATTATGATTCCATTAATTGGAGATACAAAAGAATTAAAATATGTAAAAAATATTGTTTGTGAAACAGCAGATAAAATTATCAAAGAGCAGGGTGTAGATTTAAAATATTCTGTTGGAACAATGATTGAAATCCCAAGAGCAGCACTTACTGCAGATAAAATTGCAGAGGATGCAGAATTTTTCTCATTTGGTACCAACGATTTAACACAAATGACCTATGGATTTAGTCGAGATGATGCTGGAAAATTCTTAGAAGACTATTATTCTAAATCAATTTTTGAAAGTGATCCATTCGCTAAAGTTGATCAAGAGGGTGTTGGAACCCTTATGAAAATTGCCATCGAAAAAGGAAAGAAAACAAGACCAAATATCAAACTTGGAATTTGTGGAGAACATGGTGGAGATCCTTCAACAGTAGAATTCTGTCATGAAATTGGATTAACCTATGTGTCTTGTAGTCCATATCGTGTACCGCTAGCTAGACTTGCTGCAGCACAGGCAAAAGTAAAAGAAACACTTTAAAAACTAAGAGAACTTCAAATGGTTCTCTTTTTCTTTTTTCCTTAATTTTACAAAAAACAGAAAAAAAACACGAATATATCTTTCAAGAAGCTTCTTTTTTTGATATCATTATAAATGATAGGAGGCTATATATTATTATGAAAAAGACAAAATCAAAATTTAGTCAGTTTTTTCAAAAATTCAAGGATACAACAAGAGAACTACATAAGACAGATTGGATAATTATAGGAATTCTTGTTTTGATTTATGGAACTATTTCCTTTATTAATCTTGGTTCTTTAAAAAATCCTCAGACGTTTTATGAGTTTCAATCTTCTGAAGATGAAGTAATTTTTAATGTAGGAAGTACTTCAAAAAGTATATCAAAAATCAGAATGTATGCAGGAAGAATCAATGGAAATTATGATATTTATATTTCAAATGACAATCAAAGTTATACACATGTTTTAACTGCAGAACAGGGAATGTCCTTTGCTTGGAATGATTTTGAAATCAATCAGGACTTTAGCTATATTAAGTTAGTTTCTATCCAACAGGGAAGTTATCTTGGAGAAATTCAACTCTATGATAACTATGGGGCAAAAGTAGAGGCTACTGCTGTAAATGAAAGTGCAGCCCTATTAGTAGATGAACCTAAAATGGTTCCAGCAACCATCAGTTATATGAATAGTGCCTACTTTGATGAAATCTATTTTGCTAGAAGCGCATATGAATATGTACATGGTATGAGTGCTATGGAATGGGTACATCCACCACTTGGAAAATTAATTCAAGCAATTCCAATTGCAATTTTTGGAATGGCACCATTCTTTTATAGATTGATGGGAAATCTCGCAGGAATTTTAATGATTCCAGTAATGTATGCTTTAGGAAAAACATTATTTAAAGATCGTCGTTATGGATTATTAGCAGGACTTTTAATGATGTTCGACAATTTTCATTTCGCACAATCTAGAATGGGAACAATTGATACCTTCTTAGTTTTATTTATCATGTTATCTGCTTTATTTATGTTTAAATATATTTTATTAGAGAAAAAAGAGTCCATCCGCAAGAAATTTCTTTATCTTGGACTTTCTGGATTATTTATTGGATGTAGTATTGCGACCAAATGGACGGGACTTTATGCAGGGCTTGCTTTGGCGATTGCTTTCTTTGTAGACTTGTTCTTTAAATATGTATATAAGAGAAAAAATAATCAAAAAGAGAAAAAAGAACTCCTCAAAATTTTAGGATATTGTGTACTAGTATTTGTTTTAGTACCAGTAATCATCTATTTCTTATCATATTTACTATTTCCAAATGTCTATCCAGAAAAAGTAAATAGTATTTCAAAAGTTTTTAGTCAAATGCAAGGGATGTATGATTATCATTCTAATCTAACAGAATCTCATCCGTTTTCTTCAACATGGTATACTTGGCCATTCATGAGAACACCAGTTTGGTATTATGTTGGATATTTAGGAAATTCTATGCGTGGAACGATTTCAGGAATTGGAAATCCTGCAATCTGGTGGATTGGCATTTTCGCAAGTATTTTTGTCCTTGTCAATACCTTAGTAAAAAGAGAAAAAGAAAATGGTTATATCATATTATTTATACTATGTAGTTGGTTACCATATATGCTAATTGGAAGAGTAATGTTTATGTATCATTTCTTTCCAACATTACCTTTCTTAATGTTGGCAATTGTTTCTTCGATGAAGTTTATTACAGAAAAAATGAAAAACAATAACATTTATGTATTTTACATTGCAGTGGTGATATTATTCTTTACTTATTTCTATCCTGCAGTTAGTGGTACGCCAGTTGCGAATAATTACTTAGATACTTTACTTTGGTTTTCTACTTGGTATTTCTAAGTGTAAAATGAAAAAAATTTAGAAAAAAAAAGAGAATTATCTTTCAAGATAGTTCCTTTTTTGTTATAATACTGATAGGTGGTATTATATGCAGAAAATAATATGCATTGGTCATGCCGCATATGACATTACGTTACCGATTGAAGATTATCCAGTAGAAAATACGAAGATGAGAATTGCACCAGGAGTAGAATGTGGAGGAGGAGCTGCAGCAAATGCGGCTTATCTACTATCCAAATGGGGAATGGATACATCCTTTGTAGGCATGGTAGGTCAAGATTTGTATGGAAAAAGAATTCAAGAAGAATTTGAAAACATTGGAACAGATATTACGTATTTAGAAGTATCAAATTCCTTCCATACAAGTACAAGCTATATTTTAGCAAATTCCAGAAATGGAAGTCGAACGATTGTTACTTCTAGAGATAAAGATACTTATGTGAAAGAACGACAATTTGACTTTCAACCAACGACAATTTTAGTAGATGGAGAAGAAGTAGAGACTTCAAAATATTTGCTGAATCGTCATCCGAATTGTATTAGTATACTGGATGCTGGAAATTTGAAACCAGGGATTGTAGAACTCTGTCCCTATGTGCAGTACTTAGTTTGTTCCAAAGATTTTGCAGAAGAATATACAAAAGAAAGACTAGATGGAAGAAATCTAAAATCTCTTCAAAAGGCCTACCAAAAACTAAAGAAAGAATTTCATAACACGGTAATTATTACTTTAGGAGTGGATGGTTCTTTTACAGAAATTGATGGGAACTTTGTGATTGTTCCGACATTAAAAATTACCAATCCCATAGATTCTACTGCTGCAGGAGATATTTTCCATGGAGCATTCACCTATTTCATTTCCAATCAATATTCCCTATATGATGCCTTATATCTTTCTAATATTGCAGGGGCTTTATCTGTAATGAAGCTAGGTGGAAAGAACTCAATGCCAGACTTAAAAACGGTATTAGGATATGGAAAACAATCGAGCTAGTTATATTCCTAGTTTAGATCTTCATGGGATGGATCGTGAAATTACTAGAATTTTAGTAAAAGAGTTTATTCATGATTCTTACAAAATGGGATATGAAACAGTAATCATTATTCATGGAATTGGAACGGGTGTTTTAAAAAATACAGTAAGAGAAATATTAAAAAGGGAAAAAATGGTAAAAAATTTTTATTTAGATTTTTTTAATATTGGAACTACTGTGGTTAAATTAAAAAAATAATTGACAAATAATTTGGTTTGTGTTAAAATAGGGCACATATTAACCAAAGGGGGAGAGTTTTATGTATACAGAAGAGAGAAAAAGTAATTTACTAAAAGAGTTTTTACTGAAATTGATTCTAATTATTATCTTTGTTTTATTATTGATTTGGCTAATACCTTGGCCAAATATGGATTCTTATATGGATGCTTTAAATCCATTAAAGAGTCAAATCTTTAATTCTAATATTCAAACAATGAAAGATGCAGCAATTACTTATTTTACGAGTGAGCGATTACCTCAAAATGTAGGAGATAAGAAGACGCTTACCTTACAACAAATGTTAGATATGAAATTATTAATTCCATTTGTTGATAAAAATGGAGATTCTTGTGATGTTACAGCATCTTATGTTACTATTGAAAAACAAGAAACAGAATATTTAATGAAAGTAAACCTAAAATGTGGAGAAGAAGAAAACTATATTTTAGTACATTTAGGATGTTATGCGTATTGTACAACGGATATTTGTGAAAAGAAAGATGTAGCAACACCAGTAAAACCAGTGATTGTTGGAAAATCCACACCAAAACCAACCAATTCTTCAAATAATGTACCTACCTATGTTCCAACACCAACAACACTACCAACACCATGTCCAACTTGTCCGACTTATCCACCAACACCGACAAATAATCCGAATATTCCAAATACTCCAACGCCAACGAACAAGCCAACACCGTCACCAACGAATAAACCAACACCAAGTAATAAGCCTACACCAAGTAATAAACCTACACCAACGAATAAACCAACTCCACCACCAACATATAAACCAAATAAAAAGTACGAGTATGTAAAATCAGAGAGTGCGTACTGTTCTAATTGGTCGAGCTGGTCAACAAAGATGCTAAAGAAAAATGAAACAGTTAAAGAAGTAAATACAATTAATCGTGTGGTAGAAGATTTAGGAACAAAACGAGTTCAAGTAGGAGTTGTTACTGCAAAATATCAAAAAGTTTATGTTACAACAAACGAATTAGTTCAAACATCTTCTTATACATATAAAGTATGTAAAAATTATTCTTATGTAGTATCTGGTGGTACGAATGGTACAATTTATCAAGTGAGTGGAGATTGGAAATACTCTGGTCAAACTTATACAGGAAGTACACCTCCAAGGGATACACCAACTTCTCGCTGGATTCCAGTAGGAGTGGATACAGAACAATGTAAATCTGATTGTGTAAGTCATCCAATTACAATCTATAAAGAACAGGTTCGTAGTGGAACTGCATATTCTAGTCCACTTCAAGTAACTGCCACTTGTACTGATATTGAAGAAAGATCATTACCAGTTTATGTAAACACTACAAAAACAACTGAAAAGACCGTAATGATAGAGCCTGAAAAACCATTATATGGAGATATTCACTTCTATCGTGAAAAGACTTGTAATACAGTAGTAGCAGCAAAGACTTATAAACAATGTTCTACTTACAATGATAAAAACCTACTAAATAATGGTTACGGATATAGTGGTAACTACTGTAACTAATAGAATAAGGAGGAATTGATATGGAAATCAGATATAATGAGTTAGATAAATTCCGTGGGGAAGACGTAATTAGGATTACGTCTTTGACTGATACCGCTCGTTTTTCACCAGAAGAAAGTTTACTAGAATCTGTTATTGAAATGAATGATGGAAAAGTTTACCTTTTAACGGTAGAAGATGCGGAAAGAAAAAAAGCAACGGAAGCACTCTTTGATTTAATGAGTCGTGTCGTTATTAAACAAAGAATTCGTCCAAATGCAGAAGATAAATATGAAATTTTTGAACAATGTGACATTCATAATAAAGAAGATCAAATGATTTATAGAGATGCCCTTGATGCATATGATGATTATGTAAATGAATATGAGAGTGAAAAAAGAAAGAGAAAAGTGGTAGGAGCTGCTGTTGGAGCAGGTGCAGCCGTAGCTGCTGCAGGTGCAGCAGGATATGGACTTTATTCTCACTTTGGAAATCAAGAGCAAGCAAACGAAGAAACCCTTCAAAATGAAACTCAAGTAGGAAAACCAGAAATTAAGGGAACAAGTTTAGAATTCTATTTTGAAAATGCACCAGAGAGTGAACAGTTAACTTTTGAGAAAAGTTTTTATCCAGCCTATGAAAAATTAAATACACAAATGGCTTCTCATACTTATACAAGTGAAGCAGGAGTATTTGGAAGACTTGGATTAACGACTGCACAAGCCCGATTATTATTCTTAGTATCTCATAATTATTCCGATGAACAAATCGCTGAAATTATGGGTGGAGAATTATTTAATCAAATTCCAATGGTAGATAACGAGGGGAATCCAGTGCTTGATGAAAATGGACAACAAGTAATGGAAGATTCTGCAGTAATTATTAATCAAGCTTATGAAGTGTTCCAACAATGGTTCAAAGATGCACCTTTAACTTCTGATGATATAGAAGCAGTTACTGGATTCTTTGATACAGAACATGATAAAGAAATTATTCGTAAATTTATCACAGGACATAATGCAATTTTAGAAGCTACTACAGATAAAGAAAGAGAAGAGGCAGCAAAAGCTCAACGTGCCTTATATGATCAAATTTTTGCGAGTGATATCACTGATTCTGATACGAAAGTAAGTGATGAAGCAACTGCATTCCTATCTAGAACTATGTATGTTGCCGATTATGAACTTGCGAATGCCTATAATTATACAAGTACAGAACTTGTTTATAAGGTTGGAACAGAAGAAAGAGTTGAAGTTACAACAAATTTATATGGAGAACAATTTGACGCTTGGTTCCGTTATGGAATGCCAAATTTTGATAGTGAAAACTATTTAAAACGTGTTGGAAAAAATCCAAATCAATATTATGTAAATAAATCAAGTGCTACAATGAGCATTACGGATGCAACTTGTGATTACGTTTTCGGAAAAATTACAAGTGCAAATGAATACATTCGAGATTTACAAAATGCAGATACTGATATTGAAGTATCTAGTAGTCAACAACTCGCAATGATTGAACAAAGACTTGCGGCAGGAGAAGAACTTACAGCAGATGATTTTAATCAAATTAAAAATGGAATGCATGTGATTTCTAAATTAGATCAAATCAAAGAAAGAACCTACTCAATTGTTGATATTGAAGATTTGATGAGAAATAAATTGATGGAATTAGACAAATATCCAATCCATACAGAAGTATTTGCTGAAAAATGGGCAAATACTGTAATAGCAATTAAAGATCAGTTATCTCCCGTAAAATCTAGTGGTCGCAGTACTGGAAGTGGAGCTCCTACAAATCCAGTAACTTTCAATCAAGGGACAACAGAAGAAAATTGGCAAAATGCGCAAGAGGAACTTATAAAACGTGGAGCAACTCCTGAGCAAGCAACGCAGATGTTAACCCAAGCAGAAGAAGAAGAGAACGAAAGAAAAGGAATTTTAGGAAGAGACAATGCCGAAACAGCTCAAAAAGCGCAAGCAGAAGCCGATAAACGTACACAAGAAAATCAAGCAAAATACAATGAAATTTGGAATTATGCATATAGTTGGTACAGTCAACATGGAACAGGAAATGGAACTCCTTCTTTAGAGGGAAGTTACCTAAGTAATACAACTTCGATTGATAAAAATGATACAGCTGGGAAAGTAACCGTTCGTGATGCTTATATTGATGGAAAAGAGGCAGGAATTGCCAAATATAATCAAGACTTAATTAATAAAGCCAATAGTGGTGATAAAAAAGCGGAAGAAGAGGCTAGAGATAAAGATTTAATTACTGGTGGGGAAGAAAAAGTTGATTCTTGGTTGAAAGATTATATTCAAGATGGAAGTATTAGTACAGATGGAAAAGGAAATACGACAGCAGAAGATTATATTGACAAAAAAAATGATGAGAATTCAAATAACAATAATCAGCCAACAGTGACAAATCCAGGAATAGTAATGCCGCCTCCTGTTGAAGATAATACACAAAATACCACAACTCCAGATCAGAACTATGGTTATGACAATCAATTACCTGAAGGATTTGCTCCAATCGTAGATGATAATGTTAGCGTTGGTGGAGAAACTCAAATCTGGTCAGAAGAGGATATTTTAAATCAAATTGATGCCATTATGAAACAACAAGATGCAGCAAACAATTACAATGCTACAGTAAGTGATAATATTATCGATCAGGCAATTACAGAAGTTGCACAAGAAGTGAGCAGTGCTCCAGAAGTAAATGAAGAACCAGCTGTCGAAGAACAAGAAAATAATACTTATGGTGGAGAAGTACAAATTGACGAATCTCTACTAGAATATATTTCCTTCGATGAAGATACGACTTCTTATACAAGATAAAAAGATAGGTTTCTATCTTTTTTCTTAATTTTTATTGACATTTATCAATATTATGCATATAATAAATGTTGAAATAAAAGGGAAAGAGATTTTGAATCCACCTGATGAGCGAATAGCCATAGGTAAAGAGCCACAATGAATTATTATCAAAATAATTTTGATTGCTTCTTGGATGGATTCTAATGTTTCCATCCTTTTATATTTAATGGAGGTGTTTTATATAGCAAGTAATAAGAATGGTTTACTAATCAATGAGAAAATCAAAGCAAATACAGTGCTAGTTATTGGACCCAATGGAGAACAAGTGGGAACAAAGCCTTTAAAAGATGCATTAACACTTGCAAGTTATGCAGGACTTGATTTAGTTTTAATGAATCCGAATGGAAATCCACCAGTCTGTAAGGTAATGGATTACAACAAATACCGTTATGAAAGACAGAAAAAGGAAAAAGAGGCAACAAAAAAACAGAGAGCTACCAATTCTCAACTAAAAGAATTTCGCCTATCTCCAGTAATTGATATTGGAGACTTTGAAACGAAATTAAGAAATGTTAGGAAATATCTTGAAAAAGGAGATAAAATTAAACTATCCATTCGATTCAAAGGAAGACAGATGGCTCATACAGAACTTGGAAGAGAAGTACTAGACAAATTTGCATCAAAGCTAGAAGATATTTCAAGTATTGAGCAATCTGCAAAGTTAGATGGTAGAACTATGATCATGTTATTGGCACCAAAAAAAGAGAAATAGGAGGACAAAATGGGAAAATTAAAAACTCATAAAGGGACAAAGAAAGTTTTAAATATTAGAAAAAGTGGAACTGTTACAATGGGACACCCAGGTTCTAGACATAATACAGGAAGTAAGAGTGCATCCTTTAATCGTAAGAAAAGAAAAAGTGTACATTTAAGTAGTGGGGATGCTAAGAGATTTAAAAATATTATTTAATCCCATAAGTAAGAAGGAGGAAGAAACATATGGCAAGAGTTAAAAATGGAGCAACTACGAAAGCTCGTCATAAAAAAGTATTAAAACAGGCGAAAGGATACTTCGGAAGTAAGCATAGACTATATAAAACAGCAAAAGAACAATTGATGCATTCTGGTCAATATGCTTTTAGAGATAGAAAACAAAAGAAAAGAGATTTTAGAAAATTATGGATTACAAGAATCAATGCAGCATGCCATTTAAACGGTATTAGCTATTCTAAATTCATGAATGGTCTTACAAAAGCTGGTGTTGAAATTAATCGTAAAATGCTTTCAGAAATCGCTATTAATGATGAAAAGGCATTTCAAGAATTAGTAGAAATTGCAAAATCAGGGAAAGTAAAAAATACACCTGTTAAGGAAAAAAAGCAAGAGAATAAAACAGAAACTAAAAAATCTATAGAAAAAGAAGAAGAAAAAGTAGAACTATCTAAATTAACAGTTGCAGAGTTAAAAGAGATGGCAAAAAAGAAAAAAATTGAAGGATATACTTCAATGAAAAAAGCAGAATTAGTTGCTGCTTTAGAAAAATAAACATATTAGTGAATTGATTCATCGAGTGCCCATTTAGGTGATGAATTTTAGAAATTAATAGAAGAGAAAAACGAAAGGAAGAAAATTTATGACAGTAGTTTCAATGAATTATTTATTAGAAGCAGGGGTTCATTTTGGACACCAAAAGAGAAGATGGAATCCTAAAATGAAGGAATATATCTTCACGACCCGTGATGACATTTATATCATCGATTTACAAAAAACAGCAAAAAAAATTGAGGAGGCTTACAGAGCATTAAAAGAAATTGCTGAAAATGGTGGAAAAATATTATTTGTAGGTACCAAAAAACAAGCACAAGAAGCAGCAGAGGAAAACGCTACTAGAACCAATATGTATTTCATTAATGAAAGATGGTTAGGTGGTACTTTAACAAACTTCAAGACCATTCGTACGAGAGTTCGTAGAATGGAAGAAATTGAAAAAATGGAAAAAGATGGTGTTTTTGAAGTTTTACCTAAAAAAGAAGTTATTCAAATCAAGAAAGAATATGAAAAACTTAATAGGAATTTACGTGGAATTCGTGATATGAAAAAAATTCCAGAGGCTTTAGTTATCGTAGATCCTAGAAAAGAAGAAATTGCTATTAAAGAAGCCCGAATTTTAGGAATTCCAGTGTTTGGAGTAGTTGATACCAATTGTGATCCAGATATGGTAGATTATGTAATTCCTGGAAATGATGATGCAGTTAGAAGTGTAAAATTGATGATTGGTGCATTGACGAATGCGATTGCAGAAGTTAACGGAAATGAAGTAATTGATTATCTAACAGAAGAAGACAAATCTAAATCATCAAAGAAAGAAAAGAAAGATTCTCCAAAAGCAGAACCTAAAAATACAGAAGTGGA
>CANOYR010000014.1 GCA_947571655.1 uncultured Caryophanales bacterium
ATTGTAGATCAAATGATCGCATCCAAACCAGCGAGTTCCAATGTAGTCAAAGGAACACAAATCATTTAACGGAAAAGAAGCAAATATTATTTCATTCATATTTGCTTCTTTTCTATGGAGAAATACGAAAAATCAAAAAAAGTAATTGGTTTACAAATTCTTATTCATTTGATATAATTATCCTGATAAACTATAAATAAATGTAAGGAGTGCCTTTATGAATAAAAAAAGATTGGTAACCATTTTAAGCTTATGCATCATCCATATCATTTTAAGTACCAATATTGTATTAGCGGAAGGTAATTGTAATAAAAGCGTGGATACTTCAAAATGGGTTTTTGATCATTCAGAAAGTGTACAAGCAGATGAAGTAGAAAACTCTGAAACACCAGGAGTATCGAAGAAAATATGCTGTGAACTCGGAGCAAATCAAACCAAACGATATTATTGTGATTATTTTAGTCCGACAGAGGAAGAAAAAGATTCTAATGGCAAAGAAGATGGAAGTAAAGAAATTGCCAATATTCCTTGCGATTTAAGTGATGGAAATTGGAAATTTCTAAAAAGTTATAGTTCTAAAACCAATGTCAGTACGACCACAAAAACAACCAAAGTTTGTTGTAAGGGGTTTGGAAGTAGTTATCATGGTCAATCTTTCCAATGTAATTCCTATACTGGAACAAAAAACGAAGAAAAAAAAGAAGACTTGAACAAAGATCACTCAAGTTTATTTGAACCAGGAGACGAAATAGATGCGAATTGTGGAATTCTTTCTGATATAATTCCATATATTAAGCAAATTTACGGTTTCTTAAAAATTATATTACCAATTGCTCTAATTATTTTTGGAACTATTGATTTTTCAACGCCAATCATTTCTAATGATAAAGAAGCATTAAATAAAGCAACTGTAAAATTTATAAAACGTTGTATTGTTGTTGCTGCCATTTTCTTAGTCCCAATGCTTTTAAAATATATATTAGGAGTATATAGTGATATCACTGGAAAAGATGCTTCCCTCTGTGGACTTATTGGTATGATAATAAAAAATTGGAGGTGATAAGAATGCAATTAAGTAGTTTCCTATTGATAGGAGAATTAGGAAGAAATTTATTTACTACGATGATTTTTCAATTTCTTGCATTTATTTGCTCAGTTTTTTATGCCTTAATTGGAGTCTTCTTAGAAATTATATTTTCTGTAGCACAATTAGACAATAGTGATTTGTTAAGAGGGCTTTACGAGGGGATTCAAGATCGATTTTATGTAATTATTGGTGTAATAATGCTTTTTAAAGTAACAGTATCTTTGATTACTTATTTTGCTAACCCTGATAAAATTACAGATAAAGAACTAGGAGCTGGTAAATTAGTAACAAGATTTATTATGGTACTAGTATTACTAATTTTTATTCCTCAATACGTTTTTAAATTTTTAACAGATATTCAAACCCCAATGCTAAGTACGATTGGAAAAGTAATTTTAAACTCCAGTACGACCTTAGATTCGAAACATGCACATAGTGCAGGACAGATAATTGCCAATACCATCTTTGGTGGCTTTATTCAACCAAAGGACGGATGTGGAGGAACAGCAGTAGTAACAGAAAATATTTTTGATACCGCAGTAACCTTAGTAGAAGAACCATGTAATGATAACAAGGATACATATAAATATAGTTTTAATTTTGTAGGCGCTTTGGTATGTGTGATTCCAATCCTTGTTTTATTAATTATTATCGGTATTCAAGTTGCTATTCGAGCCTTTAAATTGATGATTTTAAAAATTGTCGCCCCGATTCCAATCATCAGTTATATGGATCCAAAATCCATGAAGGATGGTGGAAAAACCTCAGCTTATATCAATTTATTTATGAAAACCTATATTGACTTATTCTTAAACTTTGGAGTACTTTACTTTGTAATTTTATTAATTAGTAAAATGTTTGGAAGTGATCTTACAGCAGCTGGAAATGTACTATTTGAATTAGCAGGAGAAACCAAAGTATTTGGATTAGCATTTGTGATCATCGGATTATTTCTATTTGCCTTTCAAGCACCTAAATTTATTAAAAAGGCCATTGGAATGAAAGATAGTGAATTTGGAACAGGATTAACTGGAATGCTAGTAACAGGTGCTGCCGTTACAGGTGCGGTTGGTTCTGGAGTTTCTGGTTTTGCAGCAAGTGCTGCAGGAACTGGTGCTGGACATCTATTTCAAAATGTGGGTGCTGGATTATCAAGTGCGATTCGTGGTGGTAGAGCAGGATATCAAGCAGCAGGAGATAAAGGAGATTATACTAGGGTATTAGGAGCCATTAGAAATAAAAACAGAGAAATGGCAGGAGATCGAGCGGCAGGTGTTACCTTTAGAAATCGTCTAAACGAATCTGTTCAGTCTGCAATTTTAGGTCAAGGACCAGGAGCAAGAGCGGTAGGACAAGTAGAAGGCTGGGATCAAACCATCAAGGCGTTTAAAGATATGAAGTCAGGAATTGATTCAGAGGGAAGCAAAGGAAAATATGGAACAGTTCGAACTAATAAGGTAACAGGATATGACTGGATATATGGAAAATCAAAAGATTTTGCTGGACAAGCAGCTGTTGCCAAATCTCAACAATTATCTCAATTCGATTATAATTATACCGATGAAAGAGGAGTAACCCATAATCAAACTATCCAGACCAAAGATTCAGACTGGATTACAGGAGAGTTAGCAAAAGCAGAATCAAGTAAACTTTATGACTTATTAACAGGAAATATAGATCCAGCGGAAGCACAAGAAATAGAGTATGATCGATATCGGAATTCAGCGATTGAGGGAAATCCTAATCTAGTAGCCTATACGGATCAATTAGACAAATTATTCCACATGAACGAAATTAACAGTGTTGTTGGTTCCGATATGGAAAGACATTTAAATGATATCGATAGCCAAATGAAAGTAGTTGAGAAAAAGAGTATTGATACGAAAAACTCAACAGATTATATTGCTGCTCAAGCAGCTGCAAAAAAGAATAAATAAAAAGGAGTGTGAACACAATGTATTTAATCCCTGCGAATGCAAAACGAGGTCAGTATATTTTTGGCCTCTTTCGACCAGTAGATTTGGTGATTTTTGGAGTAGGATTATTGATTACGATCATTATGGTAATTGTCATGCCTACCCAACAGACCTGGGCCGCAGTGCTCTCAGTTTCACCAGCAGTCATAGCAGCATTATTAGTAGCTCCCGTTGCCTATTATCATAACGTTTTACAATTACTAATAGAAATCTATACATATTTTACGAGTCGAAGAAGATACATATGGAAAGGTTGGTGTATAAAAGATGAACAACAGTGGACAATGGACAGAAAACTGGATTAATATTCAATCCATCTCCAATGGAATGATTATTTTACCAGATCAAACAAAAGTGAGTGGAGTAAAAATTACTCCAAGGAATATATTCATTCTAGATCCAATTGCACAAAGCAATATTATGATTGCTCTAAAAAACTTTTACAACTTAATCGATTTTGAGTTCTGGTTGGTTGTAGCCGATCGGCCAGTGGATATTTCTATGTATTTATCGACACTCCAATTACAATATCAAAATCAAACCAATCCTGCAGTTCGTAAAATTATTAGTCAAGACATTCAAAAGGGGAATAGTTTTATGAATAACAATGTAGTAGATACAGAATACTTTATTTTATTTAAAGAAAAAAACATAGAGATGCTTCAAAAAAAGGTACGTATGTTAATCAGTGGATTGGCACAAGCAGGGTTAATTGCAAGCCAGACTAGTAATGAGGATTTAAGAATTATTTTAGATAGTTTCTTAAATGGTGGAAGAAGTTTTAATTTTGGGACGGTGGCAATATGATAGGATTTCGTTCAGAGATAGCACCAAAGGGATTACACTTTGGTTTAAGCGATTTTACGGTAAGTGATAAGTATGCAACTATTGTAACTGTAGTATCTTATCCAAAAACGATTTATCCAGGATTTCTAGCTTCTTTAACTAGCATGTCTGGGGTTAAAATTGTTGCCAAACATATTCCTGTTCCCTTTTCTACGATGTCTAAAATGTTAAATAAACAAATTGCTGATCTAAAAACTAGATATCAAGAAGAAAAAGATCAAACCATTAAAGAAAGAATTCGTCTAGATTATGAATCTTTAGAATCTTTTGTAACAATGCTAGCATCCTCACAATCCAAAATCTTTGACTTTCAAATGCACATCATGATATTAGCGGATTCTAAGGAAGAATTAGAAATGAAAAAAGTAAATATCAAAAACTACCTAGATGCCATGGAAATGAGGGGATTATCTCTACGTTTTGAACAAGAAAAAATATTAAAATCAATTATTCCAATCTTTCCTTCTCAAGATGTAGAACAAAGAATTGGAACACCAATTCCAACCCCGACACTAGCTGCGATGTATCCATTTATCTTCGATAGTATTAAAGATCCTGGATTATCTACACTACTCGGAGTAGACTTTTCAGGAGGAGTGATTTTATTCAATCAGTTTTCTTATCAAGTACGAAAAGAAAACAATCGTAATAATGCCAATTTAATTATTTTAGGTACTTCAGGTTCTGGTAAATCAACAGCAGCAAAACTAATGCTTCGTTCTCATATTCGAAATGGATATCAGATTGTTGCGATTGACCCAGAAGATGAACTTTCTGAAATGACAAAAACTTATGGAGGAGAAAGTATCGATTTAGGAAAAGGTGGAGAATATGGAATGGTAAATCCACTACAAGTCGTAATCGATGCAGACGAGGAAGAAATCAAAGAAGGTCTTGGATACACAGTACTAACTCGTACACTACAATTTTTAAAAGGTTTTATGAAATATTATGATCCATCCATTGAAGAAGATGTTCTAACAATGTTTAGCGAAGTTGTTCAAGATACCTATCGCCGTTTTGGAATTGACTTTAATAGTAATTTTTATAATTACCAGCCAAACGATTATCCAACATTCTCAGATGTTTATGCAACGATTAAAGGACGCCTTCTATCGATGACAGATCGAACTCAAGAGAGAATGATTATGGAAAAGTTAGAGCTAAAAATTCGACCATTAACACAAGAATTAAAATATTACTTTGACGGACACACAACGGTGGCTTCCGATACAGACTTTATCGTTTTTAACATCAAAGAATTAATGAATTCTGCAGATAATATTCGAAATGCACTCTTCTTTAACGTTTTAAAATATGCTTGGGGACTATGCTTAAACAAAGATGTCAATACAGTATTGATGGTAGATGAAGCACATGTACTATTATCAGATCAAAACTCACTTGGAGCAGACTTCTTAGCTCAAGTACAAAGACGTGCTCGTAAATATAATACTGGTTCCATCATTATTACACAACAACCGAGTGATTTTGCATCGCAAGCAGTAATTACCCAGGGAAAAGCAATCTTTGATAATGCTTCTTATTACTTAGTAATGGGACTAAAAAAACAGGCAGTCGAAGATTTAGGACGCTTAATTGATTTAAACGAAAATGAAAAAGAAAGTATTAAGAGATATTCTCAAGGAGAAGCCTTGTTTGTTTGTGGAAATCGAAGAATGCAGATTAATGTAACATTAACACCCGAAGAATTAGAATCCTTTGGTAGTGGTGGAGGTCTATAGAATTTAAAAAGGCGTAGTAAAGGCAGGTGATATCATGGACGAAGAAGAAAAAGAAAAGCAAGAAGAGCAACAAGCAGGTCAAAAAGCAACACATGTTGCTGGAAAAGCAGCAGCCACTTACTTTGGAGGATCTGCTGGAGCGAAAATCTATGATATCGCTAGTAAAACAAAAGCTGGGAAGGCAATTGAAAATACCGTAGGAAAAACAGTCAATACTCTTCCTGGTGCAAAGTCTGCAACCAAAGGCTTAAATAAGAGTGGAGTCTTAGACCTTGCTGATAAAGGACTAGATTCCAAGGCAAGTAGTGGTACTGGTGGAGGCCTTCCTAAAGAAGGATTAAAAAAAGAAGGTCTAGAAGATGGAATAGCCAAGAAAAAAGGACCATCAGGAAAAACAACGGGAATCTCAGATGAAGAACAAAGTGGTAGTTCTGATATAAATGGAGAAAAAAGTGATTCTAAGAAAGGATTACTTGCCCTTCTAATCGCAGGAAGTTCTAGTTCCTTTCTTGGTTGTGGTTGCTTCATCATGACAATTCTTACCGCTATTAGTATTGTTTTAATCCCTGCGATGATTTTATTAAGATATGCAGATAGTAAATATGAGGGAAATGAACTTGGAAACAAGGAAACAGAAGCAGCCGAAAAAAAATATTTAGAAACATTAAAAGAAGCCCAAGAAAAGGCATATTCTAAATATCGAGTATGTATCGATATTAATCTAATTCATGCGACTTTAATAGTAAACAAAGCTTTTAATGTTGGTTTAGAAGAAGGAGAACAACCCTGTGAAGATCTTGAATCTTGTATGGATGAATCCAAAGATGTCATAACAGCTGCTGATTATAAAAAGATGGAAAAACAAGTAGATTTACTAGTAAATATGCAAATCAAGAGAAAAAAATATGGTTTATATCAATCTGGAAAACCAGGATGTTATCAATCGAGTTATGGAGATATCTGTGCAGATGGAACAAGTTCTCAAGAAGTAATTGTAACTGATGAAAATGAAGCCAAGGAATGTATGGATATCAGTTTATGGGATCAGTGGCTTTCCCCAATTCCACTTAGAAATAGTAAAGATCTTCGTCTAGTAGCTAGAAATGATTACGAAGAAACCATGTTTAATTTCTTTACCAAACAGGCAATTAGGGAAAAAAATTATGAGTATTACTATTATATTCCTGGTGCTAGTTATGAAGATACGGATGGTGATGGAGTAAAAGAAAGAGTTTGTCGTCCAGAAATTCCAGAAAGCAATACCCATTTTGCAGAACTTAGTATTGGTGATTGGAATCATATGGAAAATGGGGTTTACTACTGGAATCTTTTGGATTCTTTTGTTGAAGACTATTATGGAGAATATTTAGATAAAGGTTCTGGTTATGCAGAAGAAGGAAGTAGTAGATTTGAAAAAGCTTCCAAATTAGTGGATAAAATCTATGACCTTTATACGCTAATGGGACCAAGTAGAGATTGTTCAGAAATGTATGCCTTTCAAACAGTTAGTAACTTATGTACTAGTGGAGTAACTGTTGTTGGAAATCATGCTGGAACTTATGATTTAGAAGAATATGTCGCAGGAGTTGTAGAAGCAGAAATGTATTCGCATTTCCCAATGGAATCTAAAAAAGCACTAGCAGTTGCTGCTAGAAGCTATGTTTTAGCAAGTACCAACCATTGTGAACAGGCGATTGACAATAGTTCCAATGCCCAAAACTTTAATCCAGATTACTCTGAAGAATCTTTTCAAGCAGCAAATTCTACAAAAGGTGAAATTATAACTTCAGATGGAAAAGTAGTACTAGCCCAATATGATTCTTGGAATTGTAAGGGTGAATTAAGTTGTGAATATAAAAAACTACCATCCGGAGAAACGCACACTGTTACAATCTCCAGTAAATATTTAAATCTTGCAGCTGGTGGTCATGGACGTGGAATGAGTCAAATTGCAGCTGCTGATATGGCAGATGGTGGTGCAGATTATCATGATATTTTAAGTTACTTTTATACAGGAAATTTAAGCATTTCTACAGGTGGTAGTGGGGATTCTATTAAAGGAGGAACAAAAGATGAAAAATTAGCATTTCTATTTCCAGATGGATTGCCAACCTCTTCTAAAGAAATGCAAAAGTACTTAACCACAGTATCAGTTCCTCTTGTAGATATTAATGGAAATTCTAGAACGGGACGTCTGACTGTACATCAAGCCATCGCAAGTGATGTAATCAACGCATTTACAGAAATTGCTGAATCAGGATTCCCAATTAAAGATGCCTACTGTTACTCATGGCGTGGAATGGCAGGAAACCGTGGTACCACTTCTCATCATAGTTATGGAGTTGCCTGTGATATCAATGCAAACGAAAACTATATGATTCGAGGTGGAAAAGTAATTGCAGGAAGTTTCTGGAAACCTGGAGAGAGCCCATACTCAATAGAATCTGACGGTCCAGTCGTAAAAGCCTTTAACAAATATGGTTGGATTTGGGGTGGTAGTTGGAAAAACTCCAAAGACTATATGCACTTCTCATTTACGGGACAATAGGGAGGAAATATGAAAAAGAAATTATTGATAATTTTTGGAATTTTCCTATTAACAGGATGTAGTGCAGAATATCATATTGAAATTAACAATCGTCAAGTTATAGTAGAAGGAAAATTATTAGAAAGTAACACTAGTAAGTGGGATCAAACAATCATTGAAAATGAAGACGAAGAAATTGACCATAATCAAGATCCTAATTATTGTATGGATAACACCTGTGAGATTGAAGATGGTGAAATGAATTCATCCAGTTTAACATATCGAGAGTTAATTGATTTAAAAACAATCAATGAAGAAACAAAGATAGAAGGACTGAAAAAAATAGAAGACATCCACGGCTTAGGAATTTCTACAAAGAAAGAATTTACTCTTTCCTCAAAAAATTCCTTAAAAGAAATTCCTGGCCTAAATACCTGCTACGATCATATTTCAATCGTAGAAAATGAAAATCAAGATGGGATGATTTTATCAACTTCAACAAAAAATCTTTGTTTTGAAATATATGATATTTTAGAAGAAATAACCATTCATTTAAAAACAAATCATGAAGTAAAAAATCATAATGCAGATGAGGTAGTAAATGGAGAATATACCTGGAAAATAAATAAAAATAACTATGACAATAAAAGTATTCAAATCAATTTATTAAATAAAACTCATGAAAAAAGAGATTTAAGCTTGTTAATTTTGCTAGGTGGTGCTATCTTAATTATAGTAGCGATTGCTGGAATGATTGGAATCAATATTTGGATGAAATCTAATCGAGTAAATACAATTAGGTAGGAAGAAGGATGAATCTATGAAATTAAAATTTAAAGCAGATGCAACCGATGTATTAATTTTTGTTATTTTTGCAATCTTTTTATTATATGTTGTTTGTCTTGGAGTATTAAATTTTCCAACACTAGCATTAGAGGGACATTTTTATGGATTAAATCCACTTCCTGCCTTTGCCCCAAACAGAATTGCTGCAACACTAGTCCTTTATTTACTATTTCTAGCAGGAATCTTTATGTCGGTCAGTTCTTACTTTTTTGAAAGAGAATCAGGAATTGGCTTTTCAACCGAAAAATCAGATAAAGGATATAGTCGTTGGTGTAAAGAAAAAGAAATGAAACAAGGTTATAAAATGGCGATGATTCATCCAGGAGAAGATTTAACCAATGCTGCTGGAGTCCCATTAATTCTAAAAGATAACGAAGTTTGGGTAGACAATGGAGAATACCATAGCTTAGTAATCGGAGCAACAGGTTCTGGAAAAACACAAACGGTCATCTTTCCAACGGTAAACGTTTTAGCCAAAAAAAGAGAATCCATGATTATTACAGATCCGAAAGGTGAAATTTATGAAAATACATCAAATATGCTTCGTGAAAAGGGATATAATGTATTAGTACTAAACTTCCGTGATCCTCAACAAGGGAATGCTTGGAATCCATTATCACTACCATATCGAATTTATAAATCTGGAAATCAAGACAAAGCAATCGAATTATTAGATGACCTTGCTGCAAATATTTTGTATGAAGAAAAAAGCGGAAATGCAGATCCATTCTGGGAAAAAACATCTGCTGACTATTTCTCAGGACTTGCACTTGGAATGTTTGAGGACACAACAGAAGATAAAGTAAACTTAAATACAATTAGTTTAATGACGACTGTAGGAGAAGAAAAATTTGGTGGAGGAACCTATATCAAATCCTATTTTGAAACCAAAGATCCATCTTCTGCAGCATACACCAATGCATCAGGAACCATTATGGCACCAAATGAAACGAAGGGATCGATTATCTCTGTATTTAAACAAAAAATTAAACTATTTGCTTCCCGTGAAAATTTATCAGAAATGCTTTCACATAGTGACTTTGATTTAAAGACAATTGGTGAAAAACCAACCGCTTTATTTATTGTCATTCAAGATGAAAAGAAAACATACCACTCGTTGGTAACAATTTTACTAAAACAATGTTATGAAACCTTAATTAGTGTTGCACAAGAACATGGAGGAAAACTTCCTGTTCGTACCAATTTTTTATTGGATGAGTTTGCTAATATGCCACCATTAAAAGATATTACGACAATGATTACCGCTGCACGTTCTCGTCAAGTACGTTTCACAATGATTATCCAGAACTTTGCACAGTTAGATCAAGTATATGGAAAAGAAAATGCGGAAACCATTAAGGGAAACTGTGGAAATATCATTTATTTAATTACAACTGAGTTAAAAGCACTAGAAGAAATTTCCAAAATGTGTGGAGAAGTAAAGAGTAAGAAAGATGATAAAACAGCTTCAACACCACTAGTTACAATTAGTGAGCTTCAAAGAATGAAGCAGTTTGAAGTAATTATTATGCGTATTCGTCAAGCCCCTTTCAAAACAAAATTTACTCCAGATTTTAAGATGAAATGGGATAAAGAATATCCAAAAGCAACTTATCCAACGAGAGAAAAACAAGAAGTTCATACTTTTGATATTCGTGAGTTTGTAAAAGAAAAGAAAAAAGCAAAATTAATGGAAATGATGAATAATCCTCAAGGAGAAGGAGGAAGTTCTGGTGGAATGGGACTACCACCAATGGGAATGCCTGGAATGCCTGGCTTACCACAAATGGCAGGAATGATTCCAAAACCAAGTGGAATTTCTAATAATTCCCGATTAGCAAAATCAGGCTTTAATGTCGATGATTTGGTAAAGAAAATCGATGCTAAAATTGCCCAGATTGAAGCAGAGGAAAAGCGTAAAAAAGAAGCGGAAGCAACTCCACCACCAAAAATACAAGATGCTATTTTTGAACCTATAAAAGACAAAAAAGAATTAGAAATTCCAATTCCAAATCAAGAAATAATAGAAAAAGACATAAAAAAACCATCCTCATCTTCTGATTTAAAAATGGATTTTCTAGCACCAAAGAAAGAAAAAACAGTTTCTAATTTTGAACCTGGAATAAATAATTTGATAAAAGAAAAAGAAGAACCTCTAGTAGAAAAAGAAAAGAAACCAATCCTTTCTTCTACTGATTTAAAAATGGATTTTAAAGATACAAAATTAAAAGGAAAACTTTCATCTTCTGACCTAATTATGACCCTTCCACCAAAAAAAGAAGAACAACCAATCCAGAAATCATTAGAAAAAGAAGAGCCTCAAGAACCAAGAAAAATGTCAGTAACGGATTTACTAGCAAACAGTGCTTTTTCTCCATCAAATTCAAATCCAAAACCAATAGAAGAAGATAAATTCTTTGAACAATTCAAAGAAAAACCAATCCCAGAACCAGAGAAAAAGAACATCCCTATAGAACCCGTCAAAATAGAACCACAAATTTTTGATAAACCTATAGAACAACAAAAAGAAAATATCCAACCAGAAATAATCGTTCATCAAGAAAATATTCCAGAAAAAGAAATTGATGTTACAGATGACCAATTTTTCGATGATTTTTTTGACGATTAAAGTGATACTTGTGATCACTTTTTTTTATTTTCCATAGAATATAGTAGGTGATATCATGTATGATTCTATCGATATTCAGGATATCGACCACTTTACAACAGTCGAAAACATCATCGATATTCGGGATAAATATCAATATCTACTAGGTCATTTACCGAATGCAAAAAATATTCCATATATTTACTTAATCATGACACCTGAAAACTATCTAAATAAAGAACAAACATATTATGTATATTGCAGCCATGGGGAAAAAAGTAGAAAAATATGTAGTCATTTAAAAGAACTAGGTTATCAAGTAATTGATTTAATTGGTGGATACGAAACATATCAACAAGGAAAAGAATCAAAAGAAGAGAATGAATAATCGAAATATAGTAAATCAGAAAAAAAGGAGAAAACTCCTTTTTTACTTAGAAAGAAAAAATAATGTTTCGTTGCCCAAAAAGTGGAAAATACATAATTTCTTGAAAAGAAGGAGAAGAACTATATTTGTTATAGTTTTTTCTATTTTTTTTATAAATATGATATACATTAATAAGAAATAATGATAAAATAAAAATTAAAATAGAGAGTGTAAAAAAGAAAAACATTGTATTTTTAATCAATCAACCAGGAAGATAACCAGTAATTATAAACACATATATTAGAAAAATTGTTTTCCAAAAATATAAGATATATCTCTTATAACAAAGGTGATGAAGAAATGAAAAAGTATATAACTCCACTAAAACAAAAACTTGGAAAAAAGAAATTGAGGAATACGAGCATAATTGGGATAATTGTGATTAGCATCTTTTTTATTCAAATTGGATATGCTGTGTTAGAATCCTCACTAAATATTAGTGGAGAGGCAGTAATGAGAGTTCCACTAAAGAAACTATTATATGCACCTTTTGATTCACTTGGACAAGCGAATCCCCCTCGGATGTTACTTTATGCTTCAATGGATGAAATTGGACAAGCAGATCCTTATCGAATGTTGCTTTACGCCCCAATGAATGGTACTGGGGATGTAACTGGTAATAAAGAACCATTAAAGGAAGAAATATCAGAAAGTTATTTTGATATCATTGGAAGTCCTACCATCGAAGGAAGAGAAGAACAATCGAAATTTGGAGGATCTAGTCTATATTTTCCAGGGACAATTACCCAAAGAGTGAATATAAAAAATGAATATTTAAATTTTGGATATAATGATTTTACGATTAGTTTTTGGATCAATCCAGAATATAATAATACATCCGTCCTTCCACCAGCATCTACAGTATTTTCAACAGATAATCAGGTTCAAGAAAACAATCTTAGAATGTACTTATCTGATGGAAATTATGGACATCAATTATCTTTATGGAGTGGTGTAAATTTTATAATCGGAACAAATGTATCAGCACCATTTGGAGAATGGAGCCATTGTGCAGTTGTGAGAAAGAGTGGAGTATTTTCTCTTTATTTGAATGGAAAAAAGATAGGAGAAAATTCCATAGCGAAAACTTTAATGATCAATCTGCATGATTTATCAATCGGGGGAGGAAATGGAAATGATGCAGGAATCACAACACAGACACATAACATTTCCTATAAAGGATATATGGATGACTTTGTGATTTATAACTATGCGAAATATGATGGAGATTTCACTCCACCCGATGTAGAGGCTTCCAAAGATCCACTGAATCGTGAAGGAAGGAAGTTAGCAATTAAAGATACAATTTCTGATAAAGAATTTGAAGTATTAGGAAATGCGCAAGTAGTAGGAACAAGTGAACAAAAGAAATTTGGAAATGCTTCTTTATATTTTCCAGGAACAGAGATGCAAAGAATTCATATAGAAAATAAAGATTTGAATTTTGGACTTTCTGACTTTACGATTAGTTTTTGGCTATATCCAGAAATACAAAATACATATATTTCTCACTATGCTCCCGTAATATTTTCAACAGATAATCCCTATCAAGAAAATAATCTATTTCTAATTTTATTTAACAAAGCCTATTATGACAGTAAAATATCACTATGGAATTTTGATAATTCTATTCACTTAGAAACGAATATAGAATATAAACCATTGGAATGGAAACATTACGCAGTAGTAAGAAAAGATGGAGTATTTACTGTTTATCAAGATGGGATTAAAATAGGAGAGTCAGATCAATATAAAAATCATCTGATTGATCTTTCTGATTTTAGCATTGGAGGAGCGAATTGGGAAGCGAATGCATATAAAGGATATATGGATGACTTTGCGATTTATAATTATGCGAAATATGATGGAAATTTCACTCCTCCTACAGTCGATGCATTCAAAGATCCATTAAATAAAGAAGGAGTTCAGTTAGTCATTAAAGATACAGTCTCTGATAAAAAATTTGAAGTATTAGGAGGTGCTCAAGTAGTAGGAACAAATGAACAAAAAAAATTTGGGAATGCTTCTTTATATTTTCCAGGAACAGAGATGCAAAGAATTCATATAGAAAATAAAGATTTGAATTTTGGACTTTCTGATTTTACGATTAGTTTTTGGTTATATCCAGAAGTAAAAGATACAGAAGTTGCCCATTCTGCTCCACTCATCTTTGGAACAGAAAATCTTGATCAAAAAAATAATTTTCTTTTATTTTTATATAATTTAGTACTAAATACTAAAATATCATTGTGGAATTATGATAGTTCTTTATACTTAGACACAAATATAGAATATACACCATCAGAATGGAAGCATTATGCGATAGTAAGAAAAGATGGAGTATTTATAGTTTATCAAGATGGAATTAAAATAGGAGAATCAGATCAACTTAAAAATTATCTAATTGATATTTCTGATTTTACAATTGGAGGAAGTAATTATACTGGAACAGCATATAAAGGATATATGGATGACTTTGCGATTTATAATAAGGCAATTTATGATGGGAACTTTACACCTCCTAATAATCCTGCAGGAAAATAAAGGGTTCGAAAGAACTCTTTTTATTGTGAAAAGAATTGTACAAAAAGCCGAAGTTCAAAAGTAAATTGTAAGTCTACTAAAGCACGATAAAGTGCAAGTTTTAATTGATAAAATTTGTATTTTTTTTTATAAAATCTACTTTTCTTTTAAAAAAAAGTATGCTATAATCGTCAAGGTATATTTAGGGAAGTGAATTTTATATGAAGAAAAGAAATATTGCCATTATTGCCCATGTAGATCATGGAAAAACAACCTTAGTAGATGAGATTTTAAAAACAAGTGGAACCTTTAGAGAAAACGAAGATGTCAGTGATTTATCGATGGATTCTAACCAATTGGAAAAGGAACGTGGAATTACCATTTTAGCAAAAACAACAGCGATTAATTATAAAGATTATAGAATTAACATTATGGATACTCCAGGACATGCAGACTTTGGTGGAGAAGTAGAAAGAATTATGAATATGGTAGATGGAGTCCTTTTGGTAGTAGATGCCTATGAGGGAACCATGCCACAAACTCGTTTTGTGTTAAAAAAAGCTCTAGCTGCTAAAGTAAAACCGATTGTTGTAATCAACAAGGTAGATAAACCGAGTGCTAGAGTAAATCAAGTAGTAGATGAAGTGCTTGATTTGTTTATAGAACTAGGAGCAGATGATGATCAATTAGAATTTAAAGTAGTTTATGCATCTGCCTTAAATGGAACCTCTAGTCTGGACTCAAAATTAGAAACACAAACACCAGGATTTACAGAACTTTTAGACTTAATTATTGATGAAATTCCAGAACCTAGTGGTTCTAGTAGTGAACATTTACAATTTCAACCAGCACTTTTAGATTATAATGAGTTTGTTGGAAGAATTGGAATTGGTCGTATTCAAAATGGAACGATTAAAGTAGGACAAACAGTAAACTGCATTCGATTAGATAAAACGACCAAATCTTTCCGTATTCAAAAATTATTTGGTTATTTAGGTTATAAAAGAATTGAAATTGAAAGCGCAGAAGCAGGAGACATTATTGCGATTGCTGGTTTAAGTGATATCTCAGTTGGAGAAACAATTTGTGCACAAGGAGAGAATTATCCATTACCAATTTTACATATCGATGAACCAACTCTTCAGATGACCTTTGGAACCAATACCTCACCATTTGTTGGAAAAGAAGGAAAATTTTTAACGGCACGTCAAATAGAAGATCGACTAAACAAAGAACTTCAAAGAGATGTTAGTTTGAGAGTAGAACCGAGCGATGGAGAAAGTTGGTTAGTATCAGGACGTGGAGAACTTCACTTATCAATTTTAATTGAAAACATGCGTCGTGAAGGATTTGAATTAGAGGTTTCCAAACCAAAGGTAATTATTAAAGAAGAAAATGGAATGAAGATGGAGCCTTATGAAGATTTACAAATTGAAGTTCCAGAAGAATCCGTTGGTTCAGTAATTGAACAGTTAGGAACCCGTGGAGCGATAATGGAAAGTATGACAAACTTTGAAAATCAAGTTCGCTTAAACTATACGGTTCCATCTCGAGGACTCATCGGTTTTATGACTGATTTTATGACCATGACGAAAGGATATGGAATTATCAATCATACCTTTAAAGAATATCGTCCCTATGAGAATATTACAGTTGGAGAAAGAAAACTTGGAGTTTTAGTATCGAATGATACTGGAAAAAGTACAGCATATTCCTTAGGTCAATTAGAAGATCGTGGAATTATGTTTATTGAACCATCAACAGACGTATATGAGGGAATGATTATCGGAGAATGTAACCGAGAAAATGATTTAGCTGTAAATGTAGTAAAAGGAAAGCAGTTAACCAACATGCGTGCAGCAAGTGCAGATAAAACAGTTGTTTTAAAAAGACCACGCCCAATTACTTTAGAGTATGCTTTAGACTATATTAATGGTGATGAATTGGTAGAAGTAACCCCACAATCCATTCGAATTCGAAAGCGGATTTTAAATACAGATCAAAGAAAAAAATTTGATGCTAGAAAAAATCAATAAAGTACTTTTAAAAGTACTTTATTTTTGTTATAATAAAAATACAATAAGGGGATGTAAAAATGAATGAAAATACAAATAATAACCAAGAACAAAACTTAGAATCAGTAAATACAGTTCCAAAGGTAGAATCAATAGCTAATCCACCAATTCAGCCAGTACCTGTTATTCAAAACCAAGAAAATCAAGATACTCCTTCAGAAACAATCGCTACCTCTAATGAAGTACAACCAATCGTATCTTCTAATGGAAATCAAAATCAACCACTACCAAATCAAACAGAAGGACAAATAGAAAGCCAGTCTACTCAATCGATGGCAACTGCACAAAACCAAAAAACACCAATTCAAGTATCAAATCCAACACCTGCAGTAGAACAAACCTCAGCGGGTAGAATTCCAGTAGCACCTCCATCCACTTCTGCAAATGTAAACCCAATACTAAAAGAAACAAATAAAGTTTCTTTTAAAGAAAAACAACCTGAAACAGTAGAAGTTTCTTCTGCTTCTCCAATGGAAAATAAAAAAGAAAAAAAGAAAACAAAAAGTAAAATTCCACTAATTATTTTCTTTATTTTCCTATTTGCATTTATAATATTCCTTCCTAATATCAATGACTATTTTAAAGAACAAGAAGGAAAGAAAAAAATAGAACAATTTGATCAACAGTTAAAAGACGAAGAAGAAAAACAAAGAAAAGAGGAAGAAGAAGCTAAAAAAAGAGAAGAGGAACAGCGAAAAGAAGAAGAGCAATACAAAACATTAACTTGTACGTTAGCTCCAGTAGAAGATTTAAATAAAACCATCACAACTACCCAGGAACTAACCTATGCAAACGATAAAATAAAAAGTGTAGTTATAACAAAAGAAACGACATATCAATCACTAGACGAAGAATATACATATAATAAATCATTATGTGAAGATAAAACAATCGCAGCAGCTTAGCTCACTGGATATGAGTTTAGTTGTAGTGTTTCTGAACTTTTAATCGAAGAAAATCATTCTTATGATTTAAAAGATTTTAAAACGCAAACATTGACCAATAAAGATGGTACTGAAGAAACCATTACAACAGAATATCAATATGATAGTTCATTAAAAGAAATTCAACAATCCTTAACTGATCAGGGTTATATTTGCCAGTAAAAAAAGAAAAATATAAAAAGTATTGCATTTTTTAATTATCTTTTTATAAATTCTTGAGTCTATAAATAAAATTGTGTAAAACAAAAATCTTTCCATGATAAAATAAAAGAAATGGAGAGATTTTTAAATGGAACAACAAAGAAAAAATTAAAAAGTGAGTTTGGAGAAATTGACTTTAAAGCACCAAGAGATAGAAAAGGAGAATTATAATTATGAAAAGAGCTATTTTTATAGATGTTGATGGAACTTTAAGAAATGATAATAAGGAAATTACAGAACGAACACTATCAATTTTAGAAAAAGTCAAAAAGATAGAATATGAGTTCATTTTGTGTACAGGAAGGCCATGTGATTATGCAAAAAAATAGAATGATACTATAAAGGGTAGTCAATACATCATTTACAACAATGGAGCCAGAATTTATGATGGTAACAAAAAAGCAATTTTATATGAAAATCCAATGAAAAATGAAGAAATCCTTGAACTATATTCTTTTGCCAATCAAGAGAATGTTAGATTTATTCTAGCTTGTAATGGAACAAGATATGTAAATAGAATTAAGTATAATGATAGCTCTGAAACTCTTTTTGATTTACCACTGGAAAAATTTCTTCAAAACAACAAAGTTATAGCAGTAACTATAGCTAGTTCTGATTTTGATATTATTAAGCAAATGAATAGTAAAATAAATAATATAGAATCTCTTAAACTAATAAATCAGCATAAATCACTAATTGATTCAAATTTTCCTAAGGTTGGAACAATCTATTATAATATAGTCGATACTAATTCATCAAAGGGTAATGCAGTAAAATATCTTTGTGATATGTTTAATATTTCTAAAGAAAATAGAATTGCGATTAGTGATGGCTACAATGATATTTTTATGTTTAATGAATGTGGAACTAAAGTTGCCAATTGAAATGCGTTACCAATTTTAAAAGAGTTGGCAGACTACGTTACAGATGACAATAATAATGATTGGATAGCCAATTTTTTAGAAAAAATTTTATAAAAAGAACATTTTAAAAATTTACTAAAAAGTTCTTAAAGAAGAAGAGATAAAAAAGTAAGAAACTCACAATTATCCTCATTTCTTCTACTAATCTTCCATAAAATATGATAAGATAAATGAAGAGGTGTAGCTATGAAAGAAAAACAAGTAAAAGAAATAACCAACAGAGATGATGACTTTGCAAAGTGGTATACAGATGTTTGTATTAAAGCAGAATTAGTAGATTATTCATCCATTAAAGGTTGTTTAATCATTAGACCTTATGGATATGCAATCTGGGAAAATATTCAAAAAGAATTAGATCGAAGATTTAAAGAAACAGGACATGAAAATGTTTATATGCCAATGTTTATCTCAGAGTCTTTATTAAATAAAGAAAAAGATCATGTAGAGGGGTTTGCACCAGAAGTTGCTTGGGTTACACATGGTGGAAAAGAAAAATTGCAAGAAAAACTTTGTGTACGACCAACCAGTGAAACTTTGTTTTGCGAACATTACGCCAATACGATAAAGAGTTATCGTGACTTACCAAAACTCTATAATCAGTGGTGTAGTGTTGTTCGTTGGGAAAAAACAACGAGACCTTTTTTAAGAAGTCGTGAATTCTTATGGCAAGAAGGTCATACTGTACATGCAACGATGGAAGAAGCGAAGGAAGAAACCTTAAAAATGTTAAACTTATATGCCGATTTTTGTGAAGAGGTATTATCAATCCCAGTCATTCGTGGAGAAAAAACAGAAAAGGAAAAATTTGCAGGTGCACAAAACACCTATACAATTGAAGCATTAATGCATAATGGAATTGCACTTCAATCTGGAACTTCTCATTATTTTGGAGATAACTTTTCTAAAGCATTTAACATGACATTTTTAAACAAAGAGAACAAAAGTCAATATATGTATCAAACCTCTTGGGGATTATCCACAAGGATTATTGGTGCAATTATTATGACTCATGGAGATGACCATGGCCTAGTTCTTCCACCAAATATTGCGCCAATTAAGGTGAATATTATTCCGATTGGTAAGAACAATCCAAAAGTTATCGAAAAAAGTTATCAAATTGCTAAATCCTTAAAATTAGAAAACATCTCTTGTGAAGTAGATGATAGCGAAAAATCTCCAGGATACCGTTTTGCAGAAAGTGAAATGAGAGGAATTCCAATTCGAATCGAAATTGGACCAAAGGATATTGAAAACAATACTTGTATTTTAGTAAGAAGAGATACTTTAGAAAAACAAGAAGTAAGTTTAGAAAAAGTAACAGAAGAAATAATGAAACTCTTATTAGATATCCAAAAGAATATGTATTTGCGTGCAAAACTAAGAAGAGAAGAAATGACGAAAACTGTAACTAATTTCGAGGAAATGAAGCATCTTGCCGAAACAGAAAATGGATTTATTCGAGCAACTTGGTGTGGAAAAAGAGAGTGTGAGGAAAAAATCAAAGAAGAAACAGGAATTACTTCGAGATGTATCCCATTTGATGAAGAGTTTTCGAAAGGAAATTGCATCTATTGTGGCAAGGAAGCTACAAAATTAGTTTATTGGGGAAAACAGTATTAGAAATAATAAATAGGAGGAATGATAAAGTGAATCATCAAATAGGTAGTAAAAAGAAACCTTTGAATAAAAAAGCATGTTTCATAGGAATCACAATTTTAATACTTATTTTAATCATTGGAGGAATTCTTTTACGAATCAAAAGTACTAAAAAACAAGACTCTAAAAATTCTACCCAACAGCAAGAAGAGCAAAAAGAAAAGAGTAAAATAGATTCTTATATGTTAATTAGTTCCCTAAATATAACTGGACTTCCTTCTAATTATTTTGGATATTTTTTTCAAAAACAAGGTTATAGTAAAGAAGAAATCGACAATCAAATTAAAATTTATATGGCAATTCAAAAAATAATCAGTGAAAAAAAGGAAACCTATAAAGACGTAAGTAAAACACTTCATATTGATGAAGAAGAAATTAAAAGTGCTGTTATTGATATCTTTGGACAAGATAGCCAATTCAAGAATGAATCACTCATTGGAAACTCCTGTAGCTATTCTGGATTTCAGTACGATAAAAAGAAAAAGCAATACATTCAAGAACCAGGAGAATGTGCAGAAGATGAAACAATGAGCATTCTAATGGAACAAGTAGGAATAGAAAATACAGAAGAAGAGCAGAATCTTACAGTAAGAATTGCTTTTGTAGATTTTAATTATCATATGGAAGAACAACAAATTGAATACTTATACTATAAAGATAAAGACAAAACTACTCTGATTGGGACAAGTAATCAATACAGCTTAGAAGAATTTAGAGAACAATTAGACCAATATAAATTTACATGGATAAATAAAAATGAACAATACATTTTTGATAAAGTAGTGCGTGTACAAAATTAAAAGAAATTTCTTAAAATAGAAAAGAAATTTCTTTTTATTTTTCAACAACCCGATAAAAATTAATACTTGGACGATTCCAAAATCTTAATTTATATTTACTAGTACCAAGACCTCCAGATACGAATAAATCTGTATCTCCTACCTTATAAAATTCATTGGGGTACTTACTTGCACCTTTTACTGAATAAATAGCTCCAATACCAGGAAGACGAACTTGACCATTATGAGAATGGCCTGCTAGAGCTAATTGTACTGGATAGTTCGTTAAAATTTCAGTAATTAAATCTGGTTCATGGATGAGCCCAATTGTAAAAAATTCACTAGAATTAGGAAGAGAGAACGCTTGCTCAATATTAACATCTTCTTGAAGCATACTTCCAAAACCTGTAATAAAAATAGGAACAGTCCCTTTTGAATATATAAGGTCATAATTATTATCTAAAATCTTAAACTTTGTCTTAGTAAATACAATATCAAAATGACTCGTTTCATAATCATGATTTCCCCGAATTGCATACAATCCAAGACTAGCATTCATCTGATTCATTTGTTCTACTAAAACTTTTAAATCATTTTCAGTAATTACTGTATTTTGATCAGTTAAATCTCCAGTAAATACAATTAAATCTGGTTTTAATTGATTCACTTTTTTAACTAGGAGTTTTAAGTCATTTTCATCAAATGTGGAATTATAATGTAAATCAGAAAAATGAACAATTTTTAATCCATGAAAAGAGGAAGGAAGCATCTCATTCACTACACGATATTCCCGAACTACTAATCCGCTAGTTCCAACAAATCGCATATAAGAAAAACTTCCAAGAAAAAAGAATGCGAGAAAAAAGAAAGTTCCAAGTCCAAAAAAAAGTCTTTTTTTAAACTTTTTTCTTTTCTCTTCAAGTTCCCATTCTTTTAAAAGTTGTTCACTTTTCTCCTCTCGACTTAACATACAATCACCAAAGAAGATGCAATTACTAATAAAGTAGTAGCCAGATTATGAAGAGTATGAACTGTAATTGATGAAAAAACCGTTTTTGTTTTCGCATAAATAAATCCAAATGCAATTCCTAAAGAACAATAAGGAACTAAAAAAGCAATATCATAAAGAGAACGAATCGATAACACCACATGAAGACTACCAAAAATAAGACCAGAAATCAAAATAAATAACGTATCATTAGAAATCATATTGCGAAAAGCCTTTCGAAAAGTAATTTCTTCAATAAATGGTGCTAAAAATCCAGTACTAATCAAAGAAATCCAAGGAGAAGCATAAATAATTTCTCGAACAGATTCCTCATTTCCTGCAACAGCCTTTGGGAGTAGAAAGGCAATCAAAAAATTACTAACTGCCATCACAATAAATCCTAAAAACCAATATTTAAAACCAATGTCTAAGTTTTTCATTCGATTTTTCCAAAACACCTGAAACTCTGCTTTTAATTCACTCCAATAAATTGCAATCAAAATTATGACTAAAAACACTTGAGAGAATAAAGACAGATAGCTACTCGTAACAGTACTCATCGTATCTAAGTCGATACGAAAAATTAAAATAGGAATAATTTCTACGAAAGAACTAAAGAAAAACAAAAAGATTACCAAAAGACTTCGAGTATAAATTTTTTGTAATTCTAAATTTTGATAAATAGTGAGATTAATAATAATTCCAATTCCTCCAGTAACGAAGATACTGAAAAGTGGAACTGATAAATGGAAAAGAAACATACAAGCATAACTCAAAACTATAGAAGCAATTCCCCAAAAATAAATCATCTTTCTTTGAATCTCAAGTCCTCGATAATTCTCAATAAAAAATAAAACATTATTAAAAAGTAATGTAAATAATATACCAGTAATCATGATAAGACGCCTCCAATTCCTATAATAATCTTATCATAAAGTAGCAAGAAAATGTTAATTTTTGCAGGTTTTTTAAAATTTTCTATGTAAAACAATATTTCTGTGCTATAATGAACTTACAACGAGTGGGAAACCACTCGGTTTTGTTTGATTCAATAAAAGAAGGAGGGATTAAAAAATAGATGAAAGAAAAGATAATAGAGGCAGTAGGTAATAAACTAGATTCCCTAGAGGTCTTTATTGATGATATTAGTTACGAAAAAGTGGAAGGAGAAAATACACTGACAATTGTACTAGACAGTAAAAAAATGATTCCTCTAAATATTGTGGTAATGGCAACAAGAATATTAAATCCTATCTTAGATCACTTAGATTTAATCGAGGAATCTTATACACTAGATGTATATGCGAAGTCAAAGAAAGAGGTAGAAGAACAATGAATGGAAAAGAGTTTTTAAAAGCTGTAGAAACTGTAGAAAAAGAAAAAGGAATTAGTAGAGAAATTATATTTGAAGCAATGGAAAATGCTTTAATGGCAGCTTATAAAAGAAGTACTGGTTCTCCAAATTCAAAAGTAGTAATTGATAAAAAAACGGGAGTAATTAAAGTATATTCTTATCTAACAGTTGTAGAAGATGATAAAGACGAAGATGGTGATGGGATTGACCTTGATATTGAAATTTCTCTAACAGAAGCTAGAAAGAGAGATAAAACATTAAATATTGGAGATACCATTGATACAGAAGTTACTCCAAAAGAAGAATTTGGTCGTGTTGCAACATCTACTGCGAAACAAGTACTGATTCAAAAAATTAGAGAAGCAGAAAGAAACAGTATCATGGAAGATTTGGGAGATAAACAAGATGAGTTATTAATTGGTACTGTAGAACTAGAAGATACAGACAACTATTATATTAACCTTGGAAGAAGTAATGGAATTCTTCCGAAAAAGGAATGTATTCCAGGAGAAAAAATAGAAATGAATTCTCAGATAAAAGTTTATGTAAGTAAAGTAGATGCAAACAACAAGGGACTATTTATTTTACTTTCAAGGACACATTATGGATTTATCAAACGACTATTTGAGTTAGAAATCCCAGAGATTAGTGATGGAAATGTTTTATTATACAGTGTTGCAAGAGATGCTGGAAATCGTAGTAAAGTAGCTGTTTACTCAGAAAATAATCGCATTGATCCAATTGGAGCCTGTATTGGAGAAAGAGGATCGAGAATTGCTCGAATTTTAGAAGAAATTCATGGGGAAAAAATTGATATTGTAAAATATGATAAAGACCCAGCTATTTTCATAGAAAATGCCCTTTCTCCAGCTAAAAATTTAAAAGTTCTAATCATGGATCCTAAAAAGCAAGAGGCACTTGTCGTTGCAGATGGAGACAATTTCTCTTTGGCAATTGGAAAAAAAGGAAGTAATGCAAAATTAGCTTCTAGATTGACACGATATAAAATCGACATTAAGACAGTCGAACAAGCCAGAGAGTCTGGAATTAACTTTAGAGAAGAATCAGAATGAAGCAAAAGAAAATTCCACTTCGTAGCTGTGTAGTTACAAAAGAAAAATTGCCAAAGCAAGAACTTTTAAGAATTGTCCGCAATAAAGAAGGAGAAGTAAAAATTGATTCTACTGGAAAAATGAATGGACGAGGTGCATATATTAAAAAGGATGTAGATGTTTTATCCAAAGCAAAAAAAAGCAAAACATTAGCTCGATGTTTAGAAGTAGACATCCCAGATTCTATTTATGAAGAAATAGAGAAAATCATAACACAAGAAAGATAGTAGATAATAGTAGGAGGAAATATGGCAGGTAAAAGAGTAAATTATTTAACATGGGATGAATATTTTATTAGTGCAGTTGCTTTAGCATCTCTAAGAAGTATTGAAAAAAACGAGGGGGCCTGTATTGTAGATGAAGATAATCGAATTTTATCGATTGGTTCTAATCAAATTCCTTATTCAATAGTTTCAAAAGTTCCAGCTGAAAAGTTTTTAGAATATACATGGGATTCTGTATCAAACGCATTCTTTAATTTCAAGGGAAAAAGATCAGAGTTTTTAAATGGAACTATCTATTTATCAGAATTTCCAACACCAGAGCAAGCCAAAATTATCACACAAGCACGTCTTAAACGAGTAGTATACCTAAAAGATAGTAGTGAATCGGAGGAAAAAGATATTACACGTTTTCTTTTAGATAAAACACATACTGACTTAATAGGATATATAGATGCAGAAAATTCAATAGAGTGTTACAACGATTTTCTAATAGAGTTGTATCATTTAACTAAGAAATATTTAAAACAGAGGGAGGGAAGAATAACTCCCGAAGAATACTATATGTCAATGGCAATTCTATCCTCTTTGAGGAGTAAGGATCCATCTACACAAGTAGGAAGTTGTATAGTAGATGAAAATGGTAGAATTGTTTCTGTCGGCTATAATGGTGCACCTCAAGGAATAAAGGATGAGGAAGTTCCATGGCATAGTAATGGAGAAATTACAGGAATTAAGGCCGATATCAAAGATTACTATGTAATTCATGCAGAGATAAATTCCTTAGATAATTATCGTGGACAACAAGATGATTTACAAAAAATGAAGATATATTTAACCTTTTCTCCATGTAGGCTCTGTACACCAAGAATTGGAATGTCAAGTCCAAAAGAAGTGATTTGGTTAAGACAATATGGAAAAATTGACTTTAAAGAATATGATAAATGGTTTTTACCATCGGGAACAAAATATCGTTCCTACAATTCGGAACATTTATGGGATAAAGAATCCTATAAAGAACTAACAGAGGAAACAACCAGAGTAATAAAAAAACATATAGGAAAGCCAGGAAAAATGATATAAAATAAAAAGGAGGGTGATATCATGGAAATGAGCGTTTTAGATTATGCATTAGATGTTGGAAAGACAGTGGACGAGATAATAAAGCTATGCCAAAAATTAGATTTTGGGATTCAAAATGCAGATGAAATGCTAAATCAAGATCAAATCACAATACTAGATATAGAAATTCAATTAATAGAAGATACTGTGGTAGAAGAAAGTAATCCAGAAGTAGAAATTGATTCTGATGAATTTTTTGAAAAAGTAGAAAGCTTAGCAGCAGATACTAAACTAGATATAGAGCACCATAAGAAAAAAAATAAACAGAAGAAAGTAGACAAACAAGATAATAGTAAATTCCTAAAGGATAAAAAACAACTATACAAACATCGTGAAAAACTACAGACAAATGAAAATCAAACAGATGATTCTGTGATTTTATACAAACAAAACATGACAGTAAAAGATTTAGCAGATAGTTTAGGTGTAGTATCTAGTGAATTAATCAAAAAATTAATTGGATTAGGAATTATGGCGACAGTAAATCAATCTTTAACCTTTGAAGTTGCAGAACTATTGGTTGTAGATTATGAAAAAACTTTAAAAGAAGAATCATCAGCTGATATTTCAAATTTTGAAAAATATGAAATTATTGATAATGAAGAGAATTTACAAGAACGTCCACCAGTCGTAACAATTATGGGGCATGTAGATCATGGAAAAACCTCATTACTAGATGCCATTAGAGAAACCAACGTTGCATTAAAAGAAGCAGGTGGCATTACACAAGCAATTGGGGCCTATCAAGTCATTTATAATGATAAAAAAATTACCTTTATAGATACACCAGGACACGAAGCCTTTACAGAAATGCGTGCAAGAGGAGCCTCTGTTACTGATATCGTCATCATTATTGTAGCAGCCGATGATGGAGTAATGCCACAGACCAAAGAGGCCATTGATCATGCCAAGGCAGCAGAAGTTCCCATCATTGTAGCAATCAACAAAATGGATAAGCCAGGAGCAAATCCAGAGCGTGTTTTAACAGAATTAGCAGAATATGGAATTACCCCAGAAGAATGGGGAGGAGATACACTTGTTTGTAAAATTTCTGCTAAAACGGGTGATGGAATATCTGAATTATTAGAAAATATCCTTTTAATCAGTGAAATGTCAAGTTTAAAAGCTAATCCATCAAGGTATGCGACAGGAACTGTTATTGAATCGAAATTGGATCGACAAGTAGGAACGATTGCTACTTTACTCATTCAAAATGGAACCCTTCGTTTAGGAGATCCTATCGTTGTAGGAACAAGTGTTGGTAAAATTAGAACTCTAAAAAATGATAGAGGACAGGATATTACAGAAGCACTACCATCGACTCCTGTAGAAATCACAGGATTAAACCAAACACCAATGGCTGGAGATAAATTCATGGCTTTTGAAACAGAAAAACAAGCAAAACAAATTGCAGAAGAAAGATCTACTCGTCAAAAAGAACTTACCAATAACAAACCAGGAATGACTCTAGAAGATTTATTTGGTCATATCAAAGAAGGAATTAGAGAAATTAATGTCATCATCAAATCAGATGTCAACGGAAGTAGTGAAGCTGTTAAAAATTCATTAGAAAAAATTAAAATCGAAGATGTTCGCATCAAAATTATTCGTGCTGGAGTTGGAACGATTACAGAAAGTGATATCACATTAGCCAAAGCTTCGAATGCAATTCTAATTGGATTCAATATTCGACCAAGTGCCAAAATAAGTGATGCTGCAAAAGAAGTAGGAATCGAAATTAGAACTTATGATATTATCTACAAATTAGTAGAAGATATGGAAGCCGCAATGAAAGGAATGCTAGAACCAATTTTTGAAGAGAAAGTAACAGGAGAAGCAGGAATTCGGCAAATCTTCAAATTCTCTAAGGTTGGAAATATTGCAGGTTGTCATGTAACTGATGGTACAATCAAAAATGGAAGTAATGCGCGTTTAATTCGTGATGGAATTGTTTTATATAATGGTAAGATTAAATCTATTCAAAGAGAAAAAGACCAAGTAAAAGAAGTTTCTAAGGGAATGGATTGTGGTATTACATTAGAAAACTATCAGGATATCAAAGAAAATGATATTATTGAAGCATATGAATTAGTAGAAATTAAAAGATAAATACAAAGAAATTTTTAAAAATTATATAATTTGGTAATAATAAAATGTTTACAATTCAGAGAGGTTAAAAATGGATGAAATGACAGTCAAAATAATAGGAATATCTACTACAGATGAGGAAATTATTAAGAATACTACTTTTGAAGATTTAGAATTAAATGGAGGACATTCTGCAAATATTTGTTATACTCAAAAAAGCTATGACAAAATATTGGAAGAACCTTTAGAAAAAACGCAGAAAAGAGCAGAGGATAATAAAAAAAATAGACATCATTCAGTATTTGGTCATGATCAGATACAGTTATATTTTGAAGGTATTCCCAAAATAATTGCTATGTTATTAAATAACGAAAAGGAATATAATACTTCAGAAAAGTCAGGAAGATATACAACAATGTTTGGTAGTGATGAAGAAAATATATTATATAATAAGTGGATGGTAATATTCGAGGAGGAAATTAAAAAAGCTTACCCTAATGAAGTTTATTTAACAAAGTCAATGATTCAAAAAAAAGCCAAAGAAAATGCTAGATATTTATTATCTATTTTTATGAGAACTAAAATGAAATATACAACCAGTTTTAGACAGTTAAATTACTTATATGATTTTGCCTGTAAGATGATAGATGAAGAAACTACTCACCCAATAAAGGTGGCAATAAGACCATATTTAGAGGAATTGAAAGATACTTTATATTCTACAGGTTTTATTGTAAGTGGAATAAAAGATTACCGCAATAGAGAGTTTTCTTTAATTCAAGAAGATAATACTTTTGATGAACATTTTAGTAGAAGCTATTCTATAAATTATGATGCTACATTTCCAGCACTTGCAGATTTACAAAGACATAGAACATTAGACTACTCTTTCTCTCTGAAAGATGAAAAGGAATTTTATATACCGCCAATAATTAGATCAAGAAGCGATTTAATTGAGGAATGGTTAGACGATATCTCTAGTCTTTCAGAATTTCCCCAAGGACTGCTTGTTAATGTAAATGAAACAGGTAAATATGAAGATTTTATTATGAAAATGTATGAGAGAATATGTACTGCTGCTCAATTAGAAGTTATGCAAACAACAAAGATAGTATTAGACAAATATATCAATGAATTATCAAAATCAAGTAGCCTAAAGGATAAAAAAATATATGAAGAATTCTTACCATATATTCACGGGGCACGTTGTACTTTTCCTCAATTTCAATGTACTTCAGATTGTAAATTTAAAGAAGGGAAAATGTTAATTAGAAAAATTTAATTAGAAAAAGAATTATAATTTTTAATAACTATGGATAATATTAACCTCATAAAAATGTAATATCATATTATAAAACCAGTCTCAAAAAATGAGACTTTTTTCATCTAAAATTCTTTTTCCCATTACAATAATTTCACAAAATAGAGCCATTTTAGTATAGAAAGATTTAAATTTTTGATTTTAAAAATCATTTTTCAAAAATCTTTATCTTTTTTTGTATGATTACTTAACAATTTTTAATTACTTACTAGAAATAACTACAAAATTCTTTCCCATAATTTCCCATATTTTTCTCGCATTCTGACTATATTCTTTCTTTATACTGGAAATAAGAAAGGAAGGTGATAGGCTAAATTATAAGAGCAAAATTAAAAATGATTCTTTTCAAGTGAAATAAATTAAGAATATAAAATTACTCCTACATAAATGAAAGAAATGAGGTGATATATGAGGATAGTAGAAAAAGAAAAAAATTAATGTTATACTAATTCTGGTGGTGAAATTATGTACACAATATGTTTAGTAGAAGATGAATTCGATTTAGCAAATCTAATTCAAACCTATTTAGAAAAAGCAGGATATCAGGTAATAAGGTTTTCAAAAGGGAAGGAAGCACTCTCCTATATTGGCTCTTCTTGTAATCTTTGGATTCTTGATATCATGTTATCAGATGATGTAACAGGGTATGACATTATCAAAAAAATTAGAGAAACAGATAACAAAGTACCCGTAATATTTACATCAGCAAGAGATCAAGATTTAGATAAAATTATCGGTTTAGAATTAGGAAGTGATGATTATATCACAAAACCATACTCCCCTAAAGAACTGGTTTTAAGAGTAAATAATATCATCAAAAGAGTCTACAAGGAAACCGAAACTAATAAAATCTTCTATGAAAACATTTATAGCATTGATATAGATAAAAGAGTTGTTTTTGAAGAGAAAAAAGAAATTAAATTGACAACTTTAGAACTAGACTTATTAATACTTCTAGTATCTAATAAAAGTAAGACCTTTTCTAGAGATGAGATTTTAAACTTAATCTGGGGAGAGGATTATTTTGGAAGTGATCGGGTTGTTGATGATTTGATTCGAAGAATTCGTAAAAAAATGCCAAAATTAAATGTTTCAACAATTTATGGATATGGATACCGACTATTATGAGAAAATACGTTCAAAGTAAACTGAGCAGACAATTATTATTAGTCGTTGTTCTTGCCTGTTTTGTGATTCTTTTTTCTCTCGGTGTAATTCTACCAAAAAGCTTAATGCCTGTGTATGAAAAAAATTTATATAACTATTTAAAACAACCACTAGAGTTAGTATCAGAAGATATTGAAGAAAATCCAATTTCAAATGAAATTGTTTATATTTATATCTATGAAGATATGATTTCGGTAAGTGAAAATTTAAATGAAATTGTGCATTTTGCCGATATTTATAAACTGACAAATTACTTTACCGAAAAATATGGAAAATTTGTTTATAAAGCGCATTTATATTATTATTATACAAGTGATACCAAGGCAGGAAAGCGTGTTGCCTTAACTAATAACTCCTACATCAGGCAAGCACGAGAAGATGCATTACATAGTGTTTTTCCTATCGTTTTTATTACTATGTTTGTAGTTTCTCTACTTCTTGTTATTTGGTCGACACTCGTAGTACGAAGAATTGAAAAATTAAAGAAAAAAATTGATCACATTGATGATGATACCTACAATCATCGAGTAAATGATTCTGATTTTGACGAAATTTATTCTTTAGAACAAGCATTAGAAGATATGAGACTTGGTCTAAAGAATCAAGAAGAATACAGAAATCAAATGTATCAAAATATCTCTCACGATTTTAAAACACCTCTTACAGTAATCAAATCCTACATTGAAGCTGTAGAGGATCAAGTGGAAGATGTAAAAACAGCACTTCCAATTATCAAAGAACAAACTTTAAAATTAGAAAATAAAGTTCACTCCTTACTTTACCTAAATAAACTCGACTATATTCGTGAAAGAAATTTAATACAAATGGATGAGATTGATATAAAAAGTATTTTAAATTCTTCAATTGAAAAATTTAAATATCACAATAAAGACTTAATATTTAAGATAACCGCAACAGGAAATAATAAATTTTATGGAAGTCATGATTCTTGGGAAACAGTAATTGATAATATTTTAAATAATTTTATCAGATATGCAGAAAAAGAAATTAGAATTACATTAAAAAAGAATCAAGTAATTTTTTATAACGATGGTCCTAATATAAATTCAGATTTGTTGGAAGGAATTTTTATTCCTTTTAGAAAAGGGATAAAGGGAGAATTTGGACTCGGATTATCGATTGTAAAAAAAACATTAAGTTATATGCACTATAATATTCAAGTAAAAAATCATGCAAAAAGCGGAGTATCTTTTATTATAACGAAAGAGAAAGAAACAAAATAACTTTCTCTTTTTTTGATTTTTCTTCTTTTTTAAGAAGTTCTATTGTATAATTTTAATAGAAAGAAGATGAGAAAATGAGATATTACTGTATTGGAATTAAAGGAAGTGGGATGGCAACACTTGCTTGCTTATTACACGATTTAGGAAATGAAGTTTCTGGATATGATGACATAAAAGAATGGAAATTTACAGAGGAAGGACTAAATGATAGAAAGATTGAAATTTATACAGAAGGAAATTTTATTCCCAGCAAAGATACAATAGTAACTAGCTCAAAAGCATTTAGTGAAAATCATAAAGAAATTGAGAGAATGAAAAAGTTAGGATTAGAGCTAACCGCTTACAATGAAATTTTAGGAAATTTAACGAGTCAATTTCAGACCATTTCAATTGCTGGAACACATGGAAAAACGACAACAAGTTCTCTAATTAGCCATATCTTAAACTCTACTTATGGATGTAACTATTTCATTGGAGATGGAACTGGATATGCCAAAAAAGAAAATGATTATTTTGTAATTGAATCCGATGAATTTAATCGTCACTTTTTAGCCTATCATCCAACCTATTCAATTATTACCAATATTGAATTAGAACATACAGAATGCTATCGTGATATAGAAGATATCATTGAAGCTTTTGAAAAATTTGCGATAAATACAAAAAAAGGTTTAATTGTTTGTGGAGATAATGAAAATATTAGAAAAATAAAATTCAATAAGAAAGTTATTTATTATGGATTAAATGAGGAAAATGATATCACTGCTAAAAATATAAAATTAACCAAAGAGGGGAGTAACTTTGATGTTTATATGAAAGAAAACTTATATGGACACTTTGAAGTTCCACTATTTGGAAAACATATGATATTAAATACATTAGCGTGTATTGCAATCTGTGATAAACTAGGAGTATCTAAAGAAAAAATACATGACTTACTGACTACATTTAAAAATGCAAAACGTAGATTTGCGGAAGAAGTAATCGATGATATTGTAATTATTGATGATTATGCACATCATCCAACTGAAATTAAAGTAACTTTAGAAGCAGCAAGACAAAAATACCCAGAAAAAGAACTAGTTGTTTTATTTAAACCAAATACCTATTCGAGAACAGCAGCATTTCCAAAAGAATTTGCCAATGCTTTAAATATGGCAGATAAAGCTTACTTAACAGAAATTGATTGTAATAGAGAAAAGAAAAGTGATTATCCAGGAATTTCTTCTAAAATAATATTAGATAAGTTAGAAAATGGAGAAATGATTGGGGAAGACAGCATTAACAAATTAGGAAAACATAAAAATGCAGTCGTTTGTTTTATGAGTTGTGCTAGTATTGCACATTTAAAAGAGGAATATGAACACTTATTAAAACAAAAATAACCCCTTATGATATTGAATTAATATACTTATACGAAAAAATATCAAATTAGTTAGTAAATTAAAAAAGTTTTAATCATTTGGATGAGATTTACTTTCAATATGTTGTAGTTCAAAATAATGAACTTAATCTTTATTTACAACTTCTTCAACAAACATACTAATTTAATATTATCAGTACAGCAATTTAATAAGAAAATGACAGACTATGTGAAATAAGCCATTATAATGATAGTCAAACAAATGATATAGTGATAGCATTCAAATTATGAGTAAGGTATCAAGTATTAGAAAACCTCTGGTAACTCTGATTTTATATGAATATAAAAAAACAAATACCATATTTCAGTACAAGAGTTTTATAAACAATTTGAAAGTAGATTCCCACGGATTTAGAGAAATTATAAAAATGAAGCAAAATTGCTTCATTTTTATGATGAACTAATTTTTTTGACAGTGAGGCTTGCACTGGTTCCACTACCTAGGGTAACTCCAACAGCAAGTAGGGCAGATACTGCCATATCAATTACTGTATTAGCTGGTAATTGCACTAAAACACTCCCACTATAGATAGAACTAGTTCCAACAGATAAGGCCCTCGAAATAACAGTAGATGCGATATTGGTTCCATTTGCTCGAACCGCTAAGGTGAGTGTAGTACCAAGTGCTACTGATACATTGGAGTAGAAGTTTATCTCATAAACGCCACCTTGTGTTACCGTAATACTATTAGTAGAAGTATAAGTGGTATTTAGATTTGGCATGGAAACGGGAAGGGGTACTTGTGATTGAGTACCTATCCCTAGTGAAATATTACTAGAAGTATTATTATATTTTCCACCATAAGCGGCAAGTCCAGCAGTAGGTCCCGTAGGTCCTGTTGCTCCAGTTAATCCTTGTGGACCAGTAGGTCCAGATATTCCTTGTGGGCCTGTTGGCCCTTGAGGAATCACAAAATTTATTTCATAGTTCATTGATTCACCTTTTTCTATATAGATTTATGTAGTAGGAGTAATTGTTACACTAGCCTGTGATCCTGGAGCTCCTGTTGTAACTGTTCCAATAGAGAAAGTTGGTGCAGGTCCAGTAGGTCCAGTAGGTCCTGTTGTCCCAGCTAACCCTTGAGGTCCAGTAGGTCCAGTTGCACCCTCTAATCCTTGGGGTCCAGTAGGTCCTGTTGTCCCAGCTAACCCTTGAGGTCCAGTAGGTCCTGTTGCACCCTCTAATCCTTGAGGTCCAGTAGGTCCTGTTGCACCATTTAAACCCTTAGGTCCCGTAGGACCTAGGATATAGCATCCACTGAAAGGAGCACAATTTTGATGGCAATCCTTACAATCCATTTTAGTTATCTCCTTTCACTTATATTCTTTTTTATAGAAAACTTATTTGAAATAAGAAGTATAAATCTTACACTTTTTATTATTAATATAATATATGCTTTTTGACATCTAAAATATAAATGAATTTGTCCTAAATATTCTAAACTTTCAAATCATTATTAAAAATAAAAATAAAAAATGCCTTTAGTACTGAAAAAAGTAAGTAAAATTCTATTTTTTTTAGAATATTCTTTTATAAAAGGTTAAAAATATAAATAATTATTATTTTTGTAAAAAATTCAAAAACAGTATTGTCAAAAAGTGGTAAAAATGCTATTATTATATTGTTAATTTTTATGGCGAGATAGCTCAGCTGGCTAGAGCGTTCGGTTCATACCCGAAAGGTCGAGGGTTCGATTCCCCCTCTCGCTACCATTGAGGTTAATCCTCGCACGCCTAAAAATAGGTGTGCGAGTTTTTATTTTTTTACAGCTCATAGTATTTGATATTATGGGCTTTTTTCTATTGGAGGTGAATTATTTGAAAATGACCATAGAAACTTTAAAATTCCCTTGTGAATTTAAGAAAAAACTTAAAATGAAAACTAGTTTAGGTAATTTAAGTATTAATCTCATTGATGGACATTTAATTAAAATTAATAATACAAATTTAAGTATTACAGAGCCAAATAAAATAATTATAAAAAATAGCTTTACTATATTAATTGCATATTTATATGAAGATAATGACAAAATATATTTGCCTGTATCTAATGCTGTTATTTCTTTTACTAAATTTGTTAAAATTCTTAATGAAATTAATAAAATTAGAAGATAAATAAATTGAATTTACATTACCAATTATAGAATGAATTACTTTATCGTTTACAGAGTGAATTACAGTATAATTTACAGAGCAAAGTATCTAGCGAGTTACATAAGTTATATGATAATATGGTATTGTAGAATCTAGTTCTACAAATAAACTTACCCAATACTATTTAATCCCCCTCGTATTAAGTAAGAAATTAAATTAGCTATTCATTTTAAACACAAGGGAAAAATTCTCTCTTGTGTTTTTTAGTGTTCAAAAGAAAGGATTGGTGATTAAATGGAAGAACAAAAGAAAATAATAGCGGGACTTTATCCTCGTGTGCCGTTGTAATACATAGGCAGACACATTGTCTTCTTTTTCTTCAAGTTCTTGC
>CANOYR010000015.1 GCA_947571655.1 uncultured Caryophanales bacterium
TATTTGAAATATGCTATTTTTCAACAATTATGGAAAGGAATAAATGAATAATAAAGTTGAAGTAATAGCACCAACTTCTAAAACAATGTGCTTAAAAGGAAATGTAAAATATACACTTATTCGTACTTGTGCTTATTGTAGAGTTAGTACAGACAATGAAGATCAGAAAACAAGTTATGACTCACAACGAATCCATTATAAAAATATGATAGAAGAAAATCCTGATTGGGAGTTTGTAGGGATATATGCTGATGAAGGCATAACTGGTACTCAAACAAAGAAAAGAGAACAATTTAATCAAATGATGAGTGATGCTCTAAGTGGTAAGATTGATTTAATATTAGCTAAATCAATATCTAGGTTTGCTCGTAATACAGTTGATACTTTAAATTGTGTAAGACTGCTTCGTGAACATAATGTAGATGTCTATTTTGAAAAAGAAAATATCCATACTCTAGGTTTATCCAATGAATTATTTTTAACTTTATATAGTGCTTTTGCTCAAGCAGAAAGCGAATCTATTTCAGAAAATGTAAAAGCCGGTGTTCGTATGAAAATGAAACGTGGAGAATTGGTTGGAAAATATGCTCCATTTGGATATTTATACGATAAAGAAAAAGATATCATTTATCCAGATGAAAGTAAGAAAGATATTGTTACTTATATTTTTGAAGAATATTCAAAAGGTGTAGGCTTTAGAACAATAGCACTTAACTTAAATAGTCTAGGAATACCTAGTCCATCTAATTTAAAATGGTGTCATGCTTCTGTCAGAAGAATAATCATCAATGAAAAATATGTAGGAGATTTAAAAACTGGAAAATATTATACGGAAAATGTATTAACACACAAAAAGAAAGTGAATTATGGAGAAAAAGAACAATACTTTACTTCTAATCATCATAAATCTATTATCTCTCGTGAATTATGGGATAAATGCCAAGAAATACTAACGATTAGAAGTAAAATTATCAAACCTGATGGAAACAGAGATAAGTTCAGTAGAAAGTATACTTTTAGTAGTAAAATCTTTTGTGGAATATGTGGAGAAAGATTTATCAGACGTTCTTATAAAATTAGAAGTAATAATAAAGTAGCTTATTGGATATGTAGGAGCCACAGAAATAAAATTGAATGTTCCAATCTCATTCATTATAAACAAGAAGAATTAGAAGATATATTTGTAATTGCTTATAACAAACTATTTCAAGATAGTAATAAATATATCAATTCATTTATGAAAAAAGTAAATGAAGTTATTAATGAAAAACAAGATAATCTTAATCATAAAAAGATACAAGATGAAATATCTAAATTGGAAAACAAGTTATCTAATCTCATTGATTTACAACTTGATAGCTCTATTTCAAAAGAGATATTGAACCAAAAAAGTTTTGAAATTACAAACAAGATTAAAGAGTATGAACAACAGCTAAAAGATACTCAAGATATAGAAAATACTAGAAAACAAAAGTTAGAACAAATTGATAAAATATCCAATACTCTAAAACATTATAAAGGTCTTACAAAATTTAATGAAGAAGTCTTTAATAGTTTAGTAGATAAAATCATTATTGGTGAAAAGTTAGAAAATGAAGAAGAAGATTTTTATAAGATTAAATTCATTCTAAAAACTGGAGACTTAATCAATAAAAATCTACCTAATGGAAAACTAGATATTGGTACTAGCTTTGGTAAATATGGTTTTACAATCACTAAACAAGAGTTAGAACAAAAAGAAGATAATGTGTCTGCCTATGTATTACAACGGCACTCTCATATATAACCCTGCAATTTTTTTAACTCCATCATTAGATATTCCCATAATATCAACTCCTTTTACAAAAAAAGAGGAGAAAGTAGTATTAATAAAGTCTAAATACTACTGACTCCTCAAAATAATTCTTATTATAAATTTTTATTTCATTATGTTTATATTTTATCATAGATGTCCCTCCAGTTCTAGAGAAGATATCTCTTTTATTGGTTATTTATAATATCACTTTTGAAAATATTGTCAATAGCTCATAGATTTTTAATATATTCTTGCAAATCACTAATATTTATACGTTTTTGTAGATTTTCTACATAGACATCTTTGCTATTATTGAATGCAAGGAAAGTAGTACCGTTAATTATTATCTTATTTGGTTCTATATAATTGATATTTGTTTTCTCAACTCTACGAATTGAACCATTAATAAATGTTGGCTTAACATTACTAAAGTCACAAATAAATTGAATCCTAGTTTGTAGTTCTTCATTAATTGGTACTTCTTTAGTTATAATATTTAACATAAATAAATTCCTTTCTTATCTTTCATAATCATCTTTATCCCACTCAGTATATGGAGTAGGAGCAGCAATTAATTTGCCTGTTTCGTTATCGTATTTAACATATTTGTTAATTCTTAATTCAAGTAAAGCATCTTTGATTGTTTCTTTATCATCAGTACATAGTTTTTCAATTTCAGTACCAACAATCTCATCTTGAAATAAGACAATACTTAATAAACCTTTAGCATTTAAAGATAAGTTTTTATCAGTTAAATATTTCATCGTTGTTTTATAGACATTGAACTGTTTCATATTTTCACCATCCTTTCTTTTTAGATAGATGATTTATAAACAAAAAAATCATTCTTTCGAATGATTTCTATATTAAACTCAGAAAAGTTCCGAGCAGATTCCTCAATGGAGCGGATGAGGGGAATCGGACCCCCGTATTCAGCTTGGAAGGCTGGGGTTCTACCATTAAACTACATCCGCATTTACTATATTGTCCTTTTTCAATTAAAGACAATATTAATTATACTATAACTAAAGTAAATGTCAACTACTTTTTAAAAACTTTTTAAAAATCTTCTTCTTCAAGAAAAGAATCCAAAGCCTTTTTTTCTTGAATATCCTCTCTCATTTTATATTTATGTTCATAAATGTAGAGGATTATTCCAAGGAAGGTTCCCAAGAAACCAAAAATTAGATCAGTCATTGTATCAAGAAGGGCATTTCTTCCAATCAAACTTTCCCCAGTTATTGATAAAAATCGTTGCATATTCGTTTGGAATATTCCATCGCTAATAAATTCATAAATTTCCCAGATACTTCCGATTGTGAAAGAAATACACATAGAAAGAAATAAAAGTGGAAATAAGTCAGGAGATCTTCTACGTAGAACTGTCTTTTGCATCCATTCTAAAGAGACAAAAAATAATAAAAGTCCACTAGAAAAGTGTAGTAGGCTATCCCAGCTTGGAATGAATAAATAAAAATGGCATAATTCTCCTAAAAATAAAGATGCAAAAAGAAATAGTAAATAAAAGCAATAAAGTAAAGGAGAAATTGAAATTTTATTTTGCATTCTCATTTTATAAGGAACTATAATTGCTAAGATTCCACTAAGAGCCTGTACAATAAAAAACCAAATAGGCTCATTTCCATAGGAAGAAGTTTGCAAACAAAGATATTGACTAAAATAAAACAAAATAGAGGCAATAAAACAACTTCCAATTGCAATTTCTAAGTAATCTCGTACTGCTTCTAATTTCTTCATAAAATTTTTTCACCTTAATGTACTATATTCTAAGGGGAAAGAAATATGACTTTATTTTTTTATTCGAATAGAAAAGGCAGCAGGACCTTCTAAAATATCTCCATCCATATTAAAACGAGAACCATGACATGGACAGTCCCAGGTTTTTTCTATTTCATTAAATATGAGTTTACACTTTAAGTGAGGACAAAGGTTATGTACAATATGTTTTTTTCCTTCTTGATCAATATAAACACCGCAATCTATTCCGTTAATTTTTAAAATCATCACAGGGGAAGAATAAAATCGTGGATTTTTATTAAAGTATGTTTTTGAATAGGCTTTTAAGTATTCTAACCCATTCGTAATGGTTGGAATAATACTTGGTTTCATTGTGCGAAGAGGAGAAAACAGTTTTGTATAGCGATTTTCAATTTCTAAAATTTGATTACTTAAAATTTTTCCAGCAATGGTTCCATTGGTCATCCCCCAGGCCTGATAGCCAGTAGCGATGTATAAATTCGGTTGATTTTTATCTAAAATGCCAATCCAGGGAAGAGAATCATTCATCATTAGATCTTGATTCATCCAAGAGTATTCTGGTTTCTTTTTAAAATAGCTAGTAAATTCTTCGCTACTTTTTTGATATCCTTCTTTATAATTAAGAACGCTTGTTAATTTGTGCTCATTCGAACCATAAATTAAATAATCTTTATAAAAACGGATAGATTGTAAATTAGAATCGACATTTATCGCTGTAAAATTATAAGCTTTTTTTACCTTTCCAGCCTGTACATATTCTCTTTTTAAATAACTAAAAAGAGGGAAGAGTCCAGGCTTTAGAAAAAAAGGATAGTGGCAGGCAACAATCACGATTTTACTGAAGAAATCTCCAGCAGTTGTACTTACTAAATAGCTCCCATCCTCTTGGAGTTTAATTTCCTGTACTAATGTATTTTGATGGAGAGTAACAGAATTTTGAATACTTTTTACAAGCCCCAATAGATACTTTAGAGGATGGAATACATAAGTATCCGATACAACAATTCCCTTTAAAATAGGAATTTCTTGGATAGGTAGGGAATTTATTTCCCCAACTTTAATGTCCCATCCTTCTAGCAGTTCCTTTTCCTTTTTTATTTTTGTTTGATTTTTTTCTTCATTTGTATAGAGGAAGGAATCTACTTTTTCTAAATCACAATTAATTTTTTCCTTTTTTGCAATATCATTTATTATTTTAATCGCTTCCATTTGGGATTCAAAATAAAGTTTGCTAGTTTTCATTCCATAACTTTTTTCTAATTCCTGATAGATTGTTTGTTGTAAATAATTTAATTTTGCAGTTGTTTTTGAACTGATTCCCATTCCAATTTGACCTTTGTCTAATATAGTAATATGGTAATTGGAATCTTTTAAAAAATAGGCACAAGAAAGACCTGTAATTCCTGCTCCAATAATTAAAATGTCTGTATTTTTTTGTTCCTTTTTTTCCTTTTTTCTCTCTTTGTTTGAGATGGTTTTAAAATCTTTCATCCATATTGATTCTATCTTCATCAGTATTCACCAATTATAGTATGAACAAAAAATATTAAATTATAAAAACTTATTTTGATGGATTTACATGAACCATACAATGTTTCACAATAGGGAATTGCAGTTCTACTTGGTCGTGTACTGAATGAGCGATTTTGTGTGCATTTTCCAAGGAAAGATATGCAGGAACTCCAATTTCAACTTCTACATAAGCACGATTTCCAAATAAGCGAGTAGTTAAGCGATCGAGGGATTGAACATTTGGAACTGTTAAAATTAAACATCGTAGTTGAAATTCGGTTTGTCTACTGCAGGAAGTATCTAGAAGTTCTTTCAAAGCTTCTTTTCCAATATCAAATGCGACTTTAAGGATAATAATACAAATGATTAAACAAGCAAGACTATCGCACCAAAAGATTCCAATCATTCCTCCTAAAATTCCAATCATACTTCCAATAGAGGAAAGGGCATCGCTTCGATGATGCCAAGCATCGGCCATCAATGCGTTTGATTTGATTTGAATTGCGGTATTTTTGGTATACCAAAACATGAATTCTTTACTAAAGATAGAAACAACTGCAGCAATAAGTGCCAAAGTATTTGGAAAAGTAGTAGAATGGACAAATAAATTTTTGATTCCTCCCCAACCAATCAAGCAGCCAGTACCAAAAAGAAGGAATGCTAGAAAAAAAGAGGAAATTGATTCTATTCTTTCATGTCCATAAGGATGTTCCTGATCAGCACCTTTCGAAGATAATTTTAATCCGATGATTACGATTAGTGTGCTAAAGACATCAGAAGCAGAGTGGAGGCTATCACTAATCATTGACATACTATGTCCAAATATACCAGCGCAAAATTTAAAAGCAGAAAGAAAGAAGTTTAAAATAATTGTAATCCATGCAACTTTCAGTCCAATTTTTTCTTCTTTCTTCATAAAAGAATCACCTCATTATTGGTAGTATATGAAAAAGCAGATGAATGTTTCTAGATAATTTTAGTAGAATAAATGATAGAAACCATCCAAGGCTCCATTTTATAATCTTTATATTTTATGGAGATCGTGCTATACTAAGAATGGATGTGGTATCAATGAAAAGTGGTATTTTAGTAGTAAATAAACCAAAGGATATGACAAGTAGAGAAGTTGTAAATTGTGTAGGAAAAATTTTTAATACCAAAAAAGTTGGACATACTGGAACCTTAGATCCATTGGCAGAGGGTGTTTTGGTTCTTGGAATTAATCAGGGAACTAAAATTATAGAGCCTTTAACTGCAACAGAAAAGGAGTATATTGCAGAGGTTGTGATGGGATTAGAAAGTGATACTTTAGATATTACTGGAGAACTTGTTGAGCATTCCATTAATAAAGAGTATCAAGAACAGGAAATTAAAGATGTTTTGTATAGTTTTTTAGGTAGTTATGAACAGGAAGTACCATTATATTCGGCGGTTCATGTAGGGGGAAAAAGATTATATGAATATGCAAGAAAAAAGGAAGATGTAATACCTCCTTCAAGAACTGTGATTATCAAAGAAATAGAATTTCTTGGAAAGCTTTCTATTCATGAAGAAAGACCTACTTTTCGATTTCGGGTTGTCGTTAGTAAAGGAAGTTATATTAGAAGTTTAATTCGTGATATCGGAGAAAGACTTGGATGCTTTTGCATTATGAAAAATTTACTGCGTACAAGGCAGGGTCATTTTTTTATTGAGGATGCGATTTCTCTAGAGAAAATTGAAGAGCAATCGTCATTAATAAAAATAGAGGATGCACTACGGATAAATTCGGAATATGATACAGTAGAAGTTCCCGAGGAATTGGAATTGAAAATTCAAAATGGGGCAATTTTACCAAGAATCTTTTCAGGAACCTATGCGATTTTGTTAACAAAAGAACATGAACTTTTGGCAATTTATCAAAGAGATAGCAAAGATGATTCTTTGATGAGACCCTGGAAAGTATTTCTTAAGGAGAATGATAAATGAAAAAATTAAGTGAACTATATGAAGGATATGAAGACCTTCCAATTAAAGATATTAAAATTAATTCTAAGGAGGTAGAACCAGGAGATCTTTTTATTTGTACGATGGGAGTAACTGCAGATCGTCATGATTATATAGAAGATGCAATTTGTCATGGTGCGAGTGCAATTGTAGCAGAGAAGGATGTTTCATGTAGGGTTCCAGTTGTTCGAGTAGAAGATACTAATCGAGAATTGCCAATTCTTGCTTCTAAATTTTATGATTATCCAGAAAATCAGTTGAAAATAATTGCTGTAACAGGAACGAATGGAAAAACAACAGTTGCAGGAATTATTCAAGATTTGTTAGGAAATAAAGAGTGTGGTTATCTTGGAACGAATGGAATTCTTTGTAGTAAATTTCAGGAGCCTATTAGAAATACAACGCCAGATAGTGATCGATTATATAAGTATTTTCGAAGATTTGTAGATGCAGGATGTAAATATTTGAGTATGGAAACTTCTTCAGAAGCATATTTTAGAAATCGTCTAAATCACTTACAATTTGAAGTAGGAATCATTACAAATATTACAGAGGATCATTTAAATATTCATAAAACAATTAGAAATTATGTTGATTGTAAAAAACAGATGTTAAAACAAATCAAAGAAACAGGAACTTGTATTTTAAATATAGATGATGCTTATTTTGAGGAATGTGAGGACTTTATCAATTGTTCTTTTCTTACTTATGGAAAAAAAGAAGGGGCTTCTCTTCAAATTATTTCTTATCAGCTAGGAAATAAGAAAACTGAGGTTACTTTAAAATATGAAAACCAATTCTATACAATCGAAAGTCCCTTAGTAGGAGAATTTAATATTTATAATTTATGTGCAGCTATTCTTGCGTTAAAGGCAATTGGATGGAATATCGAACAAATTATTTCTCGAATTTCAAATATAAAAACGCCAAGAGGACGTTTAGAATTTTTAGAATTTGGGCAACCTTATAAAATTATTTTAGATTATGCTCATACTTCAGATGCCTTTTTAAAGATTTATCCATTTTTAAAATCTATTAAAATGGGGAAATTAATTACAGTTACAGGAAGTGCTGGGGGAAGAGAAGCTGAAAAGCGAGGTCCTATGGGAAAAGTTGTTTTAGAAAATTCTGATTTTGTTGTTTTTACTATGGATGATCCTAGAAATGAAGTGGTTGATTCTATCATTGATGATTTGGTAAGTATGTCCAATCAAGAAAATTATATGAGAATTATTGATCGGAAAGAGGCCATTCATTATGCTCTTTCAATCGCAAAGGAGGGAGATATTGTTTTAGTTGCAGGAAAAGGAATTGATAATTATATGGCTTTAGGAGATAATTATTTACCTTATTCTGATTTAGAGGTGATAGAACAATATTTTTTAAATAAGAAAGATTAAAATGATCAAAATTAAAAGAAAGAGTGTTTATATTCTTTCTTTTATATGATTTTTTTTCAAAAATTCTCTTAAAATTTTTGTCAAAGCTCTTTTTTCTATTCGTGAAACATAACTACGAGAAATTTTTAATTCTTTGGCAATACTTTTTTGAGTTTGACTTTCTGTATGATAAAGTCCATATCTTCGAACTACAATTTCTTTTTCTCGTGGAGTTAAAATATCTAAATACTGGATTAATAGTTGGATGTTTTCTTTTTTATCCATTTCTTCTAAAAAATCTGGTTTTGGCGCTTTTAATACATCTAAAATAGTAATTTCATTTCCTTCTTTATCAAATCCAATAGATTCATTGAGAGAAACATTTTTTAAGTTTTTGTTATTGGCTCTAAAAAACATTAAAATTTCGTTTTCGATACATTTTGCACAGTAAGTTGTGATTTTTACTTGACGTTTTGAAGTATAGGAATCAATTCCTTTGATAAGTCCGATGGTTCCAATACTAATTAAATCGTCTTGATCTTCTACTTTTGAGTCATATTTTTTTACAATATGTGCAACCAATCTTAAATTGTGCTCAATTAAGCGGTTTCTTGCTTCTCGATCACCAAGTTCCAATTTTTTAATACATTCTTCTTCTTCCTCTTTAGAAAGTGGATCGGGAAATACATTGTTAGAATAGGAAGCGTTAAAAAAGGAAAAATTAGAGAATAGGAAAGCAATTATTTTTCTTAACATAACATCACCCAGTAAAATATATGTCAATTTTTGTAGGGAAAATACTAGATTTCTTGTATTTATGTTAAGAAAGATTTATGATAAGAGGAGAAAAAACGAAGAAATGAGGTTCGATTGGTAGTATGAGTAGGAATAATAATAAAAAGTTCGAACAGAAAAAAAATAATAAATCTATAAATCAAGATCGAAAAAGAAGAAATTCAAACAAAAAAAGAGAAGAATCAGGACAAAATGATATTACAAAAGAAATTACCAAACAATTGATTGAAAAAGGAATTGAAAAAGATATCGAAGAATCTCTTAACTATCAAGAAAAAAAGAAAAAAGAAACACAAGAGATGGAATCGTTATTGCCACGAACTATTTTTGAAGAAGAAAATATGAATCAGCCATTTTTATTAAATAATCAAAAGGGCGATGTCAAAAAGGAAGTTTGGAAGCAGGTATCAGAAGAAAGTCCAAAGAGAAAGCGAATCAATTTAAAAGAAAAGATTTCTCGTTTTCGAAATGTTCATTTTATGATTGATATCGTTCTTTTTTTGATCTGTATTTTGTTCTTTTTTCTATTGATTTCTATTACACCTAAAATTTATATGATTGGTGAATCCAAAATAAAAATTGAATATGGGACAGATTATAAAGATTTAGGGGCAACTGCTAAATATTTAGGTAAGGATTATAGTGGTCAAATAAAAATAGAAAATGAAGTGAATTCTGATAAAGTAGGTACTTATTATGTAACTTATACTTTAAAAAATGCTTCTTTTCAATTGGTCAAGCAAAGAATTGTAGAAGTTGTTGATGTGAAACCTCCAGTAATTGAACTTACTGGAAGTCCGCAAGTGAAAATATGTCCAAATGGGGATTATCAGGAGGAAGGTGTTTCTGCATTTGATGAATATGATGGAGATTTGACCAATCAGATAAAAATAAAAAGAAAAAAGAATCAAATCATTTATTCTGTAGAAGATTCTTCTCACAATGTGATAGAAAAGTATCGTGAAATAAAAGAAATTGATGAAGAGGCACCTATATTGACATTAAAAGGTAGTGAAAAAATTTATGTAAATCTTGATGGTGAGTATCAGGAGCCTGGGTATCAGGCAATGGATAATTGTGATGGAGATATTACGAGTCAAGTTGTAGTTGAGGGAAGTGTTAATTCTCATAAAATAGGTACATATTCACTAACTTACCACGTAAAAGATCAGAGTGGATTAGAATCTTCTAAAGTAAGAGATGTCATTGTATCTCAGAGAACAGATCCAGAAAGTGGTAATTTAAAAACAGGAGCGATTTATCTTACTTTTGATGATGGTCCAAACGAAGGAACTACCAACAAAATTTTGGATGTTTTAAAATCAGAAGGAGTAAAAGCGACTTTCTTTGTTACTTGTAATGGTCCTGATTATTTGATTCAAAGGGAGTTTCAAGAAGGACATTCGATTGCTTTACATACTGCAACCCATAATTATTCTTATGTTTATCAGTCAGAAGCAAACTATTTTGAGGATTTAAAAAGGGTTTCTGATCGTGTAAAAAGAATTATAGGGAGGGAATCGAAACTGATTCGTTTTCCAGGAGGAAGTAGTAATACAGTAAGTAAACATTATAATCAGGGAATTATGACAAGATTGACAGAGGAGGTTTTAGAAAGAGGATATCATTATTATGATTGGAATGTGGATGCTTCTGATGCTTGGCAATGTGCAAAAGCAAATGTTACAAATAAAAAAGAATGTGTCTATCAGAATGTGACGAAAAACTTATATAAAAATAGAGCAAATATTGTTTTAATGCATGATGTGAAGGCTCATACGGCAGATGCTCTTTTGGATATTATTCGTTTTGGGAAGCAAAATGGATATACCTTTGAGGTAATTGATACAGGAACAAAGATGGTACGATTTAAGGTGAATAATTAAGGTAAAAGAGATAACGATTGAAATTTTTATAGAAATTGTATATAATATGGACTAGGTGAAAGCCATGAAGAAATTTTATCCAACAATCTATCAAAAATCGATTCAAGATATTAATTATCAAAAGCTTAAAAAGAATGGAGTTCGTTGCCTTATTTTTGATTTGGATAATACGATTGCTTTAATTGATCAAGAGAAAATTGATAGAAAGACAAAAAAGTTGTTTCAAACGTTAGAGAAAGATTTTCAAATTATAATCATTTCTAATAATCATGTTGAGAGAGTGGCTCCTTATGCGAAGGAATTAAATTGTGATTTTATTGCTTCTGCTTTAAAGCCTCTTAAAAAGAGTTACCGGAAGATACAAAGAAAATATCATTTAAAAAAAGAAGAAATGGCAATGATTGGAGATCAATTGGTTACGGATATTTATGTAGGGAATAAGATGACAGGATGTACGATTTTGGTGGATCCAATTGGTGAAAAAGATTTAAAAATTACCGCATTTAATCGTTTTATTGAAAGAAGAATTTTTCATTACTTTGAAAGAACAAAGCAGATGAAAAAAGGAGAATATTATGAGTAAGAAGAAATATTGTGCTGGATGTGGAGTTTTGTTACAAGAGGAAAATATTGCGCAGGAAGGGTATACTACCACTCTTGAGAATGAGATTTGTCAACGTTGCTTTCGAATGAGAAATTATGGAGAATATCAGGTTTCTACGAGATCTAATGAGGAATATTTGAATATTTTAAAGTCTGTTGGTAAAAAGAAAGATTTGGTACTTCATATAATTGATTTAATTAATATTGATAAAGATTTAGAACTTGTTAGAACAGAGATTAAAAATAAGATGATTTTGGTTTTAAATAAAAGAGATGTATTACCAAAGAGTGTGAATGATGAAAAGATTATTGCTTATTTTCAGGAATTAGATTTGGGATATGAAGATATTGTGATTATTAGTGCTAATAAAAACTATAATATCGATACACTTTACAAAAGAATTGAAAAACATCAAACGAGTAATCGTGTATATGTAGTAGGACATACAAATACAGGTAAAAGTAGTTTGATTAATCGAATGATTGAAAATTATTCAGAAAGTGATAGTGAATTAACGATTTCTCCACTTCCATCTACAACCTTGGATGAGATTCAAATTGAATTAAATAATAAACTTACATTAATCGATACTCCAGGACTTGTTGATCATGGAAATATTGTCAATTATGTAGAAAGTGGTCAGTTAAAAAAAATTAGTCCTAAGAAAGAAATAAAGCCAAAGACTTATCAATTAAAACCCAACCAGTGTTTAATTATTCAGGATATGATTCGACTAGATTATGTAGCTGGTGAAAAAAATAGTTTTACTTTATATATGTCGAATGATTTAAAAGTAAAAAGAATGAATGCTTTACGACAGACAAGATTAAAAGATTTGTGTAAGACGAATTATCAAATAAAATATGGAGAGGATTTGGTAATTAATGGACTTGGATGGATTAAGATTGTAGAAAAGGGAAGTGTTGATATCTATTTGGATAAGGATATTGAAACGTTTACTAGAAAGTCATTAATATAAAATTGGCTTGTAAAATAAGAAAAATTTTAAATTTTTATAATTTTTTTGGTATAATTTTTTATAAGAAGAATAAAGTGAATTGCTAGGAATTTTATTCTTTTTTTATTGATTGTAAAATTCTTTTATATTTTTAATATTCAATTGATATTTTTATAAAGAAGATAGAAAAAGAATAGGAAAAGTTTTATGGAGTAGAAAGAAGTATAGTGATTATAGCTGAGGAGTAATTTTATTGAATAGAATTTTTTGGTTTTGCTTCAAGGGCCTTTATTAGGTTTAGAAATTTTACAATTTATTTTGAAAAAGATCATTTGTTCTACATTTTTCGTGGTATAATATTTTCAGTTTCTATGGGAGGTGGGTATGAAAAGTCAAGAAGCAAATCATACAGTTTCTGAGATTCGAAGCAAATTAGATATTGTAGAAGTTATTTCTTCTTACCTTCCTCTGATTCAAAAGGGAAAGAATTTTTTTGGCGTTTGTCCTTTTCATGATGATACCAATCCATCGATGAGTGTTTCCCATGAAAAGCAAATTTATCGTTGTTTTTCCTGTGGTGCAAGTGGTAATGTTTTTACTTTTGTTCAGGAATATGAACACATTAGTTTTCGACAAGCATTGATTCAACTGGCTGAAAGAGCAGGAGTTTCTCTAAATTCTATTTCTTATCAGAAAAAAGAAGACAAATATGATAAGTTTTATGAAATTTATCAAATTGCTCATAAATATTATTTGAATAATTTAAAGACTAATTTAGGAAAAAAAGCCAAAGAATATTTACATAGTCGTACGATTGATGATGCGATGATTAAAGAGTTTGGAATTGGATTAAGCCTAGATACTTCCAATGATTTAATTCAACTTCTAGAAAAAAAGGGATATAATTTAAACGAATTGAATGAGATTGGACTTGCGAATTCGAATCATGATTTGTATAATGGTCGGATTATGTTCCCACTTAAAGATTTAAGTGGTAGAATTGTTGGGTTTTCTGGAAGACGTTATGATGGAAAGAAGGAAAATAAGTATGTAAATACTAAGGTTACTCCAATTTTTCAAAAGGGATCTATTCTTTATAATTACTATGATGCTAGAGAACATATTCGTAGGAAAAACCAGGTTTTATTAATGGAAGGATTTATGGCTGCGATTCGTTCGATTACGATTGGTGTTAAAAATGTCGTTTCTTTAATGGGAACGGCAATGACAAAAGATCAAATTAGTCTTTTAAAAAGGCTTTCTCTAAATGTTATTCTTTGTTTTGATGGGGATGAGGCAGGAGTTCAGGCTACGATAAGTAATGGTGAGGAATTAGAAAAACAAGGATTTCATGTCAGAGTTATTGAACTTTCTGATGGATTAGATCCAGATGATTATATTTTAAAATATGGAAAAGAGTCCTTTTTAAGTCTTATTGAAAATGCAATTAATTATAGTGATTTTAAAATTAAGTTTTTAAAAAAGGGAGTAAATTTTAATAGTGATGAAGAAGTTTCTGACTATATTAATCAAGTTTTATTAGAAACTAGTAAGTTTTCTGACGAAATTCGTCGAGAATTAATTCTAAAAACACTTGCAAAAGAGTTTAATATAGGATATAATACCTTGGAAAAACGATTATCGACATATTTAGAACATACACAAAAAGAGAACAAGCGAGAGAAAAAAGAAATTGTAAGATTAGAATCAAAAAAGCCTAATAAATATGAAATTGCAGAATGGACGATTCTTTACTATATGTTGATGAATAGTAAGGTCAGAAATCTTTTTGAACAAGGTAAATTTACATTTTCTAAAGAACGAGAGAGGTTTTTGGCATCAGAAATTATTTATTACAATCAGATATATGGTACCTTAGTACCAGCCGATTTTTATACTTATTTACAAGATAAAAAGGAATTATTAGAGTTACTAAATCATGTATTATCATTAGAAATAGAGGAAAAAATAACTGATGAAATCATCAATCAATATATTCGGGTAATTAGGGAAAATAGTGTGAACCTAGAAATTGACAGGTTAAGAAAGACGATGAAAGAGAAGAATGATCCATTAGAAAAGGCTCGAATTGCGGAAGAAATCAGAAAGTTAAAAATGGGGAGTGAATAATAAAATGGCAAAAGAAATCAAAACATTCGAAGAAAGAAAGCAGACATTACTACAAAAGGGAAAAGAAAAAGGATTTATCACTTATGAAGAATTGGCAAATGAATTAAAAGGATTAGATGTAGATAGTGATTCTTTAGATGAGTTATATAATTTATTAGTAGACAATAGTATTGAGGTTTTAGAACAGGAAGATGAGGATACTGGTGAAAATGGTGGTAATTTATTAGATTTAGAGGATTTGTCTTTATCTAAGGATATTAAGATTAACGATCCTGTAAGAATGTATTTGAAAGAAATTGGTCGAATTAATTTGTTAACCTCTGATGAAGAGTTTGAATATGCTAAACTTGCTGAAGAGGGAGATGAATATGCTAAACGAATGCTTGCAGAATCCAATTTGCGTCTTGTGGTATCTATTGCAAAACGATATGTGGGAAGAGGAATGTTGTTTTTAGATTTAATTCAGGAAGGAAATATCGGTCTTATGAAGGCTGTTGATAAGTTTGATCCAACGAAAGGTTATAAGTTTTCAACTTATGCAACCTGGTGGATTCGACAAGCAATTACTCGTGCGATTGCCGATCAAGCAAGAACGATTCGTGTACCAGTGCATATGGTAGAAACAATTAATAAACTGGCTCGTATTCAGCGTCAATTAACTCAGGAATTAAATAGGGAACCAACGGATGAAGAAATCGCTAAAAAATTAGGAATTACGATTGAAAAAGTTCGTGAAGTATACAAAATCAGTCAAGATCCAGTATCTTTAGAAACACCAATTGGAGAGGAAGATGACTCACATCTTGGAGACTTCATCAAGGATGAGAGAACGATGTCTCCAGAAGAATATGCCACTGTAGAGTTATTAAAAGAGGAACTAAGTGATGTACTTTTAACACTAACTGATCGAGAAGAAAGAGTATTAAGACTTCGTTTTGGTTTAGATGATGGACAATGTCGTACGTTAGAAGAAGTAGGTCAAATTTTTGGTGTAACTAGAGAAAGAATTCGACAAATTGAGGCAAAGGCATTAAGAAAGTTAAGACATCCTTCTCGTTCTAGAAAATTAAAAGACTTTTTAACCAATTAAGAAGTCTTTTTTGTTTGCTTCTGATATTAATTTTTGTTAAACTAAAATAAGAATGAGGTGGAAAATGGCAAATTTAAAAAATCAAATTGAAATCGGTGATTCTTCCACTTTTTTTATTAATGAAAGATTGAAAAAAGTAGCTTCTTTTATAGAAGAGGAAAGTCGTATCATCGATGTTGGGTGTGATCATGCCTTTTTAGATATTTATGTAGTTACTAATATTCCTGGTACTTATGCGATTGCTTCTGATAATAAGATAGGTCCTTTAGAATCAGCTCGTAAAAATGTAAAAAAATATCATGTTGAAGATCAAGTTCAAATAAAATTAGGAAATGGAATTGAGCCAATTGATGAAACGATTGATACTATTGTAATTTCTGGTATGGGTGGATGGAATATGATTGGAATTTTAAAATATCAGCCATATCTTTATAAAAATGTTCAAACTATTATATTATCTCCTAATAGTGATGCCAATCATGTAAGAAAGGAGATCGTTAAATTAGGTTTTAAAATTGAGAATGAGGCATTAATTAAAGAAAAAAATTTAATATATCCTGTGCTTGTTTTTAAACGAGGAAAAAAGCATTATTCAAAAAAAGAGTATTTATTTGGACCGATTTTATTAGAAAGAAAAGATTCCTTATTGATGGAATATCTAAATTTTCAAAGATTGCAGAAAGAAAAGTTATTAAAAATATTACCAAAGAACTATATAAAAAGAAGATGGGAATTAAAAAAAGAGTTAAAGCTCATTCAAAAATGTCTTTCACTCTTTTTATAGAAAGAAAGTAGGATTTCCTTCATTTTCTGAAGAAGGTTTACTTTGAGCATTATTTGCTGTAGAATTGTTAAAATTAGTTTGATTTGTTTTTGTGTTTTGTACTGGAGTACTTGTTGTATTTTCATCATTTGGCATTCCTTTCACAGCTCCTAGAACACGAAACATTGTTTTTGCATTTTTCATAATTGGTCGTACTTGATAAAAAATCGGGATGGCCTGATTAATCACATTTAATGTTTTTCCAGTAGAAGTCAAGAAACCATTCCAACTCCATTTGCTAGCGAGTCCTTTTAATAAACCACTACTCCCACTTCCACCTAAAAGCCCACTTCCTATACCTGGTGAATAATAGGATGGATTTGTATAAAATGGATAATTAAACAATAGAATTCACCTCTTTATAATATCATATGAAAAAACAAAAAAAAGTTTTCATTTTTTTAGGGATATGATATACTAAAATATAGAAAATAGGAAGAATAAAGTGGGTGAAATTCATGAATATTTTTATATCTGTTTATCATGTACTGAGAGATTTATTTATTTCACCTTTTCAACGAAGTGTTAAGTCAAAGGAACAAACAAAAAAGAATAAGAAGAAAAAAGCTGTTAAAGAAGATCAAGATTTAATGAGTGAAGCATTAAAAAACGCAAGTTCTCTTTCTGGAAAAGATACGAATGCTAAGTTAAAAAATGTTTTGGAAGACAGAAAAAGTAACAAAGAAGAATTGTTGACTTTCAATTATGTCGTAAAGGATAGTTATGGGAAGACGATTAAGAGTTCGTTTGATGCGAAAAGTCGCAATGAAGTAGAAGCATTTTTAGTGAATGAAGGTTATAAAGTAGAAAGTATTGAATTAAAGAAAAAAACCAAATGGGATATGGAAATTAATCTTGGTTTAAAGTTTAGATCAGGTGATTTGAGTTTTGCTTTAACACAATTGTCAACTTATATTAAAGCGGGAATTCCATTGATCGATTCTGTTCGTATTTTGGCAAAACAGACGACTAAATCGTCTCACAGAAAGGTTTATGAGAAATTGGTATTTGATTTAGTTGCAGGAGAGAGTTTTAGTAGAGCTTTGGAAAATCAGAGTGATGCTTTTCCTAGATTATTAATTAATATGGTAAAGGCATCCGAAATGACTGGGGATTTACCAACGACTTTAGATGAGATGAGTGATTATTATACTTCTATTGAAGAAACTAGAAAACAGATGATTGCAGCACTTACTTATCCAGCGATTATCTTTATTTTTTCTGTTGTTGTTATTGCCTTTGTATTAATTTGGGTCGTTCCTAATTTTGTTACTATGTTTTCTGAAGCAGGAGGTGAGATTCCTGCGATTACACAATTTACGTTGGCAGCTAGTGCTTTTCTTTCTAATTATTATATGTATATATTTATAGGAATTTTAGTAGTCATTACAACTTATCTGTTGGCTTATAAAAATGTAAAGTCTTTTCGAAAGTCGATGCAAATATTTTATATGAAATTACCGATTTTTGGGACAGTGATTATCTATAATGAAGTAACGATGTTTACAAAGACTTTTGCTCAATTATTAAATCATAGTGTACATATCACAGATAGTATGGCAATTCTTTCTAAAATTTCTAATAATGAGGTATATAAAGAAATCATTGCAAATACCATGAATACTTTAAGTAAGGGTGGAAAAATATCAGAATCTTTTCGTGGTCATTGGGCTTTTCCGATTGTTGCTTATGAAATGTTGGTAACTGGGGAATCTACAGGTCAGTTGGGAGCGATGATGGAAAAGGTAGCAGAACATTTTAATAGTTTGCATCGGAATGCGGTTACACAGATTAAAGCATTTATTGAACCAATTACTATTATCTTTTTGGCAACATCGATTGGTTTCATTCTATTATCCATATTTATCCCAATGTTTGGATTATATTCAGCTGTAGAGGGTGCGTAGAGTTAGGGGGAAAATCATGAATCTTTATTACACAATTGGCTTTTTTATCTTAGGAATTGTTTTTGGTTCCTTCTATCATGTGATTGGTTTTCGATTACCTAAAGGAGAATCGATGATTCATCCCAAACATTCTTATTGTCCAACTTGTAAACATCGATTGTTCTTTTGGGACCTTATTCCTATTTTTTCATATCTTATTCAAAAGGGAAGGTGTAGATACTGTAAGGACGAAATTTCTGTATTTTATCCATTTATTGAAATTTTAACAGGTTGTTTGTTTGCGGTTAGTTATTATTCCTTTGGGTTTCATTGGAATTTGTTGATTGCTCTTTGTCTTGTTAGTTTATTTAGTATTGTCATTGTAAGTGATTTAAATTATTTGATGATTCCCGATGAAGTTACATTGGTTGTTGGGGTTGTGATTAGTTTTTCTATTCTTTGTCGTGATCATTTCGATTCTTTTTTAAAAGCATTGGGAAGCGGTGTTTTGCTGTTTGCTATTATGTATGGAGTTATGCTTTTTGGAGATTTTTTATTTAAAAGGGAGAGTCTTGGAGGAGCAGACATTAAATTAATGTTTATTGCAGGACTAGTTTTAGAACCTATTTTAGGTGTTTTGGTAATTTTTGTTTCTAGTGTTATTGCACTTCCTGTTTCTGTTCTTTTATATTTAATCAATAAAGAAAAAGTGATTCCTTTTGGTCCCTTTATTGTATTTTCTATTTTATTACTCTTTTTTCTAAAAGTCGATGTCACGAAATTGTTAGACTTGTTTTTAAAGTAGGGTACTTTTCTATTGTTTTGTCTTTTTCATGGGTTTTTAAATTTTCTTTCAGAGATTCCTAAAGAAAATACGAAAATCCTCTTTTTTTCTTTTTAAAAAGTGCGTATAATAAAAGATACAAAAGCGAGGTGGAGTAATGAAAGAGATTCCTGTATTACCAGCAGATACGTATACTGTGATTAATAAGACAATATTAAAAGAGCAGGATCGAAAGTTAATTACTATGCTTTATCAACCAATCATTGGCCATATCGCAACTAGTCTTTATTTTACATTAATTGATGATCTTGATAAAAGAGAATTGATGAGTGAAGATTTGACTCATCATCATTTAATGAGTACAATGCAGTTAAAATTGGATAAAATTGTGATTGCTAGACAAAAATTAGAAGGAGTAGGACTCTTAAAAACCTATTATAAAAAAGATCATATTCATAATTTTGTCTATTTAATTTATTCACCAATGTCTGCCTCTGATTTCTTAAATCATCCAATTTTAAATATTGTATTATATAACAATTTAGGAAAAAAGGAGTATAATAAAATTGTTGATTTTTTTAAAATGCCTCGAATTAATTTAAAAGATTATGAGGATATTACTTTGTCATTTGATCAAGTTTATCGTAGTGCTTCTGGAAATTCTTATATTGAAAATGAAGATTTGATACAAGAGGAGCGGGGGAAAATTCATTTGATTGAAAAAATAGATTTTTCTTTATTAGTTTCTAGTATTCCAAGTCAGATGATTAGTCCTAGATGTTTTAATCAGGAAACAAAAGAGTTGATTAATTCCCTTGCTTATGTTTATAATATTGAGGATTTACAGATGCAGGGATTGGTACGAAACTGTATTAATGAAAAGGGTTTGGTGGATAAAACAGAACTTAGAAAGAGTTGTCGTAATTTTTATCAATTTGAAAATAATGGGAAATTACCGACGCTTATCTATTCTAAACAACCAGAGTATTTAAAATCTCCAGAAGGAGATCATTCTAAATGGGCAAAGATGGTGTATACTTTTGAATCTGTCACACCTTACGATTTTTTAAGAAGTAAGTATAAAACAGGAGAACCTTCTTTAAGAGATTTAAAATTAATTGAAGGTTTACTTGTTGATTTAAAAATGAATCCAGGAGTAGTTAATGTTTTAATTGCCTATGTTTTAAAGATAAATAATCAACGTCTTTCTAGAAATTATGTAGAAACTATCGCAGGACAGTGGAAGCGTCTTAATGTGGAAACTGTAGAAGAGGCCATGAAAGTTAGTGAGAAAGAACATAAAAAATTAAAGAAACAGTTTGATTCGAAAACTTCATCAAGAACAATTTCTAAAAAGAATCAAGAAGAAGTATTACCAGACTGGTTTGATAAAAATTTAGAAAATGAGGAAATGACAGAGGAAGAAAAAAGAGAACTTGATCAGATTTTAAATTCGATTTCTTCCTAATAAGGAGAAATAAAATGGAATACAACAGTAAAAAAGAAGAACGAATGAAAATGTTATTAAAGATGTCGATGATTTTTGGTGGGGGAGTTATGATTTATATTTTTATTATAATTCTTGCCAATATCAATTCAATGGGGTGAAGTTATGAAAAGAATCAGAGATTTGGTTTCCATGAAAGATTCTGAATGGAATGATTTGAAACAAAACTATATCAAGAAATTGGAAAATCCAATGTTTTTGGAGTTAACGAAGCTCTTAGATATGGATGATGAAATATTAATGAAATATACATCTTCTTTAGAAAGTGCATCAGTGGAATATGCTCATTGTAAAAAGTGTTCAAAACTGGAATCTTGTAAAAATGAGATCGAGGGATATTTATATCAGCCAAGAAAGCTAGAAAATCATTTGATTTTTGAATATGTTATGTGTCCATATCTGAAAAAAAGAGAAGAACAAGAAGCTTATCGAAATAATATTTCAGTATTTGAAACTCCCAAAATAGTAAAAAATGCATCTTTTCAAGATACCAATCGTGATGATAGAAACCGTTTAGAAATTAGTAAGTATTTTAAGGAGTTTATTGACGAATATAAGTCTTTAAAAAATCCAAAGGGAATTTATCTTCATGGAAATTTTGGGACTGGGAAGACTTATTTAATTGCTGCTTTATTTAATGAGCTTGCGAAAAGTAATGTAAAAAGTGCGATTGTTTATGTGCCAGAATTTTTAAGGCAATTGAAATCTTCTTTTAATACTAACTATACAGAAAAATATGATTATATTAAGACTGTTCCTTTGTTACTACTCGATGATATTGGTGCAGAAAATTTAACTTCTTGGGCAAGGGATGAGATTATTGGAACTCTTCTTCAATATCGAATGGAAGAGGGACTTCCAACATTTTTTACTTCCAATTTTAATTTAAAACAATTGGAAGAACACCTTTCATCAACTAGTAGTGGGATTGAAAAATTAAAAGCACGTAGAATTATTGAACGGATTACTTTTATGACGAAGGAATTTCAACTAACGAGTAAAAATCGGCGAATAGAAAAATAGTCTTTTCTTATAAATTTAAGAATTTAGGAATTGACATTGTGGAATTTTATGTTATGATTATACTATCAATTAGAAAAGCAATGATAAGAGACATGATGAATAAAAGGACTGTGTAGAGAATTTGCGGTTGGTGCAAGCAAAAAAGGATTTTATTCATTACTACTTTTGAGTTGGCCTTAATCAGGTTCCGGGAAAACCGTTATAAAAATCAAGGTAAAAATGGATGGTACCGTGTTTATGCACTCCTGTTAGAAATACAGGAGTTTTTATTTTGGGGGGATGAAAATGAGGAAGAAAACAAAGAGTGTAAAAGATATGTCATTAATGGAATTGTGTGAATTGTATTGTAGAATTTCAGATGAAGAAACAAAACAAGAGATTCAACAATACATCGCATTTCAATTGGCAACCAATCAAAATCAGAAAAGAGAATTACTATTTGCGATGAGAGAACCATTAAGGTATAGCAAACATTTAAAAAAAGGGAAAACTAGGTTTTCCTATATAGCTAGATAAAAATTTAATATTACATTTTATTTTTTCTAGGTATCATAATATCCTTTTTATTGTATTAGAAGAGAGAGTCATCACTTATCATTAGAATAATTGATAAAAATTATTGATTTGAAGCAAATATATCAAGAACTCATATGAAACATAGAATTGGATAGGAAGGAGAGTTGAGTATGATTAATATCAAAGAAGATGAACAATTGAGTATATTAAATCATTCTTGTGCACATTTACTAGCACAGGCAGTGAAACATTTATATAAAGAGGCAAAATTCTGGGTAGGACCTGTGATTGATACAGGATTTTATTATGATATCGATTTAGGGGAAGAAGTCATTAAAGAAGAAGACTTACCAAAGATTGAAAAAGAAATGAAAAAGTGTGCTAAGGAAGGTAAAAAAATAATTCGTCATGAAATTACGAAAGAAGATGCTCTAAAGCAATTTCATGAAGACCCTTATAAAATAGATTTAATTGATAGAATGGATGAGAATGATACAATTATTAGTTGTTATACGCAAGGAGATTTTACTGATCTTTGCCGAGGACCTCATGTAGAGACTACTAAAGAATTAAAGTATTTTAAATTATTAAAAGTAAGCGGGGCTTATTGGAAGGGTGATGCTAAAAATAAAATGCTTCAAAGAATTTATGGAATATGTTTTGATACAGAGGAAGCATTGAATGAATATTTAGAGGTGTTAGAGGAGGCTAAGTTAAGAGATCATAAGAAGTTAGGAAAAGAATTAGATCTTTTTATGATTAGTGAGTATGGCCCAGGGTTTCCTTTTTTCTTACCTAAGGGAATGATTTTACGAAATATTTTAGAGAATTTTTGGTATGAAGAGCATACAAAAGAAGGATATGAATTTATTAAAACACCAATCATGTTAAGTAAAGAGTTATGGGAGGTTTCTGGACATTGGGAAAATTATCGTGAAAATATGTATACGTCTTCTATTGATGATAAGGAATTCGCGATTAAACCGATGAATTGTCCAGGAGGAATGCTGGTTTATAAGAATTCTCTTCATTCTTATAAAGATTTACCAATTCGTTGTGGAGAACTTGGACAGGTACATCGACATGAAGCAAGTGGAGCTTTAAATGGTTTATTTCGTGTTCGTACTTTTACACAAGATGATGCACATATCTTTATGAGAGAAGATCAAATTGAGGAGGAAATTATTCGTTTAATTTCTTTTATTGATAGAGTTTATCGTATTTTTGGATTAACATATGATATTGAGCTTTCTACTAGGCCAGAGGAAAAATTTATTGGTACGATTGAATCATGGAATCGTAGTGAGGCAATTTTACAGGAGGCTTGTCATAAAGCAGGACATGATTGTAAGATTAATCCAGGAGATGGAGCTTTCTATGGACCTAAATTGGATTTTCATATTAAAGATTCTTTAGGAAGAGTTTGGCAATGTGGAACGATTCAATTAGATGCTAATCTTCCAGAAAGATTTGATTTAACTTTTGTTGATAAAGATGGAACTAAGCAAAGACCTGTTATGTTGCATCGAGTGATTTTTGGATCAATTGAACGATTCATTGGGATTTTAATTGAGCATTATAAAGGGGCATTTCCAACTTGGCTTTCACCAGTTCAAGTAAACGTGATTCCAGTAAATAATGAATATCACTTAGAATATGGAAAAGAAATTAAAAAGTTGTTAGAACAGGAAAATATCCGTGTGGAATTGGATGATCGCAATGAAAAACTTGGTTATAAAATGAGAGAAAGTACAATGAAGAAGATTCCATTTTCTTTGATTCTTGGAAATAGTGAAGTAGAAAATCAAACCATTAGTTATCGAATTCATGGAAGAGATGAAACAAAAACAGTTTCCAAGGAAGAATTTGTAAGATATATCAAAGATGTTATTTATGAAAAAAAGTTACATCAGGATTTATAAAAAGAAAGATTAGATTATTTAAGAAGTGTTAAGAGCACTTCTTTTTTTTCTGAAACTTTATTGGTTGTCAAGTGTTTACAGTTCGAATGACAGAAAAATATGTTTTATATTTACAATGGGAGGAACTTCATAGTATTATAATGGTAAGTAGTGGTTGATAATGGTGAAAAGTGGGGGATATTTATGTTGATGGGAGAATATCATCATACAATTGATGAAAAGGGTAGAATGATTATTCCAGCAAAGTTTAGACAGGAGCTCGGAGAGCAGTTTGTGATTACTAGAGGATTAGAATCTTGTCTATTTGCTTATTCTATGAATGAGTGGAATAAAATTGTAAATAAAATCAACACTTTACCTTTTACTAAAAGAGATGCCCGTAACTTTTCAAGATTTTTTCTATCAGGCGCTACGATTGTTGAATTGGACAAGCAGGGACGAATCAATATTGCATCTCCATTGACTTCTTATGCTTCCTTAGAAAAAGATTGCATTATTATTGGTGTAGGCGAACGTCTTGAAATATGGAATGAGAAATCTTGGCATGAATTTTTGGATACCAATATAGAAGATATGTCTATGATTGCTGAAAATTTATTTTCCCAAGAGTTGGACGGAGTGTAGATTAATATGCATAAGAGTGTTTTACTTCAAGAATCTATAGATTGCCTAAATATTAAAGAAGATGGAGTATATGTAGATGGTACGTTAGGGTATGCTGGTCATTCGGGTGAAATACTGAAAAGAATAAAAAGGGGTTCACTTTTCGCCTTTGATCAGGATCAAGAAGCTATTGAATATTCAAAGGAAAAATTGAAAAAAATAGGGTCTAATTTTACAATTATTAAAAGTAATTTTTGCTTTTTAAGGGATAAGCTCACTACTTTGGGAATTTCTGGGGTAGATGGATTTTTGTTTGACTTGGGGGTTAGTTCTCCACAATTAGATGATGGCAAGAGAGGGTTTAGTTTTCATCAAGATGCTATATTAGATATGAGAATGGATCAAGAACAAGAGTTTTCTGCTTATGAGGTAGTAAATTATTATACAGAACGAGAACTTTCTAGGATTTTCTTTCAATATGGTGAGGAGAAGTATTCTAATAGTATTGCGAGAGGAATTGTTAGAGCGAGAGAACAAAAACCGATTGAAACAACGTTAGAACTTGTTGAAGTTATTAGAACTTCTGTTCCAGAAAAGTATCGAAGAGAAAAACATCCTGCTAGGAAAGTGTTTCAAGCAATTCGAATTGAAGTGAATCATGAGCTTGAAATATTAGAGCAAACATTAAAAGATGCTGCAAGTATGTTGAATAAAAATGGTCGGATTTGTGTGATTACTTTTCACTCTTTAGAAGATCGAATTGTGAAAAATTTATTTGCATCACTTACTCATATCGATTCGAAAGTAAAGGGTCTTCCTGTGATTCCAGAAGAGTATTTGCCAAATTATCGATTGATTACAAAAAAAGCAATTGTTCCAAGTTTAGAAGAATTAGAAAGAAATGAACGTAGTCGTTCATCTAAACTACGAGTGATTGAAAAAATAAAATAAGAGGAGAGATATTTATGAGAAAGGTAAAGAAACGATTAAAAATGTCAAAGTTTGAACGTTTAATTTATGTATTTACTGTTGTCATGATGATTGCTTTACCGTTTGCTTTGGTCTTCTCACAAGCGACTCTTTCAGAAATTAATTTTGAGGTAGAAAAAATGAATAAAAAGATTGGAGTTCAGGAAAAGAAGAATGAGAGTTTAACGATGAAGATTAATGAACTTGCATCTTTAGATAAAATTCAAGAGGTAGCCAAAGAACAGGGGCTAACTTATAATAATCAAAATATTAAGACGGTTACAGAGTAGCGACTTGCTACTTTTTTTGTCAATTCTTTTTTTGTGAGATGAAAAATTTGAAAACCCTAAAAAATCTTGTTATAATGATATAAGAATTAGAAAATCTGAAGTAGAGGTGAGTACATGGGGAAGAAGAAAAAGAAGAAAAAGTTAAAGGTCAATGTTCCTGTTCGTACAGCCAATTTATTTTTAGTCCTTACCTTATTTTTGTTTATTGGCTTTTTGTACCGAGCAGGATTTTTGGCACTATCTGATGAAATTGATGGAAGAGATTTAAAAAAGTTTGCTAGTTCTAGAACAACTGCGCATGATGTAATTTTAGCAAAGCGAGGAACTATCTATGATGTCAATGGAGAAGTGCTTGCACAGAATGTGTACTCTTATACTTTAATTGCTTATTTATCAGAATCTCGAGGAGAAAAAAATTATGTGGTAGATAAGGAAATGACCGCAGAAAAGCTTGCAACTGTTTTAGATTTAGAAAAAGAACAAATTCTAACCTTTTTAAATCGTAAAAGTAGTAATGGGGAGATTCCATATCAGGTAGAATTTGGTTCTAAGGGAAAGGGGCTAACAGAGTTAACAAAAGATAAAATTGTGGCTTTGAATTTACCAGGAATCGATTTTATTGAAACTCAAAAAAGGTATTATCCAAAGGGTGAGTTTTTAGCTTATACTTTGGGGTATGCCAAGTTAGATGAAAGCGGAAAAATTATTGGAGAGCTTGGAATTGAATCTTTATATAATGAAGAATTGACGGGTACCGATGGATACCGTGAATATCAAAAGGATTTAAGAGGATATAAAATTGTAAATACACAAGAACAAGTACAAGAGGCGATTGATGGAAGTAATATTTATTTGACCATTGATTCTAATGTTCAGTTTTTTATTGAACAAGCGTTAGAAGATGCAAAGAATGAGTATCAATTTGATGAACTAAATATTACAATAGCGAATGCAAAAACAGGAAAAATATTAGGAATTAGTTCTAGTACTTCTTTTGATCCTAATTTACGAAATATTACATCTTATTTAGACCCTAATATCTCGATTGCAATCGAACCAGGAAGTACAATGAAAATATTTTCTTATATGGCTGCAATGGAAGCAGGAAAGTATAATGGTGAGGAAACTTTTAAATCAGGAACTTATGTAACTACTGATGGAACTGAAATTGGTGATTGGAATAGAAATGGTTGGGGGTATATTAGCTATGATCGTGGATTTGCACTATCTAGTAATATTGGTGTTGTAAATTTAATTGATAAGTACATGGATCGTAAGATTTTAAAAGACTATTATAAAAAATTGGGATTTGGTTCTAAAACGGGAATTGAATTAAGTAAAGAAGTTTCTGGGAAAATAGATTTTAAGTATGAAACAGAGGTTTTAAATGCAGGGTTTGGACAGGGTATTATGACAACTTCGATTCAAAATATTCAGGCATTAACTTCTATTGCGAATGATGGGATTTTATTAAAGCCTTATATTGTAGATAAAATTGTCGATAGTAAAGGCAATGTTATCAAGCAAAATACGAGAAATGAATTAGGAAGAGTTGCTAGTAAACAAACAACGGATAAGATGAAAGAATTGATGGAACAAGTTGTTTTGGATGGAACAGGAAGTTCTTACTATATGGATGGGTATCATATGATTGCCAAGACTGGTACTGCTCAAATTGCAAGTGAGAATGGAACTGGATATTTAAAGGGCGAAAATGATGTAATTCGTGGATTTGCAGGAATGTTTCCAAAGGAAGATCCTCAAATTATTGTTTATGCTAATTTGAAGCGACCAAATCCTAATAATCCGAATGCTTTGGTAAGTGTAGTGAAATCGGTAGTTGAAAATATTAGTAAGTATTATAATATTTACAGTGGAACAGAAGAGACAGCGAAGGTTTCTAGATATCAAGTAGAAGATTATACTAATCAAGATGTTCAAAAAGTTAAAACGGCATTAGAGATTCATGGTTTAGAGGTAGTTACTATTGGAGATGGTGATAAGATTATTGCGCAATCTCCTAGTGAGAAGGTAACTCTATCTAAAGGAGATAAAGTGTTTTTATTAACGAATGGAGGAAATTTTGTACTTCCAAACTTCTTTCAATGGAGTAAAAAGAATGTGAAAACTTATCTTGATTTGTTGGGTGTTTCTTATACAATGGAAGGGGTTGGATATTTAACAGGTCAAAGTCTTCCAGAGGGCGCTTTGATTACTTTAGAAACATCTGTTCATTTGGTTTTTGAACCAAAGTATTAGAGAAAACTCCTTTGAGAATTTCTTTTGTTTTTTAATCTCGTTATAAATTAGGTGATTTTTATGCTGTATCAATTTTGTTTTGTTTTTTTAATGTTTTTTAACTATTCTGTCTTGGGATGGTTAGTGGAATGTATTTTTTGTACGATTTCTGATAGAAAGTTAGTCTATGATCGTGGCTTTTTACTTGGACCTTATTGTCCAATTTATGGATGGGGTGCTCTTTACATGTATTTTTTTCTTACCCCATATCGAAGTAATCCAGTTGTATTGTTTATTATGGCAATCATTGGGACTTCTATTTTGGAATATATGACTAGTTATTTTATGGAGAAAATTTTTAAGGCACGATGGTGGGATTATTCTAATCGAAAATTTCATATCAAAGGAAGAATTTGTCTTTTAAATTCTTTTCTTTTCGGAATTCTTGGGTGTTTGTTTATGTATGTTTTTCATCCTATTTATTTGAGTTTGGTTCGAGGAATTTCTGAACAAACTTTGATTGTTTTTTCTGTGTTTTTGTTTTTTGGTTATTTAACAGATACAATTTTGACTTTTTCAATCTTAGGTAAATTGAAAATTCAAGTAAAATCAATTCGAAAGGATTCTACGAGTGAAATTGATTATCAAATCAGAATGTTTTTATCTCATTATAATTTCTTTATTAAGAGATTATTTAAGGCATTTCCTCGAATTCAAATATTATCAGAAGGTGGAAATTCAGTTACTTTGGCGATTCAAAGAGGATTAGAAAAAATCGAAAAGGAAAGAAAAAAGTATCGTGAAAAAATTGAAAAGGCAAGACAGAAAAGGAAAAGAAAAATTGAAAAGATAAAAGAAATGATAAAAACTACTAAAAGTCAAAGAAAAAAAGAAAGACTAAAGAAAAGGTTAAGGAAAGTAATCGATAAAAAAGAAGTCTAAGAAATTAGACTTTTTTGTATGAAAAAATAAATTTATGGACAAAATAGAAGTGAGGAGGAAAAAAAATGGAAACAGTACCAAAAATGATATCAACTAAAGATCTTGCTTATTTATCTGATATGTTTCAATGGAATTTTACTACTTATAAACAATTGAAACATTTTGCTAATGAAGTAGAAAATGAAGAGATTCAAAATCTTTTTTTAGAATTATCAGAAATGCATTATCAGCATCTAGAATGGATTCTTGCAATTTTAAGAAATGAGGATTTATCAGAAGAAGAGTCTGATAATGATACTGAATGTGATGACGATGAAGAAGAGTCTGATAATACTGAATGTGATGACGATGAAGAAGAGTCTGATAATACTGAATGTGAAGATGACGAAGAAGAATCTGATGATGATGATGATGAAAATGAGGAAGAGGAGGAAGACGATGAATCAGAATAAGATAGAAAATCCTAAGACTCCTTATGAAGAAGGATTAGAGATGAATGATAAAGATTATTTAAATAGTATCTTAGAGTTGGAAAAAAATTTATCTAATAATACAGCTATTGCTTTGGATGAGGCAAGTAATGGGGAACTTTATGAAGAATTTTTTACGATGTTAGAGGATTTAAAAGACGCTGCTAGAGAATGTTATGACTTGGCTTTTCGTCTTGGTTGGTATTCTTTAGAACCTGCGGAAGAAGAGAAAATTAATGAAAAATTGACTTGTTTAGAAGAACAATTAGAAACGTTAGAAAGTGAGAATTAAACTCACTTTTTTTAATTTTTTTGGACGACTTAGAGATTTTTGGAAATAATTATAATCAGGAAGTGATGAAGTGAGATTACCTTTTGTAAAACAAGATGATTCCAAAGATTGTGGTGTAAGTTGTTTGTTAATGATTATTCGTTATTATAAAGGAAATATTCCTAGAGAACGATTAAGAGAAATTACAAAGACTACGAAGGATGGAACACTTGCTTATCATTTAATTGATGCAGCAAAGAAACTTCATTTTTCGGCAGTTGGCGTAAAGGGAAATGTAGATGATTTGGGAAGAAGAGATTTACCTTGTATTGCTCATGTTGTTATTGAAGAGAAGTATCAACATTATATAGTGATTTACAAACTGAATTCTAAAAAACTTCTAATTGCAGATCCCGCAAGAGCACTTCAAGTGATAACAAAAGAAGATTTTAAAAAGATTTCTACAGGTGTATTTCTTCTTTTTTCGCCCCAGAAGAAAATACCAGAGATTGGCATTAATCATGAACTAAAACCTTTTTTATTATCGTTTTTATTATCACAGAAGAGGCAAATTCTCTCTTTTGTTTTATTTTCGATTGGTTGTTTTTGCTTAAGTTTATTGGGAACTTTTCAGTTAAAATATTTATTAGAATCGGTGATTGGTTTTGATTCTAAATATAATTTGTTGTTTTATGTTGTATTTTTTGTAGTAGTGAATGTCATTCAAACCATTTTTCAAATTGTGCAATTTTCTTTGGCTGGAAAGATTCATCATCAACTTGGGAGAAATCTTTATCAAAAGGTATATATACATCTTACATCACTTCCATATTTGTATTATAGAAATCATTCTACTGGTGAAATTATGGCAAGACTTTTTAATCTTGAAAAATTGGAACAAACATTTCAATCAACATTTCTTCTTCTTTTTACAGAAATTCCATTTTTTTTAATTATTACTTGTGTTTTAGGTATCTTAAAAATTGAAATAGTTTTTATTCTTGTTGCTTTTTTATTTCTTAGTTATTTTAGTTTTTTTCCTTTAGAATTTTTTGGTGAAAAGAAAATGAAAGATGCTAAGCAGAAGACAGAAGAGATTCATTCATATTTGACCGAAAGTTTTTTGGGAATTGAAACAATTCAAGCATTTAATGAACAAGAAAAATTTCAAAATCGTTTTTTTTCTATCTATTATTCCTATAAAAAAAGTCAAATCTCTTTTCTTAAAAATTGGAATTTACAGCATATTCTTGAAAGTTTTATGGAGAAAATGTTTATGATTTCTTTATTGGTTTTATGCAGTTTAGAAGTGTTGGATGGAAGAATGTCAGTTAGTGATTTGATTCTTTATCACTCGTTATGTACTTATCTTTTGGAGCCTATTAAGCATTTTAAGTCTTATCAATTGGAGTATAGAGAAGCACGGGATGCTTGGAATCGAATTGAAGAACTTTTTATGATTCCAAGGGAAAAATTACTTCCAGATTGGAAAAGAAAAAAATTAAGAATAGAAAAAATAGAGCTTGAAGAAATTTGTTATAGCTACAATGCGAAAAATCAGGTACTCGATCATCTTACATTTGAGATAGAAAAGGGACAGAAGATATTGGTATATGGAGCAAGTGGGGGAGGAAAAAGTACACTCGCAAGATTACTATCTAGAATTTTAGAACCAGATCAGGGAAGAATTCTGTTAAATGGGAATGATATTAAGAATTATTCGCTTTCCTTAATTCGAGAAAAAATTTTATATGTTCCACAAAAAGGATATTTGTTTACGACATCTGTATTAGAAAATATCAATGGTCGGGATGAAAAAGAAATTTTGGAAAAAACGCTAGAAGTTGGGAAACTCTGTATGGTGGATGAATTAGTAAGTGGAAAGTTGGAAGGCTATCATTGGATAATTGAAGAGAATGGGTATAATCTAAGTGGAGGAGAAAGACAAAGAATTATCCTAGCTCGTTCCTTATTCAAGAGGGCATCCGTTTATATTTTTGATGAAAGTTTTAGTGAGCTTGATCCAATAAAGGAGCGAAAAATTTTGGAAAATATATTTGCTAGATATCCAGAAAAAACAATGATTATGATTTCTCATCGAGAAAGAAATCAGGATTTGTTTCATAAAAAAGTTTATTTAGAAAAAGGGAAGATTTATGAAGAAGTTGAATCAGTATCATGAGATGTTAGAGGAGCCTTTTTCTATAAAGAAGTATTTTATAATTTTCTTTTCGCTGTCTTTAATTTTAGGTTTGGTTTTAATGATTCCAATTGATTTCAATTTATTTGTTTCTTTGGTGAAAAATGATGTTTATTATGAAGCTTATTTTTCTAAAGAGCAATTGGAAGAGATTGAGGATACTGGGATTTTTATGAAAAAGAAGGAACAATATCATTATCAAATGCAGTTGGTTGAGGATCATTCAATTGCTTATGAAGGGTCTACTTATTATTTGGCAAGGTTTCAATTTCAGGAAGAAGTTAAGAACCAGGTATTATCAGGAAAGATTCAAATTTCTAGAAATACATTATTCAAATACATTATTTCATTATGGAAGGAGGAATCATAATCGAAAAAATTTCAAATGAAAATTTAAAACAAATTCAGGGAGGAGGACTATCTTTCTGGGTAATTGGAGGTCTTGTTGCATTAGGGACATTTTTAGTTGGGGTCTTTGATGGAATCGCAAGGCCAGAGAAATGTGGATAGGAGGAAAAATGCAAGTAGTAGGAGAACATGAATTAATTCAAATTGTGGGAGGAACTAGTATTTCTGGAACTTTGATTAATTCTTTTTCGACGATTTTAAAGACGATTAGTTCTTTGGGAAGAAGTTTTGGCTCTTCACTAAGAAGGATTGCGACGAACAGTTTATGTCCATTATAAAGAGAAAAAAAATTTTAGTAGGAGTTCGTCTCTTAGGTCATTTTGTCCTTGCAATCTTTGGATGTTATTTTCTAAATTATGTTTTGCTAAGTTTTTTTCATTTAGGAAAATATAGTGGAACTTTCCTTAGAATGCTATATCATCTTGTGAATTCGTTTTGTTAGGAATTGATATTTAACAATCAGTTCCTTTTTGATTGGAGTTATTAAAGTTGGAAGACTATATTTTTATGTAAGAATTTCTTTTTTAGCACGTTATGATAGTTATATAAAAACATTAATTATTCGTAAAGATTGTCTTTTGTAACGGGTATTTAAAAGTTTTTCTTGCATTTAAAAAAATGATTTTATAATATAAAACTAAAAAAGGAGAGATTTTTAGTGAAAAAGTATGTAATATCTAGAGAAAATGTCTGTATAGGAGAATTATTCAAGATTGATTGGGATCCCCTTAGGATTAGGGGTAGTAATAGAGATAAAGATGAACAAGAGGAAATCCCATTTAGAATTCCATGTTATTCAGTCCATGTATGTAGAGCAATGTTATTTAATGTCAATAAGGATGGACTTGCGAATGATTTAATTTGGACAACTCCAAGTCATTATCTTATTGAAGGTATAAACCCTAAGGTTGATGTTATAACTAAATTTTATATTTCTGATTATGTCAAATTAGAAGAATTACTGAAATTTTGGAAATATGATGTTGCTTTAACTCAACGTGATTTAAATCGCATATATAAAAAACTGATTGCTAATAAGGATTGGCTAAAAAATCATCGGGAATTATTCGGATTTCAAAAAACATCATCAGGGGGTTATAGATATGGTGGAGAAGAAATAATTTCTTATGATATTTATAGTAAGCTTGCGATGATTACTGCCCCTGGGGAACCAGATGTACTTGAACCAGGATACTTAATTAAAAGAAGAAAATAATTAAATATAATAAAACGAAAAGAATGATTGGAATTATAGTCAATCATTTTGTTTATTTGAAGTTATACTATTTTTTATTTAATAAAAGTTTTTTTGTTTTTAGGCTCTTCTAGAAAAATAGATAAAAAATTGAAAAAAATGTTGAAAAATAAGGAACAATGAGGTATAATCAATCATAGAAAAACACGGAAGGAGGGGAAAATATGACACAGGTGGCAGTAAAAAATGGAAATCTTGAGTTTGCATTAAAAAAATTTAAACAAAAAGTTGCTAGAGATGGAGTCCCTTCTGAATGTAAAAAACGTGAAGGTTATGACAAACCGGGAGTAAGAAGAAGAAATGCTAAAAAAGAGGGGATTAAAAATACTCGAAGAAGAAATAAAGCAAGAAATAATAAAGACTAAAGTAATTAGTCTTTCAGACTGTTGACAAATAAAAATTTTGTTAATAGTCTTTTTATTTTTGATATT
>CANOYR010000016.1 GCA_947571655.1 uncultured Caryophanales bacterium
TAGCTACGTCTGGTGTGATTGAAAGATTTGGATCTATCGCTGGAGTTGCTGTTTGATTTACGGCTGCTGCAATCGTTCCTGCTGTTGTAGCTCCAGCTGTTAAAATGGTTTCTGCTCCTGCTGTTGCTTCATTTACAGATTCTGTTTTAGATGTAGATGTAGAGGTTCCGATTCCTTCTTGTGTCGTATATCCTAGAATTGTTCCATCTCTTACAATTTGAACACTTCCATCTGGTCGGGTTACAAACTGTAACTCTCCATCTGAGTTATCAAATGCTGATTTCTTTATTTTTCCACTATCTATAAAGTTTCCTGATAGTGCTCCTTGAGCTGTTGCTGATATTTTACTATAATCTACACTTTGATTGGTTTCTAATCCTCCTAGTTTCTCAATTGCTTCTGCTAGATTTGTTTCTACTTTTTGTCTTAATTCTTCATCCAAATCCTGATAGTGATCAATTACGTATTGTGATAAGAAGCTTGAAAATTTTAAAATTGCTTCTGTGAATTTTGGTACATTTTTTTGTAATTCTTCAATCTTTGAATAATAATCAATACTTGCATCTTGAATTGTTTGAAATGATCCATTATCCCTTAATTTGGTAATTTGTACATACATATCATTGCATATTGTTGAGATTTGTTCTGATATATGATTTAGTTTTGTACCGTTTTCAATTAGTCCCTCTTTGGTTAGTGTTTTCTTATCATTCACTTAAATCCCTCCATTTTTCTATTCTTTATAAATTAAGAGTACCATAAAATTTTAAAATATTCAAAACGTATTACAGAATTTGTCATTCTTTCTAATTGTATTGTAATTTTTTATATGATTTTTTTATCATTTGCTTTAGATTTTTTTCGATTTCTTTTTTTAAGTTTTCATTTCTAACTACTAAAAAGATTTGTTTTAAATAAAAGAAATTTCCTAAAGCAAAAGCACAAGAAAGAATTAATAGATAAGAAATCTCAAATAGGTTTTTATTCCCTTCCCAATTGATTTCTAATACTCCTTGGTAATCTCCTTTTTTCTCATATAAAAATAGTATATCATAAATAGCTTTTATTATTTTAGACTCTTCTTTACTAGGTATGACTTTTTTTTCATATTTTTTTAAATATCGATAGAATTCTTTGCCTTTTAAAGAGTTCATTTTATTAGAATTTGTTATGATGATTCCTTTTTTCAATATTTTTTGTATTTTGGAGAAATTACACCCTAAATCAGAAATACCATAGTACATTTTACTATGAAAAAGAAAACTATAATTCATGGGTATTAATTCGTTATCATAGTACAATTTATTTTTTCTACAAAATGGGCATAAACATTCCCCTTTTTTGTTGATTGATTGAATTCTATCAACATAGAAAATGTTCAGGCAGTGGTAACATGCAGCAATGTTGTTGAATTGTATTTTTTCGAGTATGGCTTTTTTTTCTTTTAATCCTTTGATTTCTTCTATCATCTCTGCTAGTGTATAATCACTAATTGGTAATGATGTATCTGGTATCAGTAATAGTTGATGAATGATCTGATGCAATTTACAATTTTTTACATTTTTAGTAATAGAAATCCGATATAGAATAATGCACATTTCTTCTTCAGAAAGATTGGAAATTTCCAAATTTTCTATTTTTTTGTAAATTTGTATATAGTTTTTAGGTACAATTAAAAAATATTGAATATCTGAAAATAGTTCTGGCAACTTTTTAACTTCTAAATTTTGATATTTTTCTAACCACCAGTATTTCATGCAGTAAATTCCCCCTATTTTTATTAACCAATAATTCCTGGAATTTCTTCCAAAGATTTCGATGCATTGGGAAGATTGAAAATTTTTTCCGTTTCTACTCTCATATTTCTTTCTGGAAAGTAAAAAACCATTCTCTTAAAGTCTTTTTTATCCAGACACAAAACTAAAGTTTCTCCATTTAAAAGATTTCCTGCTTCTTCTTTAAATTCAAAAAAGTAAAATTCTCTGTCGGAATAAATGTAATCTTCCTTTCCTATTTTATATCCATCTGTTTTTCTATAGCGCCCTTTTGATATAATTTCTAGGGATTCATCATAAAAAGTATAAGAAAAATCTTCTCTTAAATCCAATATTTCCTTTGATTCATCCATCCACATTCCATAAATTTTGTCAGAATAAAAGGAGTTGAAGAAAATACTAGAAAGATATTCTTTGATTGTATATTCCATACCATTTTCTAAAGTAATAGATAGAGAAAAAAACCAAAGTATTACAGAAATAATTACTACAATGATGCTAGAAAGAATGAGCGTTAAAATAGAGGCTACCTTCATCCCACGCTTTGAATACCGAAATCCACAAATGATGAATACTAAAGAGATTGCTAAAATAGAAATTCCCAATCCTGTATGAATTAAACAACAAAAAATAGAGGCAATCGAAAGTAAAAGTCCAATTAAACTGTATGACTTTTTTGAAATTAAATTAGACTCTTTGACTGCAGATAAATCATTTTTATCATTACTATAGTCTTGTTGATATTCATATTGTTTTTCATGAGAAGAGTCGTTTCGGTAACTAGCAAATGGATCTATATAATCACTTTCTTTTTTTACTTTTTCTCCACAATATGGACAATATATTGATTTTTCATCAATCTCTAAATTACATCTTTTACATTTCATACACTCACCTATTCTTTTTTGTAGTATATCATCTATTTTGATATTTTACAACAAATGAAATTTGAATAGGAATTGTATCAAAAAATGAGTTCCTATTTTGAACTCTTTTTTTTCATTTTCTTCTTTTTTCCAAGAATAGTTCCCATTTTTACTTTTACTTCTATTCCATAACTTGAATATTCTAAAATTATTGGGTCAATTTCTACTTGATTTTTTTCTAATAATAAAATGATTGTACTCCCACCAAATTCAAAATATCCTTTTTCTTCTCCTCTTTGAAATTTTTCTATTGGATGGTTTTTAATTTTTCCAACCATTAGGGCACCAACTTCTATCCAAGTTACTGTTCCAAAATTATCTGTTTTTAATACAGATACTTGCCTACTGTTTTCATGAAAAACTTGGTAATGATTATAAACAATTGGACTTACTGTATGAAGTTTTCCCCGAATTGTATAGTTTTTTTTGATTTGTCCTGAATCAAAAAAATGATAACGATGATAATCATCTACTGCCAATCTTAAAACAATGCAGAGCCCATTTTTATACTTTGAAGCAAGTTTTTCATCTTTCAAAATAGAAGAGATACTATAGTTACTATGTTTGATTGGAAAAATCAGATTTTTATCAATTGGATATACCATTACTCGACTATCACAACATGAGATAAAATCAGATTCTTTTTTTGATATTTTTCTTTTTTCAGAAATTATTTTTCTAGCAAAAAACTCATTAAAATTTTCATATTCCTTTTGTTCATAATCCTCTAGTTGAATTTGATATTTTTTTACGAATTCTGGAATTTTTCTTTTAGAAAATTTACTATTATTATATTTTCCATAAATTTTAGAAATCCAAGGTCTTGTAATCCCTTTTAGTAAAAATCTTCCCATTGCTGTCTGATATAAAAAAGAAAGACTTTTTTGATTATATTGAGATACTTCGATTTCTTTTTTTTGTTGATAATCAAAAATACGCATTAGAAGTAAAGTAATAATAATACGACAGCGATAGCAAAAGCAAGAAATGTAAATAGGTATAAAATATTTCCTGTTAATTTTTTTATTTTAAAGTTATAAGTAAACAAAAATGCAATAAGTAAAATAATTCCTGTCATAATTCCTTCAAAGACATCTGGTTTTAGAATAAATGATAGAATATAAGCAATTGGAAAAATAAATGATGTTGTTGTTACTGGCAACCCACTATAGTATTTTACTGGTCCACTTAGATGAAAGGATAGAGCTTCTACATTAAAGTATCCAAGTCGAATGACTCCTCCAAGAGCTAACATTGTATAAATTATGTTATGATACCATTCTTCATATCCCATACAGTGGAAAATAATAATAGGAAAAATAACGAAATTGATAATATCTGCTAAAGAATCAATTTCTACTCCAAACATTTTTTCTTTTTTATTTCTTTTGCATTTTCTTGCTACAGGTCCGTCAAAAATATCACAAATTCCTGCAGCTAATAAGCATAGAAAAGCATATAAAATTTCTTTACTAAAGGCAAAATTCATTCCAAGTATTCCAAAACATACCCCTAAATATGTTAAAATTACAGACTTATTATAATATCCAATAAACATAGAATCACTCTCTCATATTATCATTATAACATAAAAATGAGAAAAAATGGGGGATTTTACTTAAAAAGATTTTAGCTTTTTTTATTTGGAACATTTAAAATAAAATTATCTGCTTCTATTACAGTCCCATCTTTATCTAATATTCTTATGATAATATTATTTCTCTTTCCTGGAATTAGAGAATTGATTTTATAGTAATGACGGTTGGTTATCAAATTATTACCATTTTCATCTAAAAAAGATTGGTATTTTAACTCTTCTATATCTTGCATTACAATACTTTTGGTTGATACAAAATACTGTGCTTGATACTTTTCTCCTGTATGAAAATAGATATAAAGACTGTTTTCATCTTCAAGATATGGATTATAGATTAAAAGTGGGTTATCGATAGAATACGGTTTTACTAGGAGTGTCTTTATCTTTTTGTTCATAATCTCTGTATAATTTTCTTTAGATACAGTCAAATCGTCTGGCATATGTACAACTTTTACTTGGTTTCCTATTTTATAATTATCTTCTAAAACGATATTTTTTTCGACCCATTCTAAATCATGTTCATGAGTATTCACATAGTTTTGATAGGATTTTTTTCCATAGCTATAAACTTGTTGTGTTGCTGTAATTAATAGAAGAAATAGAAATATAAATTTTATTATTTGTTTTAATATATGCTTATTCATAATTTCACCACTGTTTATAGTATACACTAATTTTTTGTTTTTTTCTATTGATTTTGTATTAAAATAATATGGCCTTTTTGACAAGTTCTCTTCCTAATATTTAAACTCTTTGTATTCTTTTTTCAAATTATTATTTCAATCTTCAATTTCTTTTCTTTGATTTTTTATTTATAATAACAAATTTCTTAGTATTTAAGTTTTTAATTAAATATTTGGATAAGAAATCTTCTATTTTTTATTCTTTACATAATTATATAAATTATTAAGAATTCATTTTGTTTGTTATTTCTCACATAAAAAAAGATTTCTAGTAAAGTGTCTTAGAAATCTTTTATGAAGTTAATTTTACTAAAATAATCGTAAGATATCATTAAATGTGATATAAACCATTAATATCATTAATAGAAGGAATCCAATGGTATGAATTTTGTTTTCTGTTTCGGGCTTTACTGGACTTCCCTTTATCTTTTCAATTATTAAGAACAAGATTCTTCCTCCGTCAAAGGCAGGAAGTGGAATTAAGTTGATAAATCCCACGTTGATGCTTAATAACGCAATCAAATATAGAATATTGGCAAATCCTGCCTTTGCTTGAGTTCCAACAACATTATAAATTCCTACTGGTCCAGAAAATTGACTTAGAGATACTCCTCCAGTAAATAGACTTTCTAAGGTAACAACCATTTGATGGAAGAGGGAGATAGTTTTTGTGTATGCATATTCAATTGCTGCAATAAAACCATGTTTTTTTTCGCTATTAATAATTACACCAATTCGATATACATCTTGGTTTTCTACTTTTTCTTTTTTAGGTGTTACGTTAAATGTATACTCTTTTTCTCCTCTTTTTATCTTGAATTCTACTGGCTTTTCCTTATTTACAATTTGTAAGTATAAGGATATATCATCTGAAGTTTTTACTTTTCTATTGTTAATAGAAATCACACGGTCTCCATCTTCTAATCCTGCAATTGCAGCAGGGTTATCCTTTACGACTTCTGAAATAATTGGTCTAGAATCTGTAGAACCATAAGCAAGACCGATAAAAAACAGTACCAAGACTGCAAAAATAAAATTAAATCCAGCTCCAAAAAACATGACTAAAAATCGTTGCCAGGCTTTTTTTGCATAGAGTTTTCTATTCTCTGGAATCTTTTTGTCGTCATCCACCTCTTCTCCTGCTAGAGATACAAATCCACCGATTGGGATTGCTCGAATACAGTATTCAGTTTCTCCATTTTTTCCCTTTTTTGAGAAGAGTTTTGGTCCCATTCCAATCGAAAATTCATAAACGTAGATTCCACAAAGTTTTGCAAATAAGAAGTGTCCACATTCATGAACTAATACAATAATTCCTAATACTAGGATAAAATAAATTAAATTTAATAACATAATTCCTCCTATATAATTGACATAAATAATGTCGCAGTGATTATAACAAAGATTATACTATCAAAACGATCTAGAATTCCTCCATGACCTGGAATTAAGTTTGAAAAATCTTTTTCGTCATATTCACGCTTTATCGCTGAAAAAACTAAATCTCCCAATTGTCCCATCAGTGAAAGCGTCATAGTTACAATTAATAAATTAATGATATCGATATTTGAATTAATAACAGTTAGGTAGAATACACTCGCAACAAAAATACCCATGACTGTTCCTCCGAGCAAACCTTCTATTGTTTTATTTTTAGAAATTTTTTCTGCTAATTTATGTTTTCCAATTAATAATCCAGTAAATAAGGCAAAGGTATCTGTTATCGTCGTAATTAAAAGAAAATATAACATGTAATCTAATGAATAATTTCTAGTTAGTATGATTAAATTAAAAGAAAGACCTAAGAAAAGAACGCTTCCCATTAAAAACATCGCATCTTCTAAATTATATTTCTTTTCATCCGATAAAATGATGATTGGAATAAAAAATATAATTAGTAATAGACTAAGTATGCGATAATCTAAAATAATCTTAAATTCTGATGATCCCCAATTATTTAGAATTAAAAATAATAAACCTCCATAAGATAATACTTTCAGAGTCAAGGGAAGTTGGTTTTCTTTTTTTCTTTTTCCAAAACGAATGTAGCAAAGTTCATGATATCCTAACATTCCAATCAGTGCCATAAAAAGGGCAAAACACTCTCCTCCTAAAAATAGGATTGGTAAGAAAATGATTAAAATTAATATAGCACCTAAAGCTCTTTTTTTCATAATTAGCCTCCATAGTATCATTTATTTATATTTAATTATAATACATTTTTTCAGGAACTACAATATGATTGAAGTTTTTTTATCTAAGGAGTCATTCAATATCAATGGATTCATCTAAAATAATTTTATAAATACTTAGAATTTGGAGAGAATATAAATGGTGATATTCTATGAATTATTTAAATATTTTCTTTTTTTTCTCTATTTTAGGTCATATGATTGAAAGTATTTTAACAAGTAATTATACAAGTGGAATTTTATATGGGTATTGGACACCCATTTATGGAATTGGAGTAATTATTATTTTGTTATTGAATCAAACTCTAAAAAAAATGGTAGAAAAACCTTGGATACGACTTGTTCTTTTGTTTTTTTCCTCTGCTGTTATTTTATCAATTATGGAATATGTTGGTGGATATCTGATTCAAAATTTTTTTCATCAAGTTTTTTGGAATTATTCAAAACACAAGGGAAATATTGGACTTTATACGTCTTTAGAAATGAGTCTTATTTGGGGAATCAGTAGTATTTTTGTTGCTTTTTTTATTGATCCACTCTGTCAAAAGTATAGTCAAAAAATACCAAATTTTATTTCCTATATTCTTCTTATACTATTCATTATCGATTGTTTAATAACGATTAATAATAAGGTTATCTCTTTTTGAATGATTCATAATTGTTCTTATTTTTTAAAAGAAAAGAATCCCTAAGGATTCTAAAAGCTATCAATATTAATTTTTACTTTTTTATTTTCTTTCATATAACTGTTTGCTTGAACTAAAGTTCTAACAGCATTCGCAATTTTACCACCCTTGCCGATAATTCTTCCCATATCATCCTGACTTACTAAGACTTGAATAAGGATGGTATTCTCATCATCACTTTCAAATTCTTTTACAGATACTTCTTCATTATTTACAACTAAAGATTTTATAAGAAATTCCGTTAATTCTACTAAATTCATTATTCTTTTCCTTGTTTCTTATCTGAATACTTTTTCATAATTCCAGCTTTGCTAAATAAGTTTTTTACAGTATCTGATGGTTGTGCCCCAAGGCTTAGCCATTTCAAAGCGATTTCTTCATTAATTTTGGTTTCTTTTTCAATTGGGTTGTATGTTCCAATTAATTCTAAATATTTTCCATCTCTTTTTACTCTAGAATCGCTCGCTACAATACGATAACTTGGTCTTTTTTTGGCACCCATACGAGTAAGCCTAATTTTTACTGCCATATTTCTCTCCTCCATTTCTTTATTAATTCCATTATAAATCTTCTTTCTTCTACTGTCAATCATTTTTTGTTAACAGATGTTTTTTATAGATGATAGAACTGTTCATTGTAAAACTCAATAAAAAATAAAGTACCATAATGATACTTTATTCGTCTAGATATTCTTCTTGGATTTCAGTATCAATTTGTTGTTCTGCTTGTTCTAGTTCTTTTTCTGTATAATCGTCCTCAATATCTTCCCATGGATCTTCTTCTTCATCATAGGTAATTTTTACTTTGGTATCCCCAACAAGTTCAATTCCCAGTTGTTTTTCTACAGTAAATTCTATCTTTCCATCTACAATTTCTGCACGAGTACATGTAGGCTGTTTCAAACTACGAATCACGACTTCCTCATCAGAAAGTGCTGTATCGTTTTTCTTTGGAACAGTAACGATTTCGTTATATTGTACACTCTTTTTCACAACTTCTGTTTTACTATCATTCATACATGAATACCAAATGTTAACATCGTAACTACCTGAAATCCCTATTTTATCTTTGTTTTTACTTCCAGAAAAGTTATGATTGATAATCCAAGCACCAAGGATAGTTGTAGGCATAATTTCAGGACTAATTACATCTGTAGTTACAAATGTTTTCTTTCCTTTTCCAATTACTGCTTTTGTAACAATTTCTCTTGTATTTGCCATAATATCCCTCCTCTAATTTAATCTATGCAAAAGAATCATTTTGTTGATAGAAAGAAAAAACAATTCTCTAAGAATCGTTTTTTTTAAAACTTAAATAATTCTTCTATGGACTGTTTTATCCATTGAAAATTATCATTCAGTTGTCTTTGTATATCAATAAAATCTTGATATAGAGGAATTTCTTTTAATTGTTGTTCTAAAATAGAAAGCTGTTTTTCGATGAAAGTTACTGTTTTTCCTTCCATTTCTAATTTTACAATTTTTTTCTGTAATTGTTTTATTTTTTCTATTTGTTTGGGGATTCTAGAATGATTTTTCATTTTTTTCTCTAGATAAAGATATTCTTGGTATTGCTTTGAATTTTTAATTATGGAAATTATTTCCTCCAGTTTTTCTCTAATTTCTTGATTCAACAAGCTCTCCATCTAAGCTCCATGTTTTTGCATTTGTAACTTTAACAAAAACAATCTTTCCAATTAGAGAATCATTTCCATTAAAGTTAATTAGCTTATTTGTATCTGTATACCCAAACAATTCTGTTTTTCCATTTTCATTATGACCGTCTACTAATACGGGAACCGTTTTTCCTATTAATTTCTGATTATTTTTCAGGAAATAATCATTCACTATAGTATTTAACTGATAAAGTCTATTTTCTTTTTCTTTCAATGGAATCTTGTCTTCTAAACGGCAGGCCGCTGTATTTTCTCGTTTAGAATAGATAAAGGTAAAAGCATTATCATACTTACAGTATTTGACTAAATCTAAAGTTTCCAAAAAATCTTTTTCTGTTTCTTTAGGAAATCCAACAATTATATCAGTTGAAATACTAACATTGGGAATTTTTTCTTTTATCTTATCAAATAAAGAAATATATTCTTCTCTTGTGTAACGTCTTCCCATTAATTTTAAAATTCGATTGCTTCCTGACTGTACTGGTAAGTGAATCGCTGGCATGATATTTGGATATTTGGCAATTACCTCTATCATTTGATCTGTAAAGTCCCAAGGATGGCTTGTCATAAAACGTACTCGTGGAATTTTGGTTTTGGCGACATCTTCTAGTAAATTTTCCATACGATACTCACTATTTTGATCTTTTCCATAGGCATTTACGTTTTGACCTAATAAGGTTACTTCCTGGTATCCTTCTTGAACTAAAGCTTTTACTTCTTTTAGAATATCTTCTTTTTTCCTACTTCTTTGCTTTCCTCTCGTATAAGGAACAATACAATAGGTACAAAATTTGTCGCATCCATACATGATATTTACAAAAGCTTTATGATTACTTGCTCTTTTTACCGGCATTCCTTCAATTAGGTTACCCTCGACACTTAAGACCTCAATTTCTTGTTGTTTACTATCTAAGTATTTTTTTAAGATATAGGGAAGACGGTGTAAATTATGAGTTCCAAAAACAAAGTTTACTTGCCGGTATTTATGTAAAATTTCATTTACTACTCCCTCTTCTTGGGCCATACATCCACAAATTCCAATTATTAATTCAGGGCGTGTTTCTTTTAAATGTTTTAATCTTCCAAGCATTCCGAAGGCCTTGTTATGTGCATTTTCTCGAATAGAACATGTGTTTAAAATAATTAAGTCTGACTTTTCCATTTCTAAATTTTCTTGAAAGCCAAGTTCTTCTAGTATTGCTTTTATATTTTCACTATCATGTTCGTTCATTTGACATCCATAGGTCTTTATATAATATGTTTTATCTTTTCCAAAGGACTCTTTTAATGACTGGTATTCTTCTATTTTAACTGTTTGTCGTTTTCTGCTCCTTGCTTCTTTGTAACTTGGTAACTGCATATAATCACTTCCTTTTTTCTATCTAATTATATCATTACAATCATCTATTAGAAATATTTTTATTTTCTTCTTGGATAGATTTTGGATAGTAATGTTAATTTTTTTTCAAGTTCTTTTGTAGTAAATTCTTGAGAACCCTTTTGTTTTAAATAGTCAAGATAAATAATAAAGGGAATCTCTCCAAAATTTTTTGCTTCCATTTCTGGGCAAAGATGAATACAATAATCGACGATTGTTCCAATTAGTTTTCTTTTTTCATGATAAGGTAGATTCCAATCGATGCAAAATTCTAAAAATGACTGAAATAGTATACACTGTGTTTTCTTGAATGAATCATTTAGGCAAGATTGATTTCCTACTTTTGAAAGGGTCCAATTGTATCCTTCAATAAATTCAATAAAATTTCCATTCGGTTGATTAAAATACGATAAACTACGCTCACTATGTTCTGTATGATAATAGTAATTTACATTTCTATTTTCTATTACTTTTTTTGCTGTATGACAAACTAAATTATGAAAATATATATCCTCATTTATATAATCTGGAAACTTTTTTCCCTCAAGAAAATCACGATGATAAATTTTATTACAACAAGAGAGACTTTCTTTATAAAAGAATTTTTTTCTTTGCAGAGAAAAGGGTAAGTAGGGATTTAAAATTGCTTCTTTATTGATAGGAAATGAACTATTTTGGATAGATGTAGTTAAATTTCCTACTATCATATCTGGGTGTTTTCTTTTCTTAATGGCCGTTTGATATAAAGTTTGGTAAAACCTATCATCTACTGAATCATCAGCATCAAAAAAACCTATATATTCTCCATTTGCTTCATAAATTCCTTTATTTCTTGTATAGCTTACTCCTGCATTAGATTCATTTTTTAATACTCTTACATGATTGTTTTTTTGAGCAAACTCTGAAATGATTGAGAAACTATCATCTCTAGAGGCATCATCGATTAATAAAATCTCTGTCTCTGAGGATTGATTTTTTAATAAACTATTTAAAGAGTCTTCTAAATATTTTGCCTTATTATAAATTGGTACTACAATACTTAAATTTTTCATTATTCCTTCCTTTAAAACATCTGTTATTATATCATAAAATAAAAGAAAATAATACCTTTAGGCATTACTCTCTTTTAATACGTTATCAATGATACTATCCATACAACTTGATTTTTTGCTGTTTAATACTTCTTCCTTAATAACATCAAAATTACTTCTAATAAATAAAATTAATTTTTCCATTCTAGGAAGTAATGATTTTTCTTCTAAGTTGTCTATAATCATTTCTAGATTTGTAAGTTTTGAATATTTCCCGTATTTGTTACTTTTAATATAAGTTTCATACAAATTTTTGAACGATACAACATCGATATTGTTAAATCTTTCATCTTCTAGAATCTTTACTGTTGTATAAATATAGTGGTCATTGATTGACTTATCTAAAATTGTTTCTCCCTTGTTATTCTTAATATTGGGAAGAAATTTTCTATTTTTCTTCAGTTTGGCTATGATTTCTACTACATTAACATAATTAATAGAAACTAAGAAATGTGCAAATGTATTTCCCGCAAAATTTTGATGATTTACATCCCAATCTTTGTTTCCCATATGTTGAAGTACTAAATCATAATCCCCATGTTTTAGTAATCTAACTAAAACACTATTACCTGCATCATCGCAAGTGTTGATATGCACAATTTTCTTTTTGAGCACTTTGTCAACGAGCGTTATGTGACCTTCCTTAATTAGTTCAAAAACTAATTCTGGTTTTTTTCTCACGGCCTCGATTGCCTTGGCTTCATCATAAAACATCTATAACACCTCTTATACACGGGATAGTTCACTATTATACTCGTTTTCCTTTATTTTGTCAAATTAATTTAAGAAAAATATTATACTACTGCTTTTTTTAATTGTATTTGAGGTCTTTATAATTTTATGAAAAAAGAACCCTGTCAGGTAATCAGAGTTCCTTTTACTACATTCGAAGTTGATGTTTTTGATGAAATCATTTGGTCGACTAAGTTCGATGATGCATTTGTATAATTTACTGTAATTTGTGCACCATTAGAGGTTGCTACATTATTAAATATATCTGTATAGTTATTAATTGTTGTTGAATTGATGTTAATGGTCGTAGTTAAATTATTACAATTTGTAAATAAGTTAGCTATTCCTGTTGTCGTCGAAAAATCAAATCCATTTAAGTCTAAGTACGTTAAGGATTGACAATCATTAAACATTCCATTCATCTTAATAACTTTCGTAGTACGAAAACTACTCAAATTTAAATTACTTAAACTGCTACAGGTGTTAAACATCCATGACATGTCTGTTACACTAGTGGTATTAAAGTTACTTAAATCTAAATTATTTAATTGATAACACATAGAAAACATATTTGACATATCAGTTACTTTTAGAGTAACAAAACTACTGATATCTAAATTTGCTAGCTTACTACAAGCAGAAAACATGTTATTCATATCTGTAACGTTTGCGGTATTAAAGTTACTTAAATCTAGAGTCTGTATAGTTCTACAACCATAAAACATTCCTTGCATTTTTGTTACGCCCGTAGTATCAAAGTTTATTAGATTTAGACTTTCTAATTTATTACAATTTTCAAACATCCACTGCATTTCTGTAACGTTTTTTGTGATAAATTTTTCTAAGTTTAAATTTACTAAGCTCGTACAGTTACTAAACATATAGGACATATTTATCACATTGCTTGTATCTAAATATTCTAATCCTTCAATTGTTTGCAGTTTACTGAATCCTCTAAATAAATAAGAACTATTGGAATTGGCTATAATTTCTCTTTCTCCTTGAATATATACAGTATATGTATTTGGATTATCGGTATTTGGTATGATGTAGCTCATAATATTTTCATAGTTTCCCTCTGAAATATCAAAGCTTTCTTTAACATTCGTTAAATCACTCAATTCATTTTGAAAAACTATTTTTGTAATAGAATCTTTATATTTCCATAACTTCTCATCGTAATTTTTTGGGACTTCTTGAAGAATGGCTGGTTCATATGGTTGAATGATTCCTGTCATAAGTTTATTAATTGTTATTTTTGACCATATTGCTCTTATTATGACGTCTTCCTCAGGCATTATAAAGTAATTATCTCCAATTTTTTTTGCAGTCGGTGTTATGATATTCCATCCTTTAAATTTGTAGCCTTGGCAACTAGGTTCTGTACTAGAAATTTCAACAGTTTCATATACCATTTTTCCTTCAGATGCTGGAACATCTTTTAATTTACAACCAGATGGTGCATTTCCATCATAACTTACTTGAAATTGTGTTGGTAGTATTGGTGTTTTATCGCTTGGGACTGTTTCTTCTGTATCATCTATTTTATAAACTATTTCTTCTTTTTGATTTGTCGGATAAAAACCACCAACATCAAAGTATTCGCTTTTTAAGTTTAAATCAATCGTCATTGTCGCAGATTCTCCAGATTTAAATTGATCTAGTGTCCATATTACTTTTGGCACTCCATTTTCATATTCTAAGGCAACTTCACCAAATGAAGTTTTAATTTTGGAGATTGATTCTATATCAAAATAATTATTATCTATATAGTCTGTTAAAACTAAATGATCATAAGTAACTGGAACAATTGTTGCATTTAGTAATACATTATTTAAAGTGTCTCTATTTGCGATAAACTGATTGTCGCTGATTTCTCTTATCGGATTTAAAATTTGCTCTGCCATTTCATATTGAATTCCCTGAATTGTTAACCATGGATATTGACTTTTTAAATAGGCATATTGCGCAATCTGATTTGGAACATCTTCATTAGGATATCCATCTGTTAAAAACAGCATGATACAATCTTTTCCATCTTGTTTTTTGTAGTTTTTTAAAACTGTATCTGCATTTTTTAATGCCTGATAATAATTGGTTGATCCAGTTTCTGTCATGGAGTTTACTTTGTTAATTAAATCTTCTTTATTATGGGTAAACCCTGAAATAATTTCTGAGTACCTATGAAATGTAATTAATGCTGCAGAACTTTCATCATTCGATAGTAGTAAATTTAATAGATGAATCGTATCATTCTTTACTCTTTGTAGTTTTTCTCCCTCCATAGAGCCAGAGATATCTAAAATAAAGATAACATCCATAGGTTTGATTACTGTTTTTAAAACAGTATTTAGGTTAAATGTAACTCTTGCTTTTCCCTTTTCTATCCACTCTGCACTTTTTTCAATCCCTATACTTCCTGGTTCTTTTTCTTGATAACTTAATTTTTGTGAAGAAAAATCAATGCTTTTTACTGCTTCTGTATAGGCATATGAATTTAGTATTAGCCCAATCGAAATCAATAGAAAGCTAATAACAAAAAGAGAAAAAAGGATACTTTTTCTAGATATCTTTCTCATATAAATCACCTATTCTTTTTTATTATTATACTCTTTTTTCTACTTATCTGGCAAGATAGAATATACATTTATTTATTACTTTCAATCAATTATTATTTGATATGATTGATTTTGTACTTATTAAAAAGGAAAAATGTTATTTTTTCCTCAGACTGTAGACAAACCCCTGAGAGTGTAATTTTTTTATAATTTTTATATAATCTTTTATTTTTGATGATAATGTTTATATTTTCTTTCCTACATTATCGTTTTTTATTAATATATTTTTCATGTTTTGGGCAGCACAAATCAGCCATGTATAATTTTGATTTTTTTCTAATCCACTATACATCGCATATCTGTACCCATGATTATTTTTTGAATCAGCAAAACTTCTTTCCACTTTTTCTTTTCTAAACTTATATAACTCTTTTCCTTCTTTTGACAATCTGTTTTTTCTAAATATTTCGTTCCATTCCTCATGGATGTGTCTTCTAACCACCTTTGTTATCTAAGTTTTGATATTTTTTGTATCCAAGTTTATCTATTAATCCTGTATATTCTAATACTTCTCCTGTTTCTTTTTCATAATAATAATTTTCGTTTTTTACATATACATATTTTCTTTTTTCTTCTCTTGATTCTTTTGTTCCATACCTTCTATATCCAATCACTCCAAATATTCCTTTTTGTATTAATTTCTTTTTTATTTCTAATGTATCATATCCTGAATCTACCGCCACTTTTTTAACTTTAAAATTAAATGTTTTCTTTATATATTCTAATCGCTTATTATATGGTTTTGAATCATGTACATTTTCTTCTGTTACATATGCATCCACAATAATATTACATTTATGATCTACAGTCCGATGATCTAAATACATAAATCCTTTTTCTTTATGATCCCGATGATAGTACCCACTTTCTTTATCTGTAGTACTTATTTTAATGTGCTTTTCTTCAATTTCATCTTCATACTCAAATTCCTTTCTATTATTTTTTCTTCTTTCTTCATTAATTTCTTCCTCTAACCATTTTTTTTCTTTCTTTGATAGTTTGAACTATACAATCATCATATTTATTCTTATTTGTATTTGCCTTTTTATGAGTAGAGCCAGTATAAAAAGTAGTTCCATCAATTAAATTATATTTTATTGCTTGATTTACTATATTTATAAATATTTTTTCAAAAATATCTGTACCTTTAAATCTTCTTTCATAGTTTTTACTAAAAGCTGAAAAATGTGGTGTATCTTGACCAAATGGAATACCTAAAAACCACCTGTATTCTGCATCTACCTTAATTTTATTACAAGTTTTCCGCATTGATTTAATTCCATCAATTGTCTATATGTATACTAGTTTAAATAATACTATTGGATCTATGCTTGGTCTTCCATTATTTTCACAGTATAATTCTTTTACTTCACTACGAATAAAAGTGAAATCTATATATTTGTCTATCTTACGGAACAAACTGTTTTCGGAAACTATTTCTTCCATAGTAATCATTAAGATTTCACTTTGAATATTATTATTTACTGCCATCATTTTCATAAACTCTTTTCTATCCTAGCTACTTATATTATAACATTTACTCAATAAAAAAAACGAGATGGTTGATATTTCATTCCGCTAAGATAGAAATTCATTTCGTAAACTCATTATATCACATTTTTCCTTTTATTTTTTTCCGTTTCTTTTATAATATAGATTGGTCTTTTTTTTGTTTCTAGGTATGTCTTTGAAAGGTATTCACCAATAATACCTGTACAAAAAAGCTGAACTCCTCCAACTAGAAACATAATACATGCCATGCTTGGCCATCCACCGACTGGATCTCCCCAAATTAATGTTTTTGTAATAATTATGGTAATCAGAATGACTGCAATTAAGCAAAAAACGAAACCAACAATAGCTGCAAATACAAGGGGTGCTGTTGAAAAAGCAACGATTCCTTCTACTGCATAGGAAAAAAGTTTTCCAAAGTTGAAATTTGTTTTTCCTGCAACCCTCTCTTCTATTTCGAACTCAATCCATTTGGTATCAAAACCAACAAAACTAAATAAACCTTTGGAATATCGATTATATTCCTGCATCGATAAAACGGCATCTACCATTTGTCTTGTCATTAAACGAAAATCTCTTGCACCAGGTACCATTTCTATACTTGAAATTTTTCCAATCACTTTATAAAACCATTTTGTAAAGAATTTTCTAAGAAAAGAATACCCTTTTCGATTGGTACTTTTTGTAGCTACACAATCATATTCTTCTGTTTCTAATATCGTAAACATTTCTTCTAATAAGCTTGGTGGGTCCTGTAAATCTGCATCCATTGTTGTAACATAATCCCCCGTTGATGATTCTAATCCTGCATACATTGCAGATTCTTTTCCAAAGTTTCTAGAGAAGGAAATATAGTGGACTCTTTGATCCTTATCTGCTAGGTTTCTAAGTTCATGTAAAGTTTTATCAGTAGAACCATCATTTACAAAGATAAATTCAAAATCAGCTTTTTTCTTCATTGTTTCAGTGATTTCATTTACTGTTTTATAAAAAAGTGGAATGGAAGCTTCTTCATTATGACATGGAACCACAATCGATATTTTTTTCATTTTATCCCCTCCGCTGAAATTATCATAACATAAAACTCACTTTTTTGTAAGATTTCTAGTATCATTTTACATTCATTCGAAAAGAAAAAAAATCCTTAGTTAATCATTCAATAGATTTCTTCCCCCAAAGATTAACATATAAATAAAATATCCTATTAGTAAGGTACTGATGTTACTGAATATTACGGTATTCAGAATGGAGGTAATGTTAAAAAGAATCAAAAATACTAAAAAGTGCACTAGAAAACAACAGAAACTGAATATACATAATTTTCTTGAAACTTTTCTTGCATTATGATTTTTTAATGAATACATTAGAATTGTAATTACATAGGATGTTATCCATAATATAAAATGTACTCCTAAATTTGTTGTTTTTTTGTAGTTAAAAAATATTAGTTGTAAAATTAAAAAAAGTATTCCAAAAGAAAAGTATTGAAGAATTGTTTTAGAAAAAGTTTTTTTAGATTCTTCCTTTATATATTTTTCAATAATTGTACACATTTTTTTATTATCCCTTTTATAAACTTTAGGATGAAACGATTTTATTTTTTTTAGAGTTTTTTCAAGATTTGATATTTCTAAACATGGAAGAATATAACCTTCTTTTCCAAATTCTTCAACTACTTGTATTTGGTGATCATTTACATGTTCTTTGTATTTAGAAAGTCTTGGAATTGCAATTACCCTTTTTTCTCTAGATACGCTATCAAAAATAGATCCTACTCCACCATGAGTAATTAAAACATTACATTTATCTATTAGCTTTTCAAATTCATCTTTTGGTAAATAGTCAAATATTTTCATTTTGTTACTAGAATATTTTGTGTATCCAGCTTGTACAATTACCTCTTCTTGAATTATTTTTTTGTCAATTAGTCGTTCAATTTCAATCAATAGTCTTTCAAAACTTTTATCCTGTGTACCTAAAGTTACTAATATCATAGTTTCTTCACCTACTCTAACGATTTTTTTCTTTTACCAATTCTATTTATTTTATTTTCATCAATACTATTTTGCTATCTATTTATTTTATTTTCATCAATACTATTTTGCTATCTATTTGTTTTAATAAATCCAACCACCATAGATTGCATTTGGATATAACTTTAGCATACTTTTCCACTGCACAATAAACAAGTCAGCAAAATGATAAATTAATCGCCCTGTAATTGTTTTTGTATGAATGTTGGCAAATGATTCTATATAGATAATTTTACTGCCAAATAATTTTCCAATACAACACATTGGTCCAGCGGTATGAGCACCAGTTGTAATAATAAATTTTGGTTGAAATCGTAAATAATAATATAAACTTTTTAAACAGTTCCCTAATAATTTCCATGGGTAACTCCATGGATGAATCTTAGTTCCATAAAATAAATGATTGACTTTTCCTGGATACTTTTTTTCTAAATAAATACTCGATTTTGTATGTTCTGTAATTATACGAAAATCATAATTAGAAAATAGTCGTTCTAAACACATCATTTCTGTTAAATGACCTCCTGTACTAGAAATAAATAACACTTTTTCCATACTATCCTCTTTTCTTTAAAAGATTTATCCATTTGTCTTTTACTTGCTCTTTTGTATAACTATGACTTATTCTTCTAGCCTCTTTTCCTAGTTTTTTTCGTTTATTTAAGTTACTGGTTAATTCTAGGACCTGATTTGCCATTTCATTAAAATCTCTATTTTCTATTAAATATCCGTTTTCTCCATTTGTAATTAAGTCATTTGCACCTTCTGCAGAGGAAAATGCAATACATGGAATTCCATGAGACATCGCCTCTATTAATACAATTCCAAAGGATTCTGTATAAGATGTCATTAAGTAAATGGATGATTTTTCTAAACATTCATCAACTTTTTCTCTACTGAGGTAGCCATGTAATTCTACAAAATCTGTTAAATGATATTGATAAATTAAATCTACAATTTTGTTTTTCTCAGCACCATCACCAATTAAACACAATTTCCAGTTTGGCTTTTTTTTATGAATTAGGTTAAATACTTCAATTAAGTCAACAAATCCTTTTTCTCTAGAAAAACGGCCGATAGAAACTAGTGTATGTTCTTTTAAAGTGGAAACGTTTTCTGGAATTTTATCAATCATATTTGGAATATAAACACATTTACATTTTAATTGTTTTTTTCTAAACTCTTTTTTGTAAAAGGAACGAAGAGAATTCGAAACGAGTACTAAACGATCTAATTTTTTACAGGAGTTTACTACTTCTTTGATATATTTTTCGTCCTGATGATGATGATTATGCTCCCAACCTATTTTATATATTTTCTTTTTTCCATAGTCGCCTAACCAATTATTAAATAACACCCTTGTAGAAATGATGATATCACTATCACATTGCTTGATAGCAGCAACTGTTTTTTTTCTACGAAGCATTAAAACCATAAGAGCCTTATAAGTTTCTTTTATAAAGGTAAATGGTCTTATTTTTTTTATCGATTTTTTCCATTCTTCACGATTGGGTTTTAAATTTTCTATTAAGTAATGTATTTCAACATTGGAATTAACAGAAAAAGCTGGTTGTTCTTCTAACCGGTAAGTGGAAATAATTTCTACTTTATATTGATTACAAAGTAAATTTGCCAAATTAATAATGCTTTTCTCTATTCCTCCATATCCTAAATGAAGTGCTAAAATGCTTACTTTTTTCATGCCATCACCTTATTTTAATTATATAATAGATTTCAAGAGAAAGTAAAGAAAAGCTATCAAATTCCTGTCAGTTTATGATTTCTTTTTGAATTTTGATATTCGACATATTATGATAAATCCTATTAGAAATTCAAATAGACATTCAGCGATTAAAAAGACCTTTACTTGCTTCTTATCTACCGCTGTTTTTGGTGGCATGATTGGTTCATTTTGTAAATCTATGGTGATTTCTTTTTCTAGTTCCGTAATTTTAAATTCTACTTTCGAAGAGTCTAGAATATAATCTCTATTGCTTTTTGACTCTTCTAAATAATATTCTCCTAGAGGAATTTTTTCTAATACTGCAATCCCATTCTGGTCTGTTATCATTGTTGTAATGAATTTTCCGTCTTTTGTGTAGATAGAAAAATATGTGTCTGCTATCGGATTTCCTGTTATGGAATCCTTTTTTAAAATTGTTAGATTACCCTTTTTTAAATAATTATATACTTTTAACTTTGTTTCTAAATTATCTGGAGTTATTTCTACAAAATATTTCTTTTCGTTTTTAATATATGAATCCAAAAAAGTGGCTTCTATTACACTATATTTACCGATTGGCAATGAAATTTGAATATTTCCGTCGGAATTTGTTTCTTTCTGTATCACTAAATTGCCTTTAGAATAAAGTTTTGTTCCATCTCCCGATAGGATATCTTCTTCTGCATAAACTGAAAAGTAAATATTTTCTAATCCTATGTAACTATAATGAAAACCCTTTTGAATTTCAACGATTTCTCCTTGTTTTTGAATTATTAAGGTTCCAATCTTTGGTTCATTGTAGATTTCTAAACTGATTATTTTTCCATAATTTGGATCATTTATTGTTTCTATTTCTTCTGAAATACGAAAGGTAAATGGTTGATTTAATGGATAGTAACCATATGGTGGATTAATTTCTTCTAATTGATAATTTCCTGCTGCTAATGGTTCTGCAGTAATAAAGAATCCTTGTTCATTTGTAGTAAAAACCTCTATCATTTCTCCATTTGGATAAGATAGTCTTTGCTTAATATATTCTCCTGTATCTAAATTTTTGATTCGAAATGAAGCATTTCCTATTATTATTTCTTTTTTTGTTTTTGCATCCTTTTTTACTACTTTTAGGTATCTTTTTATCGGTTCATTTTTAAAAATAAATTGATATTCTTGATTCATTTTTTCTTCAATTGTTACAAAAAAATCATCGACGAATTGATGTTCTTTTTTTCCCTTACTTTGATGAAATCGATAGGTTCCATATGGTAATGTAATTTCCACCTGTCCAGATAAATTTGTTTTAATTTTATCTATTAATTTATCTTGAGAGTTATAAACTTCAAACTCTGCATTTTCCTCTTCTTTTAGAGTTGTCCCCTCTTCTGAATATTTTTGTATTTTTACTTTTCCTTTATATACAATATCTCTTGACGTAAATGTAATTACTGGAACATTTAAATTAATATTATACTCCATTGGATCTATTCGATATCCCTTCCCACTTTTTACTTCTTTTATGTAATAAGTTCCGTAAGCTAGGGAATCTATTGTAACAGATTGATTCCCAGTAATTTGAATTGTTTTGATTACTTTATGATTTTCATCATATAATTCATAAGTTGTCCCCTCAAACGATGCATCTCCTTGTGGTTTTTGATTCCCAGTTTCCTGATCCACCTTTTTTAATATAATTTTACCAGATTCTACCTTTATTTTGAAGGAAGTTGTAATTTTTGGATAGTTTCCACGAACCATTAAATTTTGACTACTAGGACTAACATAAAGTAGTGTTTTTCTTGTAGTATCTTCTTTTGTTAATTCGATTTCTGCACTTCCAATTCTATTCATCATTACTCGAATTCTAGAATCATTATGTTTTTCATAAAAAATATCGTCTTTTGTACTTATTTCATAGTTTTTTATTACATGATTGGTATCTTCAATGGTAGTGTATTTTCCCATATTAACTGTATGTATAGTGTTTGCAAAGCTTGGTAATACTTCATGTTGTGCAATTAAACTTTCAATTTCTGATATTTCACTTTCAAATTTTGATACTCGATTTCCATTTAATGTATCTGTAAAGTAGATGGTACTATTCGGTTCTAGCGTTTTCCAAATTAAAAATTGACTTGCAGCATACCAATTATCGGTTGTATGATTTTCATACTCATATCCATAATAACCAATTAGCTGAATTCTTTTCCACTGTTCCTCTGTAATTGCTGCACGTTCCGCATATTTGGTTACATATCCATCTATTTTTTTATTTGGAATTAAATCTGTCCATAATTCAATGCAGTAAGCTGCTTGATTATCACTATCTCTTCGAAATATTTTCATCTGTTCATACTTTCCTGTAGATTCTCCAGGTTTAAATTTCTTTAAATAGGCATTTGTTACTGCTTCCCCTTCATGAAAAGAATCACTTTGTGCCAAAACATTATTCGTTAAACAAGCAATACTTATCATTCCTAAAAATAAAAATAATTTTAAATATTTCATAAAACCCTCCTGTTCTAACTAACATTATTTATAAAAAATCTATTGTCGTACAAAAAAAATGAAATTTCTTTTTTAAAATAAGTTATAATAAGTATTAGAAACCAAAATAGGAGGATTTTATGATTCTAGTTATTAAAAATGGAACTGTTATTACAATGAATGAAAAAAGAAAAGAAAAGTATGAAAAGTTGGATATTGTCATTACAGATGATACTATTACCTCAGTAGAAGAAAATTATCAAGGACCTTATGATAAAATAATCGATGCATCCAATAAAATTGTACTTCCTGGATTAATCAACTGTCATACCCACCTGGGAATGAGTATTTTCCGTGCTACCAATGATAATCTTACTCTACAAGATTGGTTACATAAAAAAATATGGCCAATTGAAAGCCTTATGACAGATGAAGATATTTATTATACAACACTTCTTTCTTGTCTTGAAATGATTAAAACTGGTACTACCACATCAAATGATATGTACTTTGGAATCAATGGAAGTTTGAAGGCAATCAAAGAGACCAAAATTCGAAGTGTATTTTCTAGATTCCTAATTGGGAATATGGATCCATCCTCTTTGGAAAAAATCGAAGAATTCAGGAATCTTGTTATAGAAAATCAGGGAAATGATCTATTAACCTTTACTGTAACTCCCCATTCTTTATATACTTGTAATCAAGAATATTTAGAAAAATGTCAAGAAATAGCTTCAGAATTTAATTTACCAATTCATATTCATTATTGTGAAAATCTTTCTGAAGTAGAAGAAATCAAAAAAAATTATCACAAATTACCAGCTGAGGTTTTACAAGAACTTGGTTATTTCAAACAGAAATTAATTTTAGCTCATGGTACTTTCATTAGTGAAGAGGAACAAGAGCTTCTATCAAAATTTGATGTTTCTATTGTAACTAATCCAGTAAGTAATCTTAATTTAGGGTGTGGAATTGCTGACTTAGTAAGTTATCAAAAAAATGGAATTAACGTATGCTTAGGAACCGATGGTCAAGGAAGTGGAAACAACTTAAATATGTTCTATCATATGTCCCTAGTCGATCAACTTCAAAAAGCAAAATATCAAGACCCAACGGTAATGCAATCTTATGATGTATTAAAAATGGCAACGATCAATGGAGCAAAGGCATTAAATTTAGACCATAAGATTGGTTCTATTGAAGAAGGTAAAAAAGCAGATCTTGTTATCTTAGATTTGAATAGTACAGAAATTTATCCTACGATTGATTTAATTAATCAAGTCGTTCATAATGTAGAAAGTAACAATGTTGATACAACTATCATTAATGGACAAATCTTAATGAAAAATCATCAATTTTCTTTCGAAATTGATGAAAGTGAGTTAGTAAAAAATATTGATAGAATCACAAGTCACTTGATGTCCGAAAAAAAATAAATTCTAAATAATAAAGCCCTAACATCAATTAATTATTAGGGCTTTATTTTTTATATTAATTTTTATATGTTTTGTTAGTATTTAAAGAGGTAAAATTATCAATCATATCATTTTCATTAAATGGGATAAAATTTTGGGTTTTTTCATATTCTTCATCTTCTTCGTCTAATATATTATTTTCTACTGTTGTGATTTTTGAATCCTCTTCTTCTAAGTTCATTTCTTTTTCTTCTGGTTCATCTTCTTTCGTAATTATAGATTCTTCCTTTTTTATTGTAGTGTCTAATATTTTTATATTTAATTTTTCAAATGGAAAAAATGCAAGAATTAATAATACTATAATTACTAGTACAAAAGAAACTATATCTGTAATTATGAAACCTAAAAATGGTATTTTGAATAAGTAAATCCCTTCTACTTCCTCAAATGTTACTAGTCGATCATCTTTATCACTGTTATTATCTCCCTTAGTCGTAAAGTACTTTTTGCCATCTTTAGAGATTATATTAATTACTCGATGTGTAATTGTTACATTTCCTTCTTTAAATGTAATAATTTTTCCTACTTGAATATCACTTTCAGAACATTTTCTCGTTATGATGATATCATTTGCATTTAATGATGGACTCATGCTGTTTGTTGCATCTATAAATATTTTATAACCAAACAGAGTCAGTCTTTCTTCTGGATTCCTTATTTTATTATATACTATAAAACATACACAAGTTATCAATAATATTAAAAATATATGGTATAAGGTTTTTAGTATAGTTTTTATTATTTTTTTCATTTTCTATCTTCCTATGAATCTAATTTTATCTGATACGGTTTGTCCTCTGTTCCACTACCAGAAATAAGATTTACATTTTCGTCTAGATAAACTACTGGGTGAATTCGATGGACAGTGGTGGATGTTTCTTGACTGATTCCATATGGATAAATTGTCGTTACATAACTTGTCCCATCACTATCGGAAGATGCATTCATACTCCAAGAATTATTACCTCCACTATATTGAGTAATCCAATTGTTTGCATAACATTGATTGTTTGTATAATCTCCCCAAGCTTGAGTACCCATATTTAAGCAAAAATTATCATCACTACGATCAACAGCATAAGTAAAATCACTTGGTGTTAATAATCCAACATATTCAGAAATTGTCGTAGCAATTTCCTTATTATATAGTGTTTCTGCAGTAGGATTAGCCCATACTGATACTTTTCCAATGTTCCAATTTCCATTTACAATCATTGATTTTAAGGTAGACAGGCTATTATAAAATGTATCATTCAAGTATGTTTTAACTGTAGAGATTTTATAATCATTGCTATCTCCAAATGCTAAGCTAATTGGATCATTTTTTATAATTTTTAGTTTTCCATCAAAAGCACCAACAATTCTCCATAAGTCCCCATCAATTCTAATAAAGTTTTTAGGACTGAGTCCTACAAATCTATAATTTGTAGAATGATCTACTTTTACATGGTCAGAGGTACTAGATAAATTTGTTACAAAAGATACTGCATTTTTAGGGGAAGTGATATCACCAGATTCTTCATTGCTACCATCATCACCTAGTTTTAACTTATATGGTTTTTCTTTTGTTCCATTTCCAGATATAAATCCTATATCTTCTTTTAGATATAATGTTGGGTATACTAAAGCTTCTGTTGTTGCTGTTGCAATATCACAATTACCTGCACTATATACAAGATGGCCATATTCTGCTTCATAATTCGTTGGATTAATCGTCCAGAAATAGGATCCACCCCAAGTAGCAATTGCAAATTCTTTCATCCAGTTATTATCCTGACAATCATAAGATATTATTGATTTATTTAAACAAGTGTCTCTGTTTTCTCCACCAACAGCATATCCATAATCACTTAGATAAGGAAGGGCAATATTGGCATTTACTAAAGATCCAATTCTTTCATTTTCATAAACTGTAATTGTACTTGGATTATTCCACTTATTAGACCCTCCTATATACCATGGGCTTTCTTCTACCATTTGCTGATATGTATTTTGCATATTATTATAGTAAGTTGCAAGGCTATTTTTTATGCTGGAATTTCCAAAATTATTAGATCCTCCTGTATCAAATGCAGCTACATCATAAGTTGATCTTACTATTTTTACATAATTTCCAAAAACACCAATAATTCTCCATAAATCGTTATTAAATTGAACATAGTTATTAGGATTTGGACCAATATATCTAATATTTGTATTATGATCGGTTGCAAAGTTAGTTGTATCTGAACTGGCAAGTTTCGTTATCATTTCTTTTAAGTTTGTTAATTTTTCTATAGGGATTGTCATAAAATCTGATTCTACATGATTAGGATTGGTAATTGGATATTCGTAAGGTTTTATAATTCTAATTCCTGTTTTTGTCAAATATCCTGAGCCATCTTCATTTAAAGTTGCATTATTCAAATCTGTATCTTCTGTCATTGCCAAAGTAACATTCGTTTCAATCGTAGATTTGGCCTTAACTAAACTTTCTGCACAAGAAATACTAAAATTGAAGTTGATGTCTTCACATACAAATTCTATATCATAATCATTATTATTTTGTATTGTTATTTTATATAAATTATCTTCTAATTTGGTAGTGCTTGTAATAATTAAGGGATTATAATCTTTTGCAATAAATATAATATCTTTATTTACTGTTATATTTAATCTTGAATATGTACGATTCACTCCAAAAATTACTAGTACTGTGATAATAAACAGTAGTAATTTTGATACTTTTTTCATTCGATTCTCCCTTCTAACTTGTCTTTTGATAAGCTTTGATTTCTATATGAAATTTGTATTTTCTTCCTGCATAACTAGCATCCATTTTTCTCTCACAATTTTCGTTATTTTCTTCACAATCTCCCCAAGTGTAAACTAGTGTATAATGAGTTCTTTGTTGATATCCTTCTTCATCTTTTTGACCTTCATGCATTAAGGAAAAAGGGCCATATCCTTTTCCTTCTATATAGAGAAGTGGATCTCCATCAATACTCCAATCATTTTTTAGTCTATATAAGTATTTCAAGTTTAGTGGAACATTTTCTTCTTCTGGAACTATGTTAATATAATATTCCATATCCAATTCATTTGTATGCCACGATCCATCTTTATCATCTGCTCCATTGATTATATCAAATTGATATGTCAACCAACCTAGTTGTGCAAATTCAATCGTTTTTGAATTCTCTGCTTCAATTCCAACAACGGGCATAGCGGGTTCTACTGTTAAATCAATTGATGTATTGTATCTTGATAAGGTTTTATTCGAAGCAAAAAGTAAGAAAAGTAATATCGTGATACTTAGTAGGTATTTATAATTATTTTTAATTGTTTCTTTTATTCTCATACTTTCCTCCTTTTACTCTAAAAATTCTAATTATATGGATTGCTTTAGTGAAATACTTACCATAATTCCTTCTTCATTATTCATTGGAATCACTTTGTTTAACTCATCATCATCTTTATAGTTCCAATAAATTCTATACTTTAAAATGTCATTTGAATCTAATAAGTTTCCTTCAGATAGTTTCATATTTCCTATAATTTTATAGTTTTCTGGAAAAACATTATCTGTCGTTTCACCTATGATATCATATTTGATATATTCCATTCCCCCTGGTAATTTTTCTGGCTTAAAATCAATTATGTAATCGACAGAAACTCCAGTTCCCGTTGGATCTATTATTAAATCAAAGTAGCCACTGCATCCAGGAACTAATTTATTTTGATAACGTTCGGTAGTACTATCTGTTACAACGATTAAATCTGGTTTTACTGTGATATTTTCTGAGGTGGTTATTTTTTTATTATTAACTGATATTCTCCAGGGAGCAAGCTTTAAATTACTATCATTCATGTAGATACTATAGTATCTAGAAAATGTATCATAAGAAAGTGTAGCCATTAATACAATTATTGCTAGAACTATAAGCTTTTTCGATGATTTTTGCATTTTACCTGTTTTCACTTTTATTTTTACTCACTCCTATTCTAACCTAATTTATTTTTATCTTTCCAATTCGATTGGCCTGTAGATTACTATCCCATATTTCATTATTAGCAAATCTTATTGCATTATAATATGTACCATCATTTAATTGTTCATTGGATATTCTTAGGTAGATTCGATAATTACCACTCGATAAATCTGATGTATCTACCTCTAAACTTTTAGTTACAGTGTCTTGTGATGTAAAATCTTTAATATTAAAGTCCTTTGTAATGTCGCTTTCTTTTACAATATTTCCTTCTTCATTAACAAATATTAGAGTTGCTGTCTTACTCTTTATGACATTTCCAAAACCAACATTTTCTATGGAAATGTTCATCAACATTTTTGAACTAACTTCCATACTTTTTGGTAATTCAATCATTCTTACAACCAATCGATATCCTAAATGATTCTGGATATATTCTAGTGCTGTTCTTCCCTCATACGCTTCATCTTTTCCATCATAAACTTGATTTGCCCAAATATAGTGTTTCTGTTGATTCCATTCAAAATTTAGATAAGAGGTGTGTGTTTTAAACATTTCATCTTCTGTAAAACGAATTAAATTCCAATCTTCATATCCACTACTTGCAGGTAGTGCCTCTCCACCATAAGAAGTATGATTCGTTTGTTTTTTTAACCAATTGATTTCAAGTTCTCTGTTTTTAAATGTTCCAACATCGTTATTACTGGCTAAATAACCATCATTGAATATTCCAATCCTATAAGCATCCTCTTCACGGGTTGTAACGTCATTTGCTAAATCCTCTATCCCATTAAGTTGTCTATATTTTGTATAATAATTGGGAGTTCTGAAGGAAATTGTTATTTCTGTTCCTTCGGTTGCTTTTAACAGAGCATCCCCTGTCTGTTTAAAATATTCAGGATGATCTTGTATGGTTGTATTATAATAGTTTTCTCCCCATAGACCATAAAATCCTACCTGAATTGTGTAAATGGTAGAGGAATACTTTTGAAATATCGCACTGAGTTGTTCGATATGACGCAGAATCATTTCTTGTTCTGGTTCAAAATGTTCAACTCCTTCTACAATCCCTGTAGCAGAATTATCATATAGAAATCTTAAAATAGCAGTATTGTTATTTTGTTTGATATATTCTAACTGAGCATCTATTGTATTTAATGCATCTTCTGTTAGCTCTTTATCTTCTACTTTATTCGTAGTTTTTGAAAACGGACTTAAATCTATTTTTAGATAAACAAGTTGAGAAACTTTGGAATAGGCATTTCTTATTTGATTTCCGCTTTCTTTTAAACGTAGTGTATAGGTATTATAAAATCCTCTTTCAGGATTTTTATATAACGCATCAAATGAGGCTGAATAATAGGGATTTGGATTTATATCATCTGGTCTTTCTACTTCAAGAAGGGTTTCTTTGTAAGAAATTGGTTGTAGTGCAAATGATGAACTATCAGTTCCTTCAATATGTTGCTTCACGGCAGCAACGATAGGAAGACTTATATCTTGATAGGAAACGCCTATTTCAGTATCAATCTGATCACCAGATTCCTTCCAGGCAATATAAATTCTAAAGTCCACTTTTTTATTATTAAGTACATCCTCTAATGAAATAAACCCATCATAATATCCATTTTCTCCAGTTACTTCTTCTCCATCAATTGTTACTTTTTCAATAGCTAATCCCGTATAGTCTTCAAAAGTTGTAGCATCTAATCCAATTGTATAATCGATAGCTACTTCTGTTCCTGATGGATCAATTTCTATACTATAATACCCGTTTCCCCCTGGTGCTATATATCCGTTGGCAACTTTTGTTTCTTCACTCCAAATAATATTATTTAAGGTAAAAGCATAAGTTTTACTTATGTCTTGTCCATTAATTTTAATAGACCAAGGTGCTATTGACATTTTAGAATCAGTATTTGCTGTTGAATAGTATCTTGAATATGTAATCCCTGTTACTAAAATAAGTAGTAGTCCTATGAAAAAAATGATTGTTTTATTTTTATGCACTATTTTCATCCAAATATGACTCCTTTCTATCATTATTGATTAGATTATGCTTTTATTTGATAATTTTTGTAGATGCTGCTAATGTAATGCTTAACGTATAGTCATCTTGCAAAGAACCAATTAGGTTATCATTCTCTCCATCAAACCATTTCCAATCTAATACATAATCATCTGCTCGATTATAGGCTAAATCAATTTCATCTAGATTGAGATCATTATAACTAACCCATATTTGCTCGTTTCCTTTTATATATTCATTATTTCTTTTTAATCGATATTTCATATTAATTGGAAAATCACTTTTCTCATTAAATTCTAGACTGTAAAGAACATCTTCTTTGGTTGTATTTCTTATAATGAATTCATAGGAATTCGTTGATAAAGGAGCAATTTTAGAATCCATATTATATAATGGATTACTAAATATATTTAGCTGATTTACACTTTTCCAAGTAATTCCTTCAGAATCTGTGTTTTCTCCTTTCAATCTCCTATTAATTGTAACTACATAATTAGTTGTCGTTCCATCTTCTGCGGTTACAACAATAGTAATGATGTTTTCTCCTTCTTGTAATGGAATATCTTTTATTTCTTCATAAATTTCTTTATTGTAAACATAGAATAGTGTTGATTTTTCACTACTTTTTTTAGCAGTTACTGTAATCTTTTCTATTTCGTTATCCACAGCGATTGTATAATTTGTTTTATTTTTGTCAAATTTCAAATTCCCACTACTGGTTATAATATCAGATAAACTACTATCATTATCTTTTATTACTGGCTCAGGGGTAGCCCCTGTTTCTTCTAATTTATTAATTACAATTTTATAATTTGTTGTGGTTCCATCTTCTGCTACTACAATAATTGTTAAAATATTTTCTCCAACTTTTATTGGGAGATTATTAGAATCAGAATAGATTTTACCATCTAATATGTAAGTTAATGTGGATTTTTCACTTTCCTTATATGCTGTTAGTGTAATATAAGTAATTTCATTGGATAAATTTACAATATATGTAGTAATATTGGAATTAAAGTTAAGATTTCCATTACTTATTATAATATTTGAAAGTAAACTATTACTGTCTAATACTTTTGAATTGGTAGGCTTGAGACTATTATTTTTATCTTTTTCATTATTAGTATTTGTCGATGATTGGCTAAAATCATCACCATCCGTATTAGGTATAGAATAATTATTATCAGGTTTCTTTTTATCTTCAGAGCAGGAAGCGTTGCTATCACATTTAATTTCAAATATATCGATATTTCCTGTTGGATTTTTCTTTGTTCCACTACTATAAATCTTTGAAAATCTTTGAAATAATAATAAAGTGATGATGATTATTAATAGAATTAACAATAAATATAGAATTTTTTGTTTTTTCTTCTCATTATCTAATTCCATTTGAACTGTCATATCAGTATTTTTGTTTTCTTCCACCCTAATTCACTCCTCTTTATGACTTTTTTAGTCCCAATAAAATGCAAATTTTTTTTGCACTTTATTGGAAGTAAAAACCTCCAAAATTTCTAGGAAATATGTTGTTTTGCAGTAATGGTTGTTGGTACAATAATATCTCCTGCTGTTGCACCATTTTCAGTATCTGCAGTATTTTGTTTGTCTGAATCATTATCCCATCCTATAGTTACAGTAACAGTTACTGTTTTATTTGCTTGTACATCTGCTAACGCTTCTGTGATTGTTATTCCATCGCTACCAGTAATTGTTGCTGATTGTGATTCTCCATCACCAACTTTATAAGTCGCTCCTGTGACAGAAATTTTTGACGCAGAGTTAGTAATTCCTGTTATCGCAGAAGAATCAATTTTTAAAACATAATCAATTGCAACTTCTGATCCAGTAGGATCTAGTTCAATTGTAAATGTTCCTGTTCTTCCTGGGGCAATTTTACCGTCTGCAACAAATTCGTTAGTATCCCATGTGATAGTTGGAGTTAATGTCTGCGTTGTTGTGCTGAAATCAGTACCATTTACTTTTACAGCCCATTTAGCAATACTTGCTGTACTATTTGCAGTTGCAGAACTCGTATATCGTGAATATGTATAAGTTCCAACTCCTATAATTAAAAGAAGCAATAATACTGCTATCCCTACTTTTCTTCGGCTATTTTCTTTTTTCTTCACTATAGTTTACCTCCTTTCATTCTTACTAAAGTAAGTGATTCTATATTCACTTCTGCAATTACAAAAAGGAATAACTGAGATTATTGGACACTATTCTACTCTTCGTATTTTATACTATCCTATATTAGATATTAACATAATTGAATCATTTCTGTAAACAAATTTCGACAAATTTATAAGAGTAGTTTTGAAATGTATGTTAAAGTATTTTACAATTATTTTTTAATGTTCAGTTTATATTTTGATAAGATATTATTTATTTATAAAGATTACTTTTATGTAAAGGAATGTAAACTTAATAAAAAGTAAAAGTTGTAAAATTTTAAGTATTTGTTATTGTCAATTAACTTCAAAATTAAAATAAATTTCTTTTAATCAGTCAACACATTCTTGTTTTATATAAACTTTATTTTTGTTATTTTCTAATTGCTTTTTTCCATATCTAAAATTCCTGAGATTGTTTTCTTTTTATCCACTTATCATTTATAAAAATCTCTATAAATTTAGACAACAAAAAAGCACATTCCTGTGCTAAAAATTAATATTTAATTATTCTTTTGCTAAATTTTCTAAAATTTCAGCATTATTAAGTTTTAATAGGTATTTACTTGGTTATGAAATTTTTGATTTTTGTAAACCACTTCCACAAATAATTCTTTCAACTTCTAATACTTTAGGATCAATAAATAATTTCCATTTCTCTGGTAATCCTATTGGATTAATACTTCCATACTCCATTTTTGTTTTTTCTAAGACATAGTCAAGTGGGGCGACAGATACCATTCTAGAATTTGTACATTTTCTTACTGTAGATGATATATTATATCTATACAATTATAAATTTTAGAATTATCTTGATTGCTAACTTCATTAACTCCATCCATAAATATAAGTTTTTGAACTCTACCTTTTTTATAAGCATCAACAGAGGTATTTACTCTTTCATTTATTAGCATACTGTTTCCAAAAACAAAAGCATATTCTGAGGATAATTCATCATCCTCTATATTTGAATAAACAATATTGTCAATTTTTTCATCTGTTAAATTTTCATCATTTATTTGCGACAATCTAATTTCTTCCATATAAATTCCTTTCTAATCAATATTTAATTTTTTAAAGTAGATTGCTACACATCCATATTTTTCTACTTCCTCATTTGTATAATATGGTGTATCATCTACAACCGCTTGGGGACTATTATATCTATCTTTAAAATCTTTTTCAAAAGTAGCAGAATACATTTCTAATAAAGTTTTATAATATTTTAAATCAGTTACTAATACTTTAATTATTTCTTTTTCTAATGGTCTTTTATAAAAAGTAATTGTAT
>CANOYR010000017.1 GCA_947571655.1 uncultured Caryophanales bacterium
GGAAATTGGTTACAATTGATTGGTCTTACTATCCAAACTTACGCATCACAAGTTTCGAATTTGAAAGCAATGAATCGGACAACAAATCACAACAAAGAAACTTCTACTGATTTGGATACTCTTCGCAAAGCGATTGATAAAATCAAAGAAGAGTTAGATCGTTTTAGTGAATGTCAAAAAAATTTATAGATATCAAGAGAATATGAATTTTTTAACTTTTTAAATTTGATAATAAAAAAAAAAAAAACGACTAGAGTGTCGTTTGTTATTTTATCCTTTGTAGTTAAAGTTTAGTGGTTTTAATGCTTCTGGTACAAACATTCCATCTTTTCTAATTAATACATCATCAAAATAGACTTCGCCTCCACCATACTCTGGTCTTTGAATTAGAACCATATCCCAGTGGATTCCAGAATCATTTCCATTATAACAATCTTTATAAGCTTGCCCAGGTGTAAAATGTAGACTTCCTAGGATTTTTTCATCGTATAGAATATCTCCCATTGGCTCTAAAATTTGAGGGTTAAATCCTAAGGAGAATTCTCCTACATATCTAGCACCTTCATCTGTATCAAAAATTTCATTTAATTTGGTGTCATCTTCATCACAAGTTGCTTTGATTATTTTTCCATCTTTGAATTCTAAGCAAACATGATGAAATATATGACCATTGTATGGACTTGGGGTATTGTAAGTAATTTTTCCATTCACACTAGTCTTTACTGGAGCAGAGTATAATTCTCCATCTGGAATATTCATTTCTCCAACACATGGAATACTTCCCATTTTTTTAATACTGAATGTTAAGTCGGTATCACGACCAGTAATTCGAACACGATCAGTTTTATCCATTAATTCTTTCAACGGTTTAATTTTTTCTCCCATTTCTTTATAATTTACAGTCATTACATCGAGTGCAAATTTTTTAAATTCACGAGTCGTCATTCCTGCTTTATAACTATCTAAAGTTGATGGAAAGTTTAAAAGTACCCATTTTCTTTGATTAACTCTAATGTCTGAACTTTTTAATAATGCTTTTTTTAGTTTTCTGTTCATCTCAGGATTGATATTTTTATCCTCATAATCGTTTGTTGCATAGCGAATATTAATAAAGGAATCATATAGTGCTACTTCTTGTTCTTGAATTGTTTTTAACAGGTTGATTCGCTCTTCTGTATTTCCCTCTGCTAATTGACTTCCAAGATAAGGATCATTGACTTTGACTGATGGCACTCCATTCCGTTGATAAATTTCTTCAATTAAATATGAAATTAATTCTCTTGCTTCTAGAGATTGAGTCATGATTAAAACCTTTTCTCCTTTTTCTACTTTAATAGAATACCCCACAATTTGCCTTGCCAATTCTTTTAGTTTTTCACTCATTTCACTCATTCCTTTCCATTTGCATAAACTATTTTAGAAGGGAGATTATAGTTTATGTATCCATATAATTATAATATGAATCAGTTTTCTAGAAATATGTACCGAAATCGTGGATTTTCTAGAAATTATAATTCTTTAAATTCAGGCGATAGATTTATTGGTGGTGGCTTCTTTGCTCCACTCTTACTCGGGGGACTTGCAGGATATGCCATTGGAAATCAACAACCAAATAATTCTTATGGTCCAGTTTATTATCCACAACCATATTATTATCCAAATACTTATTATAATAATTTCTATTATTATCCATATTAAAAGGCAAAAATGCCTTTTTTTTATTTATTTTCTAGTTTTACACTAACTAGTTTACTAACTCCAGATTCTTGCATGGTAATTCCATAAAGTGTTTTGGCGTATTCCATTGTTTTTTTCTTATGAGTAATCAATAAAAATTGGGTTTTGTTTTTATAGTGATCGAGGTAAGTACCAAAATTATCGACATTTGCTTCATCAAGAGCTGCTTCTACTTCATCAAATAAACAGAATGGTACAGTTCTAACATTTAAAATTGCGAATAGTAAACTGATTGCTGTTAATGTTTTTTCTCCACCAGAAAGTAAAGAAATTGTCGTTAGCTTTTTACCAGGAGGAGAGGCGATAATTTCAACTCCACTTTCTAGTAAATCATCTGGATTGGTTAGCTTTAGAGTTGCCTTTCCGCCATTAAATAATTGACGAAAAACGATTTCAAATTCTTTTTCAATTTTGTCAAACGTTTTTTTGAATTCATCTTTCATTACTTCATCCATTTCGTCAATAATTTCTAATAATGTATCTTGAGCATTTAGTAAATCACTTTTTTGGTGATCTAGAAATTGATAACGTTCATTTACTCGTTCAAACTCTTTAATGGATTCAATGTTTACCATTCCAATTCTTTTGATGGTTCCTTTATAGGTAGTTATTTGAGTTCTCGCTTCTTCTAGTGGTATCTCTAGTTGATAGTTTTCTCTTGCTTTTTCAAATGTTAATGAATATTCTTCACTTAAGGCGTTTAGATTATAATCTAGTTTTACATCCATTCTATTTACTTTTACTTCTAGATCTTTGATTTCTGATTGCTTTTTGTTTAGATTGCTGTTGGTTAATTTTTCTTTTGCTTCTAATTCTTCAATTTCACTTTTTAGTTCTTCTTTTTCCTTGGTTTTTCTACTTATTAGAATTTTTGTTTCTTCTTTTTTCTTTTGTGCTTCATAGTAGATGGTCATGAGTCGATCTTCTTCTTTAGAAATAGAAGAATCTATAACAGCATCTAAACTCTTTAATTCTGATTTTTTTTGTTCCTGCTGTTCTTTTAATTGTGCTAGTTTTTCTTGTTGGGCATTCAGGTTGTCTTTTTCTAAAAGAAGTGTGCTTTGTTCTTGATAAAGCTTTCCTTCCATTTCTTTTACTAGAGATTCTTGCTCATTTCTTGATTGCTCTAATTCTTTGATTACCTGATTGCTTTCACTCCTTTGTCGTTTTAAACGTTCTAATTCGTACTTATCACTTATGATATTTCTAGAAGATGATGTAGATCCACCTGTCATAGATCCACCAATATGAATGATTTCTCCATCTAAGGTTACAATTTTATATTTTGCATGAATCTTTTTGCTTAGTCGAGTTGCACTATCGATATCGATTGCTACTAAGATGTTTCCTAGTTGGTTGCAGATGATTTCCTTGTATTTGGAATCAAAACTTACTAAGTTTGCTAAAACATCAATGTAGCCCATTTCTACTCGCAATTGGTTTTCTGTTACTTGATCGATAGATCTACCTCGAATTATGTTTAATGGAAAGAATGTGCATCTTCCTAATTTGTTTTCTTTTAAATAACGAATTGCCTCTTTGGCTACATTTTCGTTTTCTACTACAAGAAATTGTTTACTAGCCCCAAGTGCAATATCTAAAGCTTTGGCAAACTTTAAATCACAGGTGATTAAATTTCCAATGCAGTCATGAACTCCATTCAATCTTGGATTGTTGAGTACCGACTTTACACTATGATTTAACCCTCCTCCAGATTCAATAAAATTTTCTAATACCTGAATCTTATTTTCTAATTCATAGCTATCTCGTTTTTTAAAGGAGAGTTCTTTTTCTAGTTCGTCCAGCCTCCCTTTGCTCCCTAGAAGTTGTTGTTCTATTTCATTCAGCTTTTTGCTTTTTTTGGTAATATTTTCCTGAAGAAATGAAGTTTCTTCAGTTAACATTAAAATTTCATTTTTAAGTTTTAGGTTATTTTCTTTTAACGTAGCAATTGTCTCATGAACTTTTTGGTCATTTGCTTGATATTTACTACGTTCTTGAAGCATTTTCTTTTCGCCATTTAATTTTTCCTCTTCTTTTGTTAAAACTAGTAGTTCTTTTTGAAGATCGGCCAGTTCTGTTTCTAGGTGTAGATGGGATACCTTTTTTTGATTTATTAAAGCATCACTTCCACTGCTTCCTGCAACTAATGTAATTATTTCATTATTTAGTGTTTCTACCCTTGTTTTTGCTTGTTGATATTCACTATTTAATACTTCAATTTCATAAGCAAGCAAGGCCACTTCTACTTGTTCTAATTTTTCTTTGGTTTCGATGTATTCTTTTGCTTTTTTGCTCTGTTCTTTTAATGGTTCTAGTTGAAGTTCTAGTTCATGAATAATATCTTCTACACGCTCTAAGTTATTTTTAGTGCGATCTAGTTTTCTAATTGCTTCTTCTTTTCTTTTTTTATATTTTAAAACACATGCCGCTTCTTCAAAGATAATTCTACGTTCGTAAGGAGAAGTACTTAAAATTTTTTGAACTTCTCCTTGGGAAATAATGTTAAAGGATTCTTTTCCAATTCCACTATCCATAAATAAATTGCTAATATCTTTTAGTCTACATTTTTCTCCATTTAAAAAGTACTCATTTTCTCCGCTTCGATAGACTCTTCGTTTCACAGAAACCTCGGTATAAGGGACTTTTAAGTATTCGTCAGAGTTATCAAAAACCAGACAAACGGATGCGACATTTAACGCATTTCTACTTTTACTTCCAGAAAAGATGACATCACTCATTGACCCATCTCCACGAAGGCTTTTTACAGATTGTTCCCCAAGAACCCAACGAACAGCATCGACCACATTGCTTTTTCCACTTCCATTTGGTCCAACAATACATGTAATATTATCATCTAATAGAATATTGATTTTATCTGCAAATGATTTAAAACCAGATGCTTGAATTTCTTTTAAGTACATTACAATCACCTTACCACTATTTAAAATTATACTATAAAAAAGGAATGATTGCCAAGAAAAAGGTTGTCCCTTTTTATGAATCTTCATTGTTTACAACTCTTACAATTCCATTAGAAATTTTTGATATTATTTGTTTTTTATATAGAAAATCACTAAAAAGAATTGCCCCCAATTATTTAGAGTGCAATTCTTTTTATTTTTTATTTTTTATTCTTTTATTTTTTACATAATTTTTTAGAAGACTTCCATTCTACTTCTGATAACCCTTGACTAATTCTATAGTTTTTTGGTACAGAATAGCTTTCTTTTTCTATTGGAAACAATTGATTACCAACTGGTAAAAACATTCCTTTTTCTTCTTTTATAAAATCCGAAATCAAATTTATATCTACGATTGATTCTTTTCTTCCTCCAATAGTGTCCTTTATAAGTGTTTGAGAAATGGTTGTTTTATATACGTTTAGCTTTTTACCATCGACTTTAAATTTGATGATGGTTTGATTACTATCTACATTATATGTACTATAACCTAATATTGGATCATCCATAATAGTTTGAAAATTGTACTCATGAAAAGAATTTTGCTTTATCATTGCACTATTTTTTTCCTCTTCTAATTGAATAGATACCTGTTGAATTTTATTTTCTTTATTGCCAATTTCTTCCCTTTCAAAAGTGAACTCTGTATTTTCTAAATTAGAAATCAATGTCATGTCCTGAACAGAAATGTTTACTTTTTCTAAAAGTTCCATTGCTACTAAGAAATTATCATTTATTTTTTCCACGATTTCTTTCCTCACTTTCCCATTTGATTCTTAAAAACTTTTTTTCAAAACGGGTATATGATATCATAGAACCATCTTTTTGTAAAGCTTTTTTGAAAAAGAGGTTTTTTTATTTTTATTTATCTTCGCTACGCTGCTCACTAATTACATCCGTAATTGTAGAGATCTCATATCCTTTTTGTCGGATATAAGAAATGATCGAGGGGAGCTCTTTTAAAGTCGTTTCGGTTAAATTAAAGCTGATTAAGCTTCCGTTTTCTAAATTTTTCTTAATCGATAAAAATGGGTAATTTCCTGCTGAAACGGTGGGTTTGATGGTATGCATTGAATTTTTACTACAAAGATCTAAAATATTACTATCTTTATAATCTGTATAACAATATTTTGTGTTTTTCTTTGTCAGGGAAGTAATCATATTATTGGTCCATTTAAACTTATCTACAGAATAATTTCCTGCATATCCTAAATTTTCAATTTCATAGCCAGAAGATGCTAGTTTTTTGACTTTCTCCATATCCTGTTCAATGACTTCTCCATCCATAAAGAAGGTTGCAACGACTTCTTTCTCACTTAAAATATTTACCAGTTGATCTAGATAGTTAAAATCTTCAATTTTAAAAATTAAGGATACTTGACTTTTTGTTGAATTTCCCTGAATTACATATTTATCATATTGTTCTTCTAAAGGAATTTCTGGAGATACTTCATCAAATACCAACATACTACTTCGGTATTGATTAATTTTTTTCATATCTTGATAACTTTTTTCGATATTTACTTTTTTTCCATTAAGACCTGGTACAATTTCATCTCCTAAAATATAGGCATTCATAGGATCAATTTGATATCTTGAGGCTTCCTGTTCAATTTGTTTCATTACAGGGTCATTTTTTCTAATAATATCTACAGCTTTTTCTGTATAGAAAAAACTAAAGCATAGTAGAACAAAGATACCCAAATAAGAAGCATATCTTTTATAGAATTTCATTAACATAGAATCACCTATTAAAAAATATGAAATAAAATTTCTGAGTAGAACCAAAGTAACTTTTAAAGTTATATTTTGATTAACTTCTTTCTGTCTTTATTATACGCAAGTTGTTCATTGGTTCACTGTTTTTGATCACTAAAATAAAATTTTATAAAAAGAAAAAGAACCTTATGCAATCAAGGTTCCCTTTACAACATTAGAATTTTCTGACTTTGTCGTTAAAAGCTGATCGACTAAAGAAGAAGTTGACTCTACATAATTAATGGTAATTCCACTTCCCTCTTCAATTGCTGCTGAAGTAAACATTTCAGTATAAGTTGGAATTACTGTATTTCTAATATTTAGCGTTGTAACAATTCTTCTACAGTCTGCAAACATCTGACTTGTATCTGTAATCTTAGTAAAATCAAAGCCTGATAAGTCGATATTCACTAATTCATAACACTCCTGAAACATTCGCCGCATACTCGTTACCATCGAAGTATCAAAATTACTCACATCTAATGTTTCTAATACTCTACACTTTCCAAACATTCGACCCATATTAGATACTTTAGAAGTATTAAAACTACTCACATTTAATGTTTTTAAGGCAATACATTCATCAAACATTCCTTCCATATTGGTAACATTCGAGGTATCAAAACTTGAAAGATCTAAACTTTCTAACTGCCAACACATATTAAACATAAAGTCTGTTCTTGTTAAGGAAGAAGTATTCCAATCATCAAGAATTAAACTTGTTAATCCAGTACAACCAGTAAACATATTCTGCATATTACTTACCTTCGAAACATTAAAATGACTTAACTCTAAAGAAGAAAGTCCCCAACATTCGAAAAACATAAAACTCATATTCTTAACATTTTCTGTATTAAAGGAATGAATATCTAAATCTCTAAGACTATTACAACCTTGAAACATTCGCATCATCGATGTTACATTTGATGTATCAAAGCTAGTCACATCTAAATTTTCTAAAGAGCTACATCCATAAAACATAGAATTCATAGTGGTAACTTTAGTGGTATCAAAATTACTTAAATCTAAACTCTGTAAAGAGCTACATTCATTAAACGTAGCAGACATATCAATTACATTTGAGGTATCAAAATGATGAACATCTAAACTAGGAAGTGAGCTACATCCTGAGAACATATTCCCCATATATATTACATTCGAGGTTGTAAATGTACTTAAATCTAAAGAGGTTAAGCTTTTACATCCAGAAAATAAATACCCCATATCAGTTACTTTTTCTGTATGAAATCCTTGTAAATTTAATCCATCTAAAGAAGCACAATCTCTAAACATCTGGGCCATAGTAGTAACATTTGAAGTATCAAAACTACTCACATCTAATGTTATTAACTGATTATCCCCAGCAAACATATAGCTCATATTATCTACCTTACTAGTATTAAAATTACTCACATCTAAACTAGTTAATGAACTGCACTCTCGAAACATCTGATTCATCGTTGTTACATTCTGTGTATTAAAATGAGAAAGATCTAAACTATCGAGTGCGTTACATTCATAGAACATTCCACTCATATTAGTTGTACTGGAAGTATCAAAACTACTTAAATCAAGAGAAGGAAGACTAGTACAAGAGGCAAATAAGAAGTTCATATCTGTAACTTTTCCATTCTCTAATTTCACATCTCCATTAGATGCTTTCATAGCAGAAATACCACCTACTTCAAAATATTCTGTATTGATAAAATCTGTAATGACTAATTTTTCATAGGCAATTGGATTCAGCGCCAAACGAAACAACTCATCTCGAATTGTATCTTTATCTACAGGAAACTGTTCATCACTAATTTCACTTAGATTAAAGAATTCTTCATTTGAATCAAAACCTTCAAGGTTCCAAAGATAAGGAATTCCTCGAATTGTCAAATAAGGATATCTACTCTTTAAATAATGATATTCTCCAACCTGATTAGGATGATCACCAATAGGAGATCCTCCTGCGATAAAATAAACAACACAATCTCTACCTTCTACTGGTTGATATTCCCTTAATAATTCATCTACCTTTAATAATCCTCGGTAATAACTTCTACCAGAATTTTCAGTAAGAAAAGAAGAGATTAGAGAAGAAACCTGTTCTAAATCATTGGTAAAATCAGTTAAAATAGTTCCCTCTTTATTAAAGGTAATTAGCGACAACCTGTTTTCTGGATTACTAAGTAGTGTGCTCGATAATTCTTTTAAACTCTCTCTTAATATTTGTCCCTTCTCTCCAGAAATATTATTGGAAGAGTCTATGACAAAAATCAAGTCCATACTTTGATTATTTACATTCATAATCGTATCTAAATCAAAAGTAATTCTAGCAGTTCCTTTTTCCGTCCATTTGGCACTTTTTGTAATGCCAATACTTCCTGGTTCTTTTTCTTCATAACTTAATGCTTTCGAAGAAAGGAAAATACTTTTTACAGGGTCTATAAAAGCGTAAGACTTTAAAAAAATTCCTATGAAGATTAATAGAGAAGATAATACTATGAGAGATAAAATAATTAACCGACCTTGAACATTCTTTTTGTTTCTTTTCATAACCTACGCTCCTTTCATAATCTACTCTACCAATTATATTTATGATTTAATTATACCATCTCCCTAGCGTTTTTTCAAACTTTAGATATTTAACTTAAGTTTTTTTATTGTCGTCTTTATTGAATGTAAAGTATAAGTCGAGGACTGTGTAAAGAGGTTATCTTAATCCTTGACTTGTTTTCTTATTTTTCTAAATAATCTTTTCCTTTATGAGGTTCTTCTAAAAGTAGAGTTCTATAATTTTGCTGCCTCAATACTTCATAAATACAAATCGCTACACAATTTGATAAATTGAGTGCCCTTACTGATTTTGTCATTGGGATTCTCATACAATGATTCAAATCTTTTTGTAAAATTTCCTTGGGAATTCCTGTTGATTCTTTTCCAAAGATTAAATAAATTTCTCTTTCTGAATCACTATAATCAAAACTTGTATGCGGTTGATGTCCATAACGAGTAAAATAATAGAAATCCCCACTATTTTTATTGAGAAAGTCTTGCCAGTTTTCATAAATGACATATTCTAGTTTATCAATATAGTTTACACCGCTTCTTTTTAGGCTTTTATCGTCAATTTTAAATCCTAATGGCTTGATTAAATGTAGTTTAGAACCTGTCGCTACACATGTACGCATAATATTTCCCGTATTTTGAGGAATTTCTGGCTGGTACAAGACAACATGAATCATTAGCTACTCACCTGATGTTGATCTAAAAATTGTGAAATTTTTGAAGGAGAGTAATCATCTTCTAAAGAAATTTCTAAAAGGGATTCTATTTTTCCATTTCTAAATACGATAATTGATGGATAGCTTTTTAGTGTACTATTATAAAATTTATTAAATTCTTTGAAGAATGCTTGGATTCCTTTTATATTTTCTAAATTTAGATACACAATAGAATCTTCTAATTTTTTATCTTTTATGATTTGGTTGAAATCACTTTCAAAAGTGCGACAATTTGAATCACTTACTGCCCCTATATAGATTACTGCATTGGGATTTTCTCTTACAAAATTATAGACTTCATTATGATTAATTTCTTGTTGAATGGTTTCACTAATCACTGGGATTTTTAGTTTATAGTTTTGTTTGTTTAAATATAAATTTCGAATGAATAGTACTAAAAATATAGTAAGAACAAAAAGTATGAATAATTTAATGTAGTTAGAAAATGTATTTAGATTGTCTTTTTTTCGATGCTCCTTTTTTAGCATAAAATCACCTATCCTTTTTATTATCTTAACATAAAATTTAAAATATCTAAAGTTCCTTTCTAAGTTTTTTTATAATTGTAGAAATTTCTTCCTTTGTTTCATTTAAAAATTCAAAACGAAAATATCTAATTCCCATAGAAAGATATTCTGCTTGATTTCTTTTTATTGGAGTATGATAAAAAATATGGGTTAATTCATTGGATTGTAACATTGGATAAATGGCGCCATTTCGATCTTTTAAGGAGTATTGTTTTTTTCTTTGACACAAGGAACAGTTCTTTTGAACAGTTTTAAAAGCAAGTGATAAAGGACAGTACTTCATAACCATTGCTTCTATATATCCATATAAGATAATTTCAATTTCTGGGATATTAGAGCATTCTTTTACAATGGATTGAACCTGATTTTTAGAACATTCAATCGATAATGTAGAACGCTTTACTCCATGTTCAAATAAATATTCTAACATCGAATGATTTGAAACATTTAAGTAGTAATCACTTATCAATTCATTTTCTTTAGAATATGCCTTGATGGCACCAAGTTCTCCTATTAATAAACGCTCTTTTGAAAAAAAGGGGTGAACATTCATTACACGATCTAATCTATAATAGATGGAAATTTTTTCTTTAAATTCTAAGTAAAGAGAGAAATCTGGTGTATAAAATTCATGAATTCCAAGATCTAAACAAGCAAGTAACTGTTCTCGATTTCTAACAAGTGCTGTATAGATTATGTTTGTGTTTAAAGGAATCCTCTTTTTGTTTGGTAATTCTTTGTTTGAATTTTCAATTATCGTTGGAATCGTTTTTCTTTCCCGAACTTTTATTAATTCTTGTAATAATTCTCTTCGAAGGTAGTTGATAGACTGAATAGGAATAAATAGATTAGAATCCATATCTATCTGAATTTCTGAAATTACAAATGGCGTATCTTTACACTTTTTTAATTGAGTAATGACTCTTTCTTCTGTCGTTGGACTTTTTGTAGCAAGTTCTAAAAAATTTCCACTTTTGGAAATGATATGCTGAAAGTCATTTACTGTAACTTGAAATGGTTCTTTGTAATGTGCTGTTACGGTCATTGTAATGGGAATTTTTTTTTGTTCATATTTTTCTAAACGTTTTATTAACTTTCGGTCTAGGGTTTTCATTACTGTATCACCTACTTGCACAAAAACTTTATGATCTAAAAAAACATGATTTCCTTTTGGTAGTGAATGGACCAGCTTACCAGAAATATCATATAAATAATTGACAATCATTCCAGAATTGGATTCTAAAAAACGAATACCATCTTCTTGTGTTAATTCTTCTGAAAGTAAAATTTCAATTCTATGATTCGAAACGGAAATTACTTTTCCAATCGGATATCCAATATGATTCGGACTTTTAATATTCATTAGATTGGAAAAAGAAGAAGAAAATAAAAAGCCATCTGTAAAATCCCGATTAAAAAGAATTCTTAGATTTTTTTGATCTTCTTCTGTCAAGAAACTGTGGTTCTTTTTTTCATAATTATCGATTAGTTTTCTGTATAGTGAAACAATAAATCCAATCGTTGTGGGAGACTTCATTCTTCCTTCAATTTTAAAGCTAGTAACTTTCGATTCCATTAGCTCTGAAATATGATTCATACTATTTAATTCTTTGGGACTTAATAAGTAATTTCCACTTGTTGTGATTGGCTTTTTATTTTCTAATAATTGAAAAGGCAATCTACAAATTCCAGCACACTCTCCTCGATTTCCACTCCTAGATAACAATAGACTACTGAATAGACACTGTCCAGAATAACAGATACAGAGGGCTCCATGAATAAAACATTCAATTTCCATCGTCGTATCTAAGTGATTGATTTCTTCTAAACTGAGTTCTCTTGCAACAACTACTCTTTTTACACCAAGTTCTTCTAATAAATGAAGTCCTTCTTGATTATGATTATGTAGTTGTGTAGAAGCATGAATTTCTAAATTTGGAAATTTTTTTCGGAGAATAGAAATCAGACCGATGTCTTGTACAATTACAGCATCTACAAAGTGATGATGAAGGAAGGAAGCATAGCGAATGACTTCTTCTAATTCTTCTTCGTAAATCATCGTATTTATGGTAACATAAATTTTTACTCCATATAAATGGCAATAAGAAATCGCACGTATCATTTCTTCTTCATTAAAATTAGAAGCTGCTTTACGGGCACCAAATTTCTTTCCACCTAAATAGATGGCATCTGCACCATGATGAACTGCTTGCTTCAGTGTTTCAAAATCTCCTGCAGGAGCCAGTAGTTCCTTTTTCATAGACTTCACCTCAACTGCCTCAATTATACCATAAAGTATCACTTTCAGATAGTAGATAACACATGATATAATGTTATTGGAAAGGGTGATTGCCATAAAAAAAGAAAAATGGTTTTTATTTTTTATTTTTATTTTAATTCTCTGTATCAGTATTTTCCTATTTTCTTACGGAAGTGATTTCTATTGGCATTTAAAGGTTGGACAGTATATTTCCTCCCATCATAAAATTCCATTTACAGATATTTTTTCATGGTATGCATCTAGTAATCATCTTTCTTGGATTTCTCATGAATGGTTATTTGAAGTTCTCATTTATCGGTTTTTCTATTTTGGAAAGGAGTTTGGCATTTTCCTTTATGTATTATTAACTTTAATTCTAATTTCCATCACTCTTTGGAAGCAGAATGAAAAAATATTTTTGAAATTTCCATTCGAAACAATTCTATGGAGTGTTGTCGGAATGCTCATATTCGCAAATAAAACACTTCCTAGACCTCATTTAATTAGCTATCTTTTGTTTGCACTTACTCTTTATCTTGCCTATGATACTTTCCAAAATACGAATAGTAAAAAGATTTATTTCGCACCTCTTCTTTCTCTTCTTTGGAGTAATATTCATGGAGGAAGTAGTAATTTAAGTTATTTTATTTATGGGAGCTTTTTATTTTTAAGTATTTTTCCCTTTAATTTTTCTCTCACAAGAGAACAACAAAAGAAATTTCTTTATGCTTTTTCTACTTCAATTTTATCTATTTGTATCAATCCTCATGGAGTTAAGATGCTTTTTTATCCATATATTAATATGACATATAAAGTCATGTTAAATTGTATCGAGGAATGGCAATCTCTATCACTTACTAGTGTTGATGGTATTTTCTATTTACTTCTAATCTTTTTTGTCTTTTTTAAAATCTTTCACTCAAAAAAGGAACATCAGAAAATTGATTTTCTTCTTTTATTCGTATTTGTGATTTTAGGAATTAAATCTACTAGATTTATGCCCTATTTCTTTATCGTATGTACTTCTATTCTTCCAAAGTATTGGAAGAAATCTAAAATTAAAATTCAATTACTCCCTATTCTAATCTTTCTTCTTTTCATGATTCCAAGTTTTTATTTGTTACTTTATCAGAAACCAGAATTTTCCTTAGTTTCAAAGGAAATGATTACGTATTTAAAAAAAGAAAAAGGAATACTTTATAATTCATATGAACTTGGAGGATATTTAATTTATCAAGGCATCCCTGTATTTATTGATGGAAGGGCTGATCTTTATATTGATACTATTTTGTGTGATAGTTGTCAGATAGAACAAGGAAAAAATCCAGAATTTTTAGATCATTATCCATTTGATACCTTCCTAGTACAGAATCATACAAAGGTCGAGACTTATTTAAGTGAAAATCCAAAGTATCAATTAAAATTAAAAGATCAAAAAAATTCGTTGTATATTTTAAAATAAAAATATATTTTTATAGAGAAAGTTGTCATCTTTTTTATTTTTCATTTGTATAGACTTGATCTTTGGATGCTAGTGTTTCTAAATAAATATAGTTGTTTACAATATAGTCTTTAAAAATTGGGTCATTTTGTAATCTTTGCTTTTTACGAAAATAATCGTGATCTAAAATAAATAAGCATTTCTGATTTTGACAATTTTTTTGTATCTGATTTAGGTATTTTTCTTGATTGGTTCCTAAATTTCCACGATTGATTAAATCATAGTGATTGGGAAACTCTAAGAGCTCTAAACGAATTAAATAAGCATTCGACATCAATAAATAAACATGATATTCTTGTTCTTTTTGCTTTACATAGTTGGTAATATTAGAAAAATAAGAATCAAATCCAGGATTTGTCCGACGATATTTTATGAAAGAGTCTATCGTAGTGTATGAGAAAGGTAGATCTTTTAAGAAAACCACAATAAAACTAACCATTAAAAGTTGTTTTCCAATTTTCAAATATTCTTTCTTTTTGCAGGTAACAAAAAAATAATATAAAACAGGGATTCCTCCAATTAACACATGATTACTGTCTATAATTGGAAAAGCAATTGATTGAAATCCAATTAAATAAAGAATTTTTAAATCTTTTGTTCGTAAATATTTCCTTCCAAGAAACCATAATATAAGAACTTCTATTAAAAGAAACGGAAGTTGAATAGAAAAATTATCTAGAAAACTTCCAAGTCCTAGATAGCAAAAATCTATATAGTGAAAGAAAATTTTATGATAAAATAGGAATCCAAAAAAGATGAAACAAGGAATACTAAAGGAAAAAAATTTCTTTTTCTTTTCTTTTCCATAAAAAAAGAAAAGTAGAAATAAAAGGATTCCAATGTTTTGTTTGGTCATAAAAATAAGACTTAGAATGATTCCTGTGAATATTGTTTTATTCTTTATCTTGCTCTCTTCTAAAATTAAAATTAGAATCAGAAGAAAGGATAGAAAAGTATTATACGTAAATGGAATGGGTAAAATTCCTAAAAATAGAAGAAAATAAAAATAAGAGGATTCTAGTTTTTTGGAAATAGGAAGTAGTAAAAGAGCAAATAATAAACTGTTGATAATAGAAAATAGAAAGAGATAATTTTTTAAAGGAACTAGAAAAAGAGCGATTAGATAATTATAAAAGGGTCCAATAACCATATTGAAATCTCGATATGGAATTTTTCCATGTGCCATTTGATAGGAGAAGCCATAATTCCAAATTTCATCTCTAGTTAGACTTGTTAAAAAATAAGAAATGAGGAGCAGTAATAGTACTGTTCCTATATAGACAATTATGTCGTACTTTATTTTTTTCATAGTGTTTCTTACCTCTTATTTAGAGTATAACACATTCTCTTCTATCCACCTAATTTCACTAAAATTACGTCTTCTCCAATTTTTGTGATACTTTTCCATGGAATTTCTGCATCTTCTCTTTTTCCCAAAAATGAAAAAAAGTTTTTGCTGGGTTCAATAATTAAGGAGAGAATTGTTCCTGTTGATTCTTCTACCTTTACATCAATAATATTTCCTACATTTCTCCCATCAATCACATTGACAATATCTTTTCTTTGTAAATCGGACAGTAACATAGAAACCACCTAATAAAATATATGTCAAAAAAACAAAAAAAGAAGGAAACTCTAATTTGGTTGTTTTTCTTCTTCGATAGCCATTTGTAGAGCTTGTGCAAATTGATCTACACAGGAGGTGTTTTTATTTCCACATAAATTTCCTTTACACATAGAAATAATGTCTTCTACTTTCCATCCATTCAATATTTTAGACAATATTTTTAAATTTCCTGGACATCCACCAGCAAAGTGAATATGAAAAACTCTTCCATTTTCTATTTGGAATTCTATGTTTTTGGGACAGATTCCCGTTGGTTTAAAGTGATGTTTCATTTTCTTTTTTCCTTTCTTAATTCTAATAATCTGACTGTACCTCCTAGATAATAATTTATTGCTTCATAATCGAGTGGCTCGTTAGGATAATTCCAATAGTTTTCTACTTTTTCCGAAAAGTCATCAAATTCATGAATTGTTGTTGGTAATTCTGATAAGTATCCTATTTCTACCTTTAAACTTTTGTCTAATACAAAGGTTCTTTTGGAATCGATAACATCTAATAATGGACGGTAATTACAGTAAAGACTTCCCTTTTTTATTACAGAGTTTGAAAAAGCACAAGTGATATGTTTCGTACTTTTTCTTTCTCGAAATGTCGGATAAAACGAAACTCTCTGATTGGGAAATGTATAAAATGATGTCATATTTTCTATCTCTTTTTCTAATTTATCTAATAAAGACGAAATGGATATTTTTTCAAAGTCAGGAGTAATATTTCTAAAACATCTAGAATTCTTTAAATTCTCATAAAGCAATTGATATTGCTGTTTTACTTCTTCTTCTTTGATTTCATTTATTTTCGATAACCAATAGTTTTCCATTTGGCTCATAAAAATCACCAGTTACTATTTTAACACTTTTTTTAATGTTTTAATAGCATTTTTTTCTAATCTAGAAATTTGGGCTTGACTAATCCCAAGTTCACTCGCAATTTCCATTTGTGTCTTTCCAATCATATATCTTTGGTCTATGATGTAACGTTCTCTTTCATCTAAATCATGAATTGCGTCATCTAGTGCGATATCAATATCAAGATCTCTTTTTCTTAATCTTTGATCTTCAATTTGATCGCAAAGATAAATGGTATCTCCTCCATCATTATAAATGGGTTCAAAGATACTAACTGGACTTTTCATGGAATCTAATGCCGTTACAATATCAACTGGACTTTCGTGAAGTGCATCAGCAATTTCTTCTATCGTTGCTTCTCTTCCTTTTTCTAGAGTAATCTTTTCTTTTTCTTTCATAATATTATAAGCAAGATCTTTGATGGAACGACTCACTCGAATACTATTATTATCTCTTAAATATCGTTTAATTTCTCCAAGAATCATTGGAACTGCATAAGTGGATAGTTTCACACCATGACTTAAGTCAAAGTTATCGATGGCTTTAATTAAACCAAAGGTCCCGATTTGAAATAAATCATCCATATTTTCATCACGATGATGAAATCTTTTTAAAATACTTAACACTAGTTTTAAATTTCCTTCGATTAGTTCTTTTCTTGCATCATGATCTCCTTCTTTCATTTTAAGGAATAGTTGTTCTGTTTCCTTACTACTTAAAACTTTCATATTCGCTGTATTCACACCACTGATTTCTACTTTGTGGCGTGCCATAAAAAAATCTCCTTTCGCCTTTATATTGATACGAAAGAAGTTTTTTTATTCATTTTCATCATAATTTGTAATTGTCGTGATTCCATTAAAATATTGAATATTTGTTTTACACCATTCTAGGGATGGCTCTCCTCCAGAACCAAAAATGGTCGTTAAATTAACAACGATAATATCATCCACATATCCTGTAATATTTTCTTTGTTACTAGCACCTACTTGAAGAAATATATTGGAATTATCCGATGCTTGTGTAATCGCATTTCCTTCTTCAAAGCCATCCGTTACATTCTTTTTTTGATAACTTCCTTCTAGTAAGGGAAGTTCACTTTTCGATTGATTTACTAAAGAAACTGTTAATCCACCATTTTGAATTTCATCGATATAAGCGTGATATGCAATATAGAGTTTATCTCCTGGTGAGATATTTTCTATTTTTTGCCATTGCCATCCATTGGGTGAAATTTTTAAACTTTTCTCCCCTGAATGAAAAATGGTAGTGTCAATTTGATTGGTTAGACTATTATTCACATTTTCTATATCTGTAGTCCAAGAAGTGGAATTGTTTTCAAATCCACCATTTGAGATTAAGTTATAAATTTGAAATGTTTCTCCCGTTACCCCACTTACTTGTTCTTTTATCATATCTGTTAAATCTAATGTATTTTTATTATTGACTGACAAAACTGATAAAATTAGAATTAAAATTAAAATCATGATTGTCGCTGTTGCATACAGTACAACAGAAATAGCAAATCCTTTGTTATTTAAATTTTTCAAATTTTATCACCTTCTTATTCTTTGTCTACCCTCTTTTTATTTTAATCATATCATACAAAAAAGATGGAAACAATGTTTCTTTTTATCTAAGACATATTAAGAAGTGAAAAATATTTTGAGAGATATTCTTTTTCTGGGATTAATTCTTTTTTAACTACAAAGGTATGATGATAGCCTTTCTTCATCGAATAGGGAGATGTAATTATTTTATTTTTTTGAAATTGGTATTCATTCATGTATCTTTCTAATAAAAATTTTTGGTAAAGATAATATCCCTTTTTCTGCTCTTCCCAAAAACGAAAAAAAAGAGAGAGTAATAGAAGAAACCAAAAGATAGAATTCATTCTGGTAAGAGATAGAATTAGAATAAAAAAATAAAAGATAAGACTACTATAAAAGGTAATTTTTAAAGAAATAAAATAGGGAAATATTAAATTAAAAACTATGAATAAGAGTTTTCCTCCATCTAAAGGATAAATGGGAAATAAGTTAAAAATAAGCAAAATTTTACTAGCAGAAAATAAAAAATGATAGTCAATTTCTCTTAAAAAAAAGCTCATCAAATAGGTAAAGAATATTTGAAATATCGGTCCCATGATTAGAACAAAGAATTCTTGAAGATTCGACGTATTTACATCTACTTCGAAATAACTACATCCTCCATAGGGATATAAAACAATGCGATTTACTTTCCATTTAAAAAAATACGCTGTCAAATAATGACCTAGTTCATGGATAAAAATAAGTATCGTAAATAAAAACATTTTTCGAAAATTTCCAGTTAAGGCACTTAACATTAAAAATATATAGAAAAGTGGATGAATAGAAATCTTAAGAAAGGTATTCTTGATAATTTACAAATTCTCCTTCTTTTTGAAAATATAAATCTAAGGTCTTTTCTTTTGATTCTCCCAGTAGACTTCCCTTTTCAATATAATCATAAAGTTTTACCTCTGTTGGTGTTAGTCCAACATACCATACATCAATTCCATTCATTTGTTGAATGATTAAGGTATTTCCGTAGCCTTCTTTTTCTCCCATAAATACGACCAATCCACTTTCTAAGGCTGGAATTAAATATCCTTTTCCTACAGAAACACGAACTCCATCCTTAATTTCTTCTTTCCCTTGGTAAACAAAAGATTCTTGAAATACCATTTTTTCTTTTGGAAGTTTGTTTGTCATTTCTTCTAAAAATAAATTTCCAAAATTCTTCTGATACCATTCTTGAAAGGGAGCAAAAGAAAAGTTTTGACCATAAATTGTCTGATATACTTCTTTTTTTGAATCAGGATTCATTTTTATCATACAAAGAACTGCTAATAATAAAATTCCAGATAATAATGCACGATTACAAAATCCTAAAAAAAGGGAACGGAAATGATTAGGTTCTGTTTTTTTCTTATTTTTCTGATTTAAATACTTCGTTACTGATTTATATTCATCCATAATATCCACCTTAGTAATTTATATTAATTTTTCTTTGTAATTAGACCAAAAACTAAGGAATAAAGAAAGATTATTATAAGATTGAAAGGAAGTGAGATTAAGATGATATGGATATATTTTGAAAAAGAAAGAGGAGTCTGTAGAAAAAAGTAAATGATTTCTCCATAAGTATAGTAACCTATGATAAAGAAAAGAAGAGAAAGAAAGAGTTCCCATTTGGAGAGATTTTTTGGAAAAAGGTTCATAAGTAATAAATAAAAAAGAAGAAAATAGGAAAAGTCTAAGAAAAAATTCTGGTTAAAAAACAAGAATGCAAGAAAACATTGCACTCCTGTTTTTAAGAGAAAGCGATCAAAATTTTTTTCATGTAAATAGGAAATTAATACGAAGACAAAAGCAAGACATGGATAGAAGTAAGTACCTACTAAATATTTTATTAGTAACTGATCTAGGAAATATCCGAAAAGTATCATTTTTTATTCTCCTTTCCCAAAACAAAAACATAACCCAAAGAATTAAAGTCTACTTTAGAATCTACTTTTACTACTAAAGAAACTCCTAACGTATCAGTGGTTACTTCTGAAACGGTTCCTACCATGATTCCACTTGGGAAAAGATTCCCTAACCCATTGGTTATTACTGTGCTTCCTAATTCTAATGTTTCGATATTTTGAATACTTGTTACAAGAAAAGTATTCGATTGTTGATCGTATCCATCTAAGATTCCATGGATTTCCTGATTATTAGAGGTTATGGAAACTGCTACTTTTATCTCATTTATTGAATCTATTAGTAAACGAACAAGGCTTGAGTGTTCATAGACTTCTTCTATTTTTCCAATCAATCCATGCTCAGTAACAACTGCCATATTGACCTCTACTCCTTCTTTTTTTCCACAATTAATGATTAGTGTTTCATCCCATGATTTTTCTCGATAAATAACAGTAGAGGGAATCATTTCATAGTCTTCTAAGGATTCTTTGTATCCTAGTAAATTTCTTAGTTGTTCGTTTTCTTCTCTTAACGATTCGATTAATTCTCTATCATAGCGTTCTAAATCTATTTTTGTTCTTGTAAATAGCTTGCCTATAGAGACACTGAAATCTTGAAAAATTCCTCTCCATGGAAAGGAAAAAGTAAAGACACTAGAAATAAGAAGGCAAACAATTAAAAAGAACCAGAGAATTCCATATTTTTGATTTTTTCGGAAAAGATTCTTTTTTCGTTTTCTCATAATTTTCTCCTATATATTTAATATTTTTCCATCCTCATAAAAACTATAGTAGGTTTCATCTCCAATAATTACATGATCTACTACAGGAATTTTATTCAGTGTTCCAATTTCTACTAAGGCCTTTGTTAAACAAATGTCCTCTTTACTTGGAATGATACTTCCACTCGGATGATTGTGTACACAGACAATAGAACTGGCACTACTTAAATAAGCATATTTAAAAATTTCACGAGGATGTACAACACTACGATTAATTGTTCCCATAAATAATAATTTCCTTTCTATTACTTCACAGCGAGGATTTAAATATAAGCAATAAAAGTATTCTTGTTTTTTTCCATAAAACAAGTATTTTGTATAATAATAAATATCCTCAGCTGATTTCAATGATATTTTCTTGGATTCTTCTACTTGTAAATACAGTCTTTTTCCTAATTCCAAGGAACTTAGGATTTCTAATGCTTTGGCAGGACCAATTCCCTTCACTTTTAATAGTTGTTCCATCGATAAATTGGAAAGACTATTTAGAGTTGGATGACGTTTTAGTATTTCTAAAGCTACTTCTCTAGCTGAAAGTCCTTTTGATCCTTTTTGTATTAGAATGGCTAGTAATTCTTCTAAGGAAAGAGCGGAAACACCTTCGCTAATTGCCCTTTCTCTTGGTCTACTAGATATTGGGATATCTTTTATTCCCAAAAAATCACTCCTTACTGATTTAAAACAAATTCTTCATAAGATGATAAGATGGTCGATAATACAGAATTTAATTCTTCTGTTGTTTTAGTACTTTTTAATAAAATATCATACTGAGAAAGTTCACTTATAAATTCTTCACTATCTACACTTCCTTCCTGAATTAAAAGATGAATTCCTTGTTTTTGATACTCTGATTGGATTTTTTTGGCATTTTCTTCTAATGTCGTAATTCCAGCATATACTTTTTTAGTTTCACCTTTTATTAATAAATGAGCAAGTGAGGAGTTTTCTTCTGTTAGTGGTTCTTCATATTGTAAAAAGAAAACATGATTCATATCTTGAAATGTTGGAGTGGTTGACTTTTGGGATTCAAATAAAAAAGTCGCGCATAAATATCCTAAAAGTAGAGAACATATTACTGAAATTATAAAATTCATTTTCACATTTATCACCTATTTTGAAGATATCAGAAAAATATCAAGAATTTTGTCGAAAAAGAAAAGATTTTTTGTTTTTTTCTATTATTTTAAAAATTAGTATTTATTGTTAAAGAGGAAGATTTAGTAAAGCAGATGTAAAAAAGTGCCAAAATGATTGACCCTTTTTCAAGAAATACTATATAATTAATTTAATGATAAAGATAATTTTATCAAATTAATATAAGGAGGATATGATAATGGATTATTCATTTAGTAGTAGTGCTGTTCGTCAAGTTGCAAACGATGTACGTAATACTGATGCTTCTAACATTGAACAAGGAGCAAAAAATGTACAAAATATCGGAAACGCTGTGCAAACTGCATGGCAAGGTACTGATGCTAATGCTTATGTAGAAGCTATTAATGCTTATGTACCAGAAATTCAAAAGCTATCTGCTACCCTTAATGTAATTGCAGATACATTAGATCAAACAGCAAATTTAATGGATGAAAGAGAGCAAGAGCGTCGTCAAAGAGCTGCGCAAGAATTAAGCTCTAATTAGAAAGGAGAATAAAATGCAAAACGGATTAAAATATTCAATTGCGGAGGCCCAGTCCAATGCACAATTATTAAGACAATATGCAACCCAAATGGAAACTGATTTACAATCTGCTAAACAAAGAATTGAAACTCTTTGTGCAAATGAGGAATTTAAAACAGTTGCTGCTTCCCTTGCCTTTTTTGAGAAAATTGATCAAGCTGCAGCAAACTTTCCAAAGTTTATTGAGGCAATTAGAAAATTCGCTGATTTCTTGGATCAATATGTTGCTCAAAGCTACCAAGAGGCAGATACTTCTGCAAAACAACTTCAGAGTCAAATGGAAGCAAGTTTATCAGATTTACAAAATTCTGGAAATATTGGGGCATAATAAAAAAAGAGGACAGAAATTGTCCTTTTTTTATATTTAAAATTAATACTTTAAAAATTACCAATTCTTACTACCAATTTACTACTTTTAAAAGCTAAAACATAAGAATTTATAAAAACATATGTGAACATCTTTCAAAATTTAAAATGTCGTAAATGATTATAGATAAAGGTTATACGATATTTAAGAACTTATAAAAAGATACCAAAAAAATGCAATATTTTTATTAAATAAAATGAGTATTGGATTTCTTGTTAAGAATTTTCTAATACTCATTTTTTGTTTATTATTTTAGAGATTATCGTTTACTAAATCGTATCTTCATTTCCAATATCTCCACTATCTGAAAGTTTCGCAATCTCTCTATTTAAGGATTCTGAAACAGTACTTTCAATCGCTTGATCTGTTTCCTTATAGGATGCTAGTGTTTTTGTCATAAAACTTGAATAATTATCTATTTCTTTGATAAATCTTGGAAATTCACTTTCAAATTTTTTATATCTATCTAATAAGGCAGTAGAAGCCTCTCCAAGAAATAGAGAATTTCCTTGTAATGTACTCATTTCTTTAGAGATTGTTTTAAAGATTTCGTTTGCAGAAAGGGAAATTTCATTTAAAATAGTACTAATTCCTTCAATTCCAGCACGTTGTAGTGTCTGTTTGTCTTCTTTCATCTCTTAAATCGAAGTTGTTGAATCAATCTCATTTACTAATTGATCTAATCGACGATTGATTGCTTCAACTTCTGCCTCCCTTCTATCAATTTTAGCACGAATTTCTGGTCGTTCTCTAGTTACTTCTTTATGCTTACTTTTACTATATACTTTATATTTTAATCTTGGATAAAGCTCTGCAATTTCTTTTTTTAGAACACTTCTTCTCCTTCTTTTTTCATTATGTTCATTGACTAGTCCAATTAATTTTACTACTCGATTGAGATAACTTTTTAACTCTACTAATTTCTCTTGTTCACTTTTGATAGCAGAAGATAAGTTATCGAAAGAAGAACCCTTCCATACATTCCCTAACACGCCTTCTGTTTTGGTTAAGTTGGTCTCTAATTCCGTTACTTTGGTAATAAATTCTTCTGCCATACTGGTTGATAACTTCAATGCCTCAAAATTTTCATTCATCTAAAACCCTCCTAACTTATTTTAGTATCTTCAATATTATTAATATTTTCTAATACTTTTTGGTTCCATTCTTCATATCCTGTAGATACTTGATCTAGAAAATCCACAATACTGTGGAAACTATCATCAAATTCTATAAATTTTCGATAGTCGTTAGAAAACTGTTCATAAAAGTATTTGGAAGATAAGCTATACCATACGTTGTTTTCCTCTTCTCCTATTCTATCAATTTCTGTTTTTACGGAATCCATAATTTCTTTTATTTCTACTAATTTTTTTGATAGTTCTTCTTTTTTTGCTTGCAATTCTAATGTTACAATTTCTTCTTGATTCATCTAATTTCCCCCCTAATAAATCATAATATTTTTAGATGCCAAGTCATTTTCTAAATTATCATTGGCTTGGGAACTTTTTTCTAAAAATGTACTATAATCATCTAAAGTATCATTTACTTGTTTTAATGCTGTCATATATTTTTCTTTCATTAATTGATAATAACTACTTTGATCATTTCCTACCCAACTATGGGTTTCTTCAATGGAATCTAATATGGAATCTAATTCTAAGGAGCATTTGTGCAAATCCATACTTAATTGTCCTACCTTTTCTGATAAAGAGTAGAGATTGGAAAATGTCATTTTTACTTTTCTCATAGAGTTTCTTCCTCCTCGCTTGATGAACTTTTCTTTTGAAGTGTTCTCTTTTCTTCTCTTTCTATTGGGTGAAATTCTAATTGGTAATCTAATTTTATTTTACTATTTGGAATTTCAAAGTCAATGTGCGTATATTCTGAAAGCTGAATACCACCAATCACTGAATTAGCAGAGGCACTGGTCGTTACAATACTCGATCCACCTGCTAAAAAGGTATCCAAACTTAAGTAATCTTGCTGACATTCTGAAACAAAATCAGAAATATTTTGAATGGAATTTTTGGTATTGTTTATTTTTGCTTCTATTTTTTTTGCAACTGTCGAAATGTTATGTCCTGAAAATGATTGCATTTGCTGAAATAAGGAAGAAGATTTATATTGTGATTCTAATATCAATGACTTCTCTACTAATTTCGGTTTTATGAAGCTTACTTGTTCTTCATCAATTTTCTCTAAATCTAATTCAATCCATCCTTTTGCCATATTTACACCCTACCTATCGTTGATTTTATTGTATCACTCATCGTTACTGTATTGTTAGAAATATCTTCTAATATTTGTCCATATTCCCCTATAATTTTTCCAACCATTCTCATATTCTTTTCTTCTTGTACTACGCGATCCATAAAAACTAAATAATCTTGCTGATTTCCTGTCCATTGCTCTTCTAAAGTCGCAATCGTTTGATACATTTTTTCCATTAAAAGATCATATTCATTTCCTTGCTGTTTGATTTTTTCTCCAACAGCTTGGACCTCATTCATTTTTTCTACTAAATTCATAAAAACCCTCCTATATTAAAATTACAATAGATCCATTGCTTAAATCTGAATCCTTTAAATAGATATCACCTTCGTATTTCAATCCATTTATTTTGTTATATAAACGCTCATTTCCACGAATTTTATAACCACCTGCTGTTAGTTCAGAAATAGCTTTGGTTAATAGAACAATTAAACTACTAATTTTTTTATTGATTGGTAAAAATACGTTGAAATTTTTTTCGATAGAGGGAACTTCCAAAACGATTAATATTTTATTATGCATCTTGTTCTTCCTCCTTTATTACTTCTTTTTCTAATACTTTTACTAATCTTGGATTTCCTTTTTTTACTAAGAATCCGAAGCTATCATTAATTTCTTCTCGCATTTCTTTGGTCGTCTTGTTTAGTCGTATTGTCATTTGATTAGAAACGCCCGAACCAATCCAAAGACCATCATCTCCTGAAATATATTCTCGATACCAACTTTCATAAGCAATCTTTTTAAATCCATCTGCAGTATCGACAAGTATAAATGCGTATTTTTTTATCATTGTAGCAGTCTTTAGTAAAAAGGCGAAATTCTTTTTCTTGGTTGGATTTAGGCTCTCATAGAACTTGCTGAAACCAATAATCGTACATACCACTTGTTTCATATTACGAATTTCTCCATCTCCCCCAGGTTTGCTGTTAATGAGATTAAACTTTGTTACAATGTCTTCCTCTAAGAATCGATAAATATCATCCACTTTTTCGTTAAAATACATCGAATTGTTAAAATTTTCCTTTGTAAAATTGTGGCTAATATCTACAACTACTGATAAGGTTTCTCCAATTTCTAATAAGACATCCGTAAATCCACAAATGAATTTTTCTGTAATACTTATATCCTGTGTCGCTACGATGTTAATAAAATTTTTTCTTAAATCTAGAGAAACAACACTTAAATCCTCTGTACAAACACCAATTGGAAGATTGTTCAATCCTCGAATTGATTCTTTTAAGAAATCAACGGTTACAATCTCTGGGAGTACTGGAATCAAGCGAGCTTTTGTTTTCATTTGAGATTTCAAAATTTCAATGGTGCTTTTTACGGTTTGAGAAACGCTATCACTGATATAGGCAGTTTGAAATTCATAGACTTCTTCTAAACGAACCAATCCACGTCCTTGAGCTTTTGATGGAAAGACACCGTTGGTTCTTCCAATGAGTCCTGTATATTCTGAATCATCATTTAATTGAAGAACTAATTTTTGACCAATATTTTGAGCTAGTTTATAACGAATAGTATTTACATTTGTTGCGGAGATGATAAAGATAATTCCATATTTTAATCCTTCACGAGTAAGTTGAATTAAATCCTCTTCTAATGGTGCATAGAGTTCTAAAAAGGCAGCAAAGTTATTGATAATTACAACAATATTAGGAATACTTTTTCCACTTTCTTTACAGTATGTTTGATAATCTCCATTGTAATCTGTAAATAAATCTTTTCTTTTTTCAATTTCTTCTCGAATCATTTTAAAAAGATTATTGATTTTTTCTTTGTCATAAGTTGTAGCAACATCCCCTACTTGTGGTGCATTTATAAACATTTTTAAGGTTTCTGCGCCTAAATCTAAGATATAAATATTGACTTCTTCTACGGCATAAGTAGTAATCATGGAATACGTAACTGTACTCAATAGATTTTCTTTTCCACTTCCCGTAACTCCATAAATTGCAGTATGTCCACTTGTTGTAAGCGGGAGAGTTAGTAAGCCTTGCCGTTGATTATTTGGATCATCAAATTCTCCAACGATTGGGTTCATTACAAAGTTCTGTTTTTGATACCCATATTTTTTCTTTAAGTCTTCGAGATAGATAATATCAGGAATTCGATCTAACCATAATTGTCTTACATGAATATCCTCTTTTTCGGCAATTCCTATTAGATATTTTACAATATTGGGTAGTTGTTCTCCGACATCAGCAACTTTTTCCTGTTTTTTTGTATCGGATACGGTTTTTATCACCGTTCCAATTCGGTCAACAAACATAATGGAGTCATCCATCTTTCGTTGTAATCGTTCTGATGGATAGTATTTGGCCCCACACCATGCCGATTGTCCAAGGGCAAAGTATTCATTGTATCCAACCTGTAGATAAAATCTTCCTGTTTCTTTTAGCATCGCAGCATCAGGTCTTTTAATCATATCCATACTATCTGCTCGTTCTTGTACTTTTAAACAGACTTTAAATTTAGCATTGGACCAAATTTGATCATTTACTACTCCACTTGGTTTCTGAGTAGCAAGAATTAAATGTACACCCAAACTACGACCAATACGTGCAGTTGAGATTAGTTGTGCCATAAATTCTGGCTGCTGTTGCTTTAATTCGGCAAACTCATCCGAAATGATAAATAAATGGGACATCGGTTCTTTAACTAATCCTTGTCGATATAATTTTTGGTATTTATAGATATCAATTGTACTTTCGTCTAATGATTCTCTTGCTTCATTAAACATTTTCTGTCGTCTTCGAAGTTCACTTTGAATGGAAGCTAGACTTCGATTCATTTCTACTGTATCTAGGTTTGTAATTGTTCCTGCTAGATGTGGTAGACGAATTCCTGTTTCTCTGTTTTCAAAAGCTCCTGCTAAACCTCCACCTTTGTAGTCAATTAAAACGAATTGAACTTCATAAGGATGATAATTTACTGCCATAGAAAGTACGTAAGTGATGATAAATTCTGATTTACCACTACCCGTAGAACCTGCGATTAAGCCATGAGGTCCATGCTGTTTTTCGTGTAAATCTAACTTAAATAATTCGCCGCCAGCATAGACTCCGATTGGTGCACTTAAAGTCGATGTTGGATCATTCGCTTGCCAGGTATTGGCAGAGTTTAATTGTTCTACCATTCCTACTCCATACATTTCTAAGAATGTAAGCATTCCTGGTAAATTGGAATTTTCATCTTCTGCCATAATTGGAATATTGGCAAGTTTCATACTACAACGCTCTAGACTAATTAATGGATTATGATCAATTGTAAACTGTTTCTGTTTGGTAGAAATCAACTCATTCTCTACAAGTCCAGAGGTTTTTTCTAGAATATCTAAGAATGTACCACATTCTTTTGGAAGTTGAGAAATTAAATCGGTAAGAATCATGAGTGAACATCCAAAGTTTACTGAGGAATTTAGTATTTGTTGAATTATTCCAAGGTTTTTCACTGATTTGTAACTATTGGTAAGGATGAAATAATAGGGAGCAAAACTCCGATAATCTACCGTTTTATTAGTTTGATCTGCTGCACTATTTTTTCTTTCTTCTATTACAGATTGTAAATAAGCATCGATTGATTTCATTTCGTCCGTATTGGTTGCGAAAAAATGGATTTCTTTGTTGTTGTCCCAGCAATGCGGAAGAACTTTAGCAAAACTATAGTCTTCTTCATCAATATTATCTAATAAAAATATGATTTTTAAATTGGTATAACTATGAAAAGTAATGAGTTGCAAGATAAGATTAGAAATAAATATATTTCGTTCTTTCTCCACCCCCATCACTGCCACTATATTTTTCTGTGCTAAATTCATCCCTACTGGGACGTTAATTAATTCACGTGATTTATAAACGACTTTATCTACTTCGGCTAAAAGATTATCTTCATCTAGTGTAAATCCCTGTTCTGGGGCTTTCACATCAATTTCTGCTGGAACAATACCAAGACCTAATCGAATAGATAAAAAATCATTATCTTCGGTACGTCGCTCCCATAGAACCCTTTTACGATTTATAATAATATTTTCACACATCTCTAGAGGCAAGTAAATTTCGTTTAATATTTGTGTCTGTTTTTTCATTTCTGTGTCAATTTGTTGTTCAATATCGAATAAATATTTACGATATTTATTCTGCCGATATTTTTCTCTTTTTTCTTTTTGTTGACGTTGATATCTTCTTGACATTAGTGGTAGTAAAATTGTACCAAACATCATTGTAAAGCACATAATTAAGGAGGGAATCGCTGTAGCCTTGCTACGAGTTCCATCCATTAATCCCATAATGGCTGTGTACCCTGACATAATGGAGGTACATGCCATGGTAAGCATCGGTCCTACTGTAAAAATCCAAGGTGCTTTTCCCTGTTCCTGACTTGCTGGGGGTGCATCAATGGTAATTTCCTTTTTTTCAATAGAACTACGTAATCTTGGGGACTGATAGAAATAATCTTCTTCTTTATATAGTTCTAACTCTGATAAATCAATTTGCTCTTTTTCATCAATAACATTCATTGCTTCTACTGGTCGAAGCTTCAAGCTATTCTCTTGAATAAAATACTCATTTTGTGGGTTTTGAATGGTAATAAAAGACCCCATATAGATTAATTTTAGTCCATAGATAAAGAGAATATCTCCAATTTTTAAGACACTATTTGCAGAAATCATTTTATTGTTTACATAAACGCCATTTCCTGTGGGTTGTATCATTAGTTGATTTCCATCAAATAATAGCTTAGCATGTATATTACGTACCAAAGGATTTCTCATAATAATCGTATTGGTATTTGCTTGTCCAATCGTAATCTCATTTTTTGAAGTAATCTCATAATTTGAGAGAAAATCATCACAAAATGAGGAGGTGTAAAGAATTATTTTTTCATCTTCTAAGTTTAAAAAGTAAAGTCCCCCATTCTTTAGAGCAATTTGATCATAGGTTTCTGTTCCTGCTAGATTGATGATGGAAACATCTTTATTTTTTTTCATAACCCAAACTTCATCTTCTGCAATTACATTTACCAATTCTTTTGTTTTTCCTCTTTTATCTGTATAAAAAACCCAGTAATTTCCATCTACTAGTTCTGGTAAGATAAAATGTTCTAGTTTTCTTTCTCTAATAATGGTTATCCTCATAATCCAGCTCCTATTATCTATAAGAATATTATACCAATAAATTTGTAGATAAAACAATAGAATCAAAAATATTTCCTATATTTTTTACAATTTTCCTTAGACAAATATTAAAAATCAAGAAGTTTTTGCCCCTTGATTTTTTTATTTTTAATTAAACGAATTATTCCATGTGTTCTTCGATATAATTTCCAGTGAGAATATCTTCACTTGCTGTATATTCTTCGATTTTATTTCCTGTTATTATATCGTCTCCTGATGAAAATGAACCAGAAGCTCCTTCTGGAATCTGTCCCTGATTTTCTACTGGTTGTGTATTGCTAGTAGAGGTTGATCCAACTGAAGAGAACGTTTTTCCACTTACCCCCATACTAGTAAGTGCACTTTTTATTTCTCCCGTACTATTTTCTGAAAAGGATGTATTATTTGCCGCATTACTTGTTGCTTGATATCTACGGTCGTTTTGTATTGAAGTTTGACTAAATGGACCAGAAACTCCTTCTGGAATCTGTCCTTGATTTCCTACTGGTTGTGTATTGCTAGTAGAGGTTGAACTACCTGAAGGGAACGTTTTTCCACTTACTCCCATACTAGTAAGTGCACTTTTCACTTCTCCTGTACTATTTTCTGAAAAAGATGTATTATTTGCTGCCTGATATCTAGGATCATTTTGCATTGCTGAGGCTTGGTTAGCTGTAGCTACACTTTCAGAATCTATTGTAGAGGTCGTTGAGGGTGTTGAATTGGTGTTTTGCTGATATCTAGGATCATTTTGCATCGCTGACGTTTGATTGCTAGAGATTCCTTCTTGAGTGGTATATCCCATCACTGTTCCATCCTTTACAATTTGAACACTTCCATCTGGTCGAGTAACAAATTCCAAATTACCATCTGCAAATGCTTCTTTATGCACAGAATTACTATTTACAAAATTTCCTTGTAATGCTCCTTGAGCACTTGTAGAAATCTTAGTGTAATCTATATTTTGAGCTGTGTCAGAAGATACCGTTTGAGTATTGCTAGTAGATGGCGTCGATTGAGATGTTTCTACAGCGGCACTACCAGATTGACTTGCTCCACCACTTGTATTTGCAGTTGCACTTCCTCCTGTAGATACTCCCATCGCGTCAAGTTTACTAATCGCATCTCCTAAATTTGCTTCGATTTTTTGCCTAGATTCTTCATCAATATCTGCATAACTATTCTTTACATATTCAGATAAAAATTTGGAAAATTTTAGAATTGCTTCTGTAAATTTCGGTACATTTCCTTGAAGTTGTTCAATATTAGCGAAGTATTGATCACTTGCTCCCTGCACTGTTTGAAATGCACCATTTTCTCTTAACTTTGTTATTTCTGAATGCATACTTTCACATATCTCAGATATTTGTAAGGATACATTATTTAGTTTAGAACTGTTATTGATAAGTCCCTCTATACTTAAGGTTTTTACTCCATCCATTTCATAGCCTCCCAATCAATGATTCTCTGCTCATTTTTATTATTTTTCATAATCTTATTTGTTTATTTTAATGCTTATTTATATTTACTACTTTAGTATGGGAATAAGGTGTTTTTAACAGCAGCAGCATTGGCAGCCGCTGTATCTACATGAATTTCGGTATCTCCTTTTAGAGTATCCATGGCTAACACATAGTTTCTATTTAGTTCTTGGATAATTGTTTGATATGCTGTTAAATTTTCTGCATATTCTATTGAAGCTAAATCGGTCCAAGCTTCTGCTGTTCCTTCGACAATTTGAGTAATACTATTTATTATTCCTGTTAATTCTTCTGATTTATTTAAAACGTTTTGTACAGTTGCACTGATTTCTTCTGGTTGCATTGATAAATTTCCATTCATATTATATCCTCCTATTTTTATTGATTTTATATTTTAAGAGTATCATAAAATGATAAAATGTGCAAAAAAAATTCTAACATTTGTCATTGTTTGATATCTCTTATTTGTAAATACTATTTTATAATTTATTAAATTTAAAAATAGTAATTTCCATTTTCTCCTATTTGAACACGATCTTTTCCTGGATTTGTATTTGCCCTAAATCTTGTAAAACTATGGTTTCTTGTTCCATTTAGTGCATCTTCTACAGCCTGTTCAACATAATTTGGAATTTTTGAACTATCCTTTAAATAAGATTTGGTTATATTTCCATTCCAAGCAACGAATTGTCCTTTTGCCTTAGCTTGAGCCAGAGGGTTACTTCCACCATAATTAGACCACTGAGGACTCTCACAACGATTTAGAATCGTCGAAGCAACTGCTAGGGCTCCTTCATAAGAATGGTTATCTTCTCCCCCAACTAGTGCCATTAATTGACGTTTATCTTCTTCTGATAATTGATAAGATTGTGCTGTATAATGATCTCCTGGTTGTAATGTTCCTGTCTGAGTAGTTGTTACTATTGGAGTCGTATTATTCGTAGTTGCTGTTTGATCCACAGCTGTTTGTAAAGTATTAGCTACGTCTGGTGTGATTGAAAGATTTGGATCTATCGCTGGAGTTGCTGTTTG
>CANOYR010000018.1 GCA_947571655.1 uncultured Caryophanales bacterium
TAATAATTTCTTGAAGTGTATTAGCAGCACCATAAGCTTCTAGTGCCCATACTTCCATTTCTCCAAATCTCTGTCCACCAAATTGTGCTTTTCCACCAAGAGGTTGTTGCGTAACTAAAGAGTAAGGTCCTGTACTACGTGCATGTAGCTTATCATCTACCATATGATGAAGTTTAATCATATACATAACACCAACAGCGATACGATTATCAAATGGATCACCCGTACGACCATCATATAAAACAGTCTTTCCATCTGAATCCATTCCAGCTTCAGCCATCATATCTGCAATATCTTCCTCGTTCGCTCCATCAAATACTGGAGTCGCAATATGAACATTTAAGCTTTTAGCTGCCATACCTAAATGAAGTTCTAGCACCTGTCCAATATTCATACGAGAAGGTACCCCTTGTGGATTTAACATAATATCAACAGGACGTCCATCTGGTAAATATGGCATATCTTCTTCTGGTAGGATTAAGGAAATTACACCCTTATTTCCATGACGACCAGACATTTTATCTCCAATTTGAATCTTACGTTTTTGAGCGATATATACACGAATTACTTTGCTTACACCAGCTGGTAATTCATCATTATCTTTACGAGAATAAATCTTAACATCATGAACGATTCCTTCTCCACCATGTGGAACACGTAAAGAAGTATCTCTAACTTCACGTGTCTTCTCTCCAAAGATTGCATGAAGTAGTTTTTCTTCTGAAGTAAGTTCAGCCATTCCTTTCGGAGTAACCTTACCAACTAAGATATCTCCTTCTTTTACTTCTGTACCAATAATGACAATACCGTTTTCATCTAAGTTCTTACGTGCTTCATCACTAACATTTGGAATATCACGAGTAATCTCTTCTGGTCCTAATTTCGTTTCACGACATTGCATCTGATAATCTTCAATATGAATCGATGTATAAACATCATCTTTTACAAGTTTTTCATTTAGGATAACAGCATCCTCATAGTTATATCCATTAAATGTCATAAAAGCTACAACGACATTTTTACCAAGCGCTAATTCTCCATGATCCATACTTGGTCCATCGGCAATGACTTCCCCACGTTTTACTTCATCACCCACTTGAACACAAGGTCTATGATGATAACAAGAATCTTGGTTACTTTCTTCAAAATTTGCCAAATAATAGGTATCTTTTCCTGTTTTGTTCTTAACTACAATGTGCTTTGCATCAACATACTCAACAATACCATCCGCTTTTGATACAATCGCAGCACCAGAATCCCTTGCAGCAATATATTCAACTCCTGTTCCAACAAGTGGAGCTTCCGCTTTTAATAATGGTACAGACTGACGTTGCATATTAGCTCCCATCAAAGCACGAGTGGCATCATCATGCTCCAAAAATGGAATACAACTTGTCGTAACTGCAACTACTTGTTGTGGAGAAACATCAATATAATCTACTTGTTCAGGTTTAACAAGAATATTTTCACCACGGAAACGAGCCGCTACTTGATCATCAATCATTACATTATTATCATCTGTCGTAACAGTAGCTTGTGAAATAATCACATCACTTTCTTCATCAGCAGTTAAATAATCTACTTGCTCTGTGATTTTACAATTCTCAACCTTACGATATGGAGTCATAATAAATCCATACTCGTCCACCTTAGCATAACTAGCTAAAGAAGTAATCAAACCAATATTCTGTCCTTCAGGTGATTCAATTGGACAAATTCTTCCATAATGAGAAGGATTAACATCACGAACCTCCATACCAGCACGATCCCTTGATAATCCACCAGGTCCAAGTGCTGACAAACGACGTTTATTAGTAAGCTCTGAAATAGGATTAATCTGATCCATAAATTGTGATAATTGACTAGATCCAAAGAATTCTTTCATCGCAGCAGTCACTGGACGAATATTAATTAATGTTTTTGGTGTTACTTCTTCCATCTCTTGTGTTGTCATTCTCTCACGAATTACACGTTCCATACGAGAAACACCAATACGGAATTGATTTTGTAAAAGTTCTCCTACTTGACGAATACGACGATTTCCCAAATGGTCAATCTCATCATAATTACCAATTCCACTTAGTAAACAGAGGTAATAAGAAACGGCAGCATATACATCAGGAATTGTAAGACGTTTAACTTCCACATCTTGGTCATTACCAATAAGCGTAATTTTCTCGCTTTTTTTATTAGGATTGTAAATTTTAACTTCTTGAATTCTTTTATAGACATCAAGTTCATCATTAATTTTCGCATCCTTGAATCCATAACCAGATGCAAAAATAGGTTTTAATGTTTCTAATATATCTTTCGTTACAAGGGTATCTTTTGAAACAACAATCTCACCATCTACTTTAATATCTTCTGCTAAAGTTTGATTCAATAATCGTTCTAGTACATTCAATTTACGATTAAATTTATAACGACCAACACGAGCCAAATCATAACGGAATTCATCAAAGAAACGAGTGATAATTTGATTTTTAGAGGAATCAAGAGTCGCTGGCTCACCAGGTCTTAATTTCTCATAAATCTCAATCAAAGCCTCATCTGTATTCTTCGTAGAATCTTTAAGAATTGTGTTCTCAATATATTCATTTTTACCAAATAACCCACGAATATCATCATCACTAGACAAACCAAAAGCACGCAATAAAGTAGTAAGTGTTACTTTACGAGTTCTGTCAATTCTTACATATAATACATCACGAGCATCTGCTTCAAATTCAAGCCAAGTACCACGAGTTGGAATAATTTGAGATGTAATCAACTCACGACCATTTTTATCAATTTCAAGATTAAAGTATACACTTGGAGAACGAACCAATTGGGATACAATAACACGTTCTGCACCATTAATAACAAAAGTTCCACTATCTGTCATAATTGGCATATCACCCAAGAAAATTTCTTGTTCTTTTACTTCACCAGTTTCATGGTTAAAAAGTCTGACATCTACTTTTAAAGGAGCAGAGTACGTAGTTTCTCTGTCTTTACATTCTTTAATAGAAAATCTTGGTTCATCAAAATGATATTCACCAAACTCTAAAGATAAAGTTCCAGCAAAATTTTCTACGGGAAATAAGTCCTGAAAAACTTCTTTAATACCAGTCGTTGTAAACCATTGGTAAGACTTTGTTTGAATCTCTAAAAGATCCTTGAGCTCATAAGTATTCTTAATTCTAGAAAAACTTCTTCTTTTACGATGTTTACCGCAATTAATTATTTTATATGCCACAAAATTCACCCCTATACACATATATAATCAAAGAACATATTTATAAAAAATAATACGTTGCCAATTTATATTATTAGCACAAATCATTCAACAAGTCAACGATTTATACATTTTATTACAAAAAAACCTTTGTTTTTTTTCAAGATAGTTACATTATACAATTTTTCCAAATCAGAAATCGTCGATTTGGCTCCCTGATCCTTATGAATGACACAAAACAAAATTCCATTACTGGTCATATGTTCTTTTGCACCCATCAGTATCTGATATACAACCTTTTTCCCCGCTCGAATCGGCGGATTAGTAATTATTATATTATATAAATCTACTATCTTTTGATAGCAATCACTTTCAAAAATAGAAACAGAAAGATGATTTTCCTTGGCATTCATCTTTGCAAGATGCAGTGCCCGACGATTCACATCACACATATCAATAGAACAATCAGTAGTACTTGCTAAATACAATCCAATCGGACCATATCCACAACCGACATCTAATACTTTACCTCTAACTTCCTCTAATGGAAGATTTTCAAGCAATAACCTCGTTCCAAAATCAAGTTTATCTTTTGAAAAAACACCATTATCTGTTGATAACTCCAATCTTGCAGATAAAATATTTACAGATATTTTTTTGATTTCGCTTGGTAATGATACATTATCAAAATATTGTGCCAAATTACTCCTCCTAAGAAATATACATTATATTTTATTAACAAAAGTAAAAAAGAACCAACTATCAAATAAAAAATAGCTAGTTCTCCCTTCGTAATCATATAATACACTACTATTTTATGAAAGGTCAAGAAAAAATAGTAGAAAATAATTACAAAGTCAAGATAATATACATTAATTTACACTTTGTTGATATTTAGAATGATTTCCATATCATCTTTTTAAACATTCAAATCTCTATTCCCTACGAAAAAATTCTATCCGTTTAAACTGAAGAAAGTGATATTTCTAAGATAAAATAGATACATTCATTATTATCGTCTTCTACCTGCACTTTCTTGACCAATATTTTTTTCTATTTCTAATCCAAAGGCTTCTCCTAATTCAGTAGTGATTTTACTAATTACTTTAACTAATGCTACTATAGAAGACACAAAAAATTCATATGGAAGTAGTCCCTAAAGCAAGCGCTAAAACAATTGGCATAGTAAGAAAATTAGCGAGGCCTACGAAACATTTAAAAGCACAAGGACCTGCATCAATACTCCAAACTTTCTATACAGATTATAATCATCTTTATACTGATTTTTCTTTTTTTACTTTATATCTTGCTTTTAACATCCCCTCTTTTACTTCTAAATATATAAACCTTAAAAAAACAAGAAATGGACGATACAAGAATGAACAAAAAAAGAATCACAAGTGTGATTCCTTAAAACATTGATTGAATTACTTAAATTCAACAGTAGCTCCAGCTTCTTCAAGCTTAGCTTTAATATCATTTGCTTCGTCTTTAGAAACATTTTCTTTAACAGTACCATTATTGTCAACGATATCTTTAGATTCTTTTAATCCTAATCCAGTAATTTCACGAACTACTTTGATTACGTTAACTTTAGCAGCACCTGCATCTGAAATTACTACAGAAACTGTAGCACTACTATCATCAGCAGCATCTCCTTGAGCAGGAGCAGCAGCAACAGCCACTGCACTTGGATCTACACCAAATTCCTCTTTCATTGCATCTACTAATTCTTTAATTTCTAAAAGACTCATTTCTTTTAAGCTTTCAATAAAGCTTTCTTTTGTTAACTTTGCCATTTTCTTTTTCCTCCCTTATTTTTATAAATTGGAGATTACTCTCCCTCTTTTTGTTGTGCATACAAATCTAAACAGATTGATAAATCCTTTGCGATTTGAATCATTCCACCAGCAAGCATTGTAAGTAGACCTTCTCTTGATGGAATCTTAGCAAGCTCCATAAGTGTAGCCTGATCTGACTTTTCTCCATCTACAATCCCTACTTTTAACATTAATGCTGGATGTGCCTTTGAAAAATCTGATAAAACCTTAATAGGTGCAATTGCGTCTTCTCCAAACGCCAAAGCACTAGGTCCCTCTAAACTCTCATCCAAGTCAATCTCAAGATCTGAAAAAGCTCTCGCCATTAAAGTATTTTTATATACCTTATAGTCGCTTCCAGATTCTCTTAGTGTTCTTCTAAGCTCTTTTGATTCACCATCTGTTAATCCTCGGTAATCAAATAAAACAATCGTAGAAGATTTAGAAACTGTATCTTTAATTTCATCAACAATTGCCTGCTTTTGTTCCAAGACTCTTGCATTTGCCATTCAAACACCTCCCTTTCACCATTTTTATTTAGGGATGCCATAGAAAAAGGTTCTAGCCTACGCCAAGAACCTTCAAAAATCACTTTTTAAGTCCTCGGTAGGATTTATCTTTATACCTACTGTCTTTGGCACCAATAAATTACTAATATTATAAATGATATTTTTCTATTTGTCAAAAGAATTTGGAATAATTTTAATTCCAGGACCCATAGTACTTGCAACAGAAATATTCTTAACATAATCCCCTTTTACTGTTGCTGGTTTTACTTTAAGAATAGCTGCTACAAATGCATTCAAATTTTCTACCAACTGTTCTTCTGTAAAAGAAACCTTTCCAATAATCCCATGAACATTTCCAAAGCTATCAGTTCGATACTCAACACGTCCAGCTTTTACTTCAGATACAGCCTTTGCTACATCAGTAGTTACTGTCCCAGTCTTAGGGTTTGGCATTAATCCTTTAGGTCCTAAAACTCTACCTAACTTACCAAGTAAAGGCATCATATCAGGTGTAGCAATCATAACATCAAAATCGAACCAATTCTCTTTCTCAATTTTCTCTAGCATATCAGTATCCCCAACATAATCAGCACCTGCTTCTGTAGCTTTCTTTACATTTTCTCCTTTAGCAATTACCAATACACGTTTGGTTTTTCCTGTACCATGAGGCAATACAATTGCTCCTCTTAATTGTTGATCAGCTTTCTTGGTATCTAAATTAAGTCTCAATGCAACCTCAATACTACCATCAAACTTAGTAGTAGAAGTTTCTTTTGCTAACTTAACAGCTTCTTCTTTGGTATAAAGCTTTGATTTTTCTACCTTTTGAATTGCTTCAACATATTTTTTACCATGTTTTTTCATACTCTTTCCTCCTTATGTGGTATTTGTGTATCTCTACACAGATAGCGAGATATGATATCTAGGATATCAAAGTCGATAAGCGGATCTCTCCCACATAGGTATATCACCTATATGAATCATAACTAACTCAATTAATCTGTAATTGTAATTCCCATATTACGAGCAGTACCTTCAATACTTTTAATTGCCTCTTCTACTGTATAAGCATTTGAATCCGGTAACTTAATCTCTGCGATTTCTCTTAATTGTGCTCTTGTAATAGAACCAGCAGTTTCACTACCAGTTTTACTAGCACCCTTCTGTACCCCAGCAGCTTTCTTAATTAAGAATCCTGCAGGTGGAGTCTTAATTACAAAATCAAAACTTCTATCATCATAAACAGAAATTTCAACTGGTAAAATATCTCCCATTTTTTCTCTTGTTGCATCGTTATATTTTGTACAAAATTCTTGTAAATTAATTCCAGCAGGTCCTAATACTGTTCCAACAGGTGGAGCAGGTGTAGCCTTACCAGCAGGAATTTGTAATTTAATCTTTTTTACAACTTCTTTTGCCACGAAAAACACCTCCTATAAATTTTTGTTCCGTTTTCACGTGTGTGGTCCAAGTAGCTTTTTATCCGCTCGATTTCTTTTAATCTTTCACTTCATTGCTTCCCACTAAATCTATATAATTAAATATAGCCCTTAAATAATAACATTATTCATAGAAAAAAGCAAGTTTTTTCTATAAAATTGAATACCAATGACAAAATTATTTAGTTTTTATTCTTAATTGGTCACTTCAATTTCGGAAACTTCCACCTCTACAGAAGTTTCTTGTCCAAACAAATCAACCAACAATAATACTTTTTGAGTAACAGAATCTACTTCATCAATCACTCCAAACATACCAGCAAATGGACCTGAAACAATACGAACACGTTGTCCTTTTTCTAACTCCTTATTCATATCAATACGGCTCATTCCCATATTATTTAGAATCTTATCTACCTCAAACGGTTGTAATGGCGTAGGTTTTGCACCCTTTCCACTAGATCCAATAAATCCTGTAACTCCTGGTGTATTACGAACCACATACCACGCTTCATCACTCATCACCATTTCAACGAGAATATATCCTGGAAACATTTTTCTAATTTTCTCTTTTTCGATACCATCTTTCACTTCTACTTCTTTTTGCTCAGGAACGATTACTCGAAAAATATAATCCTGCATATCCATACTTTCTGCACGCATCTCAAGTTTTTCTTTTACTTTATTCTCATGACCAGAATAAGTATTTACTACATACCATTGCTTATCCATAATTACACCCCTGTCTTCAGTAATGCGAAAATCAAATCAATTACATAGAAAAATGCTGAAAAAAATAAAATAAAGGAAAGTGTTGCCACAGAATATTTGACCATATCTTTCTTCCCTGGCCATTTTACTTTAGAAACCTCTGCTTTTACCTCATGAAAATACTTAAAAATTCCCCTTCTGGATTCTTTCACTTTTACTTTTTTAGAATTTTTCTTTGAATCCTTCGATTGCCCTTTGTTTTCATCCTTAATTTTAGACTTATCCTTCTTGTCCTTTGTTTTTTTCGTTTTCAATTCAAGATTTTTTAACTCTTGATCAACATCCAAAACTTCCCGTTTGGATTTTACAACCTTTGCCATTTTTACCCACCTTTTGTATCAAAATAAAAACACCCTTTCGTGTTCACCATTAAGATAACACAAAAGAGTAGAAATAGTCAATACGATTTTTATATTTATTATTTTCTATAAAATTTTTAAAAATAATTAACGAATTAAAAATGCAGCAAGTACAAAAAGCATTGTTAATACAGCAACCATACTAAAAGTCAAAATATAATTTACATAAGCTGCCTCTTTTTGATTTTGTGCCATTGCTCGACCCGCTTCCGTACTTTTTGTTAACGTACGAGATACCCCCAAAGAATTTGATTGATTCATCTTTCGATTAATATATTCACTATAATAACTTAAGTTATCACTATCTGTAAAAACCTGTTCATAATATTCTAAATCTTCTTCTGGAAAATAAGTATTTACAAAATCCATATTCTTTTTTAATACATCAAATTGAATTAATCCATCCTCCAATCGATATCCAGAATCCCCATCGGATAAATACACACAAAAAGCCAAAGTCGAAAGCATTTCCACATCTTCAATCTGTGCTCTTTTTAAATCCTCTTCATCAAAAAAGGTCATAGAATTTGGATATACTGCTTGAAAAGAAGGAACTCTAGAATCCTCATCAATATAAACAGTCCGAGGATGAAAATTTCTCACGATTCCACCATTTTGATGAATCACTTTAAGTTGTGCATCTAATTGATAAAAAAAATTACGCTTATAATCACTCGACATATTTGAAAGACCAAAATCTATGATATTAAGACGTCCCATAGTATCACCTATTATCATTATACACTACTCAAAAAAAATTTCAATTCCCTAAATAATCTCTTAACAACCTCCTAGCTTTTCGTAAACTCAAAAGTACCTTTGCTAAATCAATATCTAATAATTGCGAAATTTCAAGATTAGAAAAACCATTCCAATAAAGTTCAAACATTTGTCCTGTTTCCATATCCAAATCTAGACAAAAATGATGAACTTGCATAGAAACCATCCCCCTAGAATATTCCCTTTCAGGATCTAACGCAGAAGGATCTTCCAAATAATCCCCAAGGCATTGATCACTTCCATGACAAACTTGATCCAAAGAAAAAGATTCCAAATAAAGAGAGTTCTTTTTTGCCTGATACCCCTTAATATAATTTAAAATCTTACTCCGCACTGTAATACACAAAAAAGTATAAAATAAAGTTTCTCCATCTTCACGATAATAGCGAATTGCTCGATCAAAAGCCAAATAGGCTTCCTGACACAAATCATCATATTCTATTCCATAGTTTTTATAATATTGATAATACTGACCTGCATACTTTTTTAATAAAGGTTGGTATTTATCATAAAGAACAGAGAAAGCATCCTCATTATTCTCACCTACCATATAAATTAATTCGTAATCATTATATTTTTGATATCCTTTCATTTTATCCTTTCTGCCGAAACACCTCATAAATTAAAATTCCGGCTGCCACACTGGCATTTAAACTATTTACTTTACCACACATAGGGATTTTAGCAATAAAATCACAAGACTCACGGACCAATCTACTCATCCCCTCTCCTTCATTTCCAATCACCAAAGCAATTTTACCAGAATAATCAAGTTCTCGATAATCGGTACTATTTTCCATATCCGTTCCGACGACCCAAAAACCATGTTCCTTCAAATTACGAATTGTTTGATTTAAATTTGTAACCATACTAATAGAAATATTAGAAACTGCCCCTGCACTTGTTTTTATAACTGTTGCATTCACTGAAACTCCACGATTCTTAGGTAAAATAATTCCTGTTACTCCTGCTGCCTCACAAGTACGAATGATAGCCCCCAAATTATGGGGATCCTCCAAATGATCCAAAATTACAACAAATGCGTCCTCAATATCCAAGTAATTTTCAAAATCCGTATAACTAAAATCCTCTACATCCAAAATTATACCCTGATGAATTCCATTTGCAAGTTGATCTAATTCTATTTTGGACATAGTTTTTACTGGAATTTTAAATTTTTCTATAGATAAAATTAATTTTTTATCATGAAAATTCTCTTGTAAATAGATTTTTCTAACTTTTTCATTTTTTTTCAAAAACTCTAAAGCAACATTTCTACCATATACTAACATACCTTTTCCTCCAATATTTGACTCATTATCTCACTAATTCGTTCCTTTCTTTGTAATAAATCTAAATACCCAATCACTGCCTCCAGTGCAGTTGCATACTTATAGGTTACAATATCACAATTTTTAGGATGAGAAGTAGTCTTATAATTTCTAGCACGCCTAATCATCGAAATTTCTTCCTCTGTAAAAAAGTTCTGTTCTATTAAAGTCTGTAAATAAAAAGCTTGCCCCTTCGCACTAACATATTCCACTGCTCTTTTCTGCAAATCATTCACATGATTAATTCCTAAAGAAATAAAATAATGTCGGACATAATTTTCATAAATGGTATCTCCCAAATACGCTAACACTAAAACATTAATTTCTAAGACATTCATAAAATCACCTACCAAAAGTATAACATAATTAAAAGAAAAGAAAAAACTTCTATCACGAAGTTTCCTATCCCAAAAATTTAGATAACAATCCTATACTAAATTCTAAATCAATCTATTCTTTCATAATGACCCTAAATATTCATTCTACCATAGAAAGTTAAAGAAGATTAATCATTTCGATCTCTTGCTACTAAAATTAGAACATATCTTAAAATTTCTAACAATGTAGTCGCTAATCCTGCTACATAAGTCATAGCAGCAGCTCTCAACATTTCTTCACTTCCATCATGTTCTTTCTTATCCAAAATTTTAAGTTTTTCTAGATAAACAAGAGCTCTCTTAGAGGCATCAAATTCAACAGGTAACGTAATCAATTGAAAAAATAAAATCACCAACAATAATCCAATTCCACCCCATGCCAAATCTAACATATTGAAGAAAAATCCAATCATAATTGCCAAATATCCAAATTTAGAGGCAAAATTAACAAACGGAAAAATAAATCCACGTAAACGAATAAAGAAATATCCTTCCCGATCCTGAATCGCATGACCAACCTCATGTGCTGCAACACTACAAGCAGCAACAGTTTCCCCATGGAAAATCTCAGAAGATAATCGAACAACCTTCCTAGTAGGATCATAATGATCACTAAGAATTCCTTTTACTTCTGTAACATAAACATCAGTCAAACCATTTTCATCTAAAATCATACGAGCAACTTCTTGCCCAGAAAGACCTTTCTTATTATTCACTTTCTTGTACTTACTATATTTACTATTAACAAAATATTGGGCAATTAAAGTAATCACTACCCCAATGAGAACTAACCCATAACCGACAAAATTATAACTATAATATGGCATTTTATCCCCTCACTTCTATAAAAATTCATAAGTCGTTCCTTCACGACTATCAATTAAACGAATCCCCTGAGACAACAATTCATCTCGAATCCTATCTGCTTCTACAAAATTCTTCTCTTTCTTAAAATTGTTTCTATCTTCAATTTTTTCTAAAATATAACTTTCTAAATCCTCACGAACTTCTTTTTCCTTAGTTAAATCTAAAGATAAAACCTTATCAAAATCCTCAATTAAATAAAGCTTTGTAAAATCCGTTAATTCCTCATCCTTCAATACATCATAAACAAGAGTAAGCATACTAGACGTATTCAAATCATTCGAAATTGCCTCTTTAAAAGCATTTTGATAAAAATCAATTTTTCCTTCCCTCAAATCTGGAGTTCTCGAAAGTTTTTGAATTCTTTTTTTCAGTTTCTGATATGCTTGTTCTGCTTGACTGAGTGCCTCATAAGTAAAAGTTAACACCTTACGATAATGACTACCTAAACAAAAATAGCGATAAGTGAGTGGAGAAAATCCCTTTTCCTCTAACAACGAAACTGTCAAAAATTCTCCACTTGATTTACTCATTTTTCCAGACTGATCATTTAAATGCTCCCCATGAACCCAGTAACTACACCATTTGTGTCCAAAATATGCCTCACTCTGTGCAATTTCATTCGTATGATGAGGAAAAATATTATCAACACCACCACAGTGAATATCTAAATACTCTCCCAAATATTTTCCACTAATTCCACTACATTCAATGTGCCAACCAGGATATCCAATCCCCCAAGGAGAATCCCATTTCATCTCTTGATTTAAAAATTTACTAATTGTAAACCAAAGTCCAAAATCTCCAGGATTCCTTTTTGCTTTATCTTCTTCTACAGTCTCTCTAACACCAACCATCAAATCATCAGGATTCTTCCCAGATAATTGGTAATAATTCTTTGCTTTACAAATATCAAAATAAACATTACCAGAAGAAATATACGCATATCCATCTTCTAACATTTTAGAAATCATTTCAATATAAGTAGAAATATGATGACTCGCAGGCTCTACAATATCTGGTTTTCGAATATTTAACTTCTCACAATCCGAAAAGAAAGCATCTGTATAAAATTTCGCAATTTCAGAAACTGTCTTATTTTCTCTACGTGCTCCCTTCTCCATCTTATCTTCTCCCTCATCTGCATCACTTGTCAAATGTCCAACATCTGTAATATTCATCACTCGCTTCACATCATACCCTAAATAACGTAATCCTTTTTCTAATACATCCTCAAAAATATAAGTACGTAAATTTCCAATATGTGCGTAATGATAAACCGTCGGACCACACGTATACATTCCGACAACCCCTTCTTGATGGGGAACAAAATCTTCAATTTTTCTAGTTAACGTATTATATAATTTCATACAACCTCCAATATCACCATATCAAAAAAATATGGAACAAATATGTTTTTTATAAAATTTATATTCATTATAACATAATTATGCTCTGAAAGAAAATTTCTAAAAAGAAAAAAAGAAAAGTCAAAGATTCTCTAAATGAATGTGATTCTGACCTAACAAAATCTTCTCTATAACATAAGAATCTACTTTGTCTTCTATAATTTTACGAATTCTACGTGCTCCAAACTCCTGATATTCGCAAATATCGATAATTTGTGATACCATCTTATTACTCAATTGTAACTGAATTCCTTTCTCCTTAAACCGATTTCTTACATTTTTTAACTGATTTTTTACAATTTTTTGAATAACCATGGAATCCATATAAGAAAATTCAATCACCTGATCAATTCGATTCACTAATTCTGTTGAAAGAAAATCCTGAACTCCACGTCTTACAGTTTGTGAGCTTTTAGAAAAACCAAGTTCCTGCTTTTGAAACCCCAAATTAGAAGTCATAATAATAATATGATGAGCAAAAGAAACAACATTTCCTCTCGCATCTGTCAACTTTCCATCCTCTAAAATTTGAAGAAACAAATTTAAAACAGAAGGATGAGCCTTTTCTATTTCATCAAACAAAATGACAGCATGAGGATTACTTCTAATTTCCTCTAATCGATTATGACAATCATCATATCCAACGTATCCTGGATTAGATCCAATAATCTTAGTAATAGAACTACTATCTGCATACTCACTCATATCAAAACGAATAAAATGACTCTTTCCAAATAAAAGCTCACTATATCTTTTCGCAAGTAATGTTTTCCCAACTCCTGTTGGACCTACGAATAAAAAAGAAGGTGGAATATCTTGATCATGAAAACCTAACTGAATTCGCTTTGTTATTTTAATCAACTGATCAATTGCCTGATTTTGTCCCTGAATCTCTCGTTTCAATTTTTTTTCAAGGCGCTCAAAAAATTGAGTCTGAGTATGTTCAATTTCATAAACTGGGATTTTAGTCTTTCTACTAATAACCTTAGACACATCCTCTAACTTTACAGTTCTCAAACGAGATGACGCATTCATCTTCACTTCAATATCATTAATTTTACTAACCAGTTCTTTTTCCTTCGTTTTTAATTTAGAAGCTTCATTGAATTTTTGATGAATAATATAATAATTCTTTTGTTTTAGAAGTTCTCCTAATTGTTGATGATAATCCTCCAATAATTGTCCCTTTTTATTTTTTGAAAGAGAAACCTTAGAACAAACTTCATCTAAAATATCTAAAGATTTATCAGGTTGCTTTCTAAAATTAACATAACGATTCGTCAAAGAGATAATACTTTTCAAAATAGCATCTGATACCTGAACATGATGATAATCTTCATACATCGGACGAAGCTTCTTTAAAATTTCATATACAGTTTCATTCGTCGGTTCTTCTACAAAAACACATTGAAATCTCCGATCAATTGCCGTATCTTTTTCAATTGATTGTTTATATTCTGTAGTAGTAGTAGCACCGATTAAACGAATTTTTCCCCGTGCCAAAGCAGGCTTAAAAATATTAGCAGCATCAATTGCTCCTTCAGCGCCACCAGCACCCATTAAGGTATGAATCTCATCAATAAATAATAAAATCGAATGATCCTTTTCTATCTCTGCAATCATCTTTGTAATTCTCTCTTCAAACTCCCCACGATATTTAGTTCCTGCTACCAAAGAAGCAATCGAAACTGATAAAATTCGCTTACCGAGCAACTGATTAGGAACCTGCTTTTTCACGATTCTTCTGGCAAGCTCTTCAACAATCGCTGTTTTTCCAACCCCTGCATCTCCAATTAACAAAGGATTATTTTTAGTACGCCTACAAAGAATCTCCATAACCCTTGTAAGTTCCTCTTCTCTTCCTATCACTGGATCTAAACGATTAAAAGCTGCTTCTTTTGTCAAATCAACACCAAATTCTTCAACAATCAGCTTCTTTCCACCTTTCTTTTTACGAACGACAACTCTACCAGAAAAGTACTCTTGAAGCTCCATCATATCAACATTCATTTGATTTAAAATACGAACAGCAACACCTTCCCCTTCTTCTAAAACTGCTAAAAACAATTGATCTGTTGTAACCTCACCATTATTCATCTCTTTTGCGAGAAGAATTGCCGTTTCTATCGCTCTTTTTAAAAAAGGAGTAAATAAAAACCAATCATTCTCTTCCTTCCCAACACCAAGTTGTTCGACAACTTGCTGATAAAAATTATCATACGTAATTTGAAATTCTCCTAATTTCTTCTTTAAATCCTTATTATTTTTTAGAATGGACAAAATTAAATGTTCACTACCTACATAAGGATGCTTCAAATTCTGCATCTCTCTTTTTGCCCCTAACAATACTTTCTGGGCATCCTCACTAAACTTAGAAAACATAACAATCCCTCCTATTTCCAGTCTATGATTATTATGCCGAATTTAGAACATTTTTAAACACTTTCAAGAAAAAAAGAACAAACAAAAAAAGATAGAATCGATACTCTACCCTTTTTGTACTATAGAATCTCTCTATAAAGCTAAAACAATTAGGAAAATAACAACAAGAATTGCTAATAAAGTTAAGAATAACTTCCAGATGTACTGAACCCATTGTTTATAAGAGATATCTAAGTAAGAAAGTGTTGCCATTAAAAGAAAACTTGTTGGAGCTATTAATAATACCAAACCGTAAATAGATTGGAAAATTAATCCAATCAAAGGATACAATTTTGCATCAGTAATTACAGTTTGTAGATATGGTAATATATTTTGTGCAACATAAACAAAATCTACATTAAAGAAAGATGCCAATAGTGCAACAATGGACATTGTTACGATATTAATTCCAGAAGTAAATTCTAATAAAACCTTAGTAAATACCAATTGGAATGGATGATAAGTAACAATAACCAATACCACATAAGCTAACAAGATGATAACGGCAGGTTTCATAGCCTTTTTAAAACCAACACAAATTCCATCGATGAAATCATCCCATTTTACACGATAAATAAGTGCTAAAATGCAAGTAGCAATCATAAGAAAGGCAGGCATTTCAATTCCCACGGTCCATTCACCAAAAGCACTAACTTGTCCCAAAATTTTTCCAAAAATTTGAAAATCAAATAGTTCATAAGTAGTAACTGCTTTTGTTGCATCTTGAAACCAATTAATATCAAATAATCCAACCCAATCAAATGCAGAAATTGCTAAAATGATAAGCACCAAATCAAAGATAATTGCAAATGGCCAAATATTTGGCTTTTTCTTTTTTTCTGAAGAAATAACCAAAGTTTCTGAATTTTCCTTTGCCATAGCAGCACGATTCTTTGATGGACGTCCTCTCTTACCAGTTGATTTTGTCTGAGATTTTGAGGAACTCTTTGATTTTTGTGTAGAAGTTTTTGAACTCTGGTTCTTAGATTTCTTAGAGGCACTCTTTTTCTCCTCACGAACAAGAACAACATCTTCCTTCACTTCTTCAAAAGAAGTATCTTCTTCTACAGATGATTTCCCAATAATTGCTTGTACAGTAACATCTTTCGTTTTCTTTCCATAAAGAATAACTTGTGCAATCAATAAAATCACGAAAATCACTAAAATGATAATCTTAGAAATCATCTCATCAAAAACTGTAATCTGTAACAATTCATTCATATGAAGTGTTGTCATAACCCCTAATGTTGTTCCTGCAATCCCAGCAACTGTAGCACCAACCGTAACCGTTGCAGCCACTAGGCGATTATATCCCATCTTTAATACCACATCAATGATGAATGGAAAAACAAAGAGAATAGGAACAGAAATTCCTGTTACTGAAACAATTCCTGCAATCAAAACAATAACAGCTCCCAAAAAGAAATGTTCAATTCCACGGAATCCATCGACAATTTTATCTACCAATTGATGATAAGCCGGTATTTTGTAAGCAACACCATAGAAGATACCACAGGCAAAAACATATAGTAAAATATTTCCAAAATACTGTAATGCAATCATTGGATAGGCAAACATATCAAATAAACCTGCTTGAATCCTTTCTCCTTCTACCAATACATCTTGAAATGATGCACTAGGAAATACCCAAGAACAAATCACCATGACAAAAATAGTAAGAAGTAAAACTTTTAAAATATTGTGTTTCTTCATATTAACCCTCCCATTATTAATTATAACAAGATTTACAGTAAAATCAATATCTTTAAGTGAAAGTTTGGTGAAATTTACCGAAAAATGAATACATTTTCAAAAAGAAAAGAACCAATTCAAAGAATGGTTCACAAGCAATCAATTTTTAATCTTTTTCCTTACCATCAATTGGACGCATCAAAGGAAACATAACAACATCTCTTACACTTTCACTACCAGTTAATAGCTGAACAATGCGATCAATCCCCATACCCCAACCAGAAATTGGAGGCATACCATATTCCATCGCACCAATATAATCATAATCCATATCCATAGCTTCCTCATCTCCTAAAGCCTTTAGATTCGCCTGTTCCAACAAACGACGTTCCTGTTCCTGAGGATCAACAAGTTCTGAATAGCCATTCACAATCTCTGCTCCATTAATGACTAATTGGAATCGATCACTAACTTCAGGACGATCATCATTACTTCTCGCAAGTGGAGAAAGACTCGTTGGATGTTCTGTTAAATAGACTGGACCTAACATATGTGGACGGGCTACTTTTTTATATAAAACATCAACCAAATTTCCAAATCCTAAATTTTCAAGAGGTGTTTCACTTTCAACTTCAATTTTTTTCTCTAGTATTTTAGAAAGTAGCTTTTCTTTTGTATTATCAATATCAATATCAATATCAGCATATTGAATTAATAATTCACGAAAAGTAACTCTTCCCCAATCTCCACTCATATCAATTTCTCTATCACCAAAAGGAATCTTAAGAGTTCCAAAAAGATTCTTAATAATCGTCTGAAGCATATTTTGAATTAATTTCATATTATCTTCATAATTATAGTAAGCCTGATACCCCTCTACCATAGTAAAATCTTGCAAATGAGAAGCATCCATTCCCTCATTTCTAAAACAACGAGCAACCTCATAGACTTTAGGAATTCCTCCAACAACTGCTCTTTTTAAATAAGTTTCAGGAGCAATTCGAAGATACACATCCAAATCTAAAGCATTATGATGAGATTGAAATGGACGAGCAGTAGCACCACTTGCCTTATTATTTAAAATTGGTGTTTCGATCTCCATATATCCTAAATGATCTAAATAAGTACGAAGTTCACGAATAAATTTTACACGAGTAATAAAGCGATTTCTCGTTTCTTGATTCATAATCAAATCAACATATCTTTGTCGATAACAAGCTTCTAAATCCGTTAACCCATGAAATTTCTCTGGAAGAGGCTTTAAGGCTTTCCCTAAAAATTCAAAATGATTGGCACGTAAAGTCTTCTCCCCTGTATGCGTCGTAAAAATTTCACCAACAGCTCCAATAAAATCTCCAATATCAATATTAGACTTAAAAAACTCATAGGATTCTTCTCCTACTAAGTCAATCTTAATAGAAACCTGAAGATCTCCTTCAATATCACGCAATTTTAAAAAACTCATTTTCCCCATTTTACGCATAAACACAATTCGACCAGCAACAGAAACATTTTTAGTTTCATCTTCTAACAAACTCGCTTCCTTCAAAGAATGAGTAACTTCATAACGTTCTGGATAAGGATTACAAAACTGCCGAATTTTTTCTATTTTTTCTCTTCTCACAAATTCTTGTTCTGAAAACTCTCTCATATTATAAAACTCCTTTATCTATATTTTCTAAAATTAATTAGTCATAATTACTGTAGTTTTGGCCAAACGATCATGAATTCCACGACCAGTCTTTGAATACATAATCATAAAAATAGAAATAATGAAAACTGCCATCTGAATTCCCTGAACCGTAAAACTAGCATAATAATATATATTTTTTCCCATAAATAATACCATTGCAATAATTAACATCTTACTAGCAATCGCTGGAACAACCAAAGAACGAACAATCAATTGATTCATAGTAACTTCTTTATAATCAGAAGATAAAATTCGAATTTTTAAAAGTTTCTTACCAATCGTCTGACCTTTATTATAAAACTGAAAGACAATATAATAAAGAATTAAAATAACAACCTCTACAATCATGGGAAGTACATTACTATAATCAATATCATAAATTACGTCCACAGACTTATTCACATACTCTTCTGGATCAATGTCCCTCGCCAGGAAATCAGCCTGAATCTTCTGATACTCCTCTAAATAAACTGCATAATTCTTATTCTGAGGAACAATACTTAAAACAAAAGAAGAGAGCAAAGTAACAATCATAAAATCAATCACAAAGGCAAGAACTCTAGGAAAAGCATAGGCTTTTTGTGGGATAGAATCAGTTTCAACTTCTAAAGAAGCCTTATCACTAGCTATCGTTTGACTAGAGAAATCCTCTTGACTACTCAAATCATCCTTAGAATCTATCTTTGACTCAACTTTTTTATTATTTTTAGAACGAGTAATTTCTAAATTTTCTTCTTTTTTTGTTTTCTTAGTAGATGATACCTTAGATTTCGATTTTTTTTCTTGATTGGTTCTCTCTTTCTTTTTACTAGAATCTACTTTTTTCAAATTTTTTTCCTTTGTAGGTTCCTTTTTTTCTGTATAATTAGCTTCTACTAATTTTTTTGTTCCAACTTTTTTTGATAACCCCTTCAAATCATCTTTACTCTTCGCCATAATATGCACCTAACTTTCTAACCATAATTTATATTCCTTCAATGTATCAATTATATCAGAAATACTAGTTTGAAGAAATATTTTATTCTTAATTTCATTCGATTTTGGAAGTCCCTTTAAATACCAGGCAATATGACTTCTGATTTCTAACACTGCCAAATGTTCATTTTTCAACTGATAAAGATTATCTAAATGTTTTAAACAAAAATCAATTTTTTCTTTTGGAGAAGGTTCTTCTAGTTTCTCTCCAGTTTCTAAATAAGTATTGATTTGTTTAATTAACCAAGGATGACCTAGTACTCCACGACCAATCATAACAGCATCACATCCTGTTTCATCCAACATTTTCTTTGCAAGTTCAGGAGTTGTAATATCACCATTACCAATCACAGGAATCGAAACGCTCTCCTTCACTTGTTTGATAATAGACCAATCAGCAGAACCTGAATATCCCTGACTTCTAGTTCTTGGATGAACACAAATAGCACTTGCTCCAGCCTCTTCGCAAATTTTAGCAACCTCTACTGCATTGATATGTTCATAATCCCAACCACTTCTAATTTTTACAGTAACAGGAATCGGAACAACTTCTACAACACTAGAAACAATTTCTAGAATCTTTTCAGGATTTTTTAACAACGCAGCTCCCGCTTGAGATTTGACCGCTACCTTAGGAACTGGACACCCCATATTAATATCAATAATGTCTGGATGCATATGTTCATAAACATATTTTGCTGCAACAACAAAGGACTCTTTATCACTACCAAAAATTTGTTGTGTAATTGGACGCTCCACGTCCTCCATATAAAGCATATCAATTGTTTTCTTACTATTATAGAATAATGCTTTATCACTGACCATTTCAGCATAAATTAAGCCACAACCCATTTCTTTAATAATCCTACGAAAACTTGAATTTCCAATTCCTGCCATTGGTGCTAATACAGTTCTATTTTGAATTTCAACATTCCCAATTTTCCACATACGAATCCCTCAAATCACTATAGATAATAACATAAAATAGTGAAAAAGAAAAGAAACTATTCATTTTCAATAGCTTCTTCTAATTCTTCCTTCGTCATTTTAGTATAACCTTTAATACCTTTTTCTTTAGCAATTGCTTTTAATTCATCTAATTTCTTAACTTCATCTTCTATTGCTTCTTCAGGCATTTTTCCAGTTTCTACTAAAGAGTCAATCTGTTCCTTTGTTAAAGTTTCATGCTCTAACAATGCATCAGCAAGTCTTTTCACAAGATTTTTATTGTCTGTTAAAATTTTCTTTGCCTCTTGATAACAAGAATCAATAATCTTACGAACTTCTTTATCAATTTCATGCGCAATTTCATTAGAGAAATTCCTACTCTTATTATAATCTCTTCCTAAGAATACGCCACCTTCTTGTTGTTCTAATTGAACAGGACCTAAATCACTCATACCATATTCAGTAACCATTGCACGAGCAATTTTCGTAGCTTTCTCAAAGTCATTATGAGCACCCGTCGTTACTTCTTTAAATCTAATTTCCTCAGAAACACGACCACCAAGAAGCCCTGTAATTCGTTGTAATAATTCCGTCTTTGTTGACAAATAAGTTTCCTCACTTGGCATCATTAGAGTATAACCACCAGCTTGCCCTCTAGGAATAATTGTAATTTTTTGAACATCATCAGCATTTGGTAACTTAATACCAAGAACTGCATGACCTGCCTCATGATAAGCAACCACTTCTTTTTCATGATCATTATATTTTCTAGATACCTTCGCAGGACCCCCAATAACACGATCTGTTGCTTCATCAATTTCACTCATCGAAATTGCATTCTTATTCCTTCGAACAGCAAGAAGTGCAGCTTCATTTAATAAATTCTCTAAGGCAGCACCACTAAATCCTGGTGTTCTTTTTGCCAAAAATGGTAATTGTACAGAAGAATCTAAAATCTTATCCTTTGCATGAACCTTTAAAATTTCTTCGCGCTCACGTACATCTGGTAAATCAACCGTAACTTGACGATCAAATCTTCCTGGTCGAAGAAGTGCTGGATCTAATACATCAGCACGGTTCGTTGCAGCAATAATAATGATTCCTTCATTCGCACCAAATCCATCCATTTCCGTAAGCAATTGGTTCAGTGTTTGTTCTCTTTCATCATGTCCTCCACCAAGACCTGTTCCACGTTGACGACCAACCGCATCAATCTCATCAATAAAAATTAGACATGGTGCGGTATGTTTTGCCTGTTTGAACATATCACGAACGCGACTTGCTCCAACACCAACGAATAACTCTACAAAATCAGACCCACTAATGTAATAGAATGGAACATTTGCTTCCCCAGCAACTGCTTTCGCTAACAATGTTTTACCAGTCCCAGGAGGTCCTACCAATAAGACACCTTTTGGAATACGAGCTCCTAATTTTGTAAACTTTTTAGGACTTTTTAAGAAATCAATTAACTCGCTAACTTCTTCTTTTTCTTCTTTTAATCCTGCAACATCTTTAAATGTCACCTTATTATTATCATTACTTAATCGAGCACGACTCTTTCCAAAATCCATAGACTTATTGGCTCCACCAACCTGTTTGGTTAAGAAATAAAATCCTGCTCCTACAATAATTACAATTGGTAAAATATTTACAACAATTAATAATAAAGAACTAGACTCTGGATCTGCCTTTGTATTAATTTCAATATCCCCATTTTGTGTATCTAAGATTTCTCTCATCACCGCTTCACTCAAAGGAACACGAACAAAGAATGTTTCATTATCTTTATATCCCTCTAACTTACCTGAAATTTCATAAGTAACCGCTCTTTCTTTTGGAGTAATTGTTAATTCTGTTACTTTTTCTTCCTCCAGCAACGAGATTAATTTATCATAACTTAATACATTCACTGTACGATTCATGATGTTAAATACGTAATAAGCTCCAAATACAAATAATATTAAAAACAAATAAGGTAATAATCCTCTTTTTAAACTATTTTTATTCATCCTCTTCCTCCTTCTAATAGTATTTTACTATTATATCATAATTCTCGCTTTTTTGTTTATTAAATTTACTTTTCTTAATTCCAGGAATCCAAACAATAGTATCTGTAGCATCGACAACAACTGGCCAAAGTTCCCTCTCCTGCATGGGAATCTTCGAATCAATAAAAATATCTTTTAATTTTTTATGACCTACAGTTCCCTTTAACGACATTTTATCTCCATATTTCCTAGTCCTTATATAAAGTGGCAAAGAAATCTCTTGACTATTTAATCTACAAACATCATTTCCATTGGTAGAACAAAAAGGAACTCTCTCTAAAATCTTTCCATTAGGGAGTGTTGCATAATCAAAAAGCTCAATCTCATAACTAGCAATATCTCCCGTTTGTATCTGAAAAGAAAGAACATCGTAAGCTTTAACCACTTGTACTCGATTCGGTAAAAATATAGAACTATTCTTCTTTTTCGATCGAATTAATTTTTGAATAAGTTCTATATGTCGATCATGAATCAACATCAAATCATCCTGATAAATAGAAGCCAAAATAGAATTTAATACCTTTTCCTGAAGAACCTCATCGATTTCTAAAAATTTAGAAATTAAAAATGCTTGTTGATTTGATTGATAAATAGAATGAAAAACTTCCATTGCCTGTTGATCAATATAATGATTGTATTTAATCAACATTTTACTAAATTTTAAAAATTTTTCATGATAATTGGAATCTTCTTCTTGTAAAAAGGGCAAAATTCTTTTTCGATAACGATTTCTAGTATACTTTTCCTTTTCATTAGAGGAGTCTTTAACATAAGGAATTTGATATTTCTCATTAAATTCATAAATTTCACCTTTAGTAACTGTAATAAAAGGACGTACCAAAGAATAACTTCCTCTTGACACAAACTGTTGAAATCCAGCATAACCAATCAAACTAGAGCCACGGACCAAACGCATTAAAATCGTCTCAACCAAATCATCCGCATGGTGAGCAGTCATTAAATAGTTTGCTTGATATTTTAAAACAATCTCTTCAAAATATTGATAACGAATGGTACGTGCTTCATTATGAAAATTATCATCCCCATAATGTTCAATTACCATAGATTCAAAAACAAGATCTTGATCCTTACACCAATTTTCTAAAAATTCTTTTTCTAAAAAACTTTCCTTTCGAACATTATGATTTACATGACAACAGACAATTGAAAAATGAAGAATCTTTTTTAATTCCTTCAATAAATAAAGAAGAGCCATGGAATCTGGTCCCCCAGAACAACCAATAACTACAATATCATCCTCTTTTAAGGCAAGTTGATCTTTCAAATAATGATATACATCTTCCATAATATCACCTGTTTCTAAATCTATCCAATTGCTATTTTAGCATAATAAATAAAAAATAACGATATGAAATAAAAAAGAAGTGTAAGTATTTTACACTCTTTAAAAAAATCAAACTTATTCTTCCTCATCTGGAATTCTTAAAATAATTTCCCCTTCTCTAGAATACATATACTTTTCTCTCGCATATCTTGCAACATAATCAGGGTTTTCTAATTTTTCTACATCTGCCTTTAATTCTTCTTCCTTTTCCCGTAAAATACTCATTTTTGACTGAAGAAACTCTTTTTCCTTATATTTTTCTGCAATTTGAACCCAATAATTGCCAATTAAGATACTAACTGAGGCAATCGCAAAAACACAACAAGGAATAAATAAAAGGAACCTTGTACATAGTTTTCTTTTTCTAATTGTATTATTTTTTGTTGTCCTCATAGTATCCTCCTATAAGAATTATAGAAAGGAAAATTTAAAATAGCAACGATTTTACTTATAAAAAAAATTACTTGACAAGTTTTTGTCATAATGCATTAAAAAGAATTTTTTCCTGATTTTTTAACTTTTCTTCTAGCTTTACGACTAAAAAAATTACCAACAACAATTCCAATTCCAACTAGAACTAAAAAATAAAAATGTACCACTCCACCATTAATCAAATATAATAGAAAAAAATAGAAAATACAAACAGAAAAACAAAAGAAAAAGGTAAATGGAATTTGAAAAGATTTCTTAGATAAAAATAATCCATGATAACAAAGATTAATCAAATAAGATAATAAAAATCCATAAAAAAAGGAAACAAGAAAACTTTGAATTTGAACAGAAAGTTCCATTATTTAAATAACCTACTAATTAGCGTAGAATCTTTTTCTTTTTTAGTTGCATCATCAACATAGGCAAATGATTTTAAAAATCCTTTAATAGAAACATTTCCTTGTAGAGTATCTAGTTTTAAAAGTTCCAAATTATCACCTTTTAATACCAAGAACCCCATCACAGTTTCCATCAAAAACTCTTCATTATCAAAACTTTCAATCTTCTTAACTCCAGTTACCAAAATATTTTTTCTTTCGACAATACTAATACTATGATTATAATTAGAAATACTCGTATCCTTGTCCATATTATCACCTATTATACAATATGAACCAAAGGAAAAAAATATGAAAATATATTTTTAAGAAACATAAAAAAAAGCTCCAATTGGAGCTTTAAAATTCTTATTTTATTCTTCTTCAGAATCTACAGGATCTTCTGCTTCATCGTAAGCTTTAAGAATTTCTTCTTCAAACATCGTACGTACTTCTGGATTAATTGGATGAGCAATGTCTCTATATCCACCTGCTGGAGTCTTCTTACTAGGCATAGCAATGAATAATCCTTTTTCTCCTTCGATAATTCTGATGTCATGTACTGCAAAACTATCATCTAATAATACAGATGCAATACCTTTCATTCTTGATCCATCTTTTTCAATCTTACGAACATTTACAGATGTAATTTTCATGTGTCATATCCTCCTTCTAAAGTATACACTTTATATTAATCATCATATACTCTAATAATCTAAAAGTCAACTATTTTTGAGAAATATCTGTTGAAGATTTGGAAGATATTACCAATTTCCTAGTTAATACATCACTATAACTAAATGATTTAATAAATTGTCCTTCTTTCAATGAAATAATAAAAACAGAATGATAAGTATCTGTAATTGTACCAAGAAACTCCTCTACTTGGTTTCTACTACCATGAAAACAGAAATGAAGTTCCTGTCCTTTATAGGAATCCATCCTACTTTTAATCTTCTCAATATCTGTCATCTTGGATACCCCACAAACATACACCCCTTAGTAACAACGCCACCAATTCCCTCAGAACCATAGCGCGTTTTTTCAAGTAAAGAAACCAAATCAATTGGTTGATTACGATCAGATAACGCAATCCCACTCGCAATAATAGCTGGATCTAAAGCATGAATATTAATTCTTTTCGGACTAGAAGCAAATGTCGCACCTGATTTTATTAATTCTTCATAATTACTTTGACAAGCACCCGCAATAATCACCAATTTATCCTGATCCTTTTCATAATGTCTAGCATGCTTCACTGCTTCAATAAAATTTTTTGTATTTTTGTAACTACCAACATCTTGAAGAGAACCCTTTCGCTTATAATAAGCATCATGACCAGTAATAACTAAAATATCTGGATTTAATTTTTTTAAATACTCCTCAATTTGACTAGGCACATCTTCTTCATGTAAACACAATCCATAAGACATGATATTCAACTTTTGATATAAAGTCAAACACCTCTTTAAATACTCCTCATCTCCATCAATATGTAAAATCTTCCCTGGCAAATAAAAAAACTCACTACGATCTAAAGAAAGGCTCTGATCAATTCTCTCATAAACTTTCTCATCATCTTCAATTTTTTCATCATCTGCTTTCTTTAAATCACTTAACTGACTATCTGCATAAAGACGCATATTAATTCCCTTTAAATACGCAATTTCACCAGAAATATCAATAATGCGAAAAAATATATCATTATGATAAGAATTCCTAGTTACTATATCTCCAATACTAAAAAGCATATCATCACCCCTTAAATGATATGCTTTTATTTCCCTAATTTATTACTCATTTCTACAAATACCTCTAATGGAAGGACTTCTGCACGATCTGTTAATTGATAATGAAACTTATGTAAAACACTCTCAATCACTGAAAGATTATAGCCTCTCAAATTATTTTTTAAATTCTTTCTTTTATATTGAAAGCTATCACGTACCAATCTAGAAAATAAAGAAAAATCAACAACTGGCAAAAGTTCTTTTTTTCTAGAAAAAGACAGAATCACACTATCCACATTTGGCTTTGGAACAAAACAGTTCCTATTCACAGAAAATAACTTTTGAATTTCAAAATAATAATTTAAAAATACAGTAATCGAACTATAATCTTTGGTTTTTGGCTCTGCACAAAAACGTTCTCCCACTTCTTTTTGAACCATAATTACGATTTTATCTACAATTACCTTAGATTCTACCAGCCTCATTAAAATAGGCGTAGTAATATAATAAGGTAAATTCGCAATCACGTATAAATATTGAAACTGATAATCAGCCAAATCCTTTTCAAAATCACAACTTAAAAAATCCTCAAAAACTACTTTAACATTAGAAAAAGAATATAATTTTTCACTTAAAATATCTTCTAAAGATGTATCCACCTCATAAGCCAACACTTGTTTACAAACCTTTGCTAGTTCCTGTGTAAGAACTCCAGCTCCTGGCCCAATCTCAATAACCAATGTATCTTCTGGAATTTTACTAGCTCCCACAATTTTAGCAGGAATCGTTTGATCTTTCAAAAAATTTTGACCAAATTTCTTCTTAAATTGAAAATTTTTCATACCTTCACCCATCTTTCCTAATATATCATAATTTTTCCCATAAAAAAAGTCCATTTAAAAAAATGGACACCTTTAAATAATTTCGATTTCTTCCTCCTCTGGTGGATTCTTACGACGCTTAATAAGTCCAAAGATTTCTAAAAACAAAGCAATTGCTAATGGGAGTACCACTGATACTAAAAAACCAATTTTACTAGTAACAAAGGTACGAACATATCCAAGCATTGGAATCCTAAAAAATACTTTTCCAATTACTTCACTTTGAAGAATAACTGCTCGGTCTTCCTTCTGATTATTATCTCCCTTTGTACGATAAGCTTTCTCACCCGCTTCTGTTTTTAAAATTCCCACCACTCGATGAGTAATTGGAATCCCATGAGTTTCTATTTCCTTAGATAAAAAAGTAATAACATCATACATTTGAATTCTTTTCTCTGAAACTCGAACTGTTACAACAGCATCATAAACATTAATATTAGGAACCATACTAGGACTAATAATAACATAAGCACTAAAAAGGGGAGATTTATCCTGATGTGTTTTCGCAGTAATCAGACGATCTCCGATAGTCGCAATCACCATAAAAACAATCACCACTAAAATCATCAATAAAGCATAAAGAAGTATGGAAGATAATAATTGAAAGATATTCTTACCTTTTTTCACAATATTGACACCTCTTTTTATCCTACTATTTTTATAATATCATAAGAAAAAAAGAAATTCCATGAAAAAAAGGACCTTTGTCCTTCTTTGACATTATTCTACCATCCCCACCTAAGAATTTCATAATGAACATTCTGCTGTCTTCCAATGGCATCCATATTATCCATATCTGATACTAAAAAATCAATAATCGTTCCTTGAATTGCAGAACCACGATCCAACACAATTCCAATCACTGGATCAGAAGTAAACGTTACATTCGAAAACTGAACAATTGTTCCACAAGGAATAGAAGAATCTGCTGCTAAAATTCTAACAGTACCATAAGTAGAATCATTAAAATATATATTCCCATTTCGAACGTCTTGTCTTGGTGGACAACTTACCTTTCCACTACATCCAGGACAATTTGCTTTATAAGCAGTCATCTGTCCTGTAAAAGAAATAGGAGTACTAGGACCATACAATTGAATCTCCTGAATAGAATTCACTTTCATAATATCTAAATGCTGATCTTGATTATTGTATTTACTCACAATATGAATTGCTTCAATAGACTTAACTCCATTAATATTAGATACAGTGTTAGTTTTTTTAGAATTGCCACTAGCTATTAAAAATAAGGAAAAAAAACAAGTAACAACAATCATCATACGATAAAACATTGCCTTATAAAATTTTTTCATAATCCACCCATATTCTATTTCTATTCTCTTCTATTATTAAAAACACTATAGCACATCTAAAGGATTAAGTCAAATAGTTGCACTGCATTTTCTGTAGTAATTTTTTCAACTTCTTCTATAGATACCCCCTGAATCTCTGCGATTTTACTAGCAATATAAGGAATATTCTTAGATTCATTCACAGTACCACGGAATGGTTCTGGTGCTAAATAAGGACTATCTGTTTCTAGTAGAAGACTCTCTAAAGGAAGTTGCGCTACTACATTACCAAGCTTACTGTTTTTGAAGGTTAAAACACCACCGATTCCTAGATAATAACCTAAATCTATGAATTTTCTTGCCATTTCTAAACTTCCACTAAAACAGTGAATAACACCCTTCACTTCCTTAAATTCTTTTAGGATTTCATAGGTTTCATTGATAGCATCTCTACTGTGAATTACGACTGGAAGATGAAGTTTTTCAGCAAGTTCTAACTGTTTCCGAAAGACTTCTCTTTGTTTTTCTTTATTATCTTTCTCCCAATAATAATCTAATCCAATCTCTCCAATTGCTACAATTTTAGGATTTTTTTGGATGATTTTTCCTAAAATTTCATAATCTTTATCCACAATTTTGTTACTAACTTCTGGGTGATATCCAACACAAGCATATAAATTTTTATATTTATCAACAAATTCTGTGGATAAAGGAATGTCATCTTTTTCACAAAAAGAAGCAATCAGATACTGAACATTTGCATTTTTAGCGTTTTCAACAAATAAATCAGGAGAAGTACCAAAACCATTTCCAATATGAGTATGAGTATCTATAAACATAATAATCACTCCAGTTCACACCTATTATAGCACACAAAAAAAGGTAATACCTATTTGGAACTACCTAATTTTTTCTTTTTCATTCCATATCGAATCGCAGGAATCATTAAATGAAACCTATTAAAATTATAAAATCCATTCTGTCAAATACATAAATTCTCAATGTGATAGTAACCGCCTGTTCCATCTTCACCCGTTAAAACAAGAGAATGAATATCTATAAACTCCTTAACATGAGCGTTATTCTCACAGTAAGTTTTTTTCATTTGTTGAAGCATGACTTCCTTAACCACATATAATGTATATTTTTCCCTTAATGATTTAATGATTTGACTAAGTCTATGAAATCATTTTCTATTTTTAAGTACTGAATCGACTTACCCCATAGTGATATCACCATAAACTTCATCAAGTTCATCGATTTCTACCATGTATATCCATCTTTTCTTTTCATACAGCATCTCTAATCTATTATTTATTTTCTAATTCTTGGAGTTTCTTTTCTTTATCAATTCTCATAAATAAAGCTTCCGCAGTTAATGATTCATAAGTATTATCTTCTAGGTATTTTGTCTCTTTCTTATCATTATTGATTTGTTTTTGAATCTTTTCACTCGTTTCTGGTAGATAAGGACTTAAGAAAATACCACAAACACGAATTGCCTCTAATAAATTATATAATACGGTCATTAAACGATCTTTTTTGTCTTCTTCTTTAGCTAAAATCCAAGGTTCTGTCTCATCGATATATTTGTTACTACGACGAAGTACTTCAAAAATTTCATCGAGAGCCGCTCCAATTTCAAGACGCACCATCCTCTCTTCTACACGACTTTCTAATGAATGGATGGATTCAATTAAATCTTGATCCATGGAATCTACTATCTTTTTATTAGAAATTGGTCCATCAAAATATTTATTTACCATCGAAATGGTACGATTTACTAGGTTCCCTAAGATATTTGCCAAATCTCCATTGATTCTTTCAATGAGTAAATCATAAGTTAAAGTCCCATCATTCGCAAAAGGAATTTCATGAAGTACATAGTAACGAACCGCATCTACTCCAAATTCTTCTACTAAATCATCAGCATAGAGAACATTTCCTTTGGATTTACTCATTTTTCCATCACCAACAAGTAACCAAGGATGACCAAATACTTGTTTTGGAAGTGGTAAATCTAGACTCATTAAGAAACAAGGCCAATAAATGGTATGAAAACGAATAATATCTTTTCCAAT
>CANOYR010000019.1 GCA_947571655.1 uncultured Caryophanales bacterium
AAAATATCAAAAATAAAAAGACTATTAACAAAATTTTTATTTGTCAACAGTCTGAGGTGTTATTTATACACCTTATTTTTTTCTCTCTTTTTTCTTTTTCGATATTTCTTTTTCTTCTATCTTTTCGTCTTTTTCAGATTCCTTTTCTTCTAAAGATAAATTTCCTAGAAAATCATCTTCTTCTAACACTTTATTTTTTCCTATCTTGTCTTTTTTTTCAGTGTCTTGATCTTTTACTATGGAGTCAATAATTGCCTCTTTCTTCTCTTTTCTTTGTTTTCTTTTCTTTTTTTTACTAAATGCTAAAATTAATATCATTAAGGAAAGGAAAAGAGAAATTCCAGCAAGACAGGCGATTACTAGTTTTTGTTCTTTTAGCTTTTTTTGATATTCTTTTTCTATTTTATCAGCTTCTTCTTGCTGATATCGTTGAATGGTTTTTTCTTCCTTATCATAGATATACCAAGATTCTTTTCCATTTTCTATTTGCTTTCCATAAAGGTATATGAAATTACTTTTTTCACTTATTTGATATCCTTCATATTCCTCATCCTCAATTTTCACTATAACTTTAGAATGATTTTTAAATCCTTCTATATTAGGTAGCGATATAATAGAAATACTAGCAGAAGTTAGTGGCTGATATTTGGTATAAGTTTTTTCTTTTTCATGATAGATATAAAGAGAAATCTGTCCTTCTGGACTCCTTAGACCAATCAGTGTTAAGTCCGAGGTTTCATTATAGAATCCAGGAACTTCTATTCCATCGATTTCTACCATTTTTTCTTCAAAAAATTCTGGTTTTTGTAAGGAACTGGCTTTTTTTACTACAGTATATTTTATTCCATCAATTTCTACTTGAATTGGATTGTTATCTTTTACATTTACATTGATTACATAAATTCTTTCTTTTCCTGTTTCTGAAGTTACCTTAATTTCGAAGTGATTATCTCCTTCACTTACCTCTTTTTCTCCGATTCCATCAACAGAGGCATAATCATCTTCTTTACTCGCATGAATTTGGATTTTTTCAGTTTCTGCTGGAACCTCTAAGCTATACTCTAATTGATCTTTTGAAAATTCTGGATTTATAGAGTATCCTTCAATTGACAGACTAGATAAATAGTTATTATTCGATTTTTCTCTTGGTTTTACTACATTAATGGTAATTGACTTACTTTCTGTATATTTTTGACCAGAAGTAGATGATACATCGATCGAATTTACTGTAATGGTAGCTGTTCCCACTGATTTTGCTGTAAAGCGATAAGATTGAGAACCGTTTTCAATCCAATCACTCGAAGTTCCACCAGATAATACGTTTCCGTTAGAACTAGTAATGGAAAATCTTCCAATTAATCCTGAAGCATTTACCGTAATTGTAACACTTCCACCTTCTGTTACTGTTTTTGAAGAAGCTGAGATTCCTAAACCTGCAGCAGAAACTGTTGGTGTTATAAAAATAAAAAAGGAAAAAATTGCAATAGTTGTTAACAATTTTTTCATAATTTCACCTCTTTAATTCTGAATTACATTATTTACTCCCATAATATAATTTTTTATATTGACATAATCAACCGCAGAAATTGTTCCATCGCGATTGGCATCTGCAGCTTTTGCGCTCGCACCTGTTAAATTTGTTTTTCCCATAATATGATTTTTTACAAGTACGTAATCAACCGCAGAAATTGTTCCATCTCCATCAACATCTCCATAAATTACAATACTAAATGTTTCTTGTAGAGTGCCTGATGTGATAGTTATCGTTGTTCCTGTTCCAATCGTTTCTGAGCTGATGTTAACAACTCCTCCGTTTGCTTCTAACTTTGTCTTCATATCTTGAAACCCTGTACCTGGTTTTACTCCTAATAAATTTCCATTTTCTATGCGATATCCTGATTCTCCTATAATTTGTGAAATTTCCTTTGCTGGAATTGGAGTTGGTACTGGCGTTGGAAGTGGTGTCGCAGTTGGTGTTGGTACAGTTGGAGCATTTGTTGGTTCTGGTGTTGGCGTTGGAGAAGGAGTCGGTGTTGGTTCTACGGGTTTGATGACGCTACTCGTTCCATCGTTTACTTTTGTAAAATAAGCTGCTGGAACATAAACCTTCATTTGATTCCACAAATATTCTACTCGTGGATTACTTTTTGAATTTCCAATATACTCTAAGTCATTATCTAAAGTAGGATCACTCATAATTTGATACCATTTTGTATTTCCATTTACTGCTGGTCCATCTACTTCCCCTAAAACAACTACGGCCGAATTTTTTATTCTATATTGGTAGTAGGCAGTAGAAACACGGAATCCATTAGGACTTTTCATTGGATAAACTGTATTTTGATAATCATTATTTAACACTGCAATCGTATAGGCATTATAATCCTGAAACCCATAGGCTTTATCTAGAGCATAGTAATGGGAAGCTGCTTTTTCTCCCCAATAAGGATCAGATGCATATTTTACGTTAAGACCTACTTGCTTGTTTCCTAATAATGCACCCTTAAATCGATAGTCTCCTGGTTGAACGTATCCATAATCTAACCATCGATAAGAGTAATCATAGATACAGTCTTCTACGCTTGGAAAAGCACTTGCTGATTCACCTGGAGAAGCATCAATTGCATTTAAACCAAACAGGTTATTCTTGTTTTTTGAAATGTTACTTGTACCATAGGCAGATTCGTGAATTCCAATCGCAAACATTAAAGCTGCATTAATTCCATACTTTTCCTGAGCTGTGATAAAAGCATTTCCAGTGTTGGCCATTTTGGCACTTCCATAACCACGACTTATAATAAACTGATTTAAATTGGCAGCATTATAATTGGTTTTGGTTCGAAATCCTAGGTATTGGTAATAATTATAGTATGGATTGTTGGCATTCACTGCATTTGAGGTAACTCCCATTTGATAATCACGAATCATTACTTTCAAATCTGTATAAAAATATTGTCCATCATAACTATAGTAATTACCTGGAGCAACCATCTCTGGCTTTTTTCCGATTACAGTCGAAGAAGTTCCTCGATTTCCATAAACATTTATGGGAAGTACATGAATAATATCTGAGGAGGTAATTTGATAATAACTTGGACTTTTTACCCATGAAAGTGGAACAATGTCATACAGCTGATTTTCTCTACTTGCTTCATTTTCATATCTTGCGATATATCCAACAACTCCACTGACTTTGATTTTAATTCTTCCAGTTCCTGGATCCATTCCCAAAAAGACAGCATCATCAGTACTTCCACCACGGATATATGTCAAGTTTCCACTAAGATATACATCACTATAAACATTGGTATAACCTGCTTTGGTATTTTGATCATAGTCAACTAAAGCATATTTAGCATCAATAATCATTCCATTTTGTACGATAACTAAATTATCCATATCAGTTGCTTGATTCATTGCTTGTTTTGCTTCTTCATAAGAATTATGACAAGCCATGACCTGTAGAGAGCCATCCTCATTTGCATTGGCGAGTTCTATTATAGGACAAATACTTCCCCTATTTTTCACTTCTGCTGCAGATAAAGCGTCAACTTGATGAAAGGAGAAAGCAATAAATAAGATACTAAAAATTTTTATTATTTTTTTCATTATTTTTCCTCCTTTATGTATTTTTTCAACTATATTATATCAAAATAATAATTAAAAGTACAATTTTCGATAAAATATTCCTAATACTTTACATTTTTTCCTTCTCATTTCTGTCAAATTTTTCATCAAATCTTTACTTTTTTATTAGAAATATTTGTTTTTGGTTATAATAAAGTTAGGGATGATAATATGACAAAAGAAAAAAAGAAAAAGAAAGTAAGATTAAAAATTAATAATATTCTTGTATTACTGTGTATTGTTACAAGTATTTTTTTGATTTATGAAATTGGTCAATTAGGTCCAGTAGAACCTGGGATTCGTGGAATCATTGTTTTTATTCTCTTAAGTATTGATTTTATTTTCTTTTACTATAAAAAGAATTTAAAGAAATTCCTCGCTATTGTTGTGATGACTGTTTTTATTGGAATTAATGTCTTCGCAGCTAATTTGATTGAAGAGGTTTATGATTCTTTGAACTCTATTAATAAAAAAGAAATTACTTATAGTTCTTATTTAGTTGCGATGAGTCAAAGTAGTATGCAGACAATCGAAGATGTTACGGAGAAAAAACTTGGAATGCTTAATGATACCCTTTCAATTGATAATTATATAATTCCCAGAGAATTAATTGATGAAAATCATTTAGAAAATGATAATACAATTGAAGAATATGATGATCTTGCAGTGATGCTTCATGATTTATATAATCATACGATTGATGCAATGTTAATATCTAGTAATTATAAGGAAATGTTTGCTACTACTGAAGGATATGAGAATATTGCAAATGATTTAAAAGTTATCGCTGTAAAGGATAAATCTGTAAAGAAAGAAGAAAGTGAATCTGTAAATAATGAAAGGTCAATCGACCGACCATTTACTGTTTTATTAATGGGAGTTGATAGTGAAAAAGAAGGATTAAAGAAAAACGCTTATGCTAATGGAGATTCTTTAATTCTACTTACTTTTAATCCAAATACTTATAATACGACGATGATGTCCATTCCAAGAGATAGTTACCTTCCTATTGCCTGTAAAAATAATCAAAGGAATAAATTGACACATGCTGGATGGTATGGTACTGATTGTATGATGCAGACGATTGAAAATACCTTTGATATTCCTATTGATTATTATGTTAAAATTAATTTTAAAGGAGTGGTTGGTCTTGTCAATGCCTTGGGTGGAATCGAAGTGGATGTTCCAAAAAAACTTTGTACCGATGATTCTAATCGACAAGGAACTCTTTGTATTTCTAAAGGACTTCAACTTTTAGATGGAGAACATGCTTTGGTTTTTGCAAGAAATCGTTATGATCTTGCGCAAGGAGATATTGATCGTGGTTATAATCAACAAACAATTATTAAGGCAATGATTAATAAAATGACAACAGTGCGTAATATCAATACAATTCTTGAAATATTAGAAACAGTTTCTAACAACCTAGATACTAATTTAACTACTAACGAAATTTTATCTTTCTATAATGTTTTTAAAGAGATTATTACTTCTACCAATTATCAAGATGGAGATATTTTAAATATAGAACAGTTAAAGGTAAAAGGTACTGGAAAGATGATTTATTATAAAAATCTAAAACAGAATTTATGGAATTACCTTCTGGATGATGTTAGTATTGAAGAAGTTAGTAAAGCAATGAAAATTAATTTAGAATTACAAAAACCAGATATGATTAAATCATTTCAATTTCAACCATAGAATTCAATAATTTCTTTCTTATTTATATTATTTATAAAAAGAGAAGAAAACGACAAAAAAAACATCAAATTCGATGTTTTTTTATTATTTTTTATCTGTTATCTCTACTAATACTAATTTATTTTCTTCATGAATAAAGGTTAATTTTACCTCTTTGGGATATCCTAAGTCTTCTACGTACTCTAATTGGACATCTACGATATAACCACTAGAATCTTTCCATTCTTTTTCCTCATAGTCTGTATTTTCTATTTTTGTAACTGTTGCTTGTTTTACCTCTGGAAGTTGTTGTGTTCTTTTCTGATTGTTATTGTTATTTACATATTTATAAATCGTACTAGATGCCTCTTCTTGAAATTTTTCTTTTAAGTTGGAAGCAACAAATTGAATACCACCAATATCTTTATTTGTTAATTTGTTACTCAATGTGTAAAAGTCAATTGTAAATAGTTGTGAAAGTAATGTTACGTAATTTTTTTCGTCCACTTTAGAGTCTTTTAATTCTTCCTCTAAAAGTTTATAGTATTTTCGATAGAGCCTTGTCGTATTACTATTTAAGTAATATGAATAATCGTCGATTTGAGAAACAATTGTTACAGCACTTGATTTTGTTTTAAAAAGCTCATGATAACTATAATATCCTCCACCAACAATGATTCCTAACAAAAGTAATAAAAGAATGATGATTAAACTACTATTTTTTCCTACTTTTTTTTTCTGATTTGTCTTTTTTTTCGTATTCATTATTCCGTAACCTTTTCCTCAATATAGTCTGATTCTGCTTGAATCGTTTCTTGTTCTTTCTTAATTAAGTCAAAAACAATTAATGAATTGGATACTCCTAATAACTTCTCAGCATATTTTTGACATTCGATAATATATTCTTCTGATATCGCTTCTTCCTTTAATGGAAGGAAATTTCCATTTTGAGTATTATAATAAATCTTACTCGTCATCCAATTTCCATTTGGAAATATTACAATATTATCATCTGTTGTATTAAAGATATCTTTTCCTAATTGATATTTATTATAGAATCCAAACATATTTCCAAGGGTTGGCATGGCATCATACATTCCCATCACTGTTGTAATTTCACTATGTAGAGACTCCTTAGTTTCCTTACTATAAATTAAAAATGGTACTTTTCTAAGGATTTCATATTGAAAACTATCTACTTTATAAAAACCTTCTGTTTCTGATGGCAATGTAGAATCATTTTCTTTATCGTAATTGAATAGACGATTATAATCTGCTTTCGGAAGGCGTGCATCATGATCTCCATATAATACAATTACCGTATTTTCCATCAATCCTGCTTCTTCTAACCCTGTTAAAAATTCTCCAAGAGCTTCATCTGCGTAGTGCACAGATTTAAAGTAATTTCCTAGCTTTGTACCTTCCATATATGGATAAATTACTTGTTCTACTTCTCCAGTTTCTTCATTTATTATTGGATTTCCTTCTTCGTCTACGGCATTTTCTTTCATATCTACATCAAAGTCCCCATATTTATCTACGTCAGAAAATGGAGTATGGTTGGTTAGCATAATTACAGTTCCATAGTATGGCTTCCCTTTTTTATTGATTTCTTTTATTCTTTCAATGGATTGTTTAAAGAAAGATTTATCGGATAATCCAAGTCCAATCACTTCATCAATTTCATAGTCTTTTTTACTATAGAATTTATCATATCCTAAGGATTGATGCATCACATTTCGGTTCCAGTAAGATCCATTATTGGCATGCATACTAAACGTATAGTATCCCTTCTCTTTTAAAAGCTTTGGAATCGATACATAATCCCTATTAAAATAACTAACAAATGCAGTTCCTGTATTTGTTGGCATTAAAGAAGTATTGAAAGTAAATTCACTGTCGCTAGAAGTTCCAACACTGACTTGTGAATAAAAATTACTAAAATAAAGAGATTCGCTTGCTAGTTTATTTAAATTTGGTGTTAATTCCTGTCCATTGAAAGATAAGGTCATATTTACTTGCTGCATGCTTTCACAGTGTATAACAATCATGTTTTTACCTTCGAAAATTCCTGTATATTCATTTACTTTTTCTTGCTTATTTGGGGTGTTTTCGTAGTATTCATTGAATTTTTTTAATGCATTATCGTATCCAAATAAACTTGTAATTTTTGGTGCAATGCTTTTTGCAAAATCATTTAAGTGATAAGTATAAATCCCAAATTTCATCACAATATATTCCCGATTCCATTGCTTTGAAAAACGTCCAATTTCTAAGGATGTAAGCATACTTATAAATGCAACTGCTAAAATTAAGGACATACATAGTGAAATGATTGCTTTTTTATTTTCTCTTTTTTCCAAGTTTTCTTTTTTCGTATTTTTTTTCAGTTTTAAATGAATCAATAATAATGCAATCGGAGCAAATAGATAGGAGAAATCAGAAGGTTTAAAAACATTTTTGGTAACAGCATCCCCAACTTGAAATAGATATTCTAAAGTTCCAATTAATGATACTGATACAAAGGATGTATAGAAGGTGTAATATAGAGAATTGATGATACAAATGATGCTTAAGATAAGGGTTACAATAAATAGATAAAGAAAGCGATTTTTTTTCTTCATAAAGAAGCTAAGACCACCAAGTGCTAGTATGATTGCTAAATCAGCAATGATCGGTTTTAAATTTAATAAATTTTCTATAGTATGGATGGTAAAATATCGAAGCAATGTACAAGCAAATAAATTGACAATTAAAAATATAAAAAATAAAATATTATTTCTTATAGTTTCAAAACATCTATTGAATAAAAATATGCAGGAACGTTTGGGATTTAATACGATTTGAGTTGCAGTTTTTTTTGTTTCTGTCCAAACTTTTTTTACTTCTTTTTTTACTTTTTTCAATACTTTTCACCAACCTTCTCTTTTTTATTATATCACTAACAAAATAAAATGGCAATTTTTCCATTCAAGAAAAAAATAACAATATTGTAATATTTTAATTGGAAACTTTCATTTCACTTTCATTTAAGGTATTCTTTTTTTCTTCCTGATTGACATTCAGTGCCATTCCTAACACAAAAATATAGGATAGTAAATAAAACCATAATAGCAAAATGATTAGGTTTGCGATACTACCATAGAGTAAGTTATATTTGGCAAACACTTCGATATAAAAGGAGTATATTTCTGTTGTTATAATCCATGCAATCGTTGTAAAAATTGCTCCATAGGTTGTAGATTTTGACGAAATTTGTTTATCAGGGGCCATTAAATAAAGTAGTTTTATCGAAAGGAAGATGAAAAGAATAGAAATTGGATATTTTAAAAGAGAATAGATTATCCTAATTCCACGATTCATCGATTCAGATTCTATCCATTGTGTAATCATTGTAATGATGGAATCTCCAAATACTGGTCCTATTAACATAAAAAGAAATAATAATACTAAAACAATGGTCATAAGAAGAGCTTTTATTCTTCTAGATAATAGATTTTTGTCCTTTACTTTATATAGTAAATTCGATCCAATAATCATTGAATGTGGCCCATTGGATGCTAAAATAAATGCTGATATATAGAAAATAACAATATTTAAATTTAAATCTTTTCCACTAATTGTTGGAATAATTAAGTCTGCTGTATCCTTTGGGATTGTTTGATTGATTAGTTCAATTACAGAATCCATTGATACAAAGAAGTTAGAAGCAATTGCCGCAATTAGAGCTACTAGGGGAATAATCGATAAGACAAGAAAAAAAGCCAGCTGACCTGGTAAAATTCTCATTTCTGGCTTATTGATTGTTTCAAACATTTTACGAAAAAACTTCTTCATTTCTTTTTTCATAAATATCACATTCCTATTTTACTTTTTCTTTTACAGTTCTCATATCTAATGTTGCTTCATTAATTGCATCATCAATTGTTTTAATATCATCTACAATCATACTGTATCCAATCGATGCACCAAATCCATGAGGCAAATCTTTCATTTCTTTCGTCAATTTTTTACTATAGGTTTCTACTTGTTTTTCACTATATCCCACTAAATAAATTAGAAATTCGTTTCCATCGGTACGGATAATTTCACTGTTTTCTAATTGGGTATTTACTAGAATGGAAGCGGCAGAAACAATTAAATGATCTCCTGCTTCATGACCATAGTTATCATTTACATATTTTACATTGTTTAAATCAACAATGAGAACTGCTTGTGGGTAAACCTTACTATCTTCCCATATTTTCATGTTTAAATTTAGATAATTTCGATTCTTTAATGATGTTAGAATATCTGTATATTTTCTACGATCTTCTTTTCTTACCTCTGTAATTTTCTTTTTTCTTTTAAAGAATACTAAAAATGCAGTAATAGTTACTATTGGTAATAGGGCAATCCCTAATATGATTAAATATAATTCCTGAAAGCTTGTTCTTTCTACTAAAGATAAGTTCAAGGCATCTAATCCATTGATTCGATAATTATAATAGGAGTTTGTAGTAATGATATAGTTAAATAAATTGTAGAATTCCTCATTTCCTTTATAAATCATAAACGTAAAATCATTATTCACATAATCTGAGTATAAGATTTGGTATTTTGCAAATTTACTATTTTTATAATAGTCATAAATTTCTTTGTCTGTAACTACTAACCCATTTCCCTTCGCTAATTGATCAATAGAATCTACTTCTTTGATATTTGCCTTACTATTTTCGCTAAAATATTTGGTAATTAAATTATCCTTTAACATTTTTATATCTTTGTTTTTTAGACTCTCAAAGGTTGAAATTACATTTCCCTCTTTAGATACTCCTAAAATAACGTATTGTTCAATCATTGGAGAAATTGTCGATTTATAATCTGAGGTACTATATCCAGAATAATTAAAATATATATCAACTTCTCCACGATCAATTGCTTTATTTAATGCTTCTTTTGTCTTATATTTTTTATAATTAAAATCGATATTAGTTAAACGTAGCATTCTAGCAATATATTCACTAGCAATCCCCTTTGGTACTCCATCGATGTTTAATTCATAAGGTGCATTTTCTACATATCCATAAGTATATGATTTAGATACTAAGTCAGCCTTTGTTTTGTCATTGATTCCATTTTTAGCGGTATAATAATCTAAGTATTCCTTATTGTAGTAGGTGATATAATTTTCTTTTCTCCATCGTTCATAGTATTTACGAATGATTTGATTAAGCTCTGAATTGTTATCTGACAGAGTTAATACTAAACGTTTTGAAATTTCTGTAAAATAATAATTGATATGGTAGCTATCATTAATTACTGTTTGATCCAAGTAAAGAATTTGTGGTAAAATTACAGCTTCTACTGCATCTTTTTCAAAATCGTCCATCATCGTTGTAATATTTTCATAGGTTTTGTAAGTAATATTTGGTGCTGTTTTTAGATAGTAACTGAGTTCCCCGACATCTGATGTAAATACTCCAATCACTTTATTTTTTAACTTGCTAATTTCATCATAACGAACTTCTTCTTTACTAATTGCTACATACCCATCTTCAAAAACTAATAAATCTTTATTTGTCAGTTTAGTATCATTATCTAGTAAACGAAATCTTAAGCTATTTCCTGTTGGATTGGCAGTCTTTGGATAGGGAATTTTATTAAATTCTAATCCTGTATCTACTTCAAAATTTTTTAAAAAATCAAAGATGACTCCTGAGCCATCCATAGAGTAAATGGGAATATCATTAATAATTTCAAAATCATATTTCGTTTCCGAGTTTGATGCAATCCAACGTTTTTCTTTCACTGTTAGGCTCGATCTATCTTCTCTATAATTCAGATAATAATATACTCCAATAAAAACAGAGAATGCAATTACAATTGGAAGAATGATAATCATTTTCTTTTTCATGGTTTCACCTTCTAACTACTAATATCCGTCTTATCTCGATCCTTAGACCAAACAAATTCCGAATTGTTGTGATGACGATATCCTATGATTGGGAAGTTGTTTTCTGAAGGGTCTGTCTTACTTATAAAGATTTGAAAATCGTAGTATCCCTTTTGATTATCTGTAAATAAGTCTACAATTCCATCTGTTACAGATTTAGCGTCTTCTAAAGATGTGTCATTTAGTACTGTAACTGAAATATTGATTAAACGTCCATTTTCTCGAACTGATACGGATTCTACTCTTTCATTTTCTTTTAACTTAGATTCTAATTGTGTATAAGTGTCTTTACTGACTTCTACTTTTCCTACTAAACGATCCCCATATACAGCACCATTGTTCGAAAAAAATACTTTTTTTATTTCAGAAACACCAAGCATGAAGATAATAAAAAGTACAACTGCTATAATAGTGAATTTATTTTTTTTCACCAATTTCATCATATTTATCCAACTCCTTTGATTATAGTTAAGATTATACAATATCTTTTTTACTTTCGCAAATATTTATCTTTTTGATAGTTCTTCTAATAATAATTGGTTCACTAAAGATGGATTGGCACTTCCTTTTGTCTCTTTCATAATTTGCCCCATTAAATATTTGATAGCACGATCTTTTCCTGACTTGTAATCATCTACACTGTTTTTGTTTCCTTCGATAATTTTATTTACGATTTCTATGAGATAAGATTTGTCATTGATGGTTTCGATTCCTTTTGAAGATATGATTTCTTGGACAGAGAATTCTGTTTCCATTAATTCAGTTAAAATTTCTTTAAACACTTTGTTCGTAATTTCTCCGCTTGATAGTTTTTTTACTAGATCTTTTAACTTTTCTTGCGTTAATTTTGTTTCCTTTAATGTTTTTTCTGTTTTATTGAGATAAGCAGAGATATCTCCTAGTAATAAATTACTAGCAATTACTAGGTCAATATCTTCTAAATTTAGTAAAAAATCACTGAGTTGTTTGTTTTGAATCAATTTATTGGCATTTCCTAGAGAAATTCCTTTTTCTAGATAAGTTTTTCTTCTTGCATCAGGTAATACTTCTAGATTTTCTCTTACTCTTTCAATCTCGCTATCTTCTAAAATAAGGAAAGGAATATCAGGTTCTGGAAAGTATCGATAGTCGTTTCCTACTTCTTTTATACGCATGAGCGTCGTTTTGTTTTCTTTTTCATCGTATCTTCTTGTTTCTTCTTGAATCTTATTTCCTTTTTCTAATTCTTCTATTTGGCGCTTTGCTTCTACTAAAACAACCATTCCAGCACTATGAATAGAGCCTACATTTTTGGTTTCTGTTCTAGTTCCTAATGTTTCTGTCTTAGAAACGGAAACATTCACATCGCATCTCATACTTCCTTCTTCTATTTTACAATCAGAAACGTTTAAGTATAGAAGAGTTTCTCTTAGTTTTTCTAGATAAGCTACCATTTCTTTATCACTTTTGATGTCTGGTTCTGAAACGATTTCAATTAAAGGAACTCCATTTCGGTTGAAATCTAGAAAAGATTTTTCTTTATAGTGAGTGCTCTTAGAAGTATCTTCCTCAATATGGATATCATGAATTCCAATTTTTTTGGTTATTCCATCTATTTCGATTTCTAGGTATCCATCTGTACCAATTGGACTTCTTGCTTGCGTAATTTGATAACCTTTTGGTAAATCTGGATAAAAATAGTTTTTTCGATCAAAATGCATCTTTTTGTTAATTTTACAATTTAGTGCAAGGGAGGCTTTTAATGCTAATTCCACTGCATAGCCGTTGACTGTAGGAAGGGTCCCTGGATAGGCAAAATCAATTTCATTAATATTGGTATTGGCCATCGTCCCATAGTTATTATAAGAATCCGAGAACATCTTTGTCTTACTTTTTAATTCACAATGAACTTCTGCACCTGCAGTTACTTGATAATCACGATTCATGGGATTCACCTTCTTTCGGTATTAAATCTAAGTTTAATTTTTTTTCAATCCATGATGCTAGTTGATACATTTTAGCCTCTTCAAAAGAATTTCCAATAATATGTAGACCAATTGGCATTTGGTATGAACTAAATCCAATGGGCACATTCATTCCAGGAAGTCCTGCCATATTCACAGGAATTACTAATACATCATCAAGAAATGACTTGATTGGGTCATCGATATCTTGATCTAAGTTGTAGGCAATCGTTGTCGTTGTTGGACCGATGATTAAATCATAGCTCTCAAACGCCTTTTGAAAACTCTTTCGAATATCATCACGAATTTGAAGTGCTTTGTTATAATAGGTAACGGCATTTTCACCACTCAATAAATAGGAACCTACCATAATTCTTCTTTTTACTTCTTTTCCAAATCCCTCTGCACGTGTTTTACGGTATAGATCTTCTAACGATTCAGGATTTGGAATTGAATATCCAAATTTTATTCCATCAAAACGAGCTAAGTTGCTACTCGCTTCTCCCATCGCAATAATTTGATATAGAGTAACAGCATTTTCAATATAGTCAATATCAATGAAATCTACAGTTGCTCCATTTTCTTTTAAAAGTGTAATCATATCACTTATTTTTTCACGAATTTCTAGGTTTACAATATCACTGATAAAGTAATTTGGAACCGCTATTTTCATTTTTTTGATGTCTTTTCCAATGAGTCTTGTAAAGTCTTCTTCTTCTCTCCATGCACTTGTTAGGTCGTTAGAATCTCTTCCTACTAACTCATTTAAAAGAAGAGCATTTTCATAAACATCTCTCGTCATCGGACCAATTTGATCAAGACTAGAAGCAAAAGCGACTAAACCATAACGAGAAATTCTTCCATAGGTTGGTTTCATTCCAACAATTCCTGTATAACTCGCTGGTTGACGAATCGATCCTCCTGTATCACTTCCTAAAGCAAGAGGAACCATTCTAGAAGCAATACAAGCTGCACTTCCTCCAGAAGATCCTCCTGTAATTTTTTTCTTGTTCCAAGGATTTTTAGGGGCACCAAAATAACTTGTTCTACTGGTAGAACCCATTGCGAATTCGTCCATATTGGTTTTTCCTATTATAATCATATGCTTGTCTTTGATTTTTTGAACTACTGTTGCATCAAAGATTGGTTCATAGTTTTCTAACATTTTAGAAGCACATGTAGTTTTAAGTCCTTTAGTTGAAATATTGTCTTTAATAGCAATCGGGATTCCAAACAAAAGATTATCTACTTCTAAATTTTCTAACTCTTTTGCTTCTTTTAATGCTTTTTCTTTATTTAAGGTAATAAAGCAATTGAGATCTTTGTTTTTTTCAATTCTATTAAAAGCTTCTTCTACCAGGTCAATTGGATAGATTTCTTTCTTTTTTAGTAATTGATGAATTTCAACAATACTTTTATCTAAATATTTACTCATGAAGCATCACCGGCACTTCCACAAAGTTTCCACTACTCTTTGGTATATTTTTCTTTATCTCATTAAAGGAAATTGTTCTTTTATTTTCGTCTTTTCTAAGACTCACTGTATGCTCTACTGGGGTGATTAATAGTTCCTCATCATAGTTCTTAATCTCACTAATTTTTTCTACCTCATTTAAAAGTTTTTTTAAATCAATCGCATACTGGTCTTTTTCTTCTTCCGTTAATTCTATTCTTGCTAAATTGGCAACATGCTCCACTTCACAGAGTTCTAGTTTTTCTTTCATACAATTCCTCCTAGGTAAAAATTGAATTATTTCAAATCACTATTTATTATACCACGAGTTCTTAATTTTGGAATTTTTTCTTAAAAACATTTTTATTCTATTTTATTTTTATAACGATTGTTACTCTTTCTTAGTCTTTTTTATTCTAAGGATTCTTAAAGCATTTAATATAGCGAGAATGGATACTCCAACATCTGCAAATACGGCAATCCACATGGTTGTGATTCCTAAAGCACTTAATATTAATACTCCAACTTTTACGGTAATAGCAAAGATGATATTTTGTCTTACAATTCTCATTGTTTTTTTAGAAATTTGAATAGAGTTTGAGAGTTTCGATGGTTCATCTGTCATAATAACTACATCAGCTGCTTCAATCGCTGCATCGCTTCCAAGACCACCCATCGCAACTCCTATATCAGATAAGGCTAGAACTGGAGCATCATTGATTCCATCCCCAATAAATATAAGTTTTCCATTAGAGGACTTCTCTGTCATCAATTTTTCAACAAATGAGACTTTGTCCTGTGGTAATAATTCTGCATGATACTCATCTAAATTAAGAGCATTGGCAACAGATTCACTAATATTTTCACGATCTCCTGTTAGCATCACTATCTTTTCTATACCATTGTTTTTAAATGACGAAACTGCTTTATAAGAATCTTCTTTAATTTTGTCAGCAATTAGAATGGTTCCTGCGAATTTCTCATTGATTGCAACATAGATGATTGTTCCAACTTCTTTATTTTTTTCAAATTTAATATTGTATTCTTTCATCAATTTTTCATTTCCAACGAGAACTTTTTTACCATCTACTTCCCCTAAAACACCTTTTCCTGAAATCTCTTGTGTTTTAGTAATCAGTTTTTCGTTAATTTCTTTACCATATGCTTGCTTTAATGAAAGAGAAATTGGGTGATTAGAGAAACTCTCTGCATAAGATGCATATCTTAATAAATCTTCATCAGAGTATCCAATTGGTTTTATTTTTTGAACTTTGAATACTCCCTCTGTTAAAGTTCCTGTCTTATCACATACGATAATTTCTGTACTGGCAAGTGATTCAAGATAATTGCTTCCTTTTATGAGAACTCCTATTTTAGATGCTGCTCCAATTCCTCCAAAAAATGATAATGGAATTGAAATCACGAGTGCACATGGGCAAGATACAACGAGGAATGATAATGCTCTATATAGCCAATCGCTAAATATTGCATCTTTCATAATAAGAGGAGGAATTCCTGCGAGTAGTACTGCTATCCATACTACTATTGGAGTATAAATTTTCGCAAATTTACTAATAAAATTTTCCGATTTTGATTTTCTACTGCTCGCATTCTCTACTAAATCTAAAATCTTACTAACTGTAGATTCTTCAAATTCTTTTTCTACTTTTATTTTTAAAATTCCATTATTGTTGATACAACCACTTAATACTTCATCATTTATACTAACCTTTCTGGGAACTGCTTCTCCTGTTAAAGCCTCTGTATTAAGCATTGATTCTCCTTCTACAACAATTCCATCTAATGGAATTTTCTCACCAGGTTTTACTAATATGATTTCTCCAATATTAACTTCATCAGGACTTACACGTTCCACTTCACTTTTCCGATAAACATTGGCATAATCTGGTCTTATATCCATAAGATTAGAAACAGATTTTCTTGATTTATCCACTGCGTAACTTTGGAATAATTCTCCGACTTGATAAAAAAACATCACAGCAACTGCCTCTGGAAATTCTCCAATACAAAATGCTCCAATTGTAGCAACAGTCATCAAAAAGTTTTCGTCAAAAACTTTCCCTTTTAAAATATTTCTGATTGCTTTTAACACAATATCATATCCTACAATGATATAAGCTATGATATATAAAATATTATGATATAATTCTTCATTAAATTGAAATAAAAGAGAAATCACAACTAATAAAAGAGAAATCATTATCTTGATTAATTGTTTCTTTCTTTTATGATTCATGATAGCTATACCTCCTCTAGTATCACATCTGGTTCTTCTTTTTTTATTATCTTTCTAATACTTTCTAATGCTGGTTCTATATTTTCTTCCATACATTCAAAAGTTAATCTTTGTGCCATAAAACTGATACTAACATTTTCTATCATATCGATTTTTTGTAAAGCCTCTTCTAATTCATTTGCACAATTTGCACAATCTAAATTTTTAATTTTAAATTTATATTTTTTCATTATAATCCTTCTTTCTATTTTAATCTTTGTGGTTAATATGTTCTAAACCAATTTCAAACAATTTAACAATATGTTCATCATCTAAGGTGTAATACACTTCTTTTCCACTTTTTCTGCATCTAACAACTCCGCTTCTTCTTAACACTGCAAGTTGATGGGAAATCGATGACTTTGTCATATTTAATACATTTGCTAAATCACAAACACACATTTCTTTTTGATCAAGAGCAAATAAAATTCTACATCTTGTTGTATCTCCTATCAGTTTAAATAAATCTGCTAATCTATTAAATGTGTTTTCCTTTGGCATTTTTTGTAATACTTCATCAACAGCTTCTTGATGAATTACATTACAATCACAAGAAAATTCATTTCTAGACATAAATTCCCTCCATTTATATATTATGTTTTTTAGTTGAATTGTTTCTCAACTATTATTAGTATAATTGAATAATTATTCAATTGTCAACAATATTTATTTCATTTCATATATTTTTCTAAATTTTATGGTTCTCATTCCGATTGTAAATGAATTAGTAAAAATCAAAGCCATTAGGTATTTTGTATAATCTTCAAAGGCTTATGATTCTTACTTGTTTTTATAGTTTTACTATTTCTTTTAAAGATTTTTGCACTTCTTTTAGTAAATAAAAAAAACTCTTATTTCATACTTTAATAAGAGCTTTATTAAAACAAACCTTAATAGATTGATATCCGTTTGAAAATTTTTCTAAATTTTTAATTTATCTTTCAATATTACTACATATTTTTGATAATATTTTGTGTAGTTCATTTAGTTCATTATCAGATAAAACGGATAGAAAATTTGAATTTTCTATTTCCTTATTATGATGTAATAAATGACCACACTTTCTTAAATTACTAATTATTTCTTCGTTGATTGTTAAAGGTTTAGAATCATTCGATTTACTATAATATTCTCTACCCCTACCACATCCTAAATTGTCTTTCTCACAATGATTTGGACAACAAGGACATTTTTCATCATTCATCGCTATCCCTCCAATATTAAATTATTTATTTTTGTCTATTTTTTATAAAATCACAGATAGTTTCCACTGTTTTTTCTACACCTATCGATGAATCAATACATAAATTGTAATTATTTACATCTCCAAATGTAGAGTTTGAAATCATATTATAATAACTTGCTCTATTTTTATCAGACCTGATAACATGTTTTTTGGCATCATTTTTATTATCTTTATACATTTCCATAATACTACGAATTCTATACTCTTCAGGTGCATATATAAATATTTTAACTAGATTTTTATGATTTCTTAAAACATAATCAGCTGCACGACCTACAATTACACATGATCCTTTAGAAGCAATTTTTTTGATTACTTTTTCTTGGGCTTCTATCGCATATTTTACAGGCGCGGTTGTTAAATATAAATCGTGTAATATATTGTTTTTACGATTTAATTTTGATATAAATTCTTTATCAAGACCACTTTCCTCGGCAGCAATCGCAGTAAGTTCCTTATAATAGTAAGGAATGTTTAATTCTTTAGCGACAAGTTCCCCTATATATTTTCCACGAGAACCATGCATTCTACTAATTGTGATAATTACTCCATCTTTACTATTTAAAATATTTACAGGTTCTTGTGGTTCAGTTGATGCATCTTTTCCTAGTTTTTTAAAGAATAAAAATAATAAAATAATCGTGATAATTATACCTATTATATCTGCAACAGGAGCAGCATATAATGCTCCTTCTACTCCCATATAAATAGGTAGAATAATAACTAGTGGCACAAAACATACAATATCACGAGTAAGAGATACAATAGATGCTTTTATTGGATTTCCTACTGCTTGAAAGAAGATACTGCTAACTTTAATTATACAAGTAAATACAATAAAGAATAAAAATATCTGAAATGTTTTTGTGGCAAATTCCATATATAAATCTGATTCTGTACCAAATAATTTGATAATAATGCTTGGATCAAATTCAAATATAATCATAGAAACTAAACCAACGATAACTGTTGAAATCATTACTAATCTGAATGTCTCTTTTACCCTATTGTATTGCTTTGCTCCATAGTTGTATCCAAGTATTGGTTGAGCTCCTAGAACAATTCCAACTACAATGTTAATAACAATTGTAAATACTTTCATACATATACCAATTACAGCGATAGGGATATCTGTCCCATACTTTGACATTGCTCCATATTTAGCAAGCATAATATTACAAACTAAACTGATAACTACAATACTCATTTGAGTAATAAATGTAGAAATTCCTAGCTTAATAACATTACTAAATATGCCGAAATTGATTTTAAAACTACTCCAAGAAATTTTAAATGTTTTCGTTTTAGTGAAATAGATCATAGAAACGATTAATGAAAGACATTGTCCAATCACTGTCGCCCATGCAGCACCAGCAATTCCCCACTTACATACGAATATAAATATTGGATCCAAAATAATATTTGTAACAGCACCAACTAGGGTAGATGCCATGGAAAAACCTGGACTTCCATCGGCTCTAATCACGGCATTCATTCCATTTGCCATCATATATACAGGTATGAATATCAAGATAATTCTAAAATAATCTTGTGCAATAGGAAGCGTTGTTTCACTTGCTCCAAATAAGAATAATAAGTGATTCATCAATAAGAATCCTAGTAATACGAAAATGATACTTATTATAAAATTAATTAATATCCCATTTCCGATTGCTATATGAGCATTTTTGGTATCTTTTCTTCCCTGGCATAAAGATAAAAATGCAGCAGATCCATCTCCAATTGCCCAAGCAAAGGCAACTGAAATAATTGTAATAGGAAATACAATGCTTGTCGCAGCATTTCCTAAATAACCAAGTTCACTATTTCCAATAAATATTTGATCGACAATATTATAAAGTGAACTTATCAGTAATGATAATATACAAGGAATCGAAAATTTAAAGAGTAATTTTGAAATTTTTTCTTTTCCTAGATATTTATTGTTACTTTCCATAATTTCCTCCTTCTTTATCTCGACCAACTTTTGGCATTAAAAAATGCGTATAAACAAGTCGTGTTTATACGCATAAAGCTGGATCAGACATCATTAATTTTAGCATAAAATTTTTTTTTCATGTAAGTTTTTTTTTCATTTTTATTAAATAAATTATAATTGTGTATTTAAAAAAGAAATCTATAACTAAAACTTGTAAACAACTTAATATTTTTGAAAGATTTATTCTTAAAAATCCACCTTCTACCAATCATATAATTCTGCTATTCAAATTACTACTTTTTTAATTGTAACCCATCTTTAAATGCATTCCCAACTCTTTCGGTTACTTTATAATATCCATGAGTATACGGATCAAAGGCAATTGCATTTACTAAAGAAATATCAACAGTATCCCCATTCATAACATTTTCATCTACAGATACATTAACAACCTTACCAACTACCCCACATCCATACTGATCATCCTGATACTCAATAAATTCACATTCTATACATATAGAAAATTCATTAATAATTGGAGCATCAACATTTTCAGATTTCACAGCAGTAAGTCCACTATTTTCAAATTTATTTGGAGTGTTATTTCCAGATACAATTCCAAAGTAATCTGCTTCTATAACATGCTTGCTATCCGCTATGCTAACAGTAAAAGCTTTTCTTTGTTTAATGTTCTTAACTGTTTTATGTGTTTCTGTTAAATTAAGTATCACATGATCTCTTTCTAACATCATCCCCCAGGCAGCATTCATTACATCTACAGTACCATCTTCATTATAAGTTGCAATCATAAGAACAGGCATTGGAAAAATAGCTTCTGTAGTTTTAATATTCTTTCTCATAAAAACCCTCCTTATATTTTAAAATAATTATATCAAAATATCAAAGTTTTATCTACGAAACAACTAGAGTTTATAAAGACTACAACTATAACATCAATTATTAATTCCATAATCGTTCATTCATTAGAAAGTAAAAATAACTCATTTTCTTTTCTAACCTCACAAGTTTTCTTAATAACCATTGCACCAATTGATACAAGTACTTGATTTACCTTTCTTGCATTCTTTGGACATTTCTTAATGCATCTCATACAAGAGATACAAGTCTTAGAATCAGCTTTGTAATTTTCACAATAAATTGCACTTACAGGACACTCCTTAGCACATATCCCGCATTGAATACAATCTTTAGTGGGTTTTGGTATCATACCTCCTGGCATTTTCTTTTTATATGGTCTATTTCCTGGTAGTACTGAAGTCTTATGATTTTTTCTATTTAAAATACACTCAACAAAATTAGAAAGTTGCTCTTCATCTAATTTATCTGGTCTATTAGTAGCATACTGTGGCATTATAGAATGTCTAGCAACAGCAGATATCCCGGCGATGACATTAAAACCACATTCCCTAGCTACATCTTCCATTTCTACTAAGGTATCCTCATAAGCACGATTCCCATATACACATACAAGAATACATTTAGCATTATTCCCTTGAATCTCTTTAAGCCTAATTTATTGCAATAGAAGGTGCCCTCCCACCATAAGAAGGCATGGCAATAATAACAGTATCATTTTTATCAATTCGTATCTTTTTTAAATCCAAAGTAGAATCACACAAATCAATGGTAGAATGGTCTTTATTAATATTATTGGCTATTAGTTTAGCAACATTATCTGTTCCACCAGTTGGACTAAAAACAATCCTCTTTACAGCCATAATCTACTTTCTTCCATTCCCTTTCAATCTCAAACTATTCAAAACAACCGTTACACTGGATATCACCATAGCAAAACTTGCAATCATTGGATTTAATTTAATACTAAATAGATTCGTAGCAAGGGGAATCATACATACATTATAAAATAATGCCCAAAACAAATTTTGTTTGATTACCCGCATCGTTTTTCTTCCCAGATAAAACAAATCAATGATTTTACTCATATCATCAGATAACATTATTACATCTGATGCATCATTACTAATATCCGTTCCATTAGAAACACTAATTCCAATCGTTGCGGTTTTTAGTGCAGGAGAATCATTAATTCCATCCCCGATCATCAATACATTCTTATTAATATTCAAATCTTTAATCCGATCTACTTTTCCTTGAGGAGAAATATTACTATATACTTCATCAATTGACAATTCACTGGCAATGATATTAGCTGTATTCTCATGATCACCTGATAACATTATGATTTTCTTGTTCATCTTCTTTAAACTGAGAATCGTTTGTTGAATCGTTTCTTTTAATTCATCTCTTAAACCAAAGATTGCAATGACTTCCTCATCATTCCATAAATAAATGATACTTTCTCCCTTTTTAGAATAATTATATTCTTCTTCTAGAAACATATTATCTATCTTAAAATCTTCTAAATATTTTCTATTTCCAGCCCTATATGTAATGTTATCTATTTCAGCAGTTACCCCTTTTCCGCTTACTTCTTTAAAATTTTTAATATCGTAAATTTTTCTCGCGTTTTTACAAACACTTTTTGCAAGGGGATGATTGGATTTAGATTCAATTGACTGTAATACCTTAAACACATCTTTTTTGTTATAATTATCTTTTATTTTAAAATCTACGATTTCTAGTTCCCCTTTCGTAAGTGTTCCTGTTTTATCAAATACAATCGTATCTATTTTATTCATTTGTTCCATTATTTCACTTGATTTCACTACTAATCCATGATTACTAGCATTTCCAATAGATACTACCATTGCTAACGGAGTTGCAAGACCTAATGCACATGGACAAGCTACAACCAAAACGGTAACTAATGATTCTATACTTTGTGATACTTCCTTTGTAATAATAAAGTTTAATATCAATGATAAAACTGCTACGATAAATATAAATGGTACAAAATAACCACTAATGCTATCGGCAATTCTAGCAATGGGTGCTTTGGTATTTGTGGCATTAACAACTAAATCAACGATATGGGATACACTGGAATCTTTTCCAATATTTACAGCCTCATATTCTATATATCCATCATAATTCATGGATCCTGCTAAACAGCTATCTCCTATTTTTTTACTAACAGGCTTCGATTCTCCTGTAATAAAAGATTCGTCTGTATGCGTTTGTCCTTTTATGGCTTTTCCATCTACAGCAATTTTCTCACCTGGTTTACAAACCAGTATATCGCCTTTTTTTATTTCGTTTAAAGTAACAGACTTCTCCTTATTGTTTACTAATATAGTAGCTTGTTTTGGTGTTAAAGTAACCAGATTTTTAATCGCATCTACTGCCTTAGCTTTATTTTTTTGATCAATGTATCTTCCAATTTTTACAAATAAAAGAATCATAACGACAGAATCAAAAAATATTTTATCTAAATCACCCTGATCAATATAAATAAAATATGCATTGTATAAACTATATAAAAAATTAACGATTACACCAACACCAATAAGAGAATCCATATTAGGAATTCTATGAATCATATTTCTTATCCCATTTTTTAGTATACCAAATCCCCAAATCATTGCTGAAATGGAAGAAATGATTAATATAGAAACATAGATTTTAGGATACAACATTTTGTTTAAAATATTGGGTATTGGCAGATGAAACATATGTCCCATTCCTATGTACATTAAAAATATAGATAAAAAGGCAAAACACAGCAACAAATATAAAGCAGATTTGGAATTACCGCTTTTTAGTCTTTCACCAGAAGATTGAAATCCAGCTTCTTTCACATACTTATTTAAATCTTCTAAAGTAACGATATCATCATCATAATCAATTGATGCAGTTGCCATCACAAGATTAACCGTTGCTTCTACACCTTTTTGTTTATTTAAATATTTCTCTAATCCATTCGAACAGGCTGAACAAGTCATCCCTTCGATATTTAATATGATATGTTTCATCTTATTTTCTCACTTCAAATTCCATTCTTTCAATCGTTTCAATTATATTGTTTTTTATTTCTTCTGTTATCTCTTTTTTTAGTACTATATGAACATTCCCTGTTTCATGACTGGCTCTTACTTCTCTTACCTCTTTGATTTCTAAAACAGCATTTTTAATTCTATTTTCACATCCGATACATTCCATACCCTCTACATTTAATTCTAATTCTTTCATTTTCTATTCTCCTTTACTTATGAAATCTTTTAAATAGATTTACTATTTCATCAATGGATTCTAATTTTCCATTTTCTAAATCATCCGTGATACAACTATACAGATGATCCTCTAATATAATATGAGATAAACTTCTAATTGCTTTTTCAACAGCTGCAAGTTGAACTAATACATCATTACAATAAACATCCTCATTCACCATTTTTTGAATTCCATGAATCTGTCCCGATATTCTATTTAAACGATTGTTAATTAGTTCTAGGTCTTTTTTTCCTCTATGTTTTTTTCTGTAATGACCATATTTTTCATCCATTTCCATCACCAAACTAATTATACCTCTATTCATGAAAAACTAAAATATGGGGGTATATAAAAATAAATATTTTTATATTTGTTTTATCCATTTTTTGAATACTATCATTTATTATTGTTTGAGCAAGATTACAAAATTATATATCATCTCTAGTTGTTTCTTTAAAGATTCTTCCATATTCATTTTCCTGATTCTATTTATCATAGACATAATCCTTCTAATATAGTTTATTCTTAAAAAACAAAAAACAATCTTTCGATTGATTTGGTGATTTATGAGAAAAATATTTCAATTTTTCTTATATTCGTTTGATTGTCAAGGTATAAATTAGAATAAAATCTATCTATTAAACATTCTAGCTTTCCAGTTATCCAATGATAATATATTATGATTTATTTACTTGCATATTTGTTTTTTATTAGTTCATATATTTCTTGCGTATCATCATTTTGTACATATTTTCTCATGTTTTTACTAAGACAATATTCATCTCTACAATGTTTGTATTTTCATTCGTTCTGAAACTCTCATTTAATATGAATATTTTCATCTTTTCACAATCTTATTTTAAATTTGCTTTAAGAAATGCTTCTATTTTATCAAAAGGAATAATATCTAATCTATCATTATAAATCGGTATGTACTGCATTTGGTATTATCATCAATTCTTTATTATCTGTATATTTGTTGTTCTTTATCATATGTTATAGGCATCTTTGCTAAAATAACAAGAGTGGGATTTTTCTCCATGTATGATTAAAACTGCATTTTTTATCTCGTTACTGAATGTTAATTCTGGTGTATTAATAAATGAAAGTGCCGATGTTGTGTTCCAACCTCCATTTGAGTTTAAACTTCTTGTATGATATCCACGAGGTGTTTTATAGTAGTCATGATAATCTTTTATAAAGAATGGCCCATCTTCTGGTACGACTTCCACAACTCCTCCACCTAATTGATATTCTCCATTTTTATAATCTTCAAGCCTTTGCGCATTTAATTTTTGCTTTAATTCATAGAGATGATCTTCGTTTGTTTCATCAAAATATCCATTATGATTAACTCTACTCATATTATACATAGTAGAAGCAACCGTTGCTTTTATTCTTGTATCAATACTTGCTACATTTAAAGCTAATCCTCCCATCCACAAATTCCAATAATTCCAATTTTTTCTGAATCAACATTTTCCTTGATGATAAAAAGTCAACTGCTGCTTGAAAATCTTCTGTATTGATATCTGGAGATGCAACATATTTTGGAGTTCCACTTGATTCTCCTGTAAATGATGGATCAAATGCTATTGTTAAAAATCCTCTTTCAGCCATTGTTTGTGCATATAGTCCACTAGATTGTTCTTTTACGGCACCAAAAGGTCCACTTACTGCTATGGCTGGAAGTTTTTCTTCGGTATTTTTAGGTTCATATAAATCAGCAACTATTGTAATTCCAAATCTATTGTTAAAACTTACCTTTCTATGTTTTACTTTTTCACTTTTAGGAAATGTTTTATCCCATTCCATAGTTGAATTTGGTTTTTCATTCATTTTTTCTTCCTCCTATTGCATAATAATTATTAATATGCTAATATGGTTTTAATACCTAAACATAACTTTAGGTCAATATCTAATTTATATATTTTTTCTTTTTGATTGGAGGTGTAATAAATGTATACTATTGGAGAAGTATCCGAAATGTTTAATTTATCAATTCCAACTTTAAGATTTTATGATAAAGAAGGTTTGCTTTTGGATTTAGAAAGAGATAATTCTGGTATTAGAAAATTCAATGATAAAACTATTGAAGCATTAAGAGTTATCGAGTGTTTAAAAAAATCTGGTATGCAAATTAAAGAAATAAAGGAATTTATGCATTGGTGTTCACTCGGTGATATAACTATTGAAAAAAGAAAAGAAATGTTTTTAAATCAAAAAAAGAGTATAGAACGAGAAATAAAAGAACTAGAAAAAGCACTCCATATGATTAATTTTAAATGTTGGTATTATGATGAAGCCATAAAAGATAGCACAGAAAAAAGAGTTAAAAATATAACTCCAAATCAAATGCCACATGAAATAAAAACATATTATGATGAAGCACATAAATAGTGTGCTTCTTTTTTTGTCCTTATCAATTGAATGATATTATTTGGTAACTATTTTTTTAGGATTTTTTACATAGGATTTAACCACAGCACCACAGTTAAGACATATTATGTGATATAAAACTTGAGATTTGAAAGTTAAAGTTTTGTCAGCTGGACTAATCGCAGCATAACCTACTTGTTTTCCTTCTACAAATTCTTGATTTCCACAATAAGGGCATTTTTCTACATTCTTCATTTTTCTTTCTCCTTCTCAAATTGTAATTTCCATATCTACATTAGATTTAAAACATTTCCTAAAATTCCAATCATGCTTCCTAAAATAATTGACATGAAAGCCATTGCTATTGGACTTTTTTTATCCTCTTTTGCTACTAGAATAATTATTGGCATGGCCATAAGTATAGAAACAACCCCACCTCTTAGCCACCACAAATTTCCAAACCAGTTAATCCCAAAGATAATAAAAGGAATTATTAAATAATATATAAATGCTGATAAGCAAGAATATTTATCCACTTTCATTTTAATCATTGGTAATACATCTATTACTCCTGCAACAATTCCAATCAATAATGTTAATAAAAAATTCATTTATTTTATCTCCTTTTTGTATGTTTTATTACATGATTTACATGTAATTTTCATTTCGTAACTGGCCACTTTTTTGTCTAATATTGTGATTAGAGGCTCATTATCTTTTGGACAGCAAAATCTATTTTTTATAATAATTAATTCATCATTACATTCTTGTCCTACTGCACTATCTTCAAAATCTAGTAGTGCACTACCATTACTACCACAATTACATTTATATTTTAATTCTAATTTATCATAAGTTGAATAACATAAATATCCTATATTTTCATTACATTTATCACAA
>CANOYR010000020.1 GCA_947571655.1 uncultured Caryophanales bacterium
TTTAGTCCTTCATTACGAATAGAAATCCATCCACTATAATCAGCGACTAAAATGTATTCATCATCCTCCAAAGTAAATTCTTCTAGTCCAAATAATTGGGCAACTTTATTATAATCACTTAATTTTAGAAAAGATTCGGTATCATTGTATCTTAAGATTGGATTTTTTTTATGAGCTTCTTCATAATAAGTTCCTAATGTATCTTGTACTACAAGATTGGAAGTATAGGTATTGAGTTCCACGATATCTGTAAGATATTGATCGATATCAAAATCCAAATTTAAAATACTTTCTCTTAATGTTATTTTTGAATCTTCTATCATATTCGTATTATAATTCCAATGACTATTTACATACTCTTCGGTTAAATCTAGTTTTTTCATAAATTCAATATCGACAGGTGCTAGTGTTTTTAAATTTGAGGTCATTGAATTTTTAATTGATAAAGCAGAAGATAAGATACAAATTGTAATAAATAGCATCAAGCAAATCATCGTCATTGAAAATACGGTTGTATTAATCTTACTACTCACTTGTCGAACAGTAAAACTATTTAATCCATGGTAATAGGTTTTTTTTCTACTCATTACAATTTTGATAATTAATCCTGATAAAGACCAGAAGAGAAAGAAAGTAGATAACACTCCTAGTATGATTGGAAAAAGAAGCTCTTTGAATGTTTGTAATTCATTAACTCCACCCGTTACACAATAGTAAGCATATCCTAAAACTAAAGAAGCTAAGAAAAAAATAATGGTACAAAAAACGGGATTTTTTAATTTAATTTTTTCACTTTTTTTACTAGCGTGTAATAAGTCAATTAGCTTACATTTACTAATATTAAATGTGTTAAAGAACATTACTAATAAGTACATAATTCCAAAGTATATTACTGTTTTTACACAAGCATTTACAGAAAAGACAAAAGAAAACTTGGTTAGATCTGCCTCGAACATATTAGCAACTAAGATACTCATAAATTGGGAGATGAGCGCTCCAATTCCAAGTCCTATCGTTAAAGAAATCATGCCGATGAATAAGGTTTCAAAAAATAGAATCATCGATATTTTTCTTTTACTCATTCCAAGAGTCAAATAAATTCCAAATTCTTTATTTCTCCGTTTCATTAAAAATCTAGAGGCATAGATGATTAAAAAGCCTAAAATAAAGGCAACAAAAACACTAACTGCTGATAGGATTGTGGTCATTAGAGTGATAATTTCTCTTGTGGATGAGGTAACCTTCATCATTACGGTTTGACTGTCTAAGGCATTAAATACATAAAAGATGGCAACTCCAAGAATTAGAGTAAAAAAGTAAATCGCATAGTCTTTAAAACTCTTTTTTATATTTTTGAAAGATAGTTTAAAGAGCATCATTTAAGTCGCCTCCAAGTAGCGTTACTACGTCGATAATTTTATCAAAAAATTCTCGTCTTGAGTCATTTCCTCTAAGAATTTCATTAAAGATTTTGCCATCTTTAATAAAGATTACTCTCGTTGCATAACTTGCGGTAAAAGCATCGTGAGTAACCATTAAAATTGTTGCTTTTAACTCCTCATTTAAATAGTTCAAGCGTTCTAGTAACATTTTTGCTGATTTTGAATCCAAAGCTCCTGTTGGTTCATCGGCAAGTATTAGTTTCGGATCTGTAATAATAGCTCTTGCTGATGCTACTCTCTGTTTTTGACCTCCACTCATCTGATAAGGATATTTTTTCAAAACTGATTGAATTCCTAAGTCTTTGGATACTTTTTCAATCTTTTTTTCGATTTCTGATACTTTCTTATTTTGAATAGATAATGCTAAGGCAATATTTTCATAAGCAGTGAGGGTATCTAATAGGTTAAAGTCTTGGAAAATAAATCCAAGTTCCTCCCTTCGGAATTGATTTAACTTATTTCCCTTTAATTTTGTAATGTCTTCTCCTGCTACATAAATATGCCCAGCAGTTACTCGATCAATCGTTGAAATACAATTTAAGAGGGTGGTTTTTCCACTTCCTGATGCTCCCATGATGGCAACAAATTCACCCTTTTCTACTTCAAATGATAAATTATTCAAAGCCTTTGTTAAACTTGATTTGTTTCCATAGTATTTTTCAACATGATCAATCTTTAATATATTTTCCATAATATTTCTCCTTTCATACCTACATTTTAAGCAAAAAAATAATTTTTGTCGTTCGTTTTAAGTGAAAAAACCTTACGATTTTGTAATCTACTTTAAAACATCGAAATAGGAATTTTTAGAAAAGATTAAAGAAATCTTTGTATAGTCATTTTCTATCGAATCTATTTTTATTTTATGCCCTAACTTTTGACATAAATTCTTTACGATAAACAATCCCATTCCTGTCGATTTTCTCTGAATTCGTCCATTTTCTCCAGTGAATGATTTATCAAATATGCGAGGAAGATCAGAGGATTTAATGCCAATTCCATTATCTAAAATATGAATGATTACTTTTTCCTCTTTTTCTTCTATGGATACTTTAATGTAAGATGCGATTTTAATCTTTCGATACTTAATACTGTTATTTATGATTTGATTTAAAATAAATTCTAACCATTTAGAGTCTGTTAGTACCAAAGCATCTTCTCCTTCGATTAAAAAATCAATATTTGCTTCTAGAAGATCATCTTTATTCCGAAGTGCTACTTTACCTAAAACTTTTTTTATCGAGGTTTCTTTAATCATATAATCTTTTTCTACTGATTCCTGTCTAACATAATAAAGAACCTGTTCTACACTATTATCCAGTCTACGTAGTTGTTCTAAAAAGCTTTTATCCAACTGATTTTGATAATTGTGGGCCATTAGTGTTAAACTAGAAAGAGGAATTTTTACATCATGAATCCACATTTCAATATATTCTTTGAAATCAATCATTCCCTCTTGATATTTTTCTACCCTCTCAAGCATCGATTTATTAATATCATAAAATGCTTGGTATAAAAGTTTTCCTTCATAAAAGGTAGGTTCTGTAATCGTTTCTAAAACGAGATAACTCTCTTCTAAATGTTCAATATTAAAAAGTAGAGAATTATAAAATTTCTTTTTTCTAATATAGTCAAATAATAGAGTAATGATTAAACTAAAGCTTAGAAGAATTAAAGTAGCAAAAATTAAGGATTGATTACATTTAAAGGCATTTTGAAGAAGGAAAAGTATTCCTAATAAGAAGAAAAAGAAAAGGAGAAACAAAAGATGATCCTTTAAATATTCTTTTAATTTCATAATAAAATGTACCCCATTTTTTTTCTAGTTTCAATTGCATCTTCGTAACCAACTTCTTTTAATTTGGCTCTTAGTCGACTAATATTTACAGTCAAAGCATTGTCATTAATATATTCTTCATTATTCCATAAGTCTGTCATTAATTCATCTCTGGTTACGATTCTGTTCTGATTGTTTAATAAATAAGAAAAAATAATCATTTCATTTTTCGTCAAATAAATTTCTTTTTGATTTTTTTCTATTACTCCCTTTTTTAAGTTTATTTTTAATTCTTTATAGGTAATCACATCCACAGAAGCATTTGCTCTTTTAAGAACTGCTTCTATTCGTAATAAAAGAATTGTTGGATGATATGGTTTTGTAATATAATCATCTGCCCCATAACTCATTGATAGCACTTCATCGATTTCTGTATTTCTACTAGTAACCATAATTACTGGAATATTGGATTCTTTTCTTAGATTTTGAAGTAGGGCTTCTCCATTCATATAAGGAATATTAATATCTAGTAGAATAAGATCTGGAGCATTCTTTAAAATTTCTTTTTTTGCTTCTTTAAAATTTTCGAGTATCATGCTCTGATATCCAGAGTTTTCTAATAATTTTGATAATTCTTTTTGAATTGTTGGATCGTCTTCTATTATCATTATTTTTTTCATAAACTCACTCCTTATTTAATTATATCATAGGAAATCATAAAAAAATCTTACAGAACTGTAAGATAAAAACTTCTTTTATTTTTAATTTTCACGGGTTTTCTTTTTTCATTCCTTACTTTTTGTATTTTTGATAAAGAAGAGCAATCTGTTCTGCAACTTTGATTCCATCGATTGCTGCTGTCGTAATTCCACCAGCATATCCTGCTCCTTCTCCGCAGGGGTAAATCCCCTGAATATTTGATTCGAGGTTTTTATTTCTTAGAATTCGAACAGGAGAAGAGGTTCTACTTTCTACAGCTGCTAAAATAGCATCTTCTCGGTCATAACCTTTTATTTTTTTTCCAAAAATGGGAATTGCTTCTTGGATGGAATCGCAAATTTCTTTTGGTAATATCTGGTTTAAATTGGTAAGGGTTACATCTCCACAAAAGGTTGGTAAAACTTTTCCTAATTTTTTGGTTGTTGTTCCCGTTTGAAAGTCTTTTAAAAGTTGAATGGGAATCTTTCCTTTTCCTGCTTGGTAGGCTTTTTCTTCTAATTTCTTTTGATAAGAGATTCCTGCCAGAGGGTGATTTCCAAAGTCTTTTGGTCCAATCGTTACTACCAAAGCACTGTTGGCAGTTGGACTTTTTCTTTCGTGATTACTCATTCCATTAATACAAAGACATCCTGGAAAGGAAGATGCATTCACTACATATCCCCCAGGACACATACAAAAGGAATAAACACCTCTTTTTTCTTTTGTCATATAAGTAAGTTTATAGCTCGCAGGAGGAAGAATCGTGTGAAATTTTCCATATTGAGATTCATTTATCATTTTTTGAGGGTGCTCGATTCGAATCCCTACTGCAAAAGGTTTTGCTTCCATTAATAGTTTCCTATCATGAAGCATTTGAAATGTATCTCTCGCACTATGTCCAATCGCAAGGATTAGGCAATCACAGGGAATCTTTGTTTGATGATTTAGTTCAATCTCGATTAGAGTATTGTCTTTTATGATAAAATCCGTTAATTTTGTATGATAGAAAAATTGCCCACCCATTTCTTTGATTTTTTCTCTCATATTTTTTACAACAATTCTTAATTTATCGGTTCCAATGTGAGGTTTTTGAAGATAGAGAATTTCTTCTGGTGCCCCACAAGAAATAAAGGTTTCAAATACTTTTTTTCCACGAAATAAAGAATCTTTTACTAAAGTGTTTAATTTGCCATCTGAGAAGGTCCCTGCTCCTCCTTCTCCAAATTGTACATTAGAATCTGGGTTTAAGGTTCCTTCTTTCCAAAATTTTTTTACTGTTTGAATTCTTTCTTCTATTTTTTCACCACGTTCTATGATGATTGGAAAATAGCCATTTTCTGCTAAAAGGTATGCTGCAAATAGCCCTGCAGGACCACTTCCTACGATTACTGGACGATTCTTTAATTTTTTATTTCCAGAAGATGGGAATTGATATTCTTCTTTGGGGGCGAGAAAGATATCTGAAGAATGATTTCTTTTTAGAATTTTTTGTTCTAAAGGTGTTTTTACATCTACCTCATAACTATAGTAAAGACAATCTTTTTTTCTAGCATCTAGAGATTTTTTTATCAGTTGAAAAGATGAGATATCAGATTCCGAAATTCTTAACTTTTTACTGATTCTCTCTCGGATTTTTTGATTAGAATTTTCGGTTACTAAAATTTTTATTTGCCGAACTCGAATCACTTACAACACCCCTTTCCTGCAATGATTCCAGAGATCCATGCAAACCCTAAGTTATAGCCACCACAATCCCCATCAACATCCAAAATTTCTCCTACAAGATAGAGATTTTTTACTTTGGATGATTCCATTGTTTTTGGATTAATTTCAGAAAGTGGAACTCCTCCACTACATACCTGTGCGTTTAAAAAAGAATTAGTATCATAAACTTCTAAAGGGAAAGCGAATAATAACTCCACTACTCTTTCTTTTTCTTTTTTTGTCAAATCTTTCCAGTTTGTATCTCTTGAAAAATTCAACTCTTTTAGTAGTCCAAGAATCCATTTGTAATTTAAACATCCTTCTAATAAATCCTCAAGTTTTTCCATTTTTAGCTCTTTTCTTCGATTCGATAACCAAGAATTTAGTTCTTCTTTGGTATCAATAAATGGACAACAGTTCATAGTAATTTTTACTTTTTTAGAAAGGGCAAGGGCTTTTGATGCAAAACCACTTAAGTTAAATACACAAATCCCACTAATTCCATAATTCGTAAATTGAATTTCTCCTGTTTCTTTCTTTATTTCTTTTTGATCAATATATAAAGTAAGTTTCACATCCATTCGAATACCATTCCATTCTTTTAGATATTTTCCTTTTGTCTTTAATTGAACTAAAGAAGGAAGGACAGGAACTAAGGAGTGCCCAAGACTTTTGGCTAATTGATACCCATTTCCATCACTCCCAGTTTTTGGATATGCAGAGGAACCTGTTGCGAGAATTACTTGGTCGACTACTAATGTTTTATCTTCTGAGTAGATGATAAATTGATCCTTCTTTTTTTCTATTTTTTTTACAAAGAATTCTTCTAATCTTGATACGTTTTGACGATTTAATTCCTTGAATAGGGCACTTTGGATACTCGTTGCTTGATTTGAGTATGGGTAATAATAGCCATTTTTTATTTTAGGAACAATTCCAAGGGAATCAAAAAAGTATTTTACTTGTTTTTTATTTTCTTCCGTAATGATATTTTTTAGTAAGTCCCAATCTCTAGAATGATAGTGTTCTAGATTTTGATCTTCATTCCAATAATTGCATCTACCATTTCCTGTCATTAGAATTTTTTTACCATACTGTTGATTTCTTTCTAAAATGAGTACTTCTTTTTTTTCTCTCGCAGCTATAATCGCGGTTACTAAACCAGAAGCTCCTCCTCCAATTACTGCAATCTTCATATCTCTCAACCTCCCTTTTTATATTATAACATGAAAAAAGTATACCCGAACGAGTCGTTATACTTTTCTTTTTTCTAAGAAATTGCTTTTTGATGGCTTTGACTTTCTGAATACTCTACGCTAGAATTTTCTTGTGCCAAATATTTAATGTAATTTTCAATACTATTTAAATCTACGAAAGATACCATTTGATTGTTTTGTTGAATTCCAAGCACAACATGAGGTTTTTCTATATTCGTATCGTTTTTAATTGTCATCTCTGGATATTCAACAATCGTATCTTTTACCTCAAGATTTTTAATCGATGGTTTGATTTCTTGCATTCTGGTTTCTTTTCTTATTGTTGATGGTAAAAGTTCTGTAGAAGAATCTTTTATTTCTAATTCTTTGTCTAAATCAATGAAGGTTAAATAATCTTCATCAAAATCTTCTTCAAATTCGAAATTTTCTATAACAATTTTCTCCGATTGTTCTCCATCTTTTTCTAATTTTCGATGTAGTCCTCTTTCTTTCATGGAAGATGAAATATTTTGTACTTTCTTGAATAAATCAGTTTGATTGGATTTTTGATATTTTTCGTAGTATGTCATATAATTTTCACATTGTTTTTCAATCCTTTGTAGGATTTTATTGATATCGAGATTAGAAGCACGTTTTAATCCTCTAATATCGTTGTTTAATTCCTCTACACTGGCTTTATAAGTATACCATAAGTTGGTATTTTCCATCGAATGCTCTCTTTTATCTCTTAATGATTTACGAAGTCGATTGCAGATTTGTAAGAATTCTTCTCCTCCAATATTCTCTTTGTTTATATTTTTTAATAATTGACAAGTATTGTAGTGATATTTTGAAATTCTTAATACTGGTCTTGAGTTTTTCTCTATTGAAGGTTCTTTCACTATTTGATTGATTTCTTCTTCTGTATGGAATAACTCATTCTCTAAATTGGTATTTTCTTTCTCATTGATGGTTTCCTTTCCTAGATATCCAGCACTGAAACCTAATATACTTGATTTTAAGGAAGGTACTCTCTCTCCTCTTCTTACTGCTGTCATATTCTTTTCAATGATATCAACGAGTACTGGCATGGTTCCAATTACTACATAAAATAGGTCTTCGGAAATCTCTTCCATTTCTGAAATTTTAAAAGTAAGTCCATCACTTCTTTGAACAGAAGAATCTAAAAGTTTTTCAAATCCTTCACTTAAACTCTCCATTGCTTGGAAAATTTCGTTTCTTTGTTCAAGAATCAATGAATCTCGTTTTAATTTTTTACTTACTTTTTTGCCATATTTCTTTTCTATTTTTCTACCAATTTTTCTTAAACGACTTTGATAATAGTTTTCTTGATATTGATTTAAAAATTCTAAAGTAAGTCCAGATTTTAAGTTTTGATTCAATTCTCTTTGAAGTTTTCGAATGTCCATAAAATATTCATATTTTGCGAAATAGAATCGCTTATGACTCTCATAAACTTTAATGAATTGTTGTGCCTTTGTTTTCATAACCTCGATGAATCCATTTTTCTTAGCAGAAATTTTTCTTGGTTGCTTATTCTTTTCTGTTACTCTTCTCTTTTTTCTCTCTGGAGTTTTTGCGATAGGTTCTTTTACCCATTCTAGTTCTTCTTGATCAATCCATTCTAATTCTTCTTCGATTTGTCCAGTTTTTTCCATAGATTCTAAAGTATCTTCTAGACTTTCATTTTTTAATTCTTCTAATTTTTGATCAAAGTTTCCTAAAATTCGTCCAAGGTCTTTTTGTTTTTGTTGTTTTGCCTTGTTTTCTACTTTTTCTAATTTCTTTGAAACATCAAGAAGAATGGCTTCTTTATTTTCAGAAAATTTTAATGAGTTCTTCTCTATTGTTTCTAATTTCTGATGGAAATCTTCTAATGTCTTACTAAACTTTGGATTAAAATCAAAAGGAATTTCTGTTTCTTCTTCAAAAGATCCATTTTCTAAAGCTTCTAATTGATGATTAAACTTTTCTAAAATTTGGTCTAACTGCTGAGAAAGAAGAGAAGATTTTTTAGATTTTTCTTTATCATAATCATAGGAATTTTTATTTTCAGGGTATAAAAATTCAATAAAGTCATCTTCTTGTTCTTCAATTTTAGATTGAATGGAACGAATATTTAAGTTTAAGATTTTTCCTAAACCAGAATTTATTTCATGGTTCAAGTATTCTTTCACTTTCACTTCTTTTTGATTGGTGTTTAAATATGGAACAATGTTTTCTGCTTCTTTTGAAATTTCTAGTAAATCTAAAACCTCTAAAGCTTTCATTCGTGTTATTAAGTTTTCTGAATCTTGATGAATCAAATAAATATCTTCTACTTTACTTTTTATTTCTCTTGAAGCATTGACAATTTCTAATACTTCTCCAATCGTTAATTCTTGGATATTTTTTAATTTTTCTTTATGATTTTCTAGTATTGATTTATAAGTATTTAACTGTTTCTCCTGATTTGCTTTATCATATTTTTTGGAAGAAATCTCATTCTTTTGATTTTTCTCATATGGCTGAATTCCATTTTCTACCAAATATTTTTGAAATTCTGTCACATGATTTTGAATGTCTTTTTCAGAAGAAAGTTCAATATTACCACTTAAACACTCCTCTACAGAAAAATCGGAAAATGATCCATAAATTTCATTTTCTAAATCATAAACTCCTTGATAGTGCCATAATAACTTTCTAATTTCTGTAATTTCTTTTTGAATCGCCTCTTGATTAGTATCTGAGTAATAATTCTCTATTGTTTCTGTTACTTCATGGGCTTCTCTAGCGAAAGCAATACTATCTGTAAAATCCTTTTTTGTACATTTTTTAATTTCTATAAACTTTCTTAAGTTTTCAGTTAATTGTTTTTTATAATCTCTTAAACAGGTTATAAAATAATCATTCATATAAGTATCGGCCATTGTTTCTAGTTTCTTACTATAGTTTTCGTTTTCTCTTGTTGTATTTTTGATTTCTATCATTTTCCTATACGACATAAATACCCCTCCTAAATTGCCACCTATTCTATCATATTTTGTGTTTTTTGTCAAACATTTTTTGATAAAGGGTATCGTGAATTTATATAGTTTTAGTATAAATCTTCAAAAATTTTCTTCATAGATTATATTATTTTTTTAAATCTTTGTTATATAATAAATTTTGAATATAAGCAGGTAAGTCATCAAATTTTACTGCTAAATTATCTAAAAATTTAGGATCAGTAGCATACAACGATTTCGTCTGATAAAAGCGACTATCATTTCCCTTGTAATCTAATTCTTTCATCAATAGTCTTTTTAAATTTATAAAATAATACAAACTGTCTCTAATACAAATTCCTCGACTACCTATAGTAATTGAAATCTCTACATTATCTGTATTATTATAATAAGATATTAATTTATAACCTCTCTATTTAGAAATTCATTGACACAAGAATAGTCATAAAGATAATATAATTATTTTTTTGCTGTTCTAAGCTAAGATAATAGTATTTACAAGACTGAATGGACTTTCTATTCCATTATAAGTAATTTTCATAATATAGTTCTTCTTTTGGAGTTGATATAAAATGATCCTCAGCAAATTCAATTCCTATTGATTTTAAATATATATATTCTTCCTCATTCTCACAAAAGATCATACACATCTTCTCATGTGCAATTGAATATAACCAGCAATAACCATTTTTAAAAAATGAGATATCTTCTAGATATTTTGGATTAAGCCAGGCATATAAATCTTGATTTTCCAGTACATATTCTTTTAGTTCAGGAACTGTTTTAAGGAATATCACCTCAAACAATTCATCAAAACCTGGTGGATTTTCTTTGGCAAATCCACATTCCTTTTCACCAACTCTCATAAAAACCCAATGACCGCCATTTCGAATCTTAAGTATGTGACTTTCAAATTTTTGTTTTAACTCTAACATTGTTTTATTTAGGCAATCAATTTTATCATCATCGAAACCGTCTTTTCTTGACACAAGCATTATTGCATCACATTTAGAAAAACTATATTCCATTAATCTACTATATATATCACTTGTTATTAAATTTTTAGTTATCATTACAATTTCACCTTCTTTAATTATAAATCCAAATATGTCTGTGTGAATTTCTATCTGGATGATAATGATAATAATATTTATAACCTGACTTTTGATTTTTATCTATTTCTGGTCCAATAAAGCCTCTAAATTTTACTGCAACACTTAATGCATTTTGTTGCGTATCACACATCACATCATATCCAAAACTAACATGATAATATGCTTCTTCTATTGTCATTCTATATCCTCTTACTACATCATTATTAAAAATTTGTGCTGTTGTGCATGGTTTCAATTTTTCTTCCTTTGGTGCATATGGTATTACTGGTTTTACATTTTCTTGAGCTTTTTCCTTGGTTTCTTCTTTTTCTTTATAATTAGGATCAAAGTTTAACTTTGGAGCAATTGTATCCAATACATTTGCTACTCCACCACCAACTGCCTGTGTTATTGTCACTAATGGTTTGTAGCCTGTTGCTAATAATCCTGTTACAATAACTCCACCAATAGCTAAAGCAGCTGCTATAGCAAAATTTCCTTCTGTATCACGATACTTTACTGGATTGTTTAAAGCATAAATATATGAGTTATGTAGAAGCGGATTTCCTCCAACTTCTCCACCATAAGAATCCATATTCAAGAATCTACCCCATGTAGGATGATAATACCTACTATTTAGATAATATAGACCTGTTTCTGTATCATAGTAGTATTCTCTATATCTAAATGGATTGATGATTCCAATATGAGTCTCATCTGTAATTTCATTTTTGTTTTCATCTCTGATACTTAGTAGTTTTCCCCATGAATCATATTCATAAGTTACGATTGATTAGTATTTTTATCTAATCTCCATAGGCAGAAAAACTTTTTTTTATTTTTCCATTAGAAGGAATTAATTCTATTTCAGAGAAATGATTAGCACTTGCATTATTTTTTAAAATTTCTAATAATTTTTTATTTTTCATATAGATTTCTACGAATTCATTATCTGTTATAAATAATACTAGTACACACTTACTTTTTAAAAATTCTTCATAATTATGAATTTCATAAATTTCGTCTTCTTTATTATATAGTTGTATATTACAAAAAACAGTATAATAATTCTCATACTTTATTAATTCTTGAAATTCGCTATTAGTATAAACTTGTTTATCGAACAATTCTAATCCTTTTTGAAAATATACCTCTGATTCAGCAACTATCCACTGAAAGTTGTCTGTATCAATATGGGATAATATCTTATTCAAGAAAGTATTATATTCATTTTTTATCTTAAATCTTATTCCTATCATAAAAATTCTCCTTTTAAGGCGTTGAAACATTTAATGGAATAGTCCACCAAAAACTAGGGATTAAGGATGGTATTAATCTAATGCCTCTATAAATTAAATAACCCATACCTATAGTGATTGTCGTATCTGCAATAATTTTATCAACACTTGAATTATACGGTTCACCACGATGGGGAATGCCATCTTCATCCCAATTCCAATCATGAAAATGTGGATTAGACAATTCTGGGTGATGCTCAGGATGGCTATAATCAGTATCTTTGGTTGCCCTTCCATCAGATCCATAGTCACGCAAGTCTCCATTAGGTTTTTTCAATCTAGAATTAGGCTCAGAAATTGTAGGTAATTTATTTTTATTTTCTGACTTTTTTACAGTTGAAAAATTTTTGTTTGGCATCGGTAAATTTATCCCTAAAAAAGCACCCGTAGCTGCTGCAAACTTCCCATCTAAATCAAACAAAGTAATCGAGTTATTACTCACATATGTGTATAGATTATATCCTAATATATCTCGATTCGCACCTAAAATACCATCCGCATTCAAGAATCTACCCCATGTAGGATGATAATACCTACTATTTAGATAGTACAATTCTGTTTCTGTATCATAGTAGTATTCTCTATACCTGAATGGATTGATGATTCCGATATGAGTCTCATCTGTAATTTCATTTTTGTTTTCATCTTTGATACTTAATAGTTTTCCCCATGAATCGTATTCGTAAGTTACGACTGTGTTATAGTCTTGATCTAAGATACCTATAATATCTCCTTGTAGATTCTTTAGGTAATAGTAGATATTGTCATTATATTTTAGACCAATTAGTCCTGTTAAATCATATAGATAATAGATAGTATCATTTCCTCGTTGTTCATAGATAATTCTATTGTTTTCTAAGTAATATTTTGTAACTTCTCCATTGATACTTTTTTCTTCTCTAATTCCATCTTTGTTGTACTTATAATTAATCTCTTGATTCTTTGTTGTGTCCTTATAACTCTTTAAGCTTCTACCATTGGTCCATTCCATTGTAATAGAGTTTCCAATACTTAATGGATTTCCAATTTCATCATAAGTAATTTCTTGACCATTAAATTTTGTTAATTGGTCTTCCCAATCAGGATTGGTGTATTCATAAGTATCTGTCCTTATTATAGCATCGGTTTCTAGATTTTTGGTAATTTTTGTCAGTAAATATTAAGATTCATGTAAAGAAAAAAGAAAAAGTGCCGAAGCACTTAATTTTTGAAACCTGTTTATTTCTGTTATGTATTAATTTTTCATCCTTGATATTTTTTATCTTCGCTATATATTCTATTTTTTGAACCCTCATTTTTTAGATCACATAAAATTTCCTTTATTGAAGTAATAATATCAAATATTGGCATAAGACATACACCAATAGTCCAAATCCAATCCATTTCTGATATAAATATGAAAACATATATAGAAATGACACAAATAGCTATAACAAAAATTTTTTGAAATAGTGTTCTGTTTCTTAACATATTAACCTATCCTTTCATTTTAACATCAAGGAACCCACTTATAAGTATCTCCGTTAAACGTTATGACATAGTTCTTCTTATCTATTATTTGATCGATTACGCCAATATACACATAACCAGTTTCTGTAGGAATTTTTTCAAAATTTGTAAAAAGAGAATCATAAATCATTTCTTCTGGATTGACAATTTCTTCTTTTAACTTATAGCAATTAAAATAAACAAATGTTTTATTCCTACTTTTTAGCATATTGAACGATATAAAAATCCCTTTGTTTTTAGATTTTAATTGTATTTCAAAATCATTGAAAGAATGATTATAGTAATTTTTATTTTCAAGTCTCCATCCTTTATCATTAATGTAGTATGTAAATATAGGATTTTTTCGATATTTTTCTTTATAATAGACAACACCGTAATCGTTATATTCATACTGCTTCATTATTGAGACATTAGGATGATGGTGCATTACAATTTCTGTTAGCGTATCCCCTCTGGAACGCATTCCTATTGGCATTGATAGTACCAATAAAAGTGCAAATAAGAGGCTTATTATCCATATAATTCTACTTTTTAATTTTGCATTAGCATTCTCTTTTTTTACACACAATTTCGAAATGGCAGATCCATAGCTCATTATAAACATTCCTGTTAGAAACCAAGTAATTGTTTGTGCATTTAACATCCTAACCCTCCTTATTTCATTACTTTGTTGAAATTGCAACAACCGTATTTATTGCTGCCGCCGTTGCGATTGATACACTTTTTAAAGCTGCATAAGCGGCCCCTGCTGTTACTGCAACTACTACAAAACCTTGTTACTGTATTATCTACATTAATTCTTCCATATGTCGATATACTGGTGCTATCATCTAATTTTACGCACCGACTTGCTTCTACATATATCTTACCATCAAATCCCAAACTAAAATTTGATGTAGTCTCTCTAAAGCCGCTCAATTCAGTATTGAAGTTGAAGGAATCACCATCAATATCTAAACTCACACTCCCTGCACCAGATACTTCCATTCCATTTGATGAACCAACGTTAATTTTTATTAAACTATCTGATTTTCCAAAAACTGTCTGTGAAGTCTTTGTTGAAACACCAACACTAGTTTCGATTACTGGGAAACCTGTATTTGAGATTAGTTTCTGACTTTGTGATTTCACTACATTAAGACTAATTATTCTTCCAACGGTATTATTTAAAAATCCATAAAATTGTTTTCCAACAGTATTAAAAAAGGATTTTATTCCTTTCAAGAGCCCGTAACCAATTGGATCATACTGAATAATTGGATTATTACTCACATATATGTATAAGTTATAGGAAAATATATCTTGATTTACACCCAAAATTTCATCCGCATTCAAGAACCTATCCCATGTAGGATGATAATACCTACTATTTAAATAGTATAGTCCTGTTTCTTCATCATAATAGTATTCTCTATATCTAAATGGATTGATAATTCCTATGTGATTTTTATCTGTGATTTCATTTTCGTTTTTATCTTTGATACTTAATAGTTTTCCCCATGAATCGTATTCATAAGTTACGATTTTTTTGTAGTCTTGATCTAAGATACCTATAATATCTCCTTGTAGATTCTTTAGGTAATAATAGATATTGTCATTATATTTTAGACCAATTAGTCCTGTTAAATCATATAGATAATAGATAGTATCATTTCCTCGTTGTTCATAGATAATTCTATTGTTTTCTAAGTAATATTTTGTAACTTCTCCATTGATACTTTTTTCTTCTCTAATTCCATCTTTGTTGTACTTATAATTAATCTCTTGATTCTTTGTTGTGTCCTTATAACTCTTTAAGCTTCTACCATTGGTCCATTCCATTGTAATAGAGTTTCCAATACTTAATGGATTTCCAATTTCATCATAAGTAATTTCTTGACCATTAAATTTTGTTAATTGGTCTTCCCAATCAGGATTGGTGTATTCATAAGTATCTGTCCTTATTATAGCATCGGTTTCTAGATTTTTGGTAATTTTTGTCAGTAAATATTAAGATTCATGTAAAGAAAAAAGAAAAAGTGCCGAAGCACTTAATCTTTTTGTTCGTAATCTACATAATATAATTCATCCCTTGATACTGGCACAAACTTATCCTCAACAAATTCAATTCCTATTGACTTTAAGTACTCGTATTCTTCTTCATCCTTACAATATATAAAGCATAGTTCTTCATGGGCAACTGAATCTAGAAAACAGTATCCATTCTTAAAGAACGCTATATCCTCCAACATAAAAGGAAAACACCACGAATATATTTCATTCACATCTAGAATTTCTTTTTTCAATGGTTTAGTTAATTTCAAAAAATAAGTAGTATCTTGATGAATCTTTTTATTGGGAATAAAATCATCATATATATGCTCCTTTTGATAGATAATACTATCTTTATACTTATCTAACCATTGTTTAGTTGTTACATCATAGTAAACACGATCTATGCAATTACTTAAAAATTTTTTTCTATATTGTTTATCTATATCTTCCAAACCATTACCATACCTAGTACAAAATTCACCATCGAATATATCTTTATTATATAGAAATTGATTACTAATTACATTCAAAAAATCATTTGAATAATTATTTACAATATCCTGGACTGAATAATTTTCAGTTTTTAGGATAATATCTAATACTTGACCAGTAATGTTGGAGTGTTGATCGTGACGTTTTCTTAAGGCGACAACATCACATTTTGTCCAAATATATTGTATTAATTTTATATATGTTTTTTCCTTAATCTCTTTGTCAATTTTCATTTTCTCCTCCTAAGTGTTAAGATAATACCAAATATGTGGATGATTTCTCCCATCCCATGGATGATAATGTGGATAATATCCTGGTATTTTTTGATGTGGATCATCATGATAGAATCCTGGCCATTTTGAAGCAACTCGCCTGGCATCCTGTTGTGTATCACACATCACATCATATCCAAATGATACATGATGTTGTGATTCTTCTATTGTCATTCTATATCCTCTTACTACATCATTTTTAAAAATCTGTGCTGTTGTGCATGGTTTCAATTCTTCTTCCTTTGGTGCATATGGTATTACTGGTTTTACATTTTCTTGAGCTTTTTCTTTAGCTTCTTCTTTTTCTTTATAATTAGGATCAAAGTTTAACTTTGGAGCAATTGTATCCAATACATTTGCTACTCCACCACCAACTGCCTGTGTTATTGTCACTAATGGTTTGTAGCCTGTTGCTAATAATCCTGTTACAATAACTCCACCAATAGCTAAAGCAGCTGCTATAGCAAAATTTCCTTCTGTATCACGATACTTTACTGGATTGTTTAAAGCATAAATATATGAGTTATGTAGAAGCGGATTTCCTCCAACTTCTCCACCATAAGAATCCATATTCAAGAACCTACCCCATGTAGGATGATAATACCTACTATTTAAATAATACAATCCTGTTTCTTCATCATAATAGTATCCTCTATATCTGAATGGATTTATAATTCCAATATGAGTCTCATCTGTAATTTTATTTTGTTTTTCATCTTTGATACTTAGTAATTTACTCCATGAATCGTATTCATAAGTATCTGCCCTTATTATATCATTAGTTTCTAAATTTTTGCTAGTTTTTGTAAGTAAATATTAAGAATCATGTAAACAAAAAAAAGTGCCGAAGCACTTAATCTTTAAAGTAGTATATAAATGCTATTTTACCTCGGTACCAATCTTTTTATCACCATTACTCCTATTATTAATTAAAATCATAAATGGATAAAGATTTGCCGTAGATAGAGACTGAAATACCCTATCTATTAATTTCTTTTTGTCCTTTAACTCGCTACCATCCGTGTTGTATATCCTTAACCTCATTATTTTTTTCCTATGCTCCGATGTCCAAATATAGTATCCTTTCTTAAAAATATATTAAATACTACAATGGACAATACTATTACACAGAATACATAAAGTAATATATGTTTATCTATGTTTATTACTAAATCTACAATTTTTAGCAGCAAAATATATAATTCTCCAAATATAATGAAATCTATAGCTGTAGCTATCAATCTTCTAATTTTTATGTTCATCATTTCTGCCTCCTAATTAAATATTGAACCCTATTTTTATTTTTCCAACTACAACACAAAAGCCTTCAAAACTAATACCAATAAATTTACTATCTCTAGATTTTTCTACACCGCTATCTAAATTATCAGTAATTTTTCTATGTATACCAATAGTTGTCTTTTTTTATTAGTTTATACGATAACGAACTTTTTCCACTTCTAGCATTACCTCCTAAAATTACTACTTTCGCCATTAAAATTTTTTCCTTCATAACAAAGCTATTTGCTGAATCTATATTTATAATGGAGATAATTAAATTCTATTAATTAGTAGAAATCCTCATTTAAGTCTCATCATATGTATAACTATTTTTAGCATCCCATATGTATGTTTTTTCTACAGTTCCTTTTTTATCAAAAGATAAACAAAAGTATATATGCCCACTTTCAATTTTATAACATAATGTATGATAACTACTATTTTTGGAAATATATTCTTGATAATGGCATCTATCATTCTCAATTTTATCAAGCAGATTATAAATTTCCTCTTTCGATTTTCCTTCTAACTCATAATTTTTCCTTAAATCATCTAACATAGCATATCTCATATAACAAAGTTTTCTATTATTCCATCTTTCCGTTGAAAATTCCCTATAATGATAACAAGTAATACAACAAGTAGTTAACTCCAATATTATAAAAAAAGACCAAAGGATAAGACCATAAACGAGAAATTTATAAAAACTTTTCTTTAATATGCATTTAAAAATTATAGGGAAAGACAATTCTAAGATAAGCACTACTAGTGAAGTAATATTAGAAATTAGAGAGAACTTCCTTAACAGAATAATATCACCATCCATATCAAAAGTAGGATGTAAAAAAACAACTAACAAATAGTACAATACTGGGAAAATTTTTTATCATAATTCATATCTTCACTATCTAATAATTATATATCTATAAAATTGAGGTAATTAATACTCTCTGACCAATTACACAATCATCCAAAATTCTCTACTATCAATTACAATCTAAATCTCGAAATATCGGAATAAATTTGTATTTATTTTTTCGCTCCTTCATGCTCTTTGAAATACATTTGTATTAAAAGAATACATTAATTTACTAAATATCTTTTATATTTAATCTACCACATTAAAGAAATAGAGTTTTCTACTTGAACAATCTGCAATTATTATTAAAAAGGTTCGACTATCTTTCTTTGTTTCTTTAAGAAAGTAATAATTATTTGCATTAATTATTTTGTTAATATCTATATTTTTAGCAAATAATTTCTTCTCACTCTCATCAAGTTCTTTATAATAATTTACCACTTTTTCATTAACATCCTCCATGTTATTACTATTGATTTGATAAAAATATTTTTTAGAAATTACCTTATTAAAATTTTTTTCACTATATGTCCATATATCCAAATCTTCACCTTTCCTAAAAGCATAATTATAAACTGATGTCATAGTTTCTGGTTTAGGCAAATATATTCCGTGGTTAATAAATACTGCAAATCTTGGATTAGCAGATACTATAAAGACAAATAGTAAAAATACGATAAAGAAAACTATTGCTACTATAATACCATTTTTTATATCAGCCATTAAGTACTTATTTGCCTCTTTCATATTTATCCTCCTCATTTATTACCCATCAATGAATGTCATAGAATAGTTTACATCCCACGAATATGGAGAAAGAGCACCTGTATGTTGCATTGCAAATCCTAAATCGTTAGCTAAATTTCCCTCCGTTATTTCTATTCGACCCTTACTAATAGTTCTAATATAATCAAAGTTATACACGTCATGTAAATGTACATTAATTTTCCATTGATTATTATACTCCTTAACTCCTGATATATTATAGTTTGCTTTTTGTATTGAAGTATATAAATCTCCGGTCGTATATTGAAGACTACCAGAGCACTCACTGGCTGAAAAACTATTCCCATTACTATTACTAATACAAGACTTTATTGCTTGCTTTAGCTCAGGTGTATTTTTTGTTTTATTTTTTATCTTTTCTTGTGTTTTTTTTGAGATATTTCCTTTAGGATTATACATAGATTTATTAAACATATCTCTTGAAATATCTCTCTTGGTTGCCGTCAAGTACAAATTTGATGCCACAGTTACAACCGCTTTTGCTACTGCAGCTCCTATAATTATTGCGCTAAGAATTCCATTACCATTTGGATCCAAGTTATTAGTAAAATTATTACTAACACACGCATATAGATTATAACTTAGAATATCTTGATTTGCTCCCAAAATACCATCTGCATTTAGAAACCTACCCCATGTAGGATGATAATACCTACTATTTAGATAATATAGACCTGTTTCTGTATCATAATAGTATCCTCTATATCTAAATGGATTGATAATTCCTATGTGATTTTTATCTGTGATTTCATTTTCGTTTTTATCTTTGATACTTAATAGTTTTCCCCATGAATCGTATTCATAAGTTACGATTTTTTTGTAGTCTTGATCTAAGATACCTATAATATCTCCTTGTAGATTCTTTAGGTAATAATAGATATTGTCATTATATTTTAGACCAATTAGTCCTGTTAAATCATATAGATAAT
>CANOYR010000021.1 GCA_947571655.1 uncultured Caryophanales bacterium
AAAGTGAAAAGCATACGATATTTTTTGTTTTTTTATTCTTTTTCATGCTTTCGCCTCGATTCTTATTTCTATTCTTATTATATCTTTCTTTTTCATATATTACAATGTTAATTTTTACTTGCTACTAATCGTTATTATTTTAACAAAATAAAAAAAGCATATTTCTATGCTCTAGATGAATATTTTCCATCTTTTGAAGTAACAAGAATGTTTTCTCCTTCTTCAATAAATAATGGAACTTTAATTGTCATTCCATTTTCAAGGGTAGCATCTTTCATTGCACCACTACTCGTATTTCCTTTTACAGCAGGTTCAGAATGTGTAATTTTATATTCGATTTTATCAGGAAGTGCCATCCCAATTACTTCTCCTTCATAAGAAGTAATACTTACAATTAGATTTTCTTTTAAGAACTTTGCGTCTTCTCCTAAAGAAGACTGATTTAATTCAATCTGATCATAAGTTTCCATATTCATAAAATAATAAATTCCATTCATTTCATAAAGATATTGCATATCTCTTCTTTCAATATGAGCTGTTTCAATCTTAATTCCTGCATTAAATCTTTCTTCAATAATAGATCCCGTTCTTAGATTTTTTAGTTTTGCAGTAACAAAGGCTGCTCCTTTTCCAGGCTTTACATGTCCTAATTCTAATACTGTATAAATATTTCCGTCCATCTGAATGGTCATTCCAACTTTTAAGTCATTTACATTAACCACTAAAAAACCTCCTTCTACCAAATGATAGGAGAACCTATAATTCTCCTATTTTTTCTAATTTTTCAATTCCTATTTCTTAATTTACAATCATGTCCTTAAATGTCTTAGTATCAATGATTTGTTACTCTTCCTATTTTTTTTCTTTATGTGTCGTATGTTTACGACAATGGGAACAGTATTTTTTTAATTCCAATCGATCTGTTGTGTTTTTTACATTTTTACTTACTCTATAATTTTCATTATTACATTCTGTACACACTAGAGTCTTATTTTGTCTATTTCCAACTTTTGCCATAATATCCCTCCTCGTTTCCTATAGGTATTATATCAAAAAATCTAGAAAAATCAAAAGTTTTTTTAATATTTTGTAAGTTTTTTTGAATTCCTAAAATAAACGTCCAAAATAAAAGGAAAAAGAGAAAGTTATGAGGGATTATTATCCCTTTGAAAATAATAGTTAGAAATCTCTCTTGCAATCCGACGATTTACATAACTATGAAAGGAAATTCCAGTCGATGGATCTTCGACATCTGGAGAAGTTACTGTAATTGTCATTTCAGGATGATTAAAGGGTGCATATCCGACAAAGGCGTTGCTGACTGTTGCTGTATCGATTTTTCCATCGTTGTCTGTGTCTAAAAAACTTTCACTTGTTCCTGTTTTTCCTGCTGGATCTGGTGCATCTCCCATTACTCTTTTTCCAAGTCCAATTGTCATCACTGCGTGAAATCCTTCTTGTACTCTTTTTAAATACTCTTCTTTTGTATCTACTTGATTTAAGAGAACAGGAACAACTTCATAGGCAAGAGAACCCAAAGTTTCAACTTTGGTTGGCTCATAAACTGCTTTTAAAAGATGTGGTTGATATCGCTTTCCATTAGAAGCAATGGTTGTAATATATTGAGATAACTGAATGGGAGTATAAGTATCATACTGTCCAATCGCATAATTTAATAAAAACTCTGGCTTTTTACTATTTCCAATATAACCAAGACTTTCTACTGGCAAATCGATTCCTGTTTTTACACCCAATCCAAATTGGGAAAACGTGTTTCTATAGATATCAAATGCTTCTGGATTAATAGAAATTGGGGCATTATAAAAATATTGAGCACCTCCGACTCGCATCGCAATTTTAAACTGATATACGTTGGATGATTCTGCTAGAGCGATGATATCATTCAACCTTCCTACTTGATGAGAAGAGCATTTGGCAGGAATGGATTTTATTTTAATACACTCATCTGTCATCACCTCTCCAATTTTTAATACTTCTGTATTATAACCAACCAACATGGAAGCTCCTTTAACAACACTTCCTGGTGCCATTGGATCTGTTAGAGCATAAGGAGTAATATCTGTTCCTTGATATCCTGACTCTGTAGAAACTAACTTTCTTCCAGAAATCGCTAAAATTTCTCCTGTATTTGGTTCTTGTATGACAACATAAGTCTTATCGAAATATTTCGTATTGGCTTCACCCTTTGCACGAATCATTTCTTGGTCAATTAATTCCTCTACTTTTTTTTGTAGTTCTATATCAATGGATAACACAATATCATTTCCACGAATTGCATCAGAAATCTTTTCCAAACTAGAATCATTTTTCTTCATATATTTTGCCTTAGTTCCTTTTAATAATTCTTCATATTGTAATTCTAAATTACTTGTTCCTACCCGATCTGTCAATTGATATCCCAAAGATAAATATTCCTTTTTATTTTCCTTGGTAATTGGTCCAATATTTCCTAATATAGAACGGAAAACATCCCCATATAAATATTTTCTTTTCCATGTAACTTTTGTATTTACTCCACGAAAAGAAGAAATATTTTCTGAAAAATAAGAATATTCTTCATCAGTGACACCCTCATTTTTTAAAGTTTTCTCTTCATAAGAATATCCTTGATTCATTAAATAATAAAGATAAGCTGCTTGATAGTCTTCTTCATTATAAATAGATAATTCCTCTTCTGTAATTCTTAGTATTTTTAATTCCTCAATTTCTTTCGTACTCAGTTCTCTTCTTTTTAGTTTTTGATATTCTTCTTCTGTAATCTTTTCTGTTCCCTTCTCTGGATACTGAATTAGATAAAACTCTTTTAAATTTCTTAAATGAAGCTTGGAAGTATCTAATGTTAAATGCTTGGCTATTTCATAAGCTAATTCTATTTCTTCTGAAGCCGCAATTTTTTTATCTTTTTGATAATAAATTTCTAAAACGGCTTCATTGTCTACTAATAATTTATAATTTCTGTCATAAATTCTACCTCTTGGGGCACTCTCTCCTTCAACAATTACTTCTGTTAACTCCTTCAGTTTTTCTTTATAGTAAATATTGTTTAAATAAATGGTATGGTAAAGTGAATAAAAGAGTACAAGAAAAAAACATGCTACTAAAATTTCTAAAACAAGAATTCTTTTTTCAACTACTTTTTTATTTTTTCTCATAGAACTCACCATTTTTAGTTTGTACTTAATTGAGAAAAACTTACATATATTTTATATGGGTGAAGATATGTATAAGAATTTATTGAAACAATGGATTATGAATGTTCAAGAAAATGACTTTAATCGATACTTAAAAATGAATGATTTATGGAAGTCAGAATCAGAAGCTAGAATTCTCTATCAACTTTTAAAGGAAGATTGGGAAGGAATTTATGATGGAAAGGAAGAAACTTTTTTAAAAATTAAGAGTCAGATTTCAGAAGATACTTATCAAAAATTGTACGCATTATATGAGATGGCAAAGAAAAAGTATCATATTTAAAACCAGTAGAATGAACTACTGGTTTTTATATTATGTAAACTTTTAAGAGGAATGATTCCTTTATTCAACATTTTCTAATGCTTCTTTTTCTATGGAATCTTTCCAGTTTTTTTCAAACTCTTTATTTTTAATCATTTCGATTTCTTTTTTATAGGGAGGTTTTTCTCGATTAATATAAGGTGTTTCTAAAATTTTAGGAATTTCTTTTAATAATGGATGATAAATAATCTTTAATAATGATTCAAATCCTACAGTTCCATAACCTAGATTTTCATGACGATCTTTATGAGAGCTTCGTTCATTTTTACTATCATTAATATGAATACAATTCAATTTTTCAATTCCAAGAATAGAATCAAAATCTTTTAAAACAGAATCAAAGTCTGCCATATTATATCCTGCATCATTTAAATGACAAGTATCCATACAAATTCCTAATCTTTGATTGTCTATAACACCATCCATGATTTGTTTTAGTTCAGAAAAATTTTTACCAATCTCTGATCCTTTTCCCGCCATCGTTTCTAATAGAATTTTTACATTTCCCTGATTTTTTAAAAACACCTCATTTAGTCCATGAATGATATTTTTAATTCCCTCTTCTACTCCTTTTCCAACATGACTTCCTGGATGAAGTACAATCATAGAAATTCCCAATTGTTCACATCGTTCTAATTCTTCTATTAAAAAGCGAATCCCAAAGTCCAAATTATCTCGGTTCGCCAAATTAATAATATAAGGAGCATGCACTATTACTTTATCCAATACAATTTGATTTTCCTTCATTAAATCAATCGCTTCTAACGTTTTTTGATTATTAATTGAAGAACGAATTGTATTTTGAGGTGCTCCTGTATAAAACATAAAGGTATTGGCACCATAAGAGATTGCTTCTTTGGTACTTTTTAATAATTGATCTTTTTTGTCAAAGGAAACATGAGAACCTATATAAATCATATTACCCTACCTTTCCACATTGATCACTACTATAAATGGTAGTATTCCAATTTTCTAAGTATCCTTCCTCATTGATTGTTTGTATATCTTCTAGTCCTTTAATGGTGTAAAGAGAGCGATCAATTCCCTCTTCCGTTCCACAAAAGGATTGGATGGTAAGTTCCATTCGGTTTTTAGCATTTTTCGTAAATGCTCGATCGACAATATCATCCACCTTGGTAAGTGGTAATGCATTTTTTCCAAGATCCTGTAAAGCAACATAGTATTCATACTTTGGATCATCTCTTGTTCCCTGATTTACAATCGCAACATAACTCTTATTTTCAGCATATAAAAATCCAAATGAGGACTGATAAGAATCTCGTTCTTTTTCTAAAAGACTTGTAGAAACAATGGTAACCTCATTCTTTTCAATAGGTAGTTTAAATCGATCTAAAATCACTTCTTGACTAATTATTTTTTGATTCTCAAGTGCATCATTTAAAAATAGACGTTTTTTTGAAGTACCAAGGTATCCTGTAATTGCAGGAAGTGCTATACTTGTTAGAATTCCAATAATTACAATGGTTGCTAATAATTCAATTAATGTAAAAGCCTTTCTATTCATAAGTATCACCTAAAATAACTATACCATAAATCATTATAGAACGAAAGAAAAAGAACACAAATGTATTCTTTTTGACAAGGTATTATTAACCATTAATCAGCAATATTACGAACGGTAATCGTTCCACCACTACCAATTACAAGATTTTTAGGAATATAATTTTTTCCAGTAGAAGAACCTGATGGATTGTTTAGAACAAGCCTAGTAACATTGACCTGCATATCAGATAAACTCGCATTGGCTGCAGTCGCATTTCCTGTATATCTTGTAACGTAATCTGATCTGGCAGTTAATTCTTCTTCTGAAATAATCATTTGTTGAGAATTTTGTCCAATCACATACTGTCCATCATCCGCAGTTGCATAATATTTATAGTCTGGACGATCACTGTTATCTCCCTCTTGAACAATTACAACATAGGAACTTACGATAGTTCTACTATTATTTTTTCCTGTGATTCCTTCTAAAAAGGATCCCCCATAAGGACTTCTCTTTCCACTTTTATCTAATTTGTCTACTAATAATTCAAAAGGTATAATTGTTGCGTCATATTGATCTGACGGTAAATCAAACTCTCCTAAAATAGCTGCATTTCTTGCAGCACTGATATATTGAAGAACATTATCTGTATATCCACTTTTTCTAGAGGAATTAATATAACCTGTCACTGCAGGAATTGCAACTGCTAAGAGTATCGATAAAATTACAATTACAGCTAACAACTCAATTAAAGTAAATGCTCTTTTGTTATGAATCCTCATTTTCTTTTCCTTCTTTCTATCTTCTGTTTTATTATACAACCTTAAAATATATGGGGTCAATATCTTCTAAAACATTTAATGATATTTGACAAAAAATAAAAAGGCATATTTTTATTTTTCTTTTATTAACATAAAAGAAACAAAAGTATTCATTCATCTTCACATTAAAGAATTATACACCATCTCATAGTTTAGAATTTCAAAAAGCGCATTTTGAAGATTTGTTGTAATTTCTGTGAAAGAACTAATATATTTTGGCTTTCTTCATTTATCTTGTTTTATATGAAAACTCCCATTATTTTTTTGTTTCATTATAACTATCAGGAAGATCATTTTCATAAAGTGCATAAATATCTTCTTTTCCTTTGAAAGAGGCAACGAGTGTGAAGGATTCTTTTACATCATTTAGAATGTAAATTTTATCTTTGTTATAACCACTTTCTATTAAACCATCATAAATTGGTTTTGTTCTCTTTTCTCCAATTAATACAACATAATCAGCGACATTCGCAATCTGCATTCCAAAAATCTTATTATACTCTTTCTCTTTTACACCAAGTTCAATCATTCCAGGTGTAACAACCACCTTGGTTCCTTTCATCATTGCTAAAACCTCAACTGCTCGTTTCGCACCAACTGGATTAGAATTATAGGCATCATCAATCATATGAATCATTCCTACTTGCTTGATTTCTAAACGATGCTCAATTGGTCTCACTTTTCTTACACCTTGTTTAATTTCTTCAATATTCATTCCAAATTCTAACGCTAAGGCAATACTTGCTAAAATATTATAAATATTATGGTTTCCTAAAAGTTTTGTTGTAAAAGTATGGGGTTTTTTTTGATTTTTGAAATAGCAATCAAAGGTGCTTCCATCTTTACTACAACGGATATTATCTGCATAGATATCTACTTCATGATTATCGATTCCAATCCAGATTTTTTGACAATCACTTTGAATAGAATAAGATAACTGTTTTGGATCATCTCCATTTAAGATGGCAATTCCATCGCTAGATAGAGATTCTACTAATTCAAATTTTGTCTTTTGAATATTTTCTTCACTTCTAAATGTTTCTAAATGTGCAGTTCCAATCGTTGTCAAAATAGCATATTTTGGATGGATCATTTTACATAATGTAGCAATTTCACCACGTTGATAGGCTCCCATCTCTGCAATAAATACTTCGTCAAACTTATCTAAATGATTGTTAATTGTCATCATTAGTCCATATTCCGTATTTAAATTTTTAGGAGTTGGATGCGCAATCATTTTTACATTTAAAATATCACTTAGAATGTTTTTACTGCTAGTCTTTCCATAACTACCTGTGATTCCTACAATTTTTAATTGGGACATCGTTTTTAATTTTCTTACAGCATGAAAATAGTAATAATAATATACACACTTTTCTACTGGTTTATTGATGATATTCGTAAACCATAAAATGAAATAATTGAAATAGATCATTAATCCAAGAATCAGCAAAAGAAAAGTCTTTTGTGTTTCCATATAATAACACAAAATGACTGGCAGTAAGTATAAAATACTTGTCGTAATTAATAATCTTTTTACTCTTGCAGTTATTACTAAGGGCTTTTTCGTTTGAATTTTTTCTTTTGAAGAATGTAATTGGACAAGAAAAATCCCCCCTAAATAAATAAGAATATTTCCATAAATCCATAATTCTTGATTAAAGAAAAATGCTAAGCCAAAACAGAAAACAGCAAGGATATCTATTTTCAAAAAAACAGCACTCAGATTTTTTAAAATCCATTTTAAATATCGTTGATTCATGTTATATAAGTTTTGTTGTAACATGTGCATCGCATTTTTGGATTTTAAAATTACATAAATATAAGCGAGCAAAATAATAAGTATCATGATTGATTTCATAAAAACACCTCCATTATTCACATACTCGAATATTTCCAAAAACTCCTGTAATATTATGAATTTGATCATCAGAAGGAGCTTTAATGTTCTTTTTTACTAATGACATTCTTCCATCTTCATCAAGATTAGAACGTTCTGTTAAAAAGATTCCACGAGTTTTTCCTGCACCATCTTTTCCTATCATGTTCACATAATAAATGAGTTCTTCATTTTGTCTGGAAACAATGACAAAGGTTTCTGTTTCATCATAAGGGTTTCCTTCTGGATCTGATGGTAAATCTTGATTGTCTAGACAAGATAAGTTTACTCGAACGAGTTCTCCGTAGGATGGTTTATTAATTTTATTTCCCATTTGATTTCTTACTAAAGCAATTAATTTTTTTGCATCGCCAATATAAGTTTCTTTTTTATTCCGATCGAGAGTTGAAATAATATTAGGCACTGCAATGGCCATTAAAATAGATAAAATTACTACTACTGCCAAAAGTTCTACTAATGTAAATGCTTTATGATTTGACATTCTTTTTTGCATTTGATTCCCACCTTATTATATGATAATTATAATATAAATCGAAGATTTTTACAAGAAAAAGAGAAAAACTCCGTTTCTCAAAGAATTCGGAGTTTTTGATGATTTAGTTTTCTACTTCTTCAAATTGTGAATTGTAAAGATTTGCATAGAAACCATTCTTTTTTAATAGCTCTTTATGACTACCTTGTTCGACAATGTCACCATCTTTCATTACTAAAATTAAATCTGCATTCCGAATGGTAGAAAGACGGTGAGCAATGATAAAGCTAGTTCTTCCCTTCATTAATTGATCCATCGCTTCTTGAATTAAAATTTCCGTTCTTGTATCCACAGAAGAAGTCGCTTCGTCCAAAATTAATATTTTAGGATTATTTAGAATGACACGTGCGATGGTAAGAAGCTGTTTCTGCCCTCCTGAAATATTATCAGACTCTTCGTTAATTACCATATTATATCCATCTGGTAGTGTACGAATAAAGTGATCAACGTGAGCAGCAATTGCAGCATCTTCTACTTCTTCATCTGTTGCATCTAATTTTCCATATCGAATGTTTTCACGAACCGTATCTGAATAAAGCCACGTATCTTGAAGAACCATTCCAAAAAGGTTTCGGAGTTCATCTCGATTAAATTCTTTGATGTTCTTTCCATCGATTTTAATTGCACCATTGTCAACATCATAGAATCTCATTAATAATTTTACCATCGTTGTTTTTCCTGCACCTGTTGGCCCAACAATTGCAACTTTCATTCCAGATTTTATTTTGGAATTAAAGTCATGAATAATAGTATGTTCTTTATCATATCCAAATTTTACATGTTCAAAAGTAATATTTCCTTTGATTCCTTCGATTGATGCTGGATTTTCTACTGATGGAACTTCCTCTTCTTCTTCTAAAAATTCAAATACACGTTCTGCTGCAGCTGCTAGAGCTTGTAGTAAATTCATTACTTGAGCTGCTTGTGCTAAGGGTTGCATAAAATTTCTTACATATTGTGTAAAAGATAAAATGTCTCCTACTTGAATTCTATTTTTTATTACTAACCATCCTCCAAGAATGGAAACCACCACATATCCTAAATTTCCAATAAATGTCATAATGGGGTGCATCATCGTTGACAGAAATTGACTTTTCCATGCTGTGTGATAGAGGGTTTCGTTGGTTTTTTTAAAATTTTCTAGGGCCTTTTCTTCTCCATTAAACAGTTGAACAACCTCGTGTCCTCCGTAAATTTCTTCTACTTGCCCATTGATATGTCCTAAGTATTCTTGCTGTTTTACGAAATATTTTTGGCTACTCTTTACGATTATCATAAGAAAAATCATAGAAAATGGGACAATTAGTACAGTTATAAATGTCATTAATGGACTAATCGTTAACATCATAATGATTACCCCAATGGCTAAAGTAAAGGAAGAAATTACTTGTGTTAGACTTTGATCAAGATTTTGACTGACAGTGTCTACATCATTTGTAATTCTCGATAAAATTTCACCAGTTGTCTTTGATTCAAAATATTTTAGCGGCATACGATGAATTTTTTCTGAGATTTTTTTTCTTAATCCATAGGTTACATTTTGACTGACCTGGGCCATAATCCAACCTTGAATATAAGAAAATATCATACTTATTCCATATAGTCCAAGTAATGTAAGAAGAATTCCTGAGATTTTGTGAAAGTTAATTCCTGTAGTTGTGCCCGTTACTTTTCCAATTAATCCATTATAAATTTCTGTTGTTGCATTTCCTAAAATCTTTGGACCCACAATAGCAAAAATCGCACTTCCTACAGAAAATAAAACAACGAAAAATAACATAATTTTATATTGAGATAAATACTTTGCTAACTTTTTCATAGTTCCTTTAAAATCTTTGGCTTTTTCTATAGGAGCATTCGGTGCATGAGGTCCACCTCTATGGATAGGAGCTTCTTTGTTTTTCTGTTGTTCCTTACTCATTTTCTAATTCCTCCTTTGTTAATTGGCTAGAAGCAATTTCTTTATAAATGGAACAAGATTTTAAAAGTTGCTTATGTGTTCCAATTCCTGCAATTTTTCCTTCATTTAAAACAATAATTTGATCGGCATGGAGAATCGTACTAATTCTTTGCGCAACAATCAATACAGTTGCTCCTTTTGTTTCTTTACTTAATGCTTTTCTAAGTTCAGCATCGGTTTTAAAATCAAGTGCAGAGAAACTATCGTCAAAGATATAGATTTCTGGATTCGTTGCAATCGCACGAGCAATCGATAGGCGTTGCTTCTGTCCCCCTGATACATTGGTTCCGCCCTGGGAAACTAAAGAGTCGTATTTTTCCTCTTTTTCTAAGATAAAGCTTTCTGCCTGTGCAATCCTTGCGGCACGAGTAATTTCTTCCATAGTAATATTTTCTTTACCATAACCAATATTAGAAGCAATCGTTCCTGAAAATAGAATCCCTTTTTGAGGAACAAAACCAATTTTTTGATGTAGTTCATGAAGTTTTACATCTTTAATATTGACTCCATCGATTAAAATTTCTCCTCCACTCACATCGAAAAATCGTGGAATCAAATTAATCAATGTACTTTTTCCGCTTCCAGTAGATCCGATGAAAGCTGTAGTTTTTCCTGGTTCTGCAGTGAAAGTAATGTCCGTTAGTACATCTTCATCAGAATCTGGGTATTTGAAATTTACATTTTTAAATTCTACAAGACCTTGGACTCTTTTGCTAAATGTCTTTGGACGCTCTAATTCTGTTACTGCTGGTTTGGTTTTTAAGATTTCTGCGATACGATTTGCAGAAACGTTCGCTCTTGGGAACATAATAGAAAACATAGAAACCATAAGGAACGCCATTACAATTTGCATCGTATATTGAATAAATGCTAACATATCTCCAACTTGCATTACTCCAGCATCGATTCCATAAGCACCTTTCCATATAATTAAAATACTAATCGCATTCATAATAAACATAATCGTAGGCATTAACATCGTCATTGCCCGATCGACAAATAGTGTTGTTTTTCTTAAGTTACGATTGGCCTCATCAAAACGTTTTTCTTCTTTTTTCTGATTACTAAATGCACGAATCACTGAAACCCCATTTAAGATTTCACGGGTTACTTGATTTAGACGATCAATAAGCTTTTGAACCACTTTAAATTTTGGCATTACTAATATAAATAGTAAAAGCATTAGTGTCATAATGGAAATTACTGCAAGTGCAATAATCCAAGCCATAGAATGATTGGTATTCATTGCCTTAAATACTCCACCAACTCCAATAATTGGGGCATAAAACAGAATACGAAGAGTAAATATCATTACCATTTGTACCTGCTGAATGTCATTGGTCGTACGTGTAATCAGGGAAGATACTCCGAATTGTTTAAATTCTGTCGTTCCAAATTTCATTGTTTTTTCAAATACAGCATTTCTTAAATCCATTGCAAGACGAGCTGCAGTTCTTGCACCAAAGTAGCCAACTGCAATTGCAAGAACCATGTTTAAAAGTGCAATTGCGAGCATTTTTGCTCCTGAAGTAAAAATATAATTGGTTTGAATTTGATTTGTATTCATTCCAAGCTTTTGATATTCTGCCCTTACAGAAACAACTGCACTTTGCATCATAATAGATTCTGGTAAATCTTTTAATTGTCCTGTAAAACTTTCTCTTATTTTAGAAAGTTCTTCCTCTGGTAACATTTTTAATATTTCTATAATTGAGTTGTCTTTTATATCTATTTTTAGTGATTGCATTATCATTTGTTGTATTTTCTTTCCTTCTTCACTATCTGATGTCAACATATAATGAAGAAGCATTGGTTGTGTTAATGTCTCTTCTAATTTTTCTTTTTCTTCTTTCGAAATATTCTCTCGTAAATAAATCGCTTCTTCTTTTAGTTTTGGATATTTTTTGATGAATTTGTTATATTCTTTTTCATCAACGGTATCTTGATCAATTAATCGATAATGACTTAATACTTCTTTTTCTTCCTTAGAGTCCATAAAAATTAAAATTTCATCAAATGAATCTTTTAAAATTGCTTTTGGTGCTACCTCTTCAATTCCACCTTGTTGAACTCCAACATTAATAATTTTAGAGGTATAGTCTGGTAGTGTTAAATCACAAAATGCCATAATTATTAATAGTCCTATTATTAAAAAAATAGGAACGATTGATTTTTTTAAGTAACCACATATTTTAAACATTTTTTTTCTCCTTCCTTAATATTCCTGATCTGACAATTTCTAAACGTCGATGATAGTTTTCTTTTTCTCTTATTCTGTTTTCTGGATTCATCAGCGTATCAATCACTGAATTCATCGTAATTAACATGACAAGTGAAAAAGCATCCAGCAATGCAGAATCTTCTTCGTAATTATATAAAGTTCGATCGATATGTCTTAATAATTCCTGATAATTTTTTTGAATTACATCGTTTGGTGGTTTTAATATGAACTTCTTTTCTGTCGTAAATTGCATATTTAGAAAAACTTTTTGAAATAGATTTTGTTCTTTCTTTAGACATTTCTTTACTAACTTTTCCTGAATTTTAGAAAAGGCACTAATAAAATCGCCCTGACAAGAATCAATATCATTTAATAATTCTTGATAAAGTTGAATCAGATACTTTTTTAAAATATAAAAGTAGAAGTCTTCTTTATCTTTGAAATACATATAAAAACTACCTCTAGAAATTCCTGCATCTTGTATAATTCGATTAATAGAACTCTCTGAAAAATCAGTACGTGAAAATTCTTTCTCTCCTGCTTGAATGAGTCGTTTTTTCTTTTCTATGGATAAATTTAAAAAGGTCTTTGTTGGCATAACCCACCTCTTTATGACAAACCGTCATACTTTCCCATTATATAATGACACTTTGTCATATGTCAACAGCTTTTTCATTATAAATTTGATCTATTAAAAAAGAACAAAATTTATGTTGCTTTTTTTTGTTCTTTTAATACTTGTTCATATAATTGATTGATATGGTGATAGTTTAAAAAAGGAATCATATTTTCTAAGTATTCTGCTCGATGGTTTAAGTAATCTAGGTAGTAACTGTGTTCCCAAACATCAAATGCTAAAATCGGTGTCATTCCAAACATATAAGGGGAATCCTGGTTTGCTAAGTTTAATAGGATTAAATCACCACTTGCATTAACAGCTAAGAATGTATATCCCGATCCTGGTAGTTCTTCTGCTAGGGAAAAAAAGCGATCTTCAAATTGCCCAACACCTCCAAATTTTTCAACTAACCTAGATTTTAATGGTTCAGGAACCTCTATTCGTTTAGGAGATATGGATTGAAAGTACAGTTCATGATTTAAAACACCTCCCGCTTGAAATAAAAGATCATCTCGAATTACTATAGGAAATGCATCAATATTACGATAGAGTAATGCTGGTCCATAGGAAAATGAAAAATTTTGATTTGCTAAAAGTTGATTCAATTGTTTTAAGTAACGAATGTAATGACTTTCATAATGATTTTTTAGAGATTTTTCTGATAACATCGGAACAAATGAAGAAAAAGAATATGGCAATTTAATCTGTTGATACATAGTATCCCTCCCGTTGAATTATATGAAAATGTGTTTTTTTGTATGCGAATTTAAATTTTTTGAACATAAAAAAAGATAGCAAAAACTATCTTAATTTTTTGATCTGTTTTGTTTTCTCTTGTTCTTCTCTGCTTTCTTTTAGACTTGCAAGAAATGGAATAACAAGGGAAGCTGGATATTCTTGAAGCTTTCGTGTTAATGTTTCTAATGCTGGTTCTTTATTTAGTTTTGGAAAATGACTTTCAATAATTGTTGTATTTCTTATCGCTTCTTCTACAAATAATGTTTTTGGATGAGTAATTGTATTTAATTGCTCTATATTGTTCTTTAAAATTAGGAATAATTCCATATTCGTTAATCTACAATCAAAAGCTCCCTCTTCTGCTGCAATTTCTAATTTTTTTAGGCTTTCTTCTCCCCCAATTAATTGAAAAATTGGATATCCTTCCTTTTCTACTAAATCTATTTGTTTTAATAATTTAAAATAATGAATGATTGCATAAGTTTGTGCATCTAATTTTAAATCTTCAAAAAATTTCTCCATAATAACCCTCCTATTTCTATTTTAGCATTATCATTTCTTACATACAACTGTTTTTTCTAAGAGAGTAGATACTGGCTTGAAGGTTTTTCGATATCCATCAATTAAACCATATTTTAAAATTGCTTCCACATGTTTTTTGGTGGGATATCCTTTATGAGAAGCAAACCCATATTGTGGATATTTGTTGTCTAATTCGTACATCATTTGGTCTCTGGTTACTTTCGCAATTACAGAGGCAGCAGCAATTGAAATGCTTTTGGCATCTCCTTTGATAATGGAAGTATTTGGTATTTTTAAATTTTCTAATTTCATGGCATCAATTAATATATGTTCAGGAACGATGGATGATTTTTCAATTGCTTCATACATTGCCAGTTTTGTTGCTTCGTAAATGTTGAATTGATCAATTATTTTTTCATCTTGAATACCGATAGAAATACTTAAGGCGTGGTTCATAATATATTCGTAAAACTCATTTCTTTTCTTTTCTGTCAATTTTTTTGAATCTGTTAATCCCTCTAAAGTGAAGTCTTTAGGTAAAATCACACAAGCCGTAACAACAGGTCCAATTAAAGGACCCCTGCCAACCTCATCTACTCCAGCGATATAGGAAATTCCCTGATTCCATAATTTTCGTTCATATTGATAGAGATCTACTATTTCTTTCATTTTCTTACCTCAGTCCTAGGAGCTTTTACAGAAATGATATTCTTTGAATTGTAAAGCTGATTCATAGCAGTGGTTGCTTTTTCCAAATATTTTAAGGTTACTGGAATGTTTTTAAAGTTGCCACCACCATTATATTCTCGGTATACTTCATCCATGTTTAAATATCCATTTCGAGTATTATTTCTTTTACAAATATCTTTTAATAAAAAGGCTGCACATTCAATATTGGCTTGATCATCATTTTGAATTTGTTCAGGGGTATACCCAAGTTCTTCGAAAAGAATGGGAAAATTGCTCGGATTAATTTGCATTACTCCAACATCCCCTGTACATCCTACGATTCCATGATTATCAAATTTTCCATCGGACTCTACATGTGCAATTGTAATTAGAGACTGATAAGGAATCTCATATTTTTGGGCCATGACATACATGTGTAAATTTAGTTCTGTCGGTAATAAAGGCTGTTGATATAATTCAATGAAATCATAAGTATTGGAATGTTTAATATTTTTATCTACCAAAGTAACAGGTAGTTTCTCCACGCTTTCATTTATTGAGTATCTACTTTTTAATTCCATTTCCTCAAATATATTTTCTACTTCTTGCTCTTTTTCATCATAGACTATTTCATATTGTTCTTTATCAATTAGTTGCATGGTGTTTGCATCAAGGTGAAGTGCATATAAAACTACTCCTGTTCCTAGAAGTGCTAAGGCTGTCATACTTTTTCTCGTCTTTTCTATTAATTCTTTGGAGGCTTTTTGTTGATGTTTCAATTTCTTTTTTTCAGATGATTTTTTCTGAATTCTTTCTATCGTTTTTTGAAATAATGCATCTTTTGGATATTCACTATAATTTACAAATTGAACCATCTCTACTCTATCGCCTTTGGAGTTCAATCGAATATTCATTCTCCCTTTTTTGTCCTGCCAATACAGTGCTACTTCTTGTTCAATTCCATTTAGTTGTTTCTCAATAATATTTAGATTTTTGATAGTACCTTTTTGTAATACCTTTCCATCTTCTACAATTTTTAAAATATAAGAATGCTCTTTTCTAATTACTTTTAAGATTCTAATCGTTTCCTGATGCTTTTGACTCGTAGTAGATTCTACTAATTCTATTTTTTCTTTTAGGACTCTATCATTCATTTTAAACACCTACTTATAAATTTATTATATATCAAAATATTCTTTCTCAAAAATGAAATCATAAAATCGTACAAAATTTTACAAAAAGAAAGGAACTATCTAGGAATATCATTTAAGCGATCTAGTGTTACTGGACCGAACATTCCTTCTTTAAAGTCCCTTAAAACTAATGTATATACTTTTTCAATATCAGGAGTTCCTCCTTTTCCAAGAGCTCCCCGCTTTTTGGCAATTTCTAAAAAACTGGTTTCCATATCCAAGGGATTGATTTTTTCTAGATGATAACGTTCTAATACTCGTTCTGGATAGTATTCCATCATCATCGATAAGATAAATCGAGCAAGATTTTCAGAATCTAGTATCTCTTCTTTAATGGCAGAAAAGATTGCTAAAATATGTGCTTGTCTTTGATTTTCAAACTTTGGCCATAAAATTCCAGGAGTATCTAAAAGTTCAATATCTTTATGGATTCGAATCCATCCCAAATTTTTGGTAACTCCTGGACGATTTCCAATTTGAGTTACTTTTTTTCCCACCAAACGATTAATTAAGGTACTTTTTCCAACGTTTGGACTCCCAACAATTAATGCCCGGATAGCACGAGGTTTCATTCCCTTTCTTTTTCTTTTTTCGTTCATTTCTTGCATAATTTCTTTGGTGTGAGAGAGAATCATAGCGACATTTTTTCCTGTTAGTAGATTCACTGAAACAACTTTCATTCCACTTTCTTTATACCAATCTAAGATAGGATTTGTATAAGTTGGGTCGCATAAATCATATTTAGTAACAACTAAAATTCTTGGCTTTTCATGAATTAAGTCATCGAGATCAATAATTCTAGAACTAATCGGCATTCTAGCATCAATCACTTCATAAACAATGTCAATAAGAGCCATCTTCTCTTTCATTTCACGTCTTGTTTTAGCCATGTGTCCTGGGTACCAGTTGATTGTCGTATTTTGTCGATTATTGTCCATTTATATCACTTCCTTTATTTATTACATAACTTTTTTATTTCATCGTTTTTACATAAGAACCATCTAGATATTTTTTTATCAAATAATTTATATTTTTCAACATTAAATTTCTGTTTATTTGATAAAATGTGTCCTATAGAGCACCCATTCACACTTAAATAATTAGTATTATAAAAATTATTCTTTATATAAAAATCTAATCTTTTTTTTCTAATTATACAATCATCATATTTTTCGTTTATCTCATCTATATTTAAATATATTTCATTATCCTTGTTATTACTTAAATACCATTTCAATAAATAAGTGCCTATTCCTTTATTTCTATATTTTTCTTTTACTGCTAAATACAAAATAAATTTTTGACTATTATCATTAATCAAATATATAAATGCCACAACTTCGTTTTTAATTAATAACATATACATATTAGCTCTTTTAAAAATTATATTTACTAATAAAATAATTATGGAAAATCTATTTTCTTTATCAAAACAATTTAAATATATTTTTTTGATATCTTGATACTTAGTAATAGTAAATTTTTTTATTTCATAGTTCATTTTTTCATCTCCTTTTCTTTAATTTTTACTAAATGTGTAAAAACTCATTTTAAGCAAGCCCTTTATTTATAAGGCTTTGATGGTGGTTTTACATAAATCCCGATATCCCAATTTATATTTGTCGAATTTTGTCGATTATCCATTTATATCACTTCCTATCTTCTATCACTCTTACTTTTATCCCGATAACTCCATATTTATCTTGTTCTTCTTTAGAATAATACTTTTCCATATCTTTAGGATTTGCTATATCATCTTTGTCATATCCTATTGCTATTTTATCAAAATGTTTATATAATTCTTTAAAATTCGAATATTTATATAATCCCTCTATTTTAACTATAATTTTTTCTAAAGTTACTCTATTTGTAAATTCTATGAAGTCATTTTCTTTTAATAATTGTCTTTTTTCATCATTTAATCGCAACTCTATGGTTTTGTTCCATCTTTTATACGATTAAATGGACCATTATTCAAATTCATATTATGTGTTGTTTTCATACTTATCTTCCACAATTACTTATTCTTTAATTTTCGTAATCATAATCCCATAAGCTTAATTTACCATTTACTTCAATAGGATTTATTTTTTCAATGTTTTCTAATTTAAATCCATATCCATCCCAATCATCTTTATTAATTAATCCTTTATATACAATAGGATCTTTTTTAGATAATTTTTGTGCAAATTCTTCATCTACATATATGCAATCTGTAATAGCGGCCTTTGCAATAATTTGACCAACTGGATATTCTAAATTTAAATGTTCGAATCTCTCCATTGCCTTTTTATCTATACCTTTACCTGCGTGAATTAATATATCTCCACGATATTTAGTTTTCCAAGTTCTAAATTCATATTCTTTATAACCTTCTGCTATTAACGTTGCCCATAGTTGTTTAATTGTTATTACTTTCATATCTTGAATCCAATCATCTGTATAAATCTTTTATTATATTCATTATAGCATCTTCTGCCTTTATCCCATTATTAGAAAATTCTATTTTTACTAATCTACCATTTACTTTAAATATATATGGATTTTTAGTTTCAATTATAAAATCTAGTATTTTTTCTTCTTTACATTTCTTTCGGCTTATTTTTATATTTTCTATATCGTCAACATCATCTGGATCAATATCTTCAATTGGAATGTTCTTACATCTTTTCAAATTTTTCTTTTATTTCTTCTAAATTGTACTTATTCATTACTATCATTCATCTTACTTTCATTTAAATATTTGTTATAAAACTCATCCATTGAAGAAATGTATTTCTGATCTTGAATTACTCTATATTTTTCATATTCACTTTCTGCCTTTTCTACGGCTTCTTTATGACTTATATTTCCTGAATGTTTTAAAATACTTTTTCTTCTAAATTTTAATAAATCATCGGTTGCATTAATCCAATCTTGCATAGTCATTATATGTCTTTCTTTTGCTTCATCTTCTGCAAATACTAAAAACATATTTGTTAAATCATTTAACTTATTTAATTCTTCTTCATTTAAATAATTTTTAGCAATACTAACATCATATTTATATATTAGCCCATCAGGACTGTTTTTCCAATTCGTAAGTCCCATGTGCTCATGTTCGCTATTCGCTCTTTCATAAATTAATTCTGCAGCAGTGTGACCAGAGATGGCATAATGAAGTTTATTTTGAACAATCTTAAAAAAAGTATATGCTTCTTCTGATTTAGGATTATAATCAGTTGATGTTGCAATAAATAAATCAGTGATTTTTTGATATGACATTCTCTCACTTACCCTGATTGTTTTAATTCTTTCAAGTAATTCATTAAAATAATTCATATCGTATTTATTACCTTTAATAAATCTTTCATCATTTAAAGCAAAACCTTTTGTCATATATTC
>CANOYR010000022.1 GCA_947571655.1 uncultured Caryophanales bacterium
TATTACCTTTAATAAATCTTTCATCATTTAAAGCAAAACCTTTTGTCATATATTCCTTAAGTATTTTCGTTGCCCATATTCTAAATTCTGTCGCTTTCTTAGAATTTATTCTATATCCAACTGCAATTATCGCATCAAGGCTATACATATTAATTTCTGTTGTTTGCGTTTTTCCTTCAATTGCACCATGAATAGTGGTATTTTCCATTTTGGAAACAACCATACTTTCTTCTAGTTCTTTTTCTTCAAATATATTTTTTAAATGCTTAGAAATTGCAGGAATCCCCACTTCAAATACTTTTGCCATCCCTTTCTGGGATAACCACAATGTTTCGTCTTTATATATTGTATCAACAATAATATTACCATCTTTATTTTTATATATTAATAAATTATTTTTTTCTTCTGAATTGTTCATTTTTTCACCTCTTTTTCTTTAATTTTTACTAAATGTGTAAAAACTCATTTTAAGCAAACTCTTTAATTATAAGACTTTGATAATGGTTTTACATTTATCCCGATAGCCCAGTTTATATTTGTCAAATTTTGTCGCTTATCCATTACTATCACTTCCTTTTAATTTAATATAGATACTACAACTAATATATCTTTAGAATCTATCTTTTTACAATTATAATCTAAATCAATGCTAACATTAACAAAGTTTGTAGTTGCTTTAAAATAAAGTAAATCTTGTATATTTTTATTTCGTGTCATTTCGTACAAAACACCTCAGCTTTTGAACTAGGAACTGATTCTATAAGTCTAAGAATTCCTTTTGTATCTAAAGTATCTGTTTTATAATTTTTTCCATCTTTTGAAGATTTCATTTTAAGTTGGTTAGTATTACTAACCAACTGACTTCCTTCACCATTTAATTTATTTTTTAACCATTTCCAATAATTTCTAGATTTATCATAATCATTATTAGTTAGTGCACTAATTACATCAATTATGCTAAAGTAATATTCTTCTTTTTCAGTATTCCAAATACTTCTTATTTCCTTATCTTCAAATAGATTTGATATCGTCTCTAATTTATTATTCAAATTAACACCTTCTTTCTTTTTTTGTTAAGGGAATTAAATTTTGTAAAATCTGAAATACAAATATAATCATTATCATTTATATTTGCTATATTAACTTTAATATTTCGAGGTAATGTTAATTTAGTATTATCTACTCTTTTAGACGTTGATATTCTAACTATTTTAAAAATTACATTTGTATTTTAATTAGTATATTTCATATAATATCTTGTTTTGCTTTCTTCAATAATTTTAAATCCTAGCTTTTTATACAGTGATATTGCTTTTGTATTTAATTGATAGACCCACAAGTATATTATATTATTTTCTGAAATTATTTTTTTGATGATATCAGTTCCTATCCCATTTTTTCTATATTTTTTTTCTAAATAGATTTCATCTAATAACACACCATCATCTTTATTCTGTAGTAATAAACAACCGATTTTATTTCCACTACTACTTATGATTTTATAATGGTTTATTTGCTCAGGAATCTTATTTTTTACATATTGATTTATTTTTTTCTTTTCTTCTTCTGACAATTTTTCTGCATATTTTAAAATATTTTTTAATTTATAATCTATAATTCTAGATATGTCTTCTTTTTCTGCTCTTATTAATTCATAATTCATAGCTTTTCTCTTTTCATATCAAAGTTTTTATTATACCATTAATATCTTTATCTATATATATTTCTATTGTCTTTCTAATCGAATCTTCAAATCCATTGAAATTAGCAATACGAAAGAAAACAATAACTTTTGATAAAAAGTTAATTTGTTCGTTATTGGTATCATGTGAAATTCTATCACTTATCAATTTTTCTAATATTATCTTTTGTTTTTATATGATAAAACCCACCTTTTTTTACATTAAGGGTGCAAAAATCCTTAAAATAGCTTGACAAATATTTTTTAAAAATCCAGGAGTTGCTTCTTTTTTTGTGACCTGATGACTTTTTTTAATTGTTTCCTCAACATCTTTTTTTATATCTTTGATACATTGTGCATCTTCTAAATATAGACCACATTCAAAGTGTAAATATAAGCTTCGATAATCTAGGTTAATTGTTCCTACGGTTGCGATATGATCATCCGAAATAAAAACTTTGGCATGGAGAAATCCAGGGGTATATTTATATACTTTTACTCCAGCATTTACTAAAGATTCGATATAAGATTCAGATAATATGTAAACCATTTTTTTATCGGGAATTCCTGGAATTATAATTCTTACATCTACTCCTCTTTTGGCTGCTAGATTTAAAGCATTGATGATATCTGTATCTATAATCAAATAAGGGGTAAAAATGTATACATAGTGATGTGCTTGATTGATGATATTCAAGTAAATGTCTTCTCCCGTAATTTCACTATCTAATGGAGTATCTCCATAAGGTGCTATATATCCGTTTTCTTTAATTTTTTCTTTAAAGTGATGCTTAAATATTGTAAAATCTTTATCTGTTTTTTTGATAGCATTCCACATCGTTAAAAACATCACTGTATAATTCCAAACAGCCTCTCCTTCTACTTTAATTCCATTGTCCTTCCAATGACCATAGGGGCTATTTACATTAATATATTCATCCGCAATATTCATTCCTCCAGAAAATGCGATTCTACCATCAATCACTAATATCTTTCTATGATCTCGATGATTCATGATGACACCAGAATTTGGATTTAGTTGATTAAAAACGACACATTGAATTCCTTTTTCTTCTAATTCTTTTGCATAGGAATCTCGAAGTTTTGCAATACAACCAAAGTCATCATACATTATTCGTACATCAAGACCTTGTTTTACTTTTTTTTCTAGTATTTGAAGAACAGAATTCCACATCGTACCAAATCCTACAATAAAATACTCCAAAAAAATAAATTTTTCTGCTTTTTCTAACTCTGCTAACATCGATTGAAAAGCTTCTTCCCCTGACGGATAGTAAGAAGTTCGATTACTTTTTGTAACAGGATATCCAGAAAAATCACTTAGATATCGTAATCGGCTATTTTCTTGAAATTCTTTTCTAATTCTATCATCTTGAATCAAATATTTTTTCCTCTTTTTTTCGCTTTCTACTATACTTTTTAGTAACTTACTACTCGTTTTGTTTCTTCCTATAATAAAATACATCAAAGTACCAACGAGTGGAAACGAAAGTAAAATAATAATCCATGGTAATGTATAAGAATAATGCTTACTGTTCTTAATCAATCCTAACACAAGAATGATTCCTAATACTCCATATAAAATATTAATAATTTGTATATGTTCTCCTAAATAAAGGTATACATATAGTGTAATTAAGATTTGGAGTAAAAATCCAAGTCCTACTATTAATCCTTTTTTTATTGCTCTATGCATACAAAAAATCTCCCACCAATTTCAATTATTTCTTCTTATACTTTATCAAAGTATGTAATTCTTCTTTCGTTCACGTCTTCTTCAATCGCATCTCTTAATAGTTTTCTTACTTTTCTAGCATCTTTTAAATGATGAAGATAAACTTTCATTCCTGCACGTTCACTACTACTATGAGTATCAACTGTAACACTGATAGTTCCAATCTTTAAAATCCTTTCTAATAGGGTTTCTGTCATATCTGGATCTTTTAAGGTATAAAGTTCAAAAGAATTTGATTTTCTTTGAAAGAAACCTGTTGTAATAATTAATTCATCTGATGTGATTTGATACTTTGTAAAATTCAAGTGAAACAGTGCTAAAAAACGATCCCATAAGCCATTGGGAATTCCCTCCCAAAGAATTTCAAAATCAATCTCCTCTATTTTTTTCATGGCCATATTTTTCCCTCTTTCTTATTTTTATTATATCGTTTTTTTGATGGAAAGAAAAGGAAATAATTATAAAACAAAAAAAGTCTATCGACTTTTTGTTTTATACTATCTGAAATAAAATTCTCTTTTTTTTAAAGTTCATCCTGTGTATCCTTTAAGATATCGATGTTATTTTTTTTAGTTATTTGACTATCTTCTAGTTTAAATTTTTCTTCAAAACTTATAGAGATTGCCTTTTGATAGTTTTTTTATGGAAGAATATTTTTATTTCTTAATAAAATAGATTTTATTCTTTCATTCTAGCAGCTTTATAAAGCCGTTTCCACATTTTATCTGTTGAATAATTTAATATTCCTATCTTATAAATTTTCAAACCATATTTGATCATAAAAGATATTAAAAGAATCAGAAGGATAATGGACACACCAATATCAATCAATCCAATTTCACCGACTACTAATAAGGCTGGACCAAGCAAGCAGGAAAGAAAAGGAATATAGGAAAGAACTCGAATTAAAATAGATCCGTCAAACATTCCAACCATAATCGCTAGATAATAACCTAAAAGACAAATCATCATAATCGGTGTTTGAATTTGCTGAAAATCTTCCATGTTTACCGTCATAGATGCCAAAATTCCTGCAATTAAGGAATATGCAATAAAGGATAAAATCATCAAAACTAAAGTTGCTAGAATAATCATAGGAAGTCGATTGGTAATCCCAGCTTGATTCATACTATCCCAAATACTAGAGAACTGATTTGTAATACTGCTGTTCGTGGTTACTTGTGTAGAGTTTTTAATCAAGAGCCCAATTCCTGAATATAAGATTAATAATCCTCCCTGAAGTAAAACAAAGATGTTAGATGCAAGAACTTTAGAAAAGAAATGGATTTTTGGACTGACATTTGAAATAATAATTTCCATGCTTCTCGTTGATTTTTCTTCATTAATCTCAGTTCCAATCATTTGAACAAGGAAAATTACCAACATAAAAAATGGAAGAATTAAAGTAGGAAATACGGTTCCCATAATCAAGGAAATTGCCTCATCTTCTGTTTTGGCGTCATTATCTAAGATTAAACGTTCAATTGAAATATTAGATGTAATTTTTTGTAATTCTTGAGAAGCAATTCCAGTTTCTTTGATTGCTACTTGTGTCTTCGTATTATTTAATGCCTGTACAATGACTTGATAAGAAATTGTGTCTATTTTTTTATTTGAAATAATCTTTGCCTTTAAGTAATGATCCGAAGAATTTTCTAATACAATTCCTACTTTGTGATTTTCCTTTAATTCTTTTTCTAATTCTTTTTCACTTTTTAAAAAATTTTCAACTATTATTTCATGATCTAAATCAAGGCTACTTTTCGTTAATTCTAATGATGTTTTAAAAATTTCATCTGCCTTTTTTGATTGATCTAATAGTATAATTTCCACATCTGTAGAAAAATCTCCTCCAAAAAAACTAATAATACTATCTAGATTTAAAAGTCCTACGATTACAAAAGCAAGAATTATATTGGCAAATAAAAACCATTTTGTTTTTATTTTTTTATTTAAGCTTTGTTTCATCAAATACCAAAATTTACTTGTCATAAGATTCCCCTACTTTCTCAATAAAAATTTCATTTAAGCTTGCTTCTTCTACCACAAATTTTGTAATTTTGTTTTTAGAAATTGCCTGGAATACGGAATCAACAACTTCTTCACTTTCTATTTTCACTTGATATTCTTTTGCTGTAGAAATTACTTCTAATACTCCAGGAATCTTTTTTAATTTGTCGATAGAAATTTCACCTTGAATTAAAATATTTTTCTTTCGATATTCTTTTTTTATTTCTTTTAAATATCCACTTAAGACAACTTTTCCTTTGACTAAAATTACAAGCTTTTCACAAAAAAGTTCAATATGTTCCATCTGGTGGGAAGAAAAAATAATAGAACATCCTTTCTCTTTTAATTCGAGAATCGCTTCTTGAAACATTTTTACATTAATCGGATCTAGCCCAGAAAATGGTTCATCTAAAATTAGTAACTTAGGCTGATTGATAATTCCTGCGATAAACTGAATTTTTTGCTGATTTCCTTTCGATAATTCTTTAATTTTTCTATTTTTATATTCTACAATTCCAAATTTTTCTAGCCATTCATCCAAACGCTTTAGAATCGTTTCTTCCGTCATTCCTTTTAAAATCCCATAGTAAATGAGTTGCTCTTTTACGGTAAGTTTTGTAAGAAGACTTCGCTCTTCAGTAACGAATCCGATTTGATCAGTTATCGAGTAATCAATTTTTTTTCCATCTAGAGTAATTGTTCCAGAATTTGGTTCTAGTAATCCCATAATCATCCGAAATGTCGTTGTTTTTCCAGCCCCATTTTCTCCTAAAAGTCCAAAAATTTCCCCTTTTTTTACTTCAAAGGATAATCGATCTACTGCTAAATAATTTCCATATGATTTTGATATTTCTTTTACTGTTAACATAGCTACCTCCTATTTTTATTTTACCATAAGTTTTGTTTTTTGATAAAAAAAGATACCATTTTGGTATCTATTTTATTTAATCTTCGCAAGTTGCTCCTACTTGTTGATATAAAGTTTTCATATCCTCAATTTTTATTTTTCCATTTTTAATTAATGCTGCATTGTCAGAGTCAATTTCAATCATCTTATCAGTATCAATTTTTGAATAATCAATATCTACTGTACTTGTTAATACTCCATCTTTTACTTCAACATTATAGTCATAGTATTTTAAATCTTTGTAGTTTTTATAACCTTCTTCTACCAATGTTTTATATTGATTTAAATATTCCTCACTATCTGATTTTAATTTTTCTACAGTATGTACTTTGTTTACATAAGAACCACTGTAAGTAACTTCATAAAGAAGATCTGCTTCTACACCTGTTGTTACTTGTCCTGTTTTTTTACAAACTAGTTTTTTCTCATCCTTGTTTTCTTGAACACTACTTCCTTTTTCAGAATCATTATCTAACTTCTTGTCATTTTTGTCAGAACATCCTGTAAATACAAGTACTCCTACTAATAATAATACTGATAATTTTGCTAATTTTTTCATTTTTCTCTCACCTTTCTTAATTTACTTTTACTCCACAATTGCTACAGAAGTTTCCAGTAACTTCGTTTCCACAATTGCTACAAAATTTTGCTTTTGCTAGTTCATTTGTAGCATGTTCTGGTTGTTCTTTTGATGTTTTACTAACCCCTTCTGTAGAAGACGTTGTTTGTGCAGGTTGCCCTTGGTATGGATCCATTGTTGGCATCGATTGGTTTTTTGTTTGTCCAGAAAACGGTGTGTTACTTGCTCCTCCAATCATTCCACCACTTGCCATATTCATCATTCCAAGTCCCATAAATCCTTGTCCAGCACCATTTGCATTATTGGCGGCATCTTGAACTGCATTTGCATAAGAACCAACCAATGTACCTTGTTGCATCATAGTATTTGATGATAATTCGTAATTATCAATTTTTTTACTAGATTCTTCATCTAAGGAAACACTTTCTACGACAAATCCACGTAATTGTAGTCCCCTCTCTCGAATTGGCGCATCAAAAACTTTCTCATCCATGATTTTTTTAATTTCATCGGTGTGGCTAGGAAGTTCCATTACAGGTACCTTATGTACTACAGTTCCAAGTTCATTTAGGACATTTTGAAAAGCCCCAATGACTTCTGCTCTCATTTGATCTGTGATTTGATCAACTCTATACTCATCAGTTGCACCAGCTACTTGTTCCATAAAGGTTACTGGATCCCCTACAGAAAATGTATAGGTACCATAACAACGAACTTCTACTCTCATTGGAGCGTAGGTTCCTGTCATTTGATTTGGAATTGGGTGGGACCAATCTTGGAAAATAATCGGTGTTGCTGTTCCAAATTTATTTCCTAAAATCTCCGTTGTATTAAAATAGTAAACTGCTTGCCCCTTGGCTGGTGTCCCATTGTATTTAAATCTTTGCCACATTTCTTTGAATACAGCACCAAACTGTCCACCAAAGAAAGATGGGGAACTAGATTGATCAAATTCATAAACTCCAGATTCTGCAGTTGCATCTAAGATTGTACCAGAATCTATGATTACTGCCATTTGCCCAGGAGCAACAATAATCCTACTTCCTTTCGAAATTTGTCCAGTTGAAGTTGTTACTTTTTTCATAAGAAGTGTATTTCCCATATCTTCACATTGAATCAAATCTTGCCATTGATCATGCAAGGTTCCACCGACTGATTCAACCATTGATTTAATTAAACCCATTCCTTTTACCTCCTACATCAAATGTCCTCTTTTAGATCTATTACTTTCCATGATTTCACTAAGTTTGCGACCTGAAAATGAATTCCACTTTGACAATAAGGACATTTCTTAGCCTTTAAATCAGAAAGTGGACCACCACAGGAAGGACAAGTAATTCCAAGAACACGAAAATCAAATCCTGCTTTTTTTGTATCATGGATATAAACAAAGGTTGTTATATAGCGTGTTTGCTTTTTATATTTACTTGGAACAACAATTTTTCCATTTCTTTTTTCCTCGTAGTAATATTCTAAAGAGCTTGACACCTCTAATTTTATCATACCTTTGAAATTTTTATAAGACTTTATTGCATGTTTATGAAAAATAATATCATCGTATCGCTTTTGGACATTACTTTCCAATAAATCTTGAATCTGTAAAGTAATTCTTTCTTGGATTAATAAGTAATCATCACCAATCAAATTTTTGTCATTTCTCTTTTCAATTGCATCGAAAATAATTCGGATGGTCTCTTCTGTTCTCTGATAGAATACATTTTCGTCAAAATCCTTAAAGTCCCGTAAAATACTAGGAAGTAAGACACGGTTCATTCCAGACACCTGTTTATGTCTAGTTTTCGCCTTTGCTTCTGATGCTTTTATCTCCTGATACAAACTACGAAAAGATTTCCCACGAAATCCATATCGATTCATCACAGAACGAACGAATAGATATAAGAAGAAAAGAAAAACAAAAATACCAAGGATAACTCCTAAAAATCCAATTAGAAATGCTTTCACTATAAAACTCCTTTTTGTACCTAAAACTAGAAAGTCATCTATTTTATTATATCACTTAAAACAGAAAATAGAAGAAAAAAAGAGAATTTCTTAGATTCTCTCAAATTAACAAAAAGAGCGGCATTCTATTTTTTAGAAGTATCATAACTTAAGAATAGTATTTTATCCAATCTATACCCATCTAAGGCAGGAACATCAAATTCTTCTGAATACCAACAATCTTCTTGATTTGCCTTTTATGTTCCTTTAAATCTTGGAGTCCACTCCCTCTTTTTAAAAAATAAGAACTATTATCCCTAGATCCTATTTTAGGTAAAGGCAAATTTAAAATCAGTTCTTTTAATTTTCGAACACTTATTTTCTTATAAAATCTTTTTTCTTTTTCACGAAATCTTAGATTATTCATACCCACTCCTAAAATTGAACATATTATGCCATAAAATTTTTATTTTATACAGTAGAAATCATTTTAAATAGCGAAGATAACAAAAAAGAATCTACCATTTAAAATAGATTCTTCTTAAAACATTTTTTATTTGTCTCTTACTTGGGCAGATAATTTCTTCTCCACCGTTTCGATAATTTGATTGAATACTGCCATAACTTCTTCATCATTTAACGTACGTGTAGGATCTTCAAATGTTAATGAGAAGGCAATCGATTTTTCATCTCTACCAACATTCTCTCCTTCATAAACATCAAATACTTCTATTTTTTTAAGAAGCTTTCCTCCTGCTTTCTTAATCACCGAATGAATTTCTTCAGCAGTAATATTTTTCTTTACAACAAAAGCCAAATCCTTTAAGACACTTGGATATTTAGAAATCTCCTTATACTGCATCTTTTTGACGCGGAAGTTAAATAGTAAATCAAGATTTAACTCTAAGACAAAGACACTTTCTTTGATTACAGATGGATGTACTTTTCCAATTACACCAATTTCTGTATTATTTACGATTATCTTGGCACTTTGGCCTGGATGAAGTTCACGAATATCGGTCGTTGCTACAATACTATAACGATTCTTATATCCTAAAGATTCTAATAATTCTTCTAAGATTCCTTTTATTACATAGAAGTCAACCATTTCTTTTTTAAGACCTAATTGATAAATGCCCGTCATAAGTATTGCTAATTTCTCTTCTTCATGATAAATTCCATCTTTCTTATAGAAACTCTTTCCTATTTCATAGATACAAATATCTTTATAATTTCTCGCTTTATTGTATTTAAAAATAGATAACAGTGATGGAATCAAACTATATCTTAGCGTATTTCTATCTTCACTCATTGGGTCTAATACTTTTACTTTTTCGATTTCCTTAGCCGTTGTAAATTGAAATTCATCTTCTTCAGGTGTTAAGGCGTAGCTAAGGGTTTCATTGAGTCCTAAATCCGATAATTTATTTCTAATATAACGCTTCGTTTTATCTACAGTACCAGGAACTACCGGCAGAACCATTGCTTTCCCTTCAATTCGATCGATACCATAAATTCGTCCCACTTCTTCAATGATATCTTCTGGAATGGAAATATCAATTCTTCTGGTTGGAACTGTAATTGTAAACTCTTTCCCATCTACTTTTGTTTCAAATTGTAGACGTTTTAATATATCTACTACTTCTTCTTTTGAAAGAGTAATTCCAAGAACTTTATTAATTTTATCTAAAGAAACGACCACCTGTTTTTCTTTCATTTCTATATTTTTATATTCCACCATACCAGATAAGATTTTTGCATCTGCATATTTTTCTAACAAATGACAACTTCTCATCATTGCCATATAAGTTCTCTTAGGGTCAAGGCCCTTTTCAAACCGATTGCTAGCTTCACTTCTTAATACCTTTTTACTTGTTTTACGAATACAAGTTGGATGAAAGATTGCAGATTCAATTATAATATTTTTTGTATCTTCTTCGATTTCTGTTGTGATTCCTCCCATAACTCCAGCAAGTCCTACTGCTTCTTTCTCAGTTGCAATCACAATATCTGAATCAGATAATACTCTTTCTTGACTATCCAAAGTCGTTAATTTTTCATTTTCTTCTGCCATTCGTACAATCAATTTATTTCCTAAACGATCGGCATCATAGTAATGAAGTGGTTGTCCTGTTTCTAACATTACATAATTAGAAATATCAACTACATTATTAATTGGACGAATTCCAGATGCAATTAAGCGATTCTTTATAAAGTCTGGACTTTCTTTGATTGAAACATCTGTTACTTTTTTTACTAAAAATAACGGACAGTTTTCGGTTTTTATGTCAAGTTTAAAGTTTTTTTCTATCGAGTTTGTTTCTTCTTTAAATGATATCTCCATTTCTTTCACTTTTTTTCCATAAAGGGCTCCAATTTCATAGGCCATTCCTAAAATACTTAAAAGATCCCCTCGATTGGAAGTAAGTTCAAAGTCAATCACTTCATCATCTAGTTCCATAAATTTTACGGCATCTTCTCCAATAGGAGCATTATTAGGTAATTCATGGATTCCATTGATATCCTTTTCGGTTAAGAATTTGTGCTCTAATCCAAGTTCAGACATTGCACAAAGCATCCCATTGGATTCTTGTCCACGAATCACTCCTTTTTTAATCACTCCTCCAGGAAGTATCGTTCCATCGGTTGCAACAATTACTTTTAGACCTGTACGAACATTGGGGGCACCACATACAATTTGTAATATTTGACTACCAATATTGACTTTACAAACATGAAGATGATCACTATCTGGATGATCTACACATTCGATGACTTCTCCAATTGTCAATTGGGAGGTCGGAATTAATTTTTCGCAAGAATCGTATTCATTTCCAATCCTTGTCATATCATCCGCTAAAGTTTTCGTATCTACATCAATGGAAATGTAATCACTGACAAATTTTCTACTTAATTTCATTTTCTTCATCCTTTCTATCAAATTGTTCTAAGAAACGGATATCATTGGTATATAAGTAACGAATATCTGGAATTTCATAACGGAACATCGCAAAACGATCTAGTCCTGTACCAAAGGCAAACCCTGTCCATACACTCGGATCATAGCCTCCCATTTCTAACACATTAGGATGAACCATTCCAGCTCCTAATACTTCAATCCATCCTGTCTGTTTGCATAATGAACAACCTTTTCCAGAACATTTAAAACAAGTAACATCTACTTCAACACTTGGTTCTGTAAATGGAAAGAAACTAGGTCTGAAGCGTACTTTTGTATTTTCACCTAACATTTTTTTAGCAAATTGTTCTAATGTTCCTTTTAAATCTGCTAAAGAAATATCTTTATCAATCACCAATCCTTCTACTTGTCCAAACTGATGAGAATGAGTAGCATCGTCATCTCTACGATATACTTTTCCAGGACAAATCATTCGAATTGGAGATTTTTCTTTATTTTCTTGCATAGCTCTAGCTTGAACACTAGAAGTTTGTGTACGTAGTAAATACTCTGGATCGATATAAAAAGTATCCTGACTATCTCGTGCTGGATGTCCAATCGGAACATTCAGTCTTTGAAAACAATTTTCATCAGTTTCTAATTCTGGGCCATCAACTACATCATATCCCATAGAAACAAAGAAGTCTTCTACATCTTCAATGATTCTTTGAAACGGATGACGACTCCCCCTTTTTATCTTTTTACTCGGTAAAGTGATATCAATTCGTTCAGACTCTAATTTTTCATTCAGTTCTCTCGTCTTTAACGCTTCTTCTAATTCACTAATTTTAGTAGTTACTTCTGTTTTAATTTCATTAGAAATTTGACCAATTTCTTTTTTTTGCTCTATAGAAAGTTCTTTCATATTACTAGTAAGAGTTGTAATTTGACCCTTTTTACCAAAGTATTTTACTTTCAAATCCTGACAATCTTTACTAGAGCTAACTGTCTTCATATCTTCTTCTAAAGATTTTCTAATTTTTTCAATTTTGTCTTTCATATCCATAAAAATTATCCTTTCTAAAATATTCGTCTGACATAAAAAAACGACAACCTGCTCCTAAGGGCGAATTGTCGCGGTACCACCTTATTTATAGATTTCTCTATATCTTTCTTCTCTTAACGCGATTTCTACGCTTAGCTTTCACTAAGAACTCCAAAGGTGAATTCGTAAGATTCTTCTTTCTTGCTTTCACCAACCGCAAGATCTCTTTGAAAGATTCCTCTTAGTACTACTCCTTTTTCTCCGTCAAACTCAAAATATAACTAAATTATACTCTAATTTATAGAAGTTGTAAAGAAAAGGCGAACTTTTTCATGTTCTCCTTTTTAATTAGTGCAATATTCTTTGATATTCTTTTTGTATATTAGAAGATAAACTAGATACAAGAGAATCACCATTAATAAAGCCAACAATTTGACGATTTCCATCAATATCTGTACGAATTAGAGGAAATCCTAGATTTTTAGAATCTTCTTTATGAAGATTTTGAATATTAGAAACAGAATTCAATTTTCCATCTACCAATTGATAAGGAATTCCAATTGTTGAACCTATAAAATTTTCATAACTCTCTATTTGATTGATTGGATTTTCTAAAAGAATTGCTTGATCTGCACTCGCATAAACTGGAAGAAAGTCAGCTTGAGGCTCTTTTTTGTCAGAATCCTTTATGGATAGCTCTTCATAATTTACTTTTCCGATTACTTTATCATAATTGAATGCAATTTCGGTCCAAATTGGATCTGATTTCCAAACATCATTTCCACAATCGATAAATGGGGTTTGCTCTCCTGTTGGTATCCATACACTAGTAGAAGTATCCTCTGGGACATTCAGTCCTGCATATGTTTGGTTTGTTAAATTCCAGTAGTCTTCCTTCTTCTGAATATTTTTTTGCTCCTCTTTTGTTTCCTTTTTCTCTCCCATTGGGTTTTGCCATACTTTCGGAGAATGTTCTTCTATATTTTCTATTTGTCCTTCTTTGGAATCTACTACTTCCTTATCTAGAACTTGTTCTTTGAAACTTTCTGGTTTCTTAAAAATAGCGTTTAATTCTTCTTCAAGATTTGATTTTACCTCTTCTTTAAATTCTTGTACTTTCTCTTGATTTTCTCGTTGCATTATACGACCAAGGGTTTTGCTTTGAGCCTCTTCAAACGACATTAAATAAGAAGGGTCCTCTTTCTTGTCTGTTTCTAATTCTATTGATTTTTCAAGTTCTTTTTGTTTTTCTTCTGCTAGTATAACTGCCTCTTTAAATAAAGATAAATATCTCGTTGCAGTCATCATATTCTTGCTTTTTAAAATTCTTTTTAAATTAGGAATGGCCTTTTTATCGGAAACTACTTTTACAGTTTCTTGATCTAGTGTATAGGTTTGGCTATTCTCTTGGTTTTCCATGATACTCTCTCCTTTTTATTCGTTTATACTCTCATCAATTCCTCTTCTTTTTCTTTTGACTTATCATCGACAATTTTATTATATTTACTTACTAATTCTTGAACTTCATTTGTTAATCTTTTTTGTTCATCTTCTGAAATTTCTTCTTTTTCTATGTCTTCATTTGCATCATGACGAATATTGCGAATTATAATGCGTGTATCCTCACCCATTGCTTTTACCTGTTTCACTAGTTCTTTTCTTCTTTCTTCAGTAAGTGCTGGAATTATGATACGAATAGTTTCTCCATCATTATTGGGAGTATATCCTAAATTTGCTTCAAAAATTGCTTTTTCAATTCCAGACAAACATCCTCGATCAAAGGGTTTGATTAATAATTGTCTAGCTTCTGGTACTGAAATTGTTCCCAATTGTTTTAAAGGAGTTAAAGTCCCATAGTAATCTACCATAACACCATCTAAGCTACTAGGATTTGCTCTTCCTGCACGGACGGTTGTGAATCTCTTTTCTAAATTTTCTATTGCTTTTTGCATTTTTTCATCTGCTTGTTTTAAAATATCTGTATTCATATTTTACCTTCCTTTAATTGTTATTCTATTTTTATTATATTATAAAAGAAAAATAATGAAAAGAGATTTTTTATGATTTATCAAAATATGTTTGTATCAAGGATTATTTTATGTTATTATAGTCCCATGCGAAAAAATGGAATTGAGGAAAACATATGAAAAAAGTGGAAAACGATATTATAGCAGCTTCTCATATTATCGAAAATAAACAATTAGAAATAGAAGACTCAGATTATGGAAAAATCTATCATACGCAAACAGAAAACTCTAGAAAACTGTTTCCAAAGTTGTCTTCAAAATGGGAAAATAGTCTTTGGATTGGAGGAAGTGGAGATCAATTTATTAATGGAATTCTCTATGGAAGTAGAAATATAACAGTGATTGAGAAAAATCCCTTAGCGATCTACTATATTTTATTAAAGATTGAAGCATTTCAGGTACTCTCAAAAAAAGAATTTTTTACCTCTTTTCTCTTAAATTCTATGCAATCGGAAAGTTTTTTATATTTATGCGACAAAACAGATTCATGGATAAATATTGATAATTCCCAATTAGAGGAAGATACTAAATATTTTTGGAGAAATATCATTCAGAATTATTCTGAGCAAGATATTAGAAGAAATTTATTCTATGAGCAATCTTTAGAGAGAGAAACAGAAAGTATCTTAAATCGAAATCCATATCTTGAAAAATATTTTTATAATTATTTAAAGAGAACCCTTCAAAGGACTAAGTTTTTATTCTATTGCCAAGATATTCAAGAGATTAATCAAATTGTTAATATCCCTGCCTTCGATAAAATTTATCTATCGAATGTTTTTTTAGAAATGAATCTTTCATTGGAGGAGTATCAATCTTTCTTAGAGGAAAAGATTTTTCCACTTCTATTAGAAAAAGGAGAAGCTTTGGTTGGATATTTAAATATTTCTCATTTTCGAGGTGCTAATTTTTCTAATTTAGGAACTACTGATGAAGTAATTGATTTTTTTAAAAAAAGTAACTATGATTTGGAATCCATTTTTGAGGAGGGGAATCAGATTAGTTCTGCTTTTATTTATCGAAAAAAAAGATAGAATTTCTATCTTTTTTATGTCAATTTCTATCCCTTAATTTGATTCATTACTTCTTCTGCAAAATTTTCTTGTTTCTTTTCGATTCCTTCTCCAACTTCATAACGAACCATTTTTAAGATTTCTCCACCGTTTGTCTTTACATACTTTCCAACGGTTTCTTTCTCTTCTGCCTTAATATAAATTTGATCTATTAAGCAAACATCCTGATAATATTTGTTTACTTTTCCAACTAGGATTTGTTCTACTTTATCTGCTGGTTTTCCTTCCTTTAGCAATTGCTCTTTCATGACATCCTTTTCGCGATTTAAAACATCTTCTGGAACATCTTTTGAGCTTAGGTAAGCAGGACGCATTGCAGCAACGTGCATTGCTACATCTTTGGCAACTTCTTCATTTGCTCCCTCTAATAATACGAGTGTTCCAATTTTTCCTCCCATATGAGAGTATGATCCAAATACTTGAGAATCGGTTTTTGTAATTTTCTCGAATCTTCGAAAAGATAATTTTTCTCCAATTTTTGCAATCGCACTTGTAATCATATCGGAAACAGTTCCATTTTCTACAGAAAGTTCTAATGCTTCCTCTACAGTTTTTACATCGTGGCTAAAAATGATATCTGTCAATTTTGAAACAAAAGATTGAAATTCTGCATTCTTCGCTACGAAATCGGTTTCAGAGTTTACCTCTAGAATAACAGCCTGATTTCCTTCTACTTTCATGCTTGTAATTCCTTCAGCAGCAATTCTTCCTCCTTTTTTTTCAGCTTTTGCCATTCCATTTTCACGTAACCAATCAATTGCCTTTTCCATATTGCCATCAGATGATTGTAATGCTTTTTTACAATCCATCATTCCAGCACCAGTTCTTTCTCTTAATTCCTTTACATCATTTGCACTAAACATAATCTATCCTCCTAGAATTTTATTTTAAAGCTTCCAGTAATTCTGCTTTTTTCATCGAGGTATACCCCTCGATTTTTTTCTCCTTTGCCATTGCCTTTAGTTCTGCAACAGATTTTTTTGATAAGTCATCACCTACAGGTTCTTCTTCTGTCTTTGTTTCTTTCTCGTCTTTCTT
>CANOYR010000023.1 GCA_947571655.1 uncultured Caryophanales bacterium
TCTAGAATTTTCGTATATTACCATAATACCACATTTTTTTAGGACATGCAACGGAACGATTTTGAAAATTGTAGTTAAAAACGTTCGTTTAACCATTATATATGAAGAAAAAAATAAATTTAAAAATTTTTTTAATTTTCTTTTAATAAGCATTCAATTATATTAGTTAACTCAGCTATAGTAATAGTCCTAGATAATTCTTCATCGTATAAATTTGTATCACCATCATAACAAAGTAATACTAGACTTTGAGTATTATTACTAATGATAATCTTATGTGGTTCATTTAATCCTAAATTAGAGTGATTAAAAATAATATTCTTTTCATCAATATATTCTATATTTAGTTTGGTAATATCTTTAATTCTTAATATCTTATTTTTTATACACGAAGGAAATTCTAAAAGTTCTATGGACACAATTCTCATTATATATTCACCACCTTTGCAAAAGAAAAAAGTCCATAATATCAAGTATTACGAACTTTTACTAAACTCTCGCACAAAGGTGTGCGTAAAATTCAATATGGGGCGAAATATGGGGATCGAACCCATGCATACCGGAGCCACAATCCGGCGTGTTAACCACTTCACCAATTCCGCCATTTCAAAATACATTCTTATTTTATCAATAAATCTTTTTTTTGACAAGATATTTTATATATTTCTCTTAAAAATTTAAAACTAGGCAAAATCCCATACTTATCATTCTAAGTATCATAAGTTATTAACAAAGGAGAAAGAATATGAATAATAATTTTGGATATGATGCTTATAGATATCCAGATATGTCAATGTCAAATCAAAATCCGTTTTTATCACAAAATGATGTAAGAAATAGTAATTTGGCAGAACCATATCAAGGATTTCTACAAGGAAATTTATTTAATGACATTTTTGAAGGATATAAAAATTATCGCCCAGCGAAAATAGTTCCTAATAATGAACAAGCAGAACTTTTGCTAAATGTAGATCAATTATCTTTTGCAGCACATGAACTCAATTTGTACCTAGATGTACATCCTACAGATCAAGTTATGATTCAACTTTTTAATAAATACCAAGCAATGGCAAAAGAAGCAGTTGAAAAATATGAAAGTAAATATGGTCCTCTTTTTATTTCGTTCCCTTCAGGAATGAATCAGTTTAGTTGGGAAGCTTATGCATGGCCATGGGAGGTGGATTAAGATGTGGAAATATGAAAAGAGATTACAATATCCAGTATCTATTAAAAAGAAAAATCTTGCTTTTGCTAAACAGTTGGTAACCCAATATGGTGGTTTTGCTGGAGAATTGGGAGCTGCTTTAAGATATTTAAATCAACGCTATACAATGCCTGATAATCGAGGAAAAGCCCTACTAACTGATATTGGAACTGAAGAACTAGCACACGTTGAGATTTTATCTACGATGCTATATCAATTAATGAAGGGAGCAACTCCAGAAGAGATGAAGGAGGCTGGACTTGCAGGTCATTATGCAGAACATAGAAATGCTATTTATCCATTAGATGCAAATGGAGTTCCATTTACAGTTACTTATTTTGCAACTACAGGAGATCCTTTGGCTGATTTAAGTGAAAATATGGCAGCAGAACAAAAAGCAAGAGCTGTTTATGAAAGCTTAATTGATTTAACAGATGATCCCGATATTATTGGTCCTCTACTTTGGTTACGTCAAAGGGAAATTGTTCACTTTGAAAGATTTAAAGAATTATATGACGACTATAAGAAAAATAAAATTCAACCTAGATAAAAGACATTGTAAACAATGCCTTTTTTTATTTTCCAAGTTCTTCCTCTCTTATTAAGTCTTTGAATTTTTGATCAAAATTAACCAATTCTTTACGGATAACATCTGGATAAATATTTTTTGAATTTTCAATTGCTTTACGAATATCATTGATATTCACTTCACTTCTATTTGCGAATACTGCTTGAGAAAAGGCTTGAGACAATAAAGTTAAACAAATATCTGGATATCTAGAACCAATTCCATAGATTCTTTTATATTCTGTTGTAATATCTACAATAAAAGACATAATTTGATTTTTCATAAATTCAGAATACTTTAATCTGGCTCCTGTAGTCTTCTCTATTTTAGGAAGAGTACCTAATAGAATTTTAATCGTATGTTCCCGATTTGGTTCTTCTACTTCTACTTTTTGAAAACGTCGAACGAAAGCTTTATCCCGAAGAATATAGCGCTCATATTCTTCTGTCGTAGTTGCACCGATTACTTTAATGCTACCACGTCCTAAACTCTCCTTGAACATATTCGCAAAATCCATTGCTGATTCATTGGTAGCTCCTACTAACATATGGATTTCATCAATAAATAGAATAATCTTATCCAATTCTTTTAATTCATCAACTAATGTTTGTAGTCTTGTTTCTCCAGTTGGTAAACTACCAAGAAGCGAGGATGTTTTTACACTGACGATTCGATATCCCTTTAATGCTTCTGGTACATTATTTCTTTGTAACTGATAAGCGAGTCCTTCTACAATCGAAGTTTTTCCGATTCCTGGTTTTCCAATTAAAATTCCAGATTTTTCTGGAGTTAATAATATTAATATTAATTGTTTTATTTCCTCAGCACGTCCGATCGCTGGATTGGTAATATAATCACGAGCACAAAAATCTTCTCCATATCGTGCTAAGACACTAATTTTTCCTTCTTTTTGATTTTTTTCAATCAGTTCATTTAGTAAATTCGATTTTTTCACTTCTACATTATCAAAGTTTTGATCATAATCAAAATTATCCTTTTTTTCATCGTAGACAACCTTTACTTCTTCTTTTACAGGATTTACTTTTTCTTTCTGTTCTTGAAATCCAAATTTTACACCTGGATTTTCAAATGGATCTAATTTTACTTTTATATTAGCTAAATCAGGAACTTCAACAATACTTTCGATTAATTCTTCAATGGATTGAGGTTGTTTTTTCTTAACTTCTACTTCCTGTTTTGGTTTTTCTTCTGTTACTTTCACTTCTGATTTTGAAACGACTTCAGGTTCTGGAGATTTCTTTGGAATTTCTATTTTCGGTTTTTCTACTACTTCACGAATATAGCTTTTTCCACCTGCTTTGTATACCATTTTTTGAGATTTCTTTCCCTCTGTTAGTTCGCGATATTCGTTATATTCTGCATTTTCCCTTCTTTTACGTTCTTCTTCACTTTCTCTGTTTCTCATCAGTTCTTCTTCTAGTTCTCTATTAATTCCTGTTTCAATATTTAAATCCGATAGTTGAATATTTCCAGACATAAAGTCGGGAATTGGAACTACTTCATTTTTATTAAGACTTTCATCTACCTGAATAGTAGCATCTCCATTTATAATTAATCTTCCTTCTTCAATGGATGGCTGAGATAGCGAATGACCAAATTCAATCTCTTCTTTTGAAATATTTGCTTGCTCTTCTGAGGATGATTTTTTTGTTTCCCAGAAGAAATTTTTTTTATTTTCTGTTTCTTGATTATTAGGCAATAAATTAAGAGAACTTTCTTTTTTATTTAATTCTTCCTGATTTTTTAGCCGATTGATAAAATCAATATTCTCCATTTCTTGCCTGTTTGATGGTTCTATTTTTTGTTCATTACTATCAAATTCTGAAAAATTAGTTTCTTTTTTTATATCGAGATATGAATTTGTAGGTTCTTTAAAAATATCATTGTTCCGTGTTTTTATATTTGAATAGTAGTCATCTGTATTGATTACCTCGTTTGGAATGTTCGTATTTTCTTTTAAAGAATCAGAAAATTTTTCTAATTCTTCTTCCCTTTTTAAAGTATTATTATCAGCAAAGTCATTTCCAGTATGATTATCATTAAAAAAATTTATTTGTTTGTCTTTCAAAGGAGAATTTGAAATATTTGCTGAATTTTTGTCATCATTTTTTACTTGCTTCTCTTTTTGAAATCCTAATTTTTGAAAAAAATTATTTTGTTGTTCGATATTCTTGTTCTCTATCGATGATGGATTCTTCTCATCTTCCTTACTTTCTTGTGAGGTAGTTTCTGGAGTGATATCTTCAATTTTAGTATTTTCCTGATGAGAAAAAAAGTTAAATACATTCTCTTGTTGGCTAGAAGTTTCTTCTAAATAATTATTATGAATTACTTGATCAAAATTACTCGCTTTCTGTACTATCGAGTTTGAATTCCCATCATTTAAAGAGATGTCTTGGTTTGAGTGCGTTTTTGTATTTTCTTTTCTGTTCGAAGGAGCGAGTAAATCAAAATTAGGTTTTTCTGGAATTTCTGGCATGTTTTCATAATAGGAGTCTGAAAATATAAAACGGTTTTCCTTTTTTATTCCTGCTTTGTTTGCCAAATCTTCGCCATTCATTCAATCATCTCCCTTCTACCCATCCATTATCTTTTAATATTATACCATGTTTTTTTAAAAGAAATAAAATATTTTAACAATATTTTTTATAATCTTATCGTAGTTAGAATGGAGGAGGTATTCTTCTTTTCCAATTAATGGTAGAAATTCAGTATTATTCTAAATTCTGATTAAAATTTTGATATTTTTGAAAAAAAGAATTGACAAAAAATTCTTTTTCGATTAGTATAAGAATCACCAATTCGAAATTGGCGAATTGGTCGCTAGTATCACACTAGCCAACCCCTTTTTATTCTTTTTATGAGGTCGTCCTTCAGGGGGTGCGGCCTCTATTTTTTTATTTTTTTCAAGAAGATTTTTGTGGGATTTTTTTAATTATAAAGAAGCAAATAAAATATAAGTTTCTACAGTGATGTTGTTTAAACTGAGAGTGAAGCAAGATTATTTCCTTAGGAAAGAATAATCTTAAGAAGAAATTTTATTGAGAATTTTTTGTTAAAGATTTCAATCAGAGACAGTTTTTGTTTTTTAGTAGAAATATAAAAAATTTACTGATTAAGAAAAAAGAGATGATTTTTCGCATCTCTTTTATTTTTTTCTTTAATTTATCTTCTTTAAGGAACTTTCTTCTAAGGATTCATAATAATGGTATCTTTCTTCAGCGTTCTTTTTATTTTGTTCTAAAAGTTCACGGTACTTTTCTGGATTAATCTTTTTTAACATTCGATAGCGATCTTCTCCAGCGACAAATTCAAAGTAACGACTGAAATCAGGTTTTGCATCTAATTTGAATATTCCTGTTTCTGGATGATAATGAAATAATGGATAATAGCCTGTTTGTACTGCTTTTTTCTCTTCATCAACTGTCGATTCCATTCCAGTTAAGATTCCCTGCGCAATGCATGGGGCATAAGCAAATATAATCGAAGGTCCTTCATATTTTTCGGCTTCATTTAATACAGTAATAGCTTGTTGCATATTTCCTCCCAAAGCAATACTTCCAACATAAACGTGAGGATATGTTAAAGCAATTCTAGCTAAATCTTTCTTAGCTACTTCTTTTCCTTTTGATGTGAACTTCGCAACACTTCCAATCTTTGAAGATTTCGAAGATTGCCCTCCTGTATTTGAGTAAACTTCTGTATCTAAAACTAAAATATTTATATTTTCTTGACTTGCCAAAACATGATCGATTCCACTAAATCCAATATCATAAGCCCAGCCATCTCCACCAACACACCAAATTGATTTTTTCAAAATAGAATCTTTTAATTCTTTTAACTCTTCAATTGGTGAAGAATCAATAATATCATATAAATCCTTTGAATTATCATAATTAAAATCATCTAGATAAGAAGTATAAATTTCAATTTCTTCATCAGATAATTTGGAAATATTTTTTTCGATTAAAGTACATATTCTATTTCTTATACTATGATTCGCAACTGCCATTCCATAACCAAATTCCGCATTATCTTCAAATAAGGAGTTGGCCCATGGAACAGAATAAGCTGTAGTTGGCAAGGAAGCACTGTAAATTGACGAACATCCAGTTGCATTTGCTATTACTAGCCGATCTCCAAAAAGTTGGGTTAACAATCGAAGATAAGCAGTTTCTCCACATCCAGCACAAGCCCCAGAAAATTCAAATTTAGGTTTTGCAAATTGACTTCCTTTTACTGTAGTAAGCGGCAATACTTTTTTTTCACTAACATTCTCAAATAAGTATTGGTAAGCCTCTGTTTTGATTTCTTTTAATTCTGATATTTTTTCCATCGTTAAGGCTTTTTTTCCCTTTTTTCCTGGACAAATGTTGACACATAATTTACATCCAGTACAATCTGGTAAAGAAATTCCAATTGTATATTTGTAAGAATATCCATTGATATTTGCATCCACTAGATCTTCTTTTAAAGACTCTGGAGCATTTTTTACTTCCTCTTCGTCTAATAAAAATGGTCGAATCACTGCATGCGGACAAACAAAGGAACACATATTGCATTGAATACAATTTTCTTTGTGATATTGTGGTCCATGTTCAGATATACTTCTTTTTTCAAGTTTTGATAATCCAGGATTGTATGTTCCATCGGCATAATCTAAGAAGGCACTGACCTTTAAGGAATCTCCTCTTCCAGATGAAATAATATCAAAAATAGAGTGATCTTGTTCATCCTTCTCTTCTTCTAAAGATGCTTCCTCTAAATTAATTTCTATTAAGTTGGAAACTGCATTTTCGATTGCCTCTAAATTTTTAGAAACGATGTCTCCACCTTTATTTGAAAATTTTTTTTCAATTGATTTTTTTATATTCTTTACTGCAAAATCAAAGTCAATAATTTTTCCTACTTTAAATAATACTGTTTCCATAATCGCACTAATTTTGTTTTTTAGTCCTACATCTTCTGCAATTTTTAAAGCATCAATAATATAGAGTTTTATCTTTCTATCTATTAAAATTTGTTTATCATGATTACTGAGAATTGAAGAGATTTCCTCTTTTTTCTTAGATGTTGCTAAAATGAATATTCCATTTTTCTTAATTCCATCTAGCATCCGAAATTTTGATAGATATGATTCTTTCGTGCACATTACTAAACTTGGATGTTCTACATAATAGGTACTTCTAATTCGATGCTTTGAGAATCTAAGATGCGATTTGGTAACTCCTCCACTTTTTTTAGAATCATATTGAAAATAACCCTGTACATAAGCATTACTAGAACTTCCTGTAATCTTCATTAAATCTTTACATGCTGTTACCATTCCATCAGAGCCATATCCATAAATTAAAAATTCTGCATTTGCATTTTTAGGCTTTAATTTTTTTGGAGGGATACTGCGATTTGTAACATCATCGACAATACCAATCGTGAAATTGTGAAACATCTCTTTTTGATTTAAAAAGTCATATACCCCTGCAATGTCAGATGGAGTCGTATTTTTACTAGATAATCCATATCTTCCGCCGATTACTCTTATATTTTTTTGTGCTTCATTTAACACTGCTACTACATCTAGGTATAAAGGTTCCCCAGCACTTCCTGATTCTTTTGTACGATCAAGTACAGCTATCTTTTTAACAGATGTTGGTAAAACATTTAAAAAGTATTTTGAAGAGAATGGACGATATAAATGCACTTCGATTAACCCTACCTTTTCCCCATCCTCTATCATTTCATCGAGAGTTTCTTTAATTGTTTCGCAAACAGAACCCATTGCAACAATTATACGATCTGCATTTTTTGCTCCATAATAGTTAAATGGACGATAATCCTCTTTTGTGATTTTGTTAATTTCTTCCATATAAGAGGATACCAAATCCGGTAGATTATCATAATATTGATTGCGTACTTCTATTGATTGAAAATAAATATCATCATTTTGGGCGGTGCCACGTGTTACAGGGTGGCTGGGTTGAAGACTTTTTTTACGGAATTCTTCTAAGGCTTTAAAATCTATCAATTTTTTTAATTTATCAACATCTATTACACGAATTTTTTGTAATTCATGACTGGTTCGAAATCCATCAAAGAAATGGAGAAAAGGAACTCTTCCTTTGATTGCTGCTAAGTGGGCAATGGCAGTTAAATCCATTACCTGTTGAACAGAACTAGAACAAAGCATCGCAAATCCTGTAGTTCTTGCGGCATAAATATCTTGATGATCACCTAAAATAGACAGAGCGTGGCTAGCCAAACTCCTTGCTGCGACATGAATTACTCCTGGAAGTAATTCTCCAGCTATTTTATACATATTGGGAATCATTAATAAAAGGCCTTGACTTGCTGTATAAGTTGTTGTTAGACATCCAGCTTGAAGAGAACCATGAATCATCCCAGCTGCTCCTGCTTCTGACTGCATTTCTACTACTTTGACTGCACTTCCAAAATAGTTTTTTCTATTTTCTCCACTCCATGTGTCTGTCAATTCTGCCATCATAGAAGCTGGCGTAATTGGGTAAATTCCTGCTACTTCTGTGAATTGATATGATACTGTTGCACATGCTTCGTTTCCATCCATAATTCGATATGTCATTTTATCACTTTCCTTCTTTTTTATTATAATATTAAAGTTTTAGAAAAAAAAGAAAAAGGAACTCCTTTTTCTATATTTTTGATTATTCTGTTACAATCCATGCCGTTGGGAGATTTCTTAATCCATTATCCCCACCTGCTGTTGGGTGATTAATAATTTCGTCATCAATAATTAGACCACTCGAAGAACCACCATCCATATTAGCTGCGTTTACTGCACCATAGCGTTGCATAATTTTGGTTAGCTCTACCATACCACAACCGACACTTCCACCATAACCTCTTCCATCAATTACTAAGAATAGTACAATTCCATCTGCTCTTTGTCCGATAGCAGTACGTGGAGCAATTCCCCAACCACCATCTCCTTCTACAAAGGAAGCTTTTCCATTGACAATTAAGAATGGACCAAACTCAATGGCATCTCGTAAGTGATATTTACTAATTGCTGAGTATTTGTCAGTACGTACAAGGATTAATTTGTTATCCTCATTAAATCCAACAAAACCTCCTCCTACTTTAGCATCTTCATAATCCCAAATAACTTTTCCGTCTTTGATTACTGTCCCATGGGGAATAGCACCGTTACTGTTCCAATTTGGATCATAAAAACCACTGGCATTAATCGTAACACGTGCATTATTATTTTTTGCAATTACTCGAACTGATTGTCCTGTTGTTCCAAGCTTAGAGGTTACTCCAATTTTTACTTTTTCTGGTTTATATATCGCTACTAGGTATCCTTTATAAGTAAGTTCACTGATTCGAATTACTTTAAATAAATCGTTTCCTTTGTCTTTTTCCAATATTTCTTTTTCATATTTTGAGCTATACTTATTTCCTGAATTTGAATTATCAATTTTTATTAAATCAGGATTTGTATTCTCATCTATTTCAATGATTCGATTATTAGCTAAAACTTCATCAATTGTTGCTTTATCAAAGAAAATCTGTGCTAAATATTGATGAGACATGGTTGTCATAGCTGTCGTAATTAGTCTCTCTCTTACCCAAGACCAAGGTCCATATAGAATAAAAGCTGAAGCTGAAAGTCCCATAATTCCTAAGGAAAAAAGAAGTAGAAATATTCTTTTTACCTGTAAGCTAACTTTTATTTTTTTCTTTCTTGTTTTTGTTTCATTCTTTTTATTCTTCATTACTCATGATACCTCTTTTATTAATCTTTTCCAATAAACTTACCATCATCATTAATATCAATATAATGATAATTTTCTTTTAATTCGTAGGTTGGATATTTTTCTTTATTTTCTGGATTTGTGTTATGATAATTTTCCATAAACTCATTGAATGATTCTATGTCTTTTACAAAATAATTCATGACCGTTTCATAATTAATCATATAAGCCTCACAACTCGCCATGATATTTTGATCTGGATAGTTTTTTCCAATACATAGTTTATCTAATGATTTTGTGTTTTCTATCACATTATCTACTACGTCTTGATATTCTTTTATTGCCTCTACCCAATCTTCATAATCTTCTACTACAGATTCTATATACATGTCATTCTCTACTACGGTCTGATACTTTTTTCTTGCTGTTGTAAACTTGTCTGCTGCTTCTTTAAATCCCTGATATTCGCTTTTTATTTCATTTTGTTTTTGCTCAGTTTTTTTGTGTTCTTTATTCATCATACTGACTAATGAGAAGGTTATTCCTAGGAAAACTAATATAATTCCAACTACGATTCCAATTATAATTTTTGTTTTTTTATTCTTCATATCTATTCTCCTAACTTATAAAAGTATAGCAAAAAAAAAAGAAGAAGTAAAGAGTGGAAATCTGGTTTCAACTTTTCAAAGAGGATTTCACTTTTATTATCTATTCTTTTATAAATAGGGAAGCCACTTTACAAAATTGGTAGAGAATATAGGTGCTTTTGTTCATAGCTGTACTCTTCCCTAAGGCCTTTCCTCCAATCGTCATAGCAGCAATCGATGCAGTAATAAAAAGCGATGTATAAAAAAGATTCCATTTTAGACTTTCTGATAAAATACTTGCTAGGGCGACTCCCGCAGAACCACTAATAATGCCACAAATATCGCCAATCACATCATTACAAAAGCTTGACGTTTTTGAAGCATTATGAATGAATTTAACAGCTAATTTGGAACCTCGAATTTTCTTGGTTGCCATCGAATTAAATGTTTTCATATCTGCAACTGTTACACTAATTCCAATCATATCAAAAATAATTCCAATCCCAATAAATAGAATAATAATTAAAATTGCTACAATACTCGTTACATTGGGAATGGTAAGTTCTGATAGAAAGGAAAAGATTAGTGATATTAAAAATGCTGATATTGTAACAATAAAAATCCATCGATAATCTACCGTTTTTTTCGATACTACGGGTTTCTTTTTCGCTTTTTTGGAATATTTTTCTTTATAAGATTTTATTTTCATTTACACCTCAAAAAAAATAAGAAATGGTGATTAATATGGTAAACTTTGTATCTTAGGTCAAGTTGGATTTCCCTATTCTCTACTTACCGTTACCAGTAAGCGGTTCCCCTTTGAAGAGAATAATAGATTGTTGCCAATTCTATGACTTGATTGCCACTTAGTATACACTGCAATCCCATATTAACAACACTCTAGGAGTTTTCCTCAAACGATTCAAGATATTACTAATACTTTTTTGCAACTGATGTTTCAAGTAGCGATACTCTTTTTAAAATGTACACTTTAAAAGGAGTTGTCTCTATTCCCACCAATCACTCAAGTCAAGCTACACTATCCATAGCTATTCGCCACAAGATAGGTTCTATCCTAAGTCGTAGAATTTAAAAATTCCACAAGATTAGGTCTCCACGAATAGATGGGTCGGGTCCATATGCCATTATGGGCGCCCATAAATTCTTATCCCCCCAGCACCCACCCAATACTGGGCGTACTAAGCAGGCACCAGGAGTTTCACAGGTGTGCTCTTTAACGATATTTTACCCTCGTCCTCGTAATAATTGTAATCCACTAGAATAATGTACCATTTCTTATTTCATTATAGTATATTTTATAAATATTTTCAATATTCTAAAAGACTGCTTTTGCTTTTAATTTCTTATTGATATTTTTTATTCAAGTATTCAAATAGTCTTTGATGTTCTTCTGTATAAGGAACATAGTCTTTGTCTTTATTTTTTAGAATAGATTCTAGATATGAATAATAGATATATTTAATATCTGTCAATTCTTCTACTTGTAGTTTGGTATGTTCAACATCTAGGTTATAATGTAGAAGATACACATCGTCGATCACTCTTAAAGTCAAATCTTCTTGCTTTTGTTCCCTTTTCACGGTAAATAAGTACTCTAAGCTTTCTTTTTCTATTTCAATATTTAGTTCTTCTTTTAATTCTCGAACTCCAGCATCTTTACTATTTTCTTTTGTTAAAACATGGCCTGCTGATGAAATAGCCCATAAGTTGGGAAATGTTTTTTTTAAGGGATTTCTCTTTTGTACTAATAATTCTTGATTATCATTAATAATCCATATGTGCACAGAACGATGCCAATTTCCATTTTGATAGATTTCTTTTTTTGTTGCACATTTTCCAGTCTTTTCGCCATTTTCCTCAAGAATATCAATTAATTCATCCATTACATCACTCATGTTATCACCCATAATTATAATATCATAATCTGGTAAATTTTCTCTTTTCAAATATGTAAAATTGACATTTTCATGTAAATATATAGTTTACACATCTTCAAAATTTAACAATATTTGACAATTGATTTTCGAGTCTATTTTCTTGGAAAATTTTTCACCAAGATTTTTATTTCCTACAATTGTTCCATAGTGAATAGGAATTACAATATCGGGCTTGATTCGATTGGTTAGTTCTGCGGCCTCTTCTTCATTCATGGTATAAGTTCCTCCAATTGGGATAAATAAATAGTCACATGAAATTTGATCCATAAAATCTAAGGCATCTGTATCTCCCATGAAATAGTATCTTTGTTCTTCTAGTGTTAAGATATATCCAACCCACTGATATTCTTTTAAATGGTATCCCTTGTCTCGATTATAGGATGGAACTGTTTCGATTGGAATTCCTAACACTGAAAATTTTTCCTCAGGTTTTACTAAAATTAAATATTCTTTTTGAAAATATGGGACAAGTTTTCCATAAGTATCTTTCACAGTAACAATGATCGTATCCTCTTTTTTACATTTTAAAATGTCTTCTATACTAAAATGATCATAATGAGAATGGGTAATTAAGATGATATCAGCATCATGGGATTCTTCTTTTAAATGAAAAGGGTCGATATAAATGGTTTTCTCTAAGCATAATCGAATACTACTTTGTTCATTAATTGTTATCATAAATTCACCTCATGATTATCATAGCATAAAAATTATTATCTGAGATTCTTATTTCATTGTTTTCGTATGTTTTTCGTATTTCATAAAATATAGTAACTTCTCTAATATAGAAGATTTTTGATAAGTAGTTTCTATACACACTACATTTATCAACTCCGATATATAATGAATGAAACTAAGTGGTACTTCTTTTATTTTTTCCATTTATTAAAAAAAGCAGGTTGGTCCTGCTTTTATTTTATATTTAAGAAACGCTATATTCAGTAATGATTCTTTTTAATTCTCGTTCATTTAAAATTTTTCCCTCACTCACTATCTCATTCTCGATTAATAGTGCTGGAATGTTTTGAACTTGATATCTTTTTCTAATAGTTGGTTCGTTTAATTCGATTACTTGTATTTTTTCATTTCTTTTTTCAACTACTCGTTTTAGCTCTTTTTTTAATTTTATTCCATTACTACAATTGGAACCAATAATTTTAATCTCGATATTTTTTCCTCCTTTCCATTTTTATGATAAATAAAAAGTATGGGAAAATTATGGAGTAAATATCGAAAATCGTGGTCGTTAGAATTTTCTTTTTAAGTCTAACAGAAAATAATAGAAATAAAGAACTATCTTTGTTAATTGACTAGTCATCTTTAGAAGAAGCTTAGAGAAAATCCCAGCGTGATTATACGTACTTTGAAAATAATATTGACTTTCTTTCTGAATTTTGTATTTTTTAATTTTCGTTAGGTTTTTGTTAATTGTAACTGAATGATTATGAATAATTAAAATATGATTATGTATAGTGCAGGAAAGATGTAACTTCTGAAGTTTTTTGAAAAGAATATTTTCTTCATAGTATAAGAATGTATTTTCATCTAAAAAGTCTATTTTTTCTAGAGTACTTGAAGAAATACAAAAGAAACAACCAGAGAGTACATCTACTTTTGAGGTTTCTTTTTGATAGTGGGATTCTTTGTATTGGATAAATTTTTTACGAATCCAACGATGTATATATGGAAGATTCATTAAAATATCTAATGTAGGAGAAGGGTTTTTCCACCCCCGATTTAGAGTTTGTTTTTCTAAAATAGTGGGTCCAACTGCTCCAATTCCTTTTTTATTTAATAGGGAAAGAAGCTCGATTATATCTTCTTCTTTGGATAAGATAATGTCTGGATTAGAAATAATTAAGTTACAAGTACCGAGTTGCTTTATTAGGTATTTACTTCCATGATTAATCGCAGAAGCATACCCCTTATTTTCTTTTACTTCTAATATTTTAAGTTTGGATTCTTTTATTTTTTTTAATTTTTTCAAAGAATCATCTGTTGAACAATTGTCAACAACGACAATTTTATCAAGAATCTGATAGGATTTTATATTATGGATCAGATCATTTGTTGAATTAAAATCATTGTAATTTACGATTACTATTCCAGTTTTCATATGCATCACTCATATTTATCTTATCAAAGCAATGAGGTTTTGTAAATAAATTCTCTTTTTGGTAAATAAAAAATCAGATTTTATGAAAGAAATTACTTATTCTTTAAAAAGCTAAGTATAAAGTACTTTCTAAATTATGGAAAAGAAAAAGAAAAAGAATAGAAATTGAATCTATCCTTTTTCGTTTAAACCTTTTTTTCC
>CANOYR010000024.1 GCA_947571655.1 uncultured Caryophanales bacterium
CTTACTACTCTTACGATATAATCTTTATAGGTTCCTTTCTCACTAGTTACTCTTAAAGTTATATCATTACTTCCAATACTTAAAGAATAATATCCATTTCCACTTACCCTAGACGATTTACTATTTGGAATTCCCTCTAGTATAACATCTGAAACTTCATACTGTACATCGATTAAGTAATCGTATCCACTCTCTACTGGATTTTCTGATTTTATTACACTACTTCCTCGGTTATTTTTTACTTCTTTTAAGGCAACATCATCGTTCATTTCTCGAGTAATCGTTATGGTATATGGATTTTCATCCCCTGATTGACTGGTTACTATTAATGTAATCACGTTGACACCCTTTGACAAACTATAGATTCCATTTCCTTTAATACTCGCATTTTTATCTTCTAAGATTCCATTAATCGTGATGCTACTTGTATCACTTGGTACATTCATTGTATAATCATTTTTTGTTTTTTCGAAAGTTTCATTTAACGTTCCTGGATTTACTTCAATATTTTCTAAATAGTTATTGGTAGATACTTCTTTCTTAACAGTAATTTCATAAACAGAATAGCTTTTATCTTCTGCGATACTTGTAATCACAATAGTATTGGAAGCATTATTTAAGTTATTATGTCCTTTGATTGTATAGGTGGTTGTTTCTTCTTCTGGTGTTACTTTGACTCCTACTTTCGTTATACTCTGTGGAATTGTGATAGAATAGTTTTTATTTTCTTTTGTAAATTCTGGAGATAATTCATATCCTTCTATTTCAATATTTAGTAAATTACTATTACTATTTTTTGCCTTAAAAATGTTAATCTTATACACTTCAATATCTCCTGTTTGAGAAGTTACTGTAATTTCAAATGAATTATTTCCACTGACTAAATCAAAGGTTCCTGTCCCTGCGACGGTTCCTTCTTCAGCAATCGCTTCAATCGTTACACTCTTTGTATTAGAATCTACGGTTCCTGTGTAATCTGTTAAAATCTTACTGAATGTTGGACTTAATTCCAATTCTTGATTGTTATCATCCTTAACATTTAGACTTTGTAGGAATGTATTAGAACTCTCTTCCCTATATACATGGAGTAGATACGTCTTGGAATTTTCATTTGGTGCGGTTACTATGACATAAACATCATTCAGTCCTGTTTGGAAATTTTCATTATATAATACTTCTACTTTCGCTAGTGGATTCTGTGGTATTGCTTCTAAATCAAGCTTTTCTGTTTCTGATGGAACTGTTAAATAATATTCATAAACTAAAGGTTCAAAATTAATATCAATCACTGGATCTTTAATTTCTAAACTCTTTAAATTATTATTTCCTCGATCATCTCTTGAAATCTTATAAGTATAAGTTGTACTTTCTTTTCCACTTTCACTTGTGATTTCTACTTCAAAAATATTTAAAATTCCTTCTTTTAATTCAAATGTTGAATCTTCTACTACTGTACTATTTCCTTCTGTTACATCCCGATACTCTACTTTTTGATAATTGCTTTTTAAAATTGCTTCTAGTGAAATCTTCTCTGTTGCGAATGGTAGACTGATTTCATAAAGTGTCGTTTTAGGATCAAAGGTATACTCACAATAGCCATCTCCACTCGCACATAAATATGATTGTGGATTTTTTAATAAAATGTTTTGTGGTGTGGAATCATCTGATGCTTCTTTTGTTATATTTAAGGTGTAAATTTTACTTGCTCCATCACTAGAGGTTACTATGATTTGTTTTTCATTTAGTCCTGGTTTTAAATCAAAGGTTCCAAGTCCTTCGATTAAAGCATTTGGATCTTTAGCGATGGCTTCAATTTTGATTGTAGGAGTATTTTTATCTACATTAATTTCATATTCTAGTGTCCATGGTGCAAAATCAATTGGAATATTTCCATCATTTAGAATGATATTATCTAGGAAGGTATCTCCAACCACTCCTGATTTTGCGGTAATTCTGGCATATCCATTTCCAGTATTTCCTTTCATAATATTATTTCCATCATGAGTTGGAACATATTCATTTCCACCTATGGTTTCTGCTTCTTTTAAATAGTATTTATCACTTACAAGATAACCTTCTGGGGTGTTTTTTCTAGTGTTTTTTGTTAGTACAAATCCAGATCCACCACCAGCACCTGCCCAACCATTTCCGTTTGCTGTATAGTATCCACCATACCATCCACCTCCAGCTCCTTGACCACCGTATCTCGCACTAACGTGTTGGCTGTTAGTATCTTCTGCTGCTCCAAAACCTTTTCCAAAAGCCCAGCCTGAAGTTTGGGTTCCTCCTTTTCCTACACCACTTCCTGATTGGTATCCAGTTTCTCCCCCTCCATCTCCTGCTGGTTCAATGTCCATTCCTCCGGCTCCTCCGCCTCCTGCGACAATAAATCTAGATAAGAGGGATTCTTCATTATCCCAATTTCCTGGTATTAAACGCATATCTGTTGCTCCTCCACCACTTGCTGCTGTATCACTGACACTTGAGGTTTTTGTAATTCCGCTTCCTCCACCGTTATAACCACCTTCGATGGTACAAGGTCTTCCATTACAATATTTTCCTGCTCCACCAACATAGATGTAGATTTTATCTCCAGCTTCTAGATGAACGATTCCTTTAGAATATCCACCATGTCCACCATATCCAAGTTGATTATGTAAATGTTTTCCTGCTCCTTGTGCTCCCCAGACTTCTAGATTATAGCTACCTGTAAATGGGGCAATAAATACTTGATAATCTCCTGTATAATTATAACCTTCATCAATTTCTTTTTCGATGACTTCTACACGATTGATATTTAATGTATAAATGGTAGAAGGGACTCCTTCTAGGTCTACTTGAATCGTTACTGTTTTATCCTCTGGTCCTACATATCGATTTTCAGTTATGGTAATTACAGCTTCTTTAAAATAGGCCTCTGCATCAATATTTAAGACTCTTTCATATTTTGACATGTCGACAGTATAAGTGTTCTGATAAGGGTCAAATGATGTAGTTAAACTGGCATTTAGAATGTCAAGTTTTTTTAAAATCGTCGATTTTTTTCTCGTAAAGTTAAATGTATAGACTTCATTTGTTAAATTCGCTTCACTAGATACGATAATCTTCTTTGTTAAAGTAGATTCTGTAAATTCATAAATGGTATCTGTTGGAACTTGCTGTTCTGGATATTTTTTCAGTAATTCTAAATTAATTTTTTCTACATCAGTTGGTATTTCAATATCATAAGTTGTTTGATTTTCTTGAAATCCTTCATATAAGATTCCATTGACCTTAAATCCTTTTAAAAGTGCAGAAGGACTAGCAGGTCTTGACACATTGATATTATAAGTGTCAATTTTTCCATTAACATTTGTCATTACAATTGAAAATGTTGTATTTCCTGAGGGAACTGTAAAAGTACCTGTTCCTGTAACTAAAGCTGTTCCTAACTTTGTTTCAGCATAAATTGTTAGAGTTGTGTCATTTACTTCTAGAGGTAATTCGTATTCTTTGACTTTTTCATTATAACTTGGTATCAAAATTCCTTTATCTGTTGATATTGAGGTTAGTGAGTCTAATTCAGTATTTAAATCATATGTAATTCTGGCATATCCATTTCCAATATTTCCTTTCATTGTAGATGTTCCATCATGTGTTGGAACATCTAAGTTTCCACTGATGGTAACAGAATTACTCAGATAATAATCCTCTGTTACTGAATATCCAGTAGGAACATTTTCTTTGGATGCTTTTGTCCAGATAAATCCAGATCCACCACCAGCACCTGCCCAACCATTTCCGTTTGCTGTATAGTATCCACCATACCATCCACCTCCAGCTCCTTGACCACCGTATCTCGCACTAACGTGTTGGCTGTTAGTATCTTCTGCTGCTCCAAAACCTTTTCCAAAAGCCCAGCCTGAAGTTTGGGTTCCTCCTTTTCCTACACCACTTCCTGATTGGTATCCAGTTTCTCCCCCTCCATCTCCTGCTGGTTCAATGTCCATTCCTCCGGCTCCTCCGCCTCCTGCGACAATAAATCTAGATAAGAGGGATTCTTCATTATCCCAATTTCCTGGTATTAAACGCATATCTGTTGCTCCTCCACCACTTGCTGCTGTATCACTGACACTTGAGGTTTTTGTAATTCCGCTTCCTCCACCGTTATAACCACCTTCGATGGTACAAGGTCTTCCATTACAATATTTTCCTGCTCCACCAACATAGATGTAGATTTTATCTCCAGCTTCTAAATGGACAGTTCCTTTAGAATATCCACCATGTCCACCATATCCGAGCTGATTGTGTAGGTGGTTTCCTGCTCCTTGTGCTCCCCAGACTTCTAAGGTATAATCTGAGGTTTGAGGAGCAATAAATGTTTGATAATCACCGGTATATTCGAAGGTTTTTTCTATCTTTCCAGAAGTTTGTTCATAGGACCTATATATATGAAAGGTATAAGTGGTACTCTCTAATCCTACTTTTGACACCTCTATTTTTATCGTATTATCTCCAACTTTTAACCCTGAATTAGAAATATTTACAACAGTTTCTGAATCTTTTTCGATGATTGGCTGAAATGTATCTATAAAGTTCATTACTTTTAAATGATAAATGTAGGTATTTTGTTCAAATATAAAAGAATAGTCCTCTACTAATGAGTTTTCATTAATAGATAAATTATGCAATTTTACTTTTCCTAATGTTGGATGGATTTCATGTACTGCAATCACACCTTCACTGTCCATTAAAATTACTCGATGAATTTTTCCTGTTTCCAGTGTTACTTTTCCAACACCACTTCCCCAAATGTATTCCTCATGATCATAATCAATCATAACTGTAGTTTGATTAGAATCTAATACAATTTCATAGGTATTATCAACCCCATCATAAAAAGTGGTTAGTTCCATTCCTTCTACACTAATTGGCAACTCTCCTGCTTTTACTTCATCTTTTGAAATCATAAATGCTATAATAATCATTACAAATATTGTAAGAACTCGTTTTATTCTTTTCATAGATAACACTTTCCAATCCTTTGATATGTCGTAATAATACACTCCCTGATTCTGATTGAAATTATACCAGAATATTTGACAATTTACTATCCTTTTTTGATTTTTTACCCTTTCTTTTTAATAAATATGGAATGTTGATTTATTCGATTTTTTTAATTTTTTCTTTTCTCTTTTTGAATAAAATTTCTGTTTAATAATTTCTATAAGATATCTCTTTATAAAAAGAAAAAAGAAAGTTTTCTAAAAAGAATTCTTTCTTTATTTTAAGCAGTTATTATTTTTGTTTGTTTTTCTTTAGAAAAGGTAGGAAAGGCTCCAAAGTAGATGCAGACTGCTGGATAAATTAATACATGTCCACTAGTACAAGAAATGAGTAGTAATAAAATTGTTGCTAGTCGTGCTTCTATTTCCATATGTTTCCAAGGGATTAGATAAACGAATATTATAGTAAAGAAGAAAAAACCAATCATCCCATATCGGAATAGAATATCAAATAAATCGATTTCTACCATTTTTACTTGGTCCTCTATCATTCCAATTCCAAGGATTTGTTTGACTAAAGGCTGCTTTTTATAATAATCAAAATTATCTTTTAGGAAAGTTAATCGATCATTGAATAGTACTCGATTCATAAAGTCATAAGAAATGATATTTTTTACCTCAAAAAAATCTTGTTGAATTTTCATATTTTGATAAGTTCTAGTTTTTGTAAAGAGGAAGATTCCTCCTAATAGTACTACTAGACTAGTTCCTATTATTAAACTCTTTATTTTTAAACTCCTCTGAAAAAATAAATTTTCTCTTTCTAGAAATAGAAAATAACAGAGTGTAAGTAAAATTCCTCCTAATAGTACTTTTGTTCCAATTAAAAGACTAATGCAAAAACTAAAAATGAATAATAGAATCAAGGAAATGTATTTTTTTCTTTTTTTTAGTTTACTTCCAACGAAAAATAAGAGAGATACAACGATTGCACTGAATTCATTAATAGAAGAAAATAATCCCTTAAATCCACTTTTTCCATCAGTTTCTAAATAAGCATCTGCCCCAATTCCAAAAAGATAAGAAAGAAGAAAAATTCCTAAATAAGTAAACAAGACAATTGTAAGAACTCGAATTTTTTCTTTTTCCCAAGGATAGTTTTTAAAATATAATAAAATGGTCGGTAAATAAATTAATTTTAGAGTAGATGAAACACTATTAGATAATCCTTCCTTTAAGAAGAAGACAGAATAGAAAAATAGGATTCCTGCAGTAATCAGTAGAATTCCAAGATCTTTCCAACAGATTTTCTTTTGAATTAATAAGATAAATAGAAGTGCAAGAAATCCAGTTCTAGCAATCATACTGATTGAAAAAGTTCCCCCAATATTTAAAAAACTTGCAACATCTAGAAAAGGACCTAGTAGAAAAAAAAGAGAAATGAAATCTAGTTTGTTTTTATTTTTCATCAGAAATCACCTGATAATCTACCATACCATAATAAAAGGTATTTCCTGTAGTTCCTTCCTTTAATTGATAAGAAATTCCATAGTCTTTTAAGTTATAGATAGTTCCATGATATCCACGTACATCAAGAATGATTTCTTGGTTTTTTAGTTTTTTTAATTCCCGATGAATTTTTAGGCTATTGGATAAAACATAATAACTATTTCCTAAGAGTGGTAATAAAGTATTGGCTATAATCAGAAGAAAGTAAATTCCACTTAGGAGTTTCTTTTTATTTTTCCCATATTCAAACAAGATATAAATGCTTGCGATAATAAATAGATAGAAATGTGGTGTATATCTAGCCCACCAACTTTCATTCATTACGAGTAATAATAGAGTTGTAATTCCAATTGTAAATAAAAGTCTTGTATCTTTTTTGTATTCTTTATAGTAGATAAAAAGAATTACAATACTAACACAAAGTATTCCACTAAAGAAGATGCCAAATCCACTGATTCTTAAATCATAAGATGTCGCTGGAATAATTTCTGATTTGAAAACTGTAAAAGGTACTTTTAAATCTAGATTATCATTTTCTCTTAGATTGTTTGTTTTAGAGAAAGTAGAATAAAATAGTTTTTGTATTGGAGCCATCGATTGAAATTTTTTAGGTTGTTGAAGTGTCATAATGTCTTGCTTTCCCTCTCCGTATAGTGGAAAGAATGGCGTTTTATGATCGAGCGTATTTTTGACATAGGTCGGATATCCGATGATTAGAATACTTCCAATCAGTAATGGAAGGAATATGGATACTAGTTTTATTAAGACAGGATAAAAGTTCTTCTTTTTCCATGCAACATATAACTTTCGACACATAAAGAAGAAACTAAATACTAATAAGTATCCCAAACCATTAAATTTTAAATTGGATAGTAATAGGAATGTAAGGCAATAGTAAATCCATGTTTCTTTGGTTTCTTTTTTGTCTAAGCAAATAAGGAGTAAAATTGTCAAAAATAAGTAAACACAAACTAGAAAGTCATTGTAAAATGTGTAAAGTTGACTTGCTGTAATTGGATTAATACATACAATAGTTGCGAAGATGAGTGATTTTTTAATTCCCCATTTTTTGTCAAATACAGATAGTGTAAATAGAAATAGAACATATAAACTTAAAATATTCATGGCTTTTGCTGATTCAATATTTCCAGTAAGGCTATACAGATTCGCTGCAATCACCCAATTGGCTTTCGCATAATGATCTGCCCAAATACTATAGGTTGTTAATTGACTACTATCATCGTCTCTTTTTTTGATAAAGTCTTCACTTGATTCATAAACTGGATTCCATCCTTCCTTAAAAACACCGATGGCATCTTTATGATAAGTATTCCCATCACTTGAACGGTCAAATAAGAAACAAGAAAGAAGAAGAGAAAGCGCAATCACCCCTATCACAATCCCAGCAGTTTTAAAAAACTCTATTTTTTTCCATTTATTTTTTCTAATCTTTGTATCTAAAAAGTAATAAAAAAGACAAGCCACAAAAAAGTATAGAATTCCATTGATTCTAAGAATTGGAATCTTCAAGAAAAATAATAAACTGGGACCAATGAATAGGAATGTTAAATAAATAAGGATCAAAACTCCGCTTTCTTTTATATTTTTATAATTCATAATGTCCTCCTATTTTTTTAAATATTCTTCTGTTTTTTTCATTTGTTTTTGAATGTTTTGGTAACACTCTTTGAGTGTAAAATCATAGAGTCCAGAAATTTTAAAATCAAGATGGGCTTTTTTATGCTCTAGATAGACTGTTTTTAAATCTTCTGATTTTTTTCCACTGGTGTAAATAATCTGTGGCCCCATCGAATAGTAAGCAATGCCCCTACATAAACCAAAAAGAAAGATTATAGAAAAAATAAAAAAGGATAATTCATAAAAATCACGCTTATGTTTTTCAATTTTTTTTGTGAAATAACAAAAAACAAAAAGTAATAAAAAACTCAAGAAAAAGGATAAAATCAATTCCTCACTCATTGACTCAAAGAATTTAGAAATTGAGAAACCAAGATGATTGAATGTGGTATACTTTCCATTCATTGTAAAGACAAGAGACTCTAAACAAGTAATGATGGAAAATAAGAGAACAAAGGCAGTAGCAACAATTCTTCTTAATATTCCTTGAAAAGAAAAAATAATTCCAATCAAAAGAAAAATCCAACTCATCGAAAAAAAGGTATTACTCACCCAAAGAGAGAGGTTTTTTTGAATGGAAATCCCAGAGAAATAAATTAAATATGTATTTAAAATGTAGAAAGAAAAAAAAATACACAGTAAGGATAGAATTTGTTGCATTTTTTCTTTTGATATTTGAAATGGTTGTCTTTTTTTATTTTTCCCCATATGATTCACCCCTGATAATAAAAGTATACCATATTTTTTATTTTTCGAATAAAATTTCGACAAATTTCTAGAGAAATCTTTTGTTTTTTGAAGATTTTTATTCATTTTATTATATAATGAATCTAAGAGGTGAAAACGTGGAAGAGAAAAAGGGATTTACGGAATCAGAAAAACAAGAAAAATTAAAGGAAATTGAGGAAAAAAAAGAAAAAATTTTAAGAGAAAATTCACTTGATGAATTCGAAGGAAAGAATAAAATATGGAAAATTGTTACTTATTTTTTTCTCGCTTTGGCATTTGTCCTAATGGTTAGTTATTCGGTTCAAACTTTTCTACAAAAAGAGAGTCTTGTTACACAACTTACGAATATGATTGGAACTTTTATCCTTGCGATTTTTTCTTTCTTTTTCTTATTTACTGGATTTTTTACAAATAGTAAAAAAGGAAGAATTTTCGTACTTATTGCATCTTTCCTCCTTTCTTGTTATGGTGGATTTCATCTGTTGGTAGGTGCTGATATCATTCATTTAAAAGAAGAAGTAGTCGTTATTGATTTTACTGGGAAAGATATTAAAGAAGTGGTTGACTGGGCTCAAGAAAATGGAATTTTTATTCGCCAGGTTTATCAAAATAGTGATTATATCGAGGCATACAAAGTTATCAGTCAGAATGTTCGTGTTGGTACTCCAATTAAGAAACTTCAAAAAATTACTGTTACTGTTTCTGAAGGACCTAATTTAGAAAAAGAAACAACGATTCCTAATATGATTGGTTGGAATATTGATGAGGTAATTCAATATGTTGATGAAAATCATTTGACCAATGTTCAAATTGAATTTGATTTTCATGAAGAGGTAAAAAGGGATATTGTTTATTCTCAAAATATAGAAAGTACAATTAAAAGAAATGAGCCATTAAGTCTTAAGGTTTCTTGGGGAAAAGAAGATGAATTTCAATATGTAACTATGGTTCATTTGATTGGAATGGATGAATTTCATGCGACAACTTGGTTAAAAAGAAATCGAATTTCCTATGAGATTGAATATGGTTATAGCGATTCTTATGATGAGGGAATTGTAATTCAGCAAGAGGATAAAAAGGGAAAAGTTCTCGATGTTACAAAGGATGCAAAAACAACGATTACTCTCGCTAGAAATCACCAAATTTCAGTTCCAAAGTTAAATGAAATGGATATTCACGCAATTAATCGTTGGGCTGTTGATAATAAAATAAAGGTTGTTTTTAAAGAAACATATGATGAAAAGATTGCAAAAGATAAAGTCATTGAATCTTCTAGATTAAAAGGGGATACCGTAGAGGTTGGAGAAACTATTTATATTACGATTTCTAAAGGTCAGCTTCGAATGATTAAGTTTACGACAATTGAGAATTTTGTTACCTGGGCAGATGAGAATGGACTTACTTATGATATTGATTATCAGTTTAATGCGAATGTAAAGGCAGGACAATTAATTTCTTCTTCCCATTCTGAAAATCAATTAATAAAAAATGCAGATACAGTTACTCTGGTAATTTCTCAAGGAGGAACGACGACAGTTCCAGATTTTAGTGGAATGACAAAAACTCAGATTGAAGATTCTTGTAAAAAGGCAAATTTAATTTGCGAATATCGGTATGAACAAAATAATGAAGTTGAAAAGAATACAATGATTAAACAGTCCATGCGTGCTGGAAGCGAAGTTTTAGAAAATGCTACCGTTACCATTACACTTAGCAGTGGAAGTAATTAATTTTTTCTAAAATAGTAAAAGAAAAAGGTGTTATTTATACACCTCAGACTGTTGACAAATAGGTAACTATTACTACTTATTTGTCTTTTTGTATAGAA
>CANOYR010000025.1 GCA_947571655.1 uncultured Caryophanales bacterium
TAGCGAATCGTACAAATGGAAATTGGTTTGCAGCAAGGGCTTTCAATTTCTTTGAGGATTCTACGAAAAAGTTTATTCCTTCTGTTGAAATTCAATATAATATTACCAATTTTACGAATCAAAATGTAGTTGCAACTATCGTTTGTACAAATTCTTTAATTAAGGTATTAAATAATGGAGGTCAATCTAATTATGAGTTTACTCAAAATGGTGTATTTACTTTTGAATATGAAGATCTTTATGGTGATATAAGGACAATTACGGCGAATGTTACTTGGATTGATAAAGAGGCACCTACCGCTTCTATTAAATATGATAGGACTTCTAAAGGAACAAATCCTGTTGTTGCGACACTTGTATCTGATAAAGAAGAAATTATTATATTAAATAATGAAGGTAAAAATACTTATACATTTTCTAAGAATGGAACTTTTGTATTTACTTATCAGGATGCTGCTGGAAATCAGAATCAAACGACAGCGATGGTTGATTGGATTGTTCCTAATGCTACGAATTCTTCTTCGGGAATTAAAAATTCAGCAGGTGTTAAAAAACCTGAAAATATTAAGGATAATGAAACCACTGATTTTTCGAATGAATCTTCTTTGAATGAGATCGATCAATATCAAAAGTATTCGACAGGTACAGTATCTTTGAAATTACCAGTGGGAACGATAGAGGATTCTTATACTTTTAAGGAAAATCAATTGGTACTTAATTCTTCTCTTCAAAATAAGGTTGGTAGTGATAGTAAATATTTTGAACTTTATTTTCAAAATGAGGAATTAACAAAAAATACGTTGGATTCTTCTCCTGTTACGATTACTTTTCAGGTTGATCCTGATAAGAAATTACTTGCTGTTTATAAGGTAGGAGAGGATGGTTCATTAAAACCTTTAAATTATCGACAGGTTAATAATCGTCAAATAGAGGTAGAAACAACAGGATTAGGGAAATATATTTTATCTTATAAAGAAAAAGATTCTATTTCTACTAATCAGGTTGGAGATTCTAATCAATCTCAAAATGTGGATACCTCTAAAAATGATCATCAAGAAACAGGAAAGAAAGAGTCAATTCAGATTTTTAGTAATCTTCCTTTTTGGATTCTTGGTGGCGGTTCCCTATTATTAATTGGTTTAGTAATCTATTTATTGAAAAGAAAAAGTGGTGTGAGAGAAACATTTTCTGAAATTAACTATAATTAAAATATGATTTAAATCTCTTCTAATCAATGAAGAGATTTTTATGATAAAAAGGTCGATGTTCGATTGTTTCCTTTCTTTTTCTATTTTATAATATTTTTAGGTGATATTATGAAGGAAAGAGTCATTTTTCATATTGATGTAAATAATGCCTTTTTGTCATGGACAGCTGTTGATTTGCTTGAAAATGGATATCCTGTTGATATTCGGATGATTCCTTCTGTTATTGGTGGCGATGAGGAGAAAAGAAGAGGAATTGTAACGGCTAAGAGTCCTGTTGCAAAAGCTTGTGGTGTCATCACTGCGGAACCTTTATTTATGGCGAGAAGAAAGTGTCCTGGACTTCAGGTTTTTTCAGGAAATTATGCACTTTATCGTAAAAAATCTAATGAACTATATGAATATTTTTGTCAGTTTACAGATAAAATTGAACGTTTTTCTGTCGATGAGTGTTTTTTGGATATGACAGGTACTAATTTGCTTTATTCTGATTATTTGGCACTTGCTAATCACATAAAAAATGAAATTTATCAAAAATTTGGGTATACTGTTAATATAGGAGTTGCTAGTAATAAATTATGTGCTAAAATGGCAAGTGATTTTGAAAAGCCTAATCGTGTTCATACTCTTTTTAAAGAGGAAATAGAAAAGAAGATGTGGCCGCTTCCTGTTACTGAGCTGTTTATGGTTGGAAAATCTTCTGGTAGGCAACTAATGGAAATGGGAATTCATACGATTGGGGATTTGGCTCATACGAATCTTAAACTTCTAATTCGTCGGTTTAAGAGTCAGGGAGAGTTGATGCATCGTTATGCGAATGGAATCGATGATAGTCCAGTATCTAATGAATCTTCAAAAAGTAGAAGTATTAGTGTTACAGAAACTTTAGAAAAAGATGTTGATAGTATTCCACTTCTTAAAAAAATTTTGCTTCGTCAGGCGGATCATGTGGGACGACAGGCTAGAAGGGAAAAGTTATATGCGAAAACGATTGCTTTGATTTTTAAAACAGGTGAATTTGTTAGTTATACTCATCAAATTAAATTGGTGAATGCAACTAATGTTACAGAAGAGATTTATAAGAATGCTTTGAAAATTTTAAAAAATGGATGGAGGGGTGAACCACTTCGCTTAGTCGGAATTCGTCTTGCTGATTTTACGGTTGATCATCACTATCAAATTTCTTTTTTTGATCAGGAAAAGGACACTAATCGTAATCAAATACAGGAGGTTCTTGACGAAATTACAGAAAAATATGGAGATGGAATTATTATCCCTGCCAGTTTGAAAGATTAATGGATTTTTTGATAATAATTATGGAAAGTAGATGGTATTTATGGATATCAAAATTTTAAATGAGTTATTAGATCGTTCTAGAATTGCTGTTGATTCCTTTTCAAAGGATTATGATTATCCCAGCAATATTACTCATTTACTTTATTTAATTGTCCCTGCTTTTATTATAAAATATGGAGTTCAAAATGAACGTTATATTCTCAATTGTTTTAAACAAATTCCAATTGTTATTCAAGATCAAGGGAGTCAAGTATACCAAGCTTATTATCGTTCGATTCCAGAAGAGGAGAATGGGAAATTTGTAACGATTAAAGGGATTGTTTTAAATCATTATGAAAATATTGAATTAATGCAGTTACTTGATAATTTGGTTCATGAGTTTAATCATGCTATTAATTCTATTCATAATGAACTCCTTTGGGATGAGAATCAAATCAAAGTTCGTACAGGAATTACGTATGTTATTTATGATAGGAGAACGTTAAAACCTTTAAAAAAAGAAGAAAGTGCGATTATTGAGGAAATTATTAATACCAAACAAACGGAATTAATTATTGATATTATTCATTCATTTTATAATTATGAATTAGAAAATCCAGAAATTATGAATACTTTGTATTCTATTCATAATTCTATTTCTCGAAATTATCAGTCGAATGCTTATTTACTTCAATCTTTGGTTTGTCGGAGTTTAATGCAAAATAAGACTTTTATTTCTACTTTAGAAAATTTACGGTTTCGGGGAAATGTGGAAGAGGTTGATGTTTGGTTTGATCAGGTGACGGGAATTTCTAAAAGTTTTCAAAGACTTGAGCGTCTTTTAAATCAAACATTGCAGTTACAAATTGATTTGGAAAAAAAGAAGGGAATTCGTTATTTTAAGTTGAGTAAGATTCGTTCTTTGAATGAGGAAGCGATGTATATTGTAGAGAAGTTTAATCAAAATTGTAATTATCGATAGGAGGGATTGGATGGACAATTTATTGTTACAGATTGCTTCTCGAGTTCGAAAAAATCAGATTTTAGAAGAGGATTTGAAAATTTTGAATCAATTGTTTTTTTCTTATTATGAAGATTCTGCGAATTTTAGTCTTATTGTAGTTTTGGCGGGAGATTCTCTTAATCGTATAAAAAAAGCGATACAGTTATATCAAAAAAAGAAATGTCCAATTCTGATTTCTGGAGGGTCGATTCATCCAAGTGGAGAAAGGGAGTGGAAATGGTATTCTAATTATGCTTTGGAGCATGGGGTATGTTCTTCTGATCTTATTATTGAAGGGGAATCTATGAATACTTATGAAAATTTGTTAAATACGATTAAGATTATTCAAAAGAAGAATTTGTCTTTTAGTAGAATTGTTTTTGTTTCTAGTTCTCAGCATTTATTTCGAGTGTCTTTAACTTTATTAAAAGTACTTCAGATTGAATCGATTCCTATTTGTTATACATTTTGTGCTACCTATGCTCGTAATATGACAAAAGAAAATTGGTTTTTTTCTAACTCAGGAAGAAAAGAAATTGCTTCTGAGCTTGAAAAAATTGTGAAGTACCAGCTTACTGCGTATTTTAATTTTTCTCCTAGTGAATTGAATTTTTAAGTTTTTAGTTTTGGTAAAATTTTGTTAATTTTTCCTTTTTTGTGGTATGATATAAATGTCAAAGATTGTATGAGAGGAAGTGAGCTCATGAAGAAAAATTCTTTTATGCAAGGAGCATTTATTGCAACTTTTGGAATTGTAGTTAGTAAGATTTTGGGAATGATTTATGTAATTCCTTTTTATTCTATTATTGGAGAACAAGGAGGAGCTCTTTATGGTTATGCTTATTCCATTTATGCAATTTTTTTAGGAATTTCTCAAGCTGGAATTCCATTAGCAATTAGTAAAATCATTAGTGAATATAATGTTTTGGGCTATTATAATGCAAGAGATCGGTCTTTTGTTTTAGGAAAAAAAGTTTTATCTTTTTTGGGGATTCTTTGTTTTGTTATTATGTTTATTTTTGCTGAACCTTTGGCTCATTTAATTATTGGGACTGTGAGTGGAGGAAATACTATAGAGGATGTTACTTTTGTGATTCGTGTGATATCTACAGCGGTTTTGGTAGTTCCTATTCTTAGCATTTATCGAGGATTTTTACAGGGGCATAAATATATTACACCGACATCTTATTCCCAGGTGATTGAGCAAATGGTTCGCGTTTTAGTTATTATTCTTGGTAGCTATCTTGCGATGAATGTTTTTCATTTGTCTTTAAAAGATGCTGTTGGAATTGCTGTATTTTCTGCTACAATTGGTGCATTTTGTTCTTGGATTTATTTATTGATTAGAACCAATAAAAATAAAAAGCAGTTATATAAAAGAACATTACGTGTCGAAGAGCCCAAAATTACGGATCATCAAATTATTAAAAAGATTTTGTTTTATGCTTTTCCTTTTATTATGATTGATGTTTTTAAATCTTTAATTAATTCAGTCGATGTTTTTACTTTAGTACCAGTTTTAGTTAATGGAATAGGGTATTCTGCTTTAAAAGCAGAAGCGGTTATGGGAGTTATTTCTACTTGGGGATTAAAGATTAATATGATTATTGCTTCTGTTGCGACAGGACTTATGGTTAGTTTGATTCCTAATTTGACTTCTAGTTTTGTGAAAAAAGATATGGAAGATGTTCGAAAAAAGATTAATCATACTTTTCAGTGGTTATTGTTTTTTGCGATTCCTATGACGATTGGTCTTAGTATTTTAGCAAAGCCTGTTTGGACAATTTTTTATGGAGTTAGTGAATATGGTCCTAGTGTTTATCAATATTATGTGTTTGTGGCTTTAGCGACAACTTTATTTACAGCATCGATTACGATTCTCCAGTTATTAAAGGAGTATAAAATGGTCTTTTTTGGGCTTTTATTGGGACTTTTTGTGAATGCATCTTTAAATATTCCTCTCCTATATGCTTTTAATAAAATGGGTCTTCCGGCTTATTATGGGTCCACGACTTCTACCATTTTGGGATATTCTTCTTGTGTTTTTTTATCTTTATGGTATATCCACAAAAAATATCAGGTGAATTATGAGGATACTTTAAAAAAGGTGATTAGTGTTATCATGACTACGATGGTAATGGCAATTGTTTTATTATTTTTACAACAAGTATTTCCATTTAATTCTACTAATCGTTTATTCGCTATCTTTTATGTAATCATTTATGCAGTTCTTGGTATTTTCATCTATTTTGCAATTTCTTTTCAGTCAAGGCTTATTTATGATGTTTTTGGAGAACAAAATATTAAAAAAATTAGAAAAAAGTTTAGGAGATGATTCTATGGAATTTGTGGTTTTGAAGGAAAAGGAATTTGAAGATTTTTCAAAAACAAGCAATCAGGCTTCTTTTATGCAGACGGTAGAGTTGGCTCATTTGAAAGAAGATTATTTAAAAAGTAAGATTCATTATGTTGGAGTTCGTGATAAAAAAAGAATCATTGCTGGTGCGATGATTTTAGAGGATGATACGATTTTTCATAAGAAAAAATTTTATGCTCCAAGAGGATTATTAGTTGATTATCATGATCAAGAATTACTCTCTTTTTTTACTACTCATTTAAAAAAGTATATTAAAGACTGTTGTGGTTTTGTTCTTACGATTGATCCGAATGTTATTTATCGTGTTCGTAGTAGTGATGGAGAAATTTTACCAGATGAGAAAGCAGATGATCAGGCGATTGATAATTTAAAGGAACTTGGTTATCGACATTATGGATTTAATATTTATTTAGATTCTTTACAGGCGAGGTGGGCTTACCGCATGTCCTTGGATGAAGATTATGAAATTAAGAAGAGTAGGTTTTCTAAAAGTACTCGAAAAAATATTGATTCTTGTATAAAAAAGGGTCTTTTGGTAAGAGAAGGAACAATTGATGATTTGGAAGTTATGACTGAGATTTTTGATTTAACTTCAAAGAGAAAGGATTTTTTTTCTCGTAGTTTGGAGTATTATAAAAAAATGTATGAGCATATGAAAGATTTAATGACGATTTATATTGCTTATTTAGATCCAGAAGTCTATTATAATCATACAAAATCTTTGTTGGATGCGGAGTTATTAAATAATAAGGAACTCGAGAATAAAATGAAGATGGATAATGTTGGGAATAAACTGTTGAAAAAGAAGGAAACTAGTGATACACTACTTAATAAGTATCAGTTAGAGCTTAAGAAGGCAAAAAAATTTCAGAAGGATTATCCTAGTGGTCTAGATATTGGTTGTTTGCTTTCTCTTCGCTCTGGTTGTGAGTATTTAACCTTATCCAGTGGAGTTTTAGAGGAGTATAAGAGCTTTACTCCAAAATATTTGATGTATGAGCATCATATTAAGGAAGCTTATAAGGAAGGTTTTCAGTATTGTAATTTTTATGGAATTACAGGGGATTTTAATCCTCAAAATAAATATTATGGTATCTATGAATTTAAGAAGGGATTTAATGGGAATGTGATTGAGTTAATTGGTCAATTTGAACTTCCTATTACGAGGTTTTATTTTATTTACCAGTTTATGAAAAAGATACGTGGCAAGATAAAAAGTAGGTGATTGAAGTGAAAGATGGTTATCGTTTTGAATATATGGATGAAAATAAGTTCCGTGTTAGGGAAAGATCTGTACGTAAGTATAATATGTTGGCCTTTAAAAAACTTACATTTGAATATTATCCGCAATTAAAAGAAGGTAATTTTTTAGGAAAATTAATTAAGGAAAATGAGGATCATTCTTTGATGTATGAACTTATGTTACCAACAGATGAAATGTTTCAGAAGGTTCATGGTGTTATGAAACTTCACTATACTGTTTATCCTGATAAGAAAGTAATTTTATTAACGAATATTACTCCAGATGGAATTTTAGATGAAGGACATCGTTCTGAATTAACTGCTTATAAAGGGGTTATGATTTCTAAAAGTAATCCAAAGAAGGATATGTTTAAGGTAAATCTTTTGAATATGATGAATAAGGGAATTGGAAATAGTGCTATTTTTATAGGAATTGTTTTAGCTCTTTTGGCTATTGGAGGAATTTTTTTATACTTTGTGATTCGATAAAAAAGACAATACGTATTTCGTGCGTATTGTCTTTTTTGTGTTTATTCATAAATTTTTATTTTCTTAATTTATTTTTAATATTTTTTAGACTATGATAGATTTGAAAAGATATTTTATAGAGATAGTAGGAAGGCTTACTTACAATGAAATCGAATTCTCCAATTAATTCTACTACTTGTCCGCCAAAGTCTCTTTTAAAAGAATATAGTCCAAAGAGTGGGTTACTTTCATCGAAGATTCCAGTAATACCATAGAAGTTGTATCTTTCATATTGGTGTTCAATCGCATATTTTACTCCAGCCCAATGTACAGTATATGCGGATTGGAATTCCATAAATTTCTGATAAGAACCACCAACTAAGGAAAGAACTTCATTGCCATAGATTAAGAATAGGATTCCTCCGAGAGGAATGATATCTCCATTTTCAGTATTTATCTTTTCTATGTGCTTTAATTTTTTTTCTAATCGATCGATGTTATTTTGATTTTCTTTTTGTTTACTATGAAACTTTTTTTCGTTCATTTTAGCGGGATTTTCTTCGTATTTTTTTTCTCGTTCTTTCATTTCATCTTTATTTTGTTTGATTTCTTTTTTGATTTCTTGGATTAACTCTTTCGAATGAAGTTCGGCAATTAAAATTTTTAGAATTCCTTTTTCTCCACCTAAATGTTTTTGCATTTCTTTATAATATTTTAAAGGTCTATCAATGAATTCTCTTCTTTCTCCTGTGTGAGCCATAATATCTTTGAATAGGGGAAGTTCTTTTTCATTAATTTCTCGTACTTTTATACATTCTCTTTCGTTTTTTCGTAGAATTTGTCTTGTTTTTGGATCCATGTCTTTCATAACTTCCTCTATAGTTTTTCCTTTTGTAGTAGTTGTGAAAATCCATCGAGGCTGCAGTGTATCTTGCATTAAATTAAATCCAAAGTGTTTATATCCAAGCTGTATCAAGTTTTCGTAAGCCTTTTTGTTGTTTTCTCCATTTTTTACAATTTCTCCATTGATATCACGTTCTTGGTAGGATAGATATGGATCAATTTTAATAAAGATTCCTTTTTCTTTTTTTACATATTCTTTGATTTTTTCTGTAAATTCTTTTAAGAGATCCAAATTATTATAATCGATTAAGAATCCTCTTGGAGAATAGAACATATTTTTTTTAATTGGAGTCATTTTTGATAATAGTAGACATCCAGCTTGTATTTCTTTCTTTTCATTAATAAGCCCTAATAAGTGGCTTTTCCATCCGTTTTCTTCTTTTAATTCTCCCCATTCTTTGGTTTGATAGAAACTTGTTAGTGGATGTTGACTTGAAAATTCTTTGAATTGTTTTGGGGTTAGTGTGATTAGTTTCATATTTTTTACCTCTTTTGTCTTTTTTTTGCGAATTTTTTTACAGCTTTTCGATAAAATGGTACTAGTTTTGTAAATATAAAGTACATTGGTTTGTTTAGAATGTAGTCAAACTCTCCAATAAATTCTAAATAATCCCCTCCAAATTTCTTTTTAAATTCATGAAGTCCCAAGAGTGGATTTTCTTTTCTTAAGTCTCCAATCGTACCAAATTGATCGTAAGTTTGAATTTTTTTATTGTAATAGAATTTGATATGTTCTCGATATGTTTTATAGTTTGTATAAGTTTCTGATAAAATATTATGATTTCCAGCATATAAAACCCAAGCTTTGTTTCCATATTCAATAATAAAGTGTCCACTCAATGTAATTTGATTTCCATATTCTTTTTTATTATTTTTGTATTTTTCGATGTCTTTTTCTAATTTTTCTATTCGCTTTTCCATTTCTATTTTTTTGCTTTTTTCACTCTTACTTAAATTTTCTTTTTGTAATGGAATCAGATTGTTTTTTAATTGTTCAATGGTTTGTTTGTGTTCTTTTATCATAAGATCTAGATTTATTTTTCCTAAAAATAGGTTGCAGGAATTATCTTTGTTCCATATTTCATATAAACTTTCATAATACCTTTGATTATGGGTAATAAAATCTTTTCTGTTTTCTGTTAATATCATTAATTGATAAAATTCTTTGATGTCTTCTATTTTTCCAATTGAAACTTTAACTTCTAATTCTTCTGCTTTTTTAATTCTCTGTTTGGTTGTTTTTGAGAATTTTGATTCAATTTCCTCCCATTGCTTTTGAAAATCAATTCGAAAAGTGTATCGAGGTTGCATTGTTTCAAAGTTTTTTGTGAATCCTAAGTGCTTATATCCTAACTTTTTAAGCTTTTTTAGAATTTTTTCTTCTTTTTCAATGAGAACTTTTCCATCATTTGTTTCTTGGTGGTAAATGATATCTGGATCTATTTTGATGAAAATTCCTTTTTGCTTCTTTGCATATATTTTTATTTTTTCTGTAAACTCTTCTAAGAGAGATTCATTTTTAAAATCAATGATGTATCCTCTTGGCGCATAAAAATATCGATATCCAAAGGGAAGTCGTTTTTCTAAAAGAAGAGTTGCCGCTACGAGTTCATTTTTATTGTTTTCTAATCCTATGTAATGGGGGAATAAATTCTTTTCTTTTTTGGCAAATTGTCCCCAAGCATAACTTTGTAAAAAGTGTGATTTTTCATGATTTTTTACAAAATTTTCGTACTTATCTTTTTTAATATTGTCTATGAAGTTCATATTATCACCATTTTTATTATACCATTTTTTTAACATTATAAAAACTTATATTGAGTGAAATTTAAAGTTAAGTATTTCTATAGGTGTGAAAATGCGAGTTAAAATAGAAATTAGAATAATATTTCATCTTTGATTTTTTGTTATTTTTCTTGACTTTGTTTTTTATCTTGAATTGTTTTTCATATTAAAATATTTGAAATTTATCTAAAAATTAGAGTAGGATTATATATATTTTACGAAAAAAGGTAGGAAAAATCTTATGTTTTTGGTTTATATTTATGCTTGTCAAAAT
>CANOYR010000026.1 GCA_947571655.1 uncultured Caryophanales bacterium
TTTTGATCTTGTACTACACGATATTTTTCATATTCATCTAATGCTAGTTTATCTGCAATTTCTCTTTTTATTTTTCCATTATCTTTTAAAATGTTATATTCATTTAAATTTAGAAACATTTCTAATTTATCTTTCCACTCTTGCATAGAAATGATATGACCTAATTTAACTTGTCTTTCAGCAAAATCTAAATACATAGATACTAAATTATTAAGTTCTTTTATTTCTTCTTCTGATAGATAGTTTTTAGCAATTATAACATCTGTTTCAAGCATTTTACCATCTGGGGCATTTTTCCAATTTTGAAGCCCCATGTAAGCCTTTTTTGAATCAACTCTATTATATATAATCTCTGGTGCTGTCATTCCTGTAATAGCAAAGTGGAGTTTATTTTGCACATTCTTATAGAACTCTTTTGTTGTTTCACTATTTTTATCATAATCATAACTACACTCTTTATAAATATCCGTAATTTTTTGATAAAATCTTCTTTCACTGGCTCTAATTTCTTTAATCTTAATTAGCAATTCATCAAAGTAATCTTTACCAAACTTAGGTCCGTTTTTTAATAACTCAGTATTTAAAACAAAACCTTTTTTAATATATTCTTTTAATGTATTTGTAGCCCATATTCTAAAATCAGTAGCTTCTTTTGAATTCACACGATAACCAACTGCAATAATAGCATCTAAACTATAGAAGGAAGTGTTATAATTTTTGCCATCAGAGGCAGTTACTCTAATTTTTTGAGTAACTGAATTTTTATTTAATTCGCCACTTTTGAAAATGTTTTGTAAGTGATAAGTAATATTGTTTTCCGCTACATTAAAGAGTTCTCCCATAGTCTTTTGCGTTAGCCAAAAATCTTCATTATCATAAAGTACCTCAATAGACTTATTTGTATTTTCACTTTGATATAAAATTAAATCTTTTAGTTTGCTTATTTGCATTTACCAAAATCCTCCTTTATTTTTCATATATTTTTGTTTTACAATTATCATATAATGGACACTTAATACAATTCTTTTTATTACAAAATTCATTACCTACATTCCATAAATATTTATCTATTAAATTTGCATCAATTCCTAGTTTATTTCCACTTTTTATATATAGACTAGATAATTCTTCTATTTGATTATCGTTTAGCTTCCTGCTATCAATAATATTATTTAAATAACTAATTTCAATATCATGTCTATCTAATGGAATATAACCTAATTTATCATTAAAATTACATACACCAGATTCATATATTAATCTAAGCAATAAACCACCAGTCTTTTGACCATATCCATTTATATTTCTTATAAATAAATTAAGCTCATTGAAATTATTAAATTCTTTAATTTTATCTAATAAGTTATCATATTTAGATAATTCTACTGATAAATTTTGCCACTTATCTACTGCTACATTAGGATATCTTGGATGAATATTATTTTTCATTATACTTAATAGCTCTTCCTTATTAGTGGTAAGGTTTCTATAACATACTTTGGGTCAAATATTTGTGGATATATGTGATAAGTGTTTATTAAATTATTGTGATAGTTTTGTGATCTCATACCATAATCTAATAAACAGGAATAAAAAATATAGATTAACCATTCATTACTTTTATATTCTATTTCATTTGGAAAATCAACAGTTGCTAAGGTACTAGAATCCTTATTACTATAATATTCATGCATTTTTTGTACCAATCTATCAATCTTTTTTTGCCTAGTTGTCATATTTTCTCCTTAAAATTATTTAAAAACCTCTTCATCTATTAATGGAATTATATCTATTGCAGGTTCTTCGTATGGGTGTACTTCTCTTAATTTTGTTATTACTTTTTTAACATTGTTAATATCACATACAACTTCTAATTTTTCTTCTTCCACAAATTCCAAATTATTCTTTTCTCCAATATATGGATTAGCATTATTATTTGGTTTAAAAGTTCCCACTGATTTTGTTGATGAAGTACAATAAGTATAATTACCAATGATTCCTGCTCCTACTTCACATACTGCATTTCTTACTTCTTCAATATTTTCTAATGGGATTGTTACAAAAATTTTTACTCTTTTTATATCTATATTCATTTTCCATTTTTCCCTATAAATAATTTTTTTATTTCTCAATTTCTTCTAATAGTAAATCGATTAATTTCATCGTAGCGATATTTTCTGAATCATAAATATCATTATTAATAAATTCATTCATTTCACCAATATAACCATGTAAGTATAAATCTTGTAATCCACCTGATGCACTTGTTAAATAAGGTTTTATTACGGTTTCTTCTTCATCTATTGTTTGCCAACGATTGCTTGTTGTAATATTCTGATCTAAGTGATAATGGATTTCTCTTACACTATCATTATAAACATACCCATTCTCACCAGTTATGGTAATTCTTTCTCTTTTACCTTTCCATGAGGTTAATCCTACCAAGTTAATATTTCCAACGACACCATTTTTAAATTTTATTAGTGATGTTAAACTAACATTATTATCAATAGAATTAGAGTAAGTTTTCACTTGTTCTACTTCCCCAAATAACCATAATAAAATATTAATAAAGTGAATTCCACCTTTTTTAAGGAAAATTTCATTTGTCCACCCAGCCCTACCTGAAGTTATATAAAACTCTGCATTAAATTGTTTTACTTTACCAAATTCAGGATTATTTATTATTTCTTTCATCTTTTGATAACAAGGACTATATCTTTTCATGAAACCAACCATAACCTTGCAATCATTTTTTTCAGCAAGTTCTTCAAGTTCTTTAGCTTCGCTTATATTCATACCCATTGGCTTTTCGACAAATAGTTTTTCTATACCAAAGTTTAGGCAGTATTTTGCTATTTCATATTGTTTTTCTGCTGTCTTACACAATACTATTATTTCAGGCTTTTCATTTTCCAACATAGCTTTATAATCAGAATAACTTTTTATTCCATCAAAAGTATCTTCATCTTTTAAATATTCACTAGCAATTGCAGATATTGATACACCTATCTCTTTTAAAGATGGTATGATATTTTTTGTTGCATGAACTCCATTACCAATTACACATATTTTCTTCATAATTAATTATTTCCTTTCAAAATATTAAGATTTAATTCATTTAAATTATACCATTTTTCCTACTAATTTAATACACGTATTATCACATTTCATGCCAATATCTTCTTTAATTTGTATTCAATTGATCTTTCTTTATCACTAAAATCAAGGATGCACCTATAATAGTTATTGTTCATGCAAATGATAAAGTTAATGATTGATATCTCAACTGTATGCATAACTTTTCTGGATTTAAAAATATTCTTACAGGACCTACAATAATGATTAGGTAAATGACTCATTAATCTTTCACCATCAAAGTCATATTTTGGGAATCCTTTACGATACGATTCATTTAATCTAATATCTACCTCTCTAATATAATCCTTTTTTGTTTTCTTTTCATCTAAATAACCATAGGCAATATTAAATGTATTCTACTATTACAAAATGAGCAAGTTACTTTTCCCATCTAATTCCTCCAAACTTCACAATTTCTTAAACAAAAAAGTCTTTATTTATAAGTTCTCCCTATATGTCTTTAATCGGGGTTATTATGGGAGAGTTATTGGTATCCAAAGAGGGGCTTGGCTATCTGATTATGTATGGTTCTCAGGTCTTTAATATCAATTTGGTAATTACTTCTGTTGTTATCCTAGCAATCGTAGCCTATATTATGTATTTAGTGATTTCTTTTATAGAAAAAAAGGTAGTTCAGTTTAAATAAACTGCACTATCTTTTTGTTTTTGATTAATTTTTTGTCTTGCTATCGTTTGAATCATCTATCATTTCTTTTGATAATGATTTTTACTCTATCCATTTAACAAAACTTTTTTTCATTTTTTTAATTTATTTAACACTTATTCTAGATATTTTTTATTCTCAATTTAGTGAATTCTATTATTACTAATTATTATTCTTTTTGGGATGATTATTCCTCTTTTTGAAGATTCTCACATGCAATATGAAATTCTAAGCTATAAGAAGATTTTTGATAAGGTGATTTAGGATAGATTTGAAACCCAGTTTCTTCAAAGCTACAATGATAATTTTTTAGTACTTTATCAATTTCTTCTTTTGTCTTAAAATGAAGTTCTATTAATTGGTTAAGAGAAACGGGAATTCCTTGACTCTCAAAGTTTTTTAAAAATGCTGGAATGTTTTCAATTAATTGATTGTTTTTCATGTCATTTAGTTGTGAATAATAGTAATCTTCGTAAAAAGATTTCCCCAATTCTTCAATATAATGTGTGACACGTTTCTGATCACTTTGTCTTTTATTTAAAAGTCCTTTCGATAAAAAATAAATTCCAATTGCAAGGATTAATATACCTACTACAAACACATAAATGACTATTTTTTTTGATGGTTTATAGAATATTTTCTGGTTACTTTTTGAAACTTTTTTTCCTATATTTAAAATTTTTTTCATGTAACTTTTCCTTTCCCATATTTCTATCTTAGTATATCACTAGATTTACTATTTAAAGTTAGGTCTGAAAATCGTCCCAGTTGATATGCAAAATATCCACTCGCTGCAATCATTGCTGCATTATCAGTACAATATTTTAATTCAGGAACCGTATAGTGAATATTTTTTTCTTCACATTGTTCTTTTAAGTGATCTCTGATCAGTTGATTCGCTGCTACTCCACCTGCCAAAATTAAGTTTTTTACATTTTTGTCTTCTAAAGCTTTCATTGTTTTTTTAGTAATAGTTTCAATGACTCTATTTTGAAAAGAAGTAGCTAAGTCTTTTTTTCGTATTTCATTTCCCCGTTGCTCTTCGTTATGTACTAGATTAATCACTGCACTTTTTAATCCACTAAAGCTAAAGTTATAGCTATTATCATTGAGTGGGAGTGGTAGATTATAAGTATCATTTCCCTCTTTTGACCAGCGATCCAATGTAGGACCACCTGGATAAGGAACTCCGATTACTCGAGCTACTTTATCGTAACATTCTCCTACTGCATCATCTAAAGTTCCTCCTAATCTTTCAAAGGAATAGTGATCTTTCATATATATTAATTCTGTATGTCCACCACTAATAATTAAGGCTATTAGTGGAAACCTCATTTCCTCCACTAGATTATTTGCATAAATGTGTCCTGAGATATGGTGTACTGGAATCAGTGGTTTTTTATGAATCCAAGAGAGTGTTTTGGCTGCTTCTACCCCAACTAATAAGGAACCAATTAATCCAGGTCCATAGGTTACTGCAATGGCATTCATGTCTTCTATTGACATTCCTGCTTTTTCTAAACATTCATCAATTACCATGGTAATATTTTTTACATGATGTCTACTCGCAATCTCTGGTACTACCCCACCAAAGTTTTTATGAATATTAATTTGGGAAGAAATTACCGTAGTGATTTCTTCTTTTCCATTTTTCACGATAGAACAGCTAGTTTCATCACAACTGCTTTCAATTCCAAAAATATATATATCTTTCATTTTATCAACTCTTTTTCCATCAAAATACCATCTACTCCCTGATAGTATTTCTTTCTTGTCGCTACTTTTTTAAATCCCAGTTTTTGATACAACTGAATTGCCTTCGTATTTTCTATGCTTACTTCTAAAGTAATATTTTCTAACTGTTGATTTTCACATTCTTTAATCATAGATTGTAATAGTTTACTACCAATTCCTTGATTTTGTTCTTCTTCTAATACCGCAATATAGATAAGCTCTGCTCGTTCATAGAGAATGTCATAATTAATAAATCCTACAATTTGATTTTCCTTTTTATAGATATAGTATTGTGTAAAAGGATTATCGATTAAGTTTTTTTGAATTTGATTTTTCCACAAAAACTGTGGGAAACTTTTTTCTATTTCTAGAATTTTTTTGTTTCCTACTTCTATCTTTTCAATCATGCTTCTCTACTTTTTGTTTTTCTTCTGCTTCTGTTAATTTTAAGTAGTTAGGATTTACTGCATGAGGGTTTTCTTCTTGTTTTTCTTTATAGGTATCAATAATTTTATTAAAGTTTGGAGAGTAGCCCTCTTTGTGATTCATTTCTATTTCGTCGTTTGTAATGACACTATACTCTCCTGGCAAGTTATCAATTGCACACAACAAAGCTTGCCTACTTAGATATTGCTCTTTTAGAACTGGAAGGTGATTTTTATCATAAATCGCTCCATAAACATAATCTCTTCGTGCATCAATAATTGGAACTTTATATTCTGTTTCTTTTTTTGAAGATAATGCCATCGCCTGAAGACTAGAAATTGTCGTAATTTTCTTTTTTAGACTATAAGCATAGGTCTTAGCGATTGTTACACCAATTCGAATTCCTGTAAAAGAACCAGGCCCATTTACCACAATAATTTTGTCAATTTCTCTCGGCTCTATTTTTGCCTGCTTTAACATTTCTGAAATTTTATTTAAAGTAAAAACGGACAAATCTTTGTCCAGTTTCATGTTTACTGATTCTTTTATCTTATTATCTTCCCAAACTGCTCCATATAGATAAGAGGATGTCGTATCTATATATAAAATTTTCATAATACAGCCTCACATAATTCTTCATACTCTCTACCATAAGGAGTAATCGTAATCATTCTTACATCTTCAGAATCTTCGGATATTCGAATTTTAATTTCTAGACGTTCTTCTGGCAAATCATCTTTAATCATATCTGCCCATTCTATGATCACAATGCCATTCTTTTTATAGTACTCTTCAAGTCCAAGTTCTTCCACTTTTCCATCAATTCGATAAACATCCATATGATATAAATCCATTTCTCCTGTTGTATATTCCTTTATGATATTAAAAGTTGGAGAAGTAATTGCTTCTTCAATTCCTAGTGAAGATGCAAATCCTTTTGTAAATACCGTTTTTCCACTTCCTAAATCTCCAATCAAACAAATTACCATATTGGGGAATTTTTCTGATTCAATATTTTGAGCTAATTCGATTGTATCCTTTTCATTTCTACTTGTAATCTTATATGCCATTTCTATCACCTAATTTATTATAGCAAAAAAAAAATAGGTTCGACAACCTATTTCCTATCTTTTTTTTATTATTATTTTGATGAATCTAAATATTCAGCTAGCATCCGAACTGTTTCTGCATCTTTTACAGTAGAAAGATAGGTTTCTTCTCCTTTTACCTCTTCTTCTACAATCCTATATTCTCCAGTAACATCAGATTCATCCTCTGTAACTCGTGCCACAAAATAGTAATTTTTTCCACGGAAAATTACTTGATTAATCACTAAGAATTTTAAACCATCCTCTAGAGTTAGGATATGATTTATTTTATTATTCATTTTACCTATTCCTTTCCATCTTTTCTTCTACAGGTTCATTTTCTTTTTCACTATCTATAATTTGATCTACTTCTTTTGTTGTTGGTAACTTTCCTGTATGTAAATAGTTAATTACATCTTCTCCACTAATTCTTTTAACAGAAGAGCGTTTTTTTCCATTTCTAGTGGTATAACCTAGCATTTCTTCCCCTGCTACTGCTTCTATAATTTCTTCTTGTGTGGATAATTTTTCCCATCTCTGCCGATCTAAATTTCCTTTATAAAAGTAAATTGATTCTTTTTGATTTTGCTGCTTTTTTGTTTCTACCACTTCTTTTTCTGTATCCTTAGAAGGGGGATTTTCTTCCTTTTCTGCCTTTTGAATGAAATGTGGTTTCGGATATTCTATTGATGGTATTTTTGCAATCAGTTGTGGAGCTTCTTTTTTTAGTTTTACATTCGTATTTTTTAATAATTGATTTGCTGCAAATAGTGTAATTGCTAATGCTGGGGAAGCGAATGCTAAAGATGCAATTGCTACCGTTGCAACTACCTTTCCGAGAGACAATTTTTTTAATGCTTCCTTTGCTCCACTTAATGCTCTTTTGAAAAGATTTGGATTTTTATTTGTAACATCTCTTATGACACGTGCTGGTGCTTCTATTCTATCGTCTATTTCTTCCTTCTTTTCTTCTGGTTCATTTTTTTCTTTTTGATTAGCTGAATTTTCGTTTTCTTGGTTGTGCAATTTATTTTTCTTTTTCTTGTTATTGGCATATTTATTCAGTGATGTTGTGTATTTTTCTACTTTCTTGTTGATATCATTATATTCTTTTAATAAATCCGTTGCCCTCTTCCTCCAATTTTCCTTTTCTTTTTCAGCTTCCTGATTCTCTTTTTCAATAGAATCTTTCTTACTAGTTACGATAAGTTCTGCATCTAAAGTATCTAATAATGGCTTTTTAAGAATATTGGTATCAGAAAGGTCATTTACTACTGCCATTGCTTGTAGAATATCGTCTTCTTCTTTTGTTTTGATTGCCTTATAAAAGTATGACATTACTTCATTTTCTTCTTCTTTTGTAATATTGGATTCGTTAGAGGAAACTAATTTTGTTACTTCATTTAACGCATTACTATAATTTCTAAATTGATTGGTTAATTCTGTAGCATCTACTCCATAATAGGCAATAGAAAGTTTATTTAGGGAATCACTTAGGTATGGACGAAACATATGGTTCATTCCTAAATCTTCTACCATATGGAAGGCTACAATGATATCAGCTTTTTCACGAGTATTAATCGCCTTGTTAAAGTATGGCATTGCTTCGTTATTGCGAATATTGGCTGGTATAGCTCCTGCGACTGGGGATGCCATTTGTTGAACGTTTTTAATTGCTTCTTCAGCTTCTTGTTTTTTCTTTTCCTGTTTTTCTATTTCCTCTAAAGACAATTCTAAATAGGTTGTAGCCATTTTATCTAAGGATTCTCTAATTACTTTTTTATATGGATGATTAGAATCTAAATTCTGGAGGTAATTCATTGTAGTTAGGATATTTTCTTGTGAATGATTCATGATTGTTTTTCTAAATGATTCTACAACTAGGGAATCTTGTTCATTCACTGGTCTTTCTTTAGTAATTAATATATTGGCTTTATTTACAGAACTACTACAATCAATAATCTCATTTCTCACTTCTTTGGATGTTTTTCCATAATAAGATTTTGCCATTTCATTTAATGCCTTTGTTAGCACACTATGAAACATGTGATTTGTTCCCAATTCTTCTGTTGCATTTAGTGCTTGGATGATGCTTTCTTTGCTTTTTTCTTCTACAGCAGTGTTAAAATAAGGCATTGCGACATTATTTCGTATGTTTGCTGGAATTGCTCCTGCACTTGGAGAAACCATTTGTTGAACCTCTTTGATTGCATTTTGACATTCTTGGGTTTGTTGATAATTTCTTCTAGGAGAGTTTTTTCTTTCTTTCCCGTTTTTAGGAGCATTGAATGATTCCTCTTGCATTTTTGTTTTGACATCTATTAATTCATTTCTAATTTCTTGTTTGCGATTTTCTAGGTCAGAAATTTCTGCTTCTAAACCTTTTACAATTTTCATTTCTTGTGGTGTTGCTGTTGGTCCATATTTACTTTGAAATGATTCAAAATCATCTAAAGGTTTTTGAGATGTTGGTTGAGAATCTTTCATCGCTGTCTTTTTTATATTCTCAATTTGTTGTTTATAGTAATCTGTGATTTTGTTTTCCTGTGGTAAAGCAGATAATGCAATTTCAGCACGAGCAATATCTTCTGGATTTCTAGTTGAGATTGCCCAACTAATTGCTGCTAAATTTTCCTGAATTTCGTCTGAAGGAACATTAAATTCTTTACGTATTGTATTTTGATTATTTTCTATTTCTTTTGAATCTTTGTTTACTGATGCTTTCTCAGTAAAGAATGAATTCTTTTTACTTTGATTTTCTTTTCTTACCTTTGTTTCAAAGTAATTTGGATTTCTGTTTTCTTCTTTGTTCGCTTCTTTTTGTATTTCAGCAGAACTCTTTGCTTCAAAATGAGGATAAGCTTCTGATGTTTTTTCTGCTCTAGTTTCAAAATAATTTGGTCTTTCTTTGAAGTCTTCTTCTTTTTTTCTTCCTTTTATTTCAAAGTAATTTGGATTTGCCTCTTTGCTTTCCCTTTTTTGTATTTCAGAAGAATTTCTTGCTTCAAAATGAGGGTAGGCTTCTGGTGTTTTTTCTGCCCTAGTTTCAAAATAATTTGATCTTTTATTGAAATCTGTCTTTCTTCTTCCATTTATTTCAGAATAATTTGAATTTGCGTTTATCTCTTTGCTTGCTTCTTTTTTTATTTCAGCAGAATTTCTTGTTTCAAAATGAGGATAGGCTTCTGGTGTCTTTTCTGTTCTAGTTTCAAAATAATCTGTTCTTTTATTGAGATCTGTTTTTCTTCTTCCATTTATTTCAGAATAGTTTGAATTTGTATTTATTTCTTTGCTTGCTTCTTTTTTTATTTCAGCAGAATTTCTTGTTTCAAAATGAGGAT
>CANOYR010000027.1 GCA_947571655.1 uncultured Caryophanales bacterium
AAAGTGAAAAGCATACGATATTTTTTGTTTTTTTATTCTTTTTCATGCTTTCGCCCCGATTCTTATTTCTATTTTTATTATATCTTTCTTTTTCATCTTTTACAATGTTAATTTTTAGGCGAACTAGGACAATTGTAAGAAAAAAATCAAGGGAAATTACAGAAACTCAATGATGTATTTATATTACGATGTCTATAACTATTTGTCATTTCTTTATAATCTTCCCAAACATGTCTTAATATCTATTTATATTTACCTTTTATTCACTAATCCTTAAATGGACAATTTGTACAATCTTTTTAATATGTTAATATATCCATCTTTAAATTCCTGTTGGGATAAAGTTCTTTTATAAATATAAATATCATTGTATTCATCATATACAAAGTTCCAATAAAAATGTTTATTTATTACTCAAAAAAAATAAAAAGACTATTAACAAATTTCATTTGCCAACAGTCTGAAAGTTCCATCAATGAAACTTTTTATTTCGCCTTTCCTGAAGAAACAACCTCTTCCACTTCCATAGGATTCTTCTGAATTTCTAAATCTAAAGGAGTAGATTCTATAATATTTTCTACTAAATTTTGAGAAACAGAATCACCATCTAATTTCCGTTGCTCAGTTTTTTCCTCTCTTTTTTCTTTTAAATAAGACTTTAAATAATGGATTGCTGTAATTGCCGTTTCTAAAATAACTTCATCTTTAAAATCATGATATTTGTCAAAGACAATTTTGTCCAATAAATCATCAATATTTGCAGATTGATTTGGGGACATCTTTTCTAAAGATAGCTGCTTCTCAATAAAATTATCATCGGCAAGTAAAGTAAACTTTAAATCTCCAGTAGTAAGTAATTTTCTTTTAAAATCTCCATCAAAAGAGAAAGAAGGACTGTTTTTTGCTTCCGTTCTCATCATCTTTGTTCGATTTTCGAAAAGTAGTTTTAATTCATCATTAGATAAATTATTTACTTCATTATCATTAAATATTAAGGGAACAAAATAAGCAATTAAACTTCCAAAATCTTCTTGCCTTTTTTTATCAAAAAGGATATTAGAAGTAGCCTCGAAAATATTAGGAAGACAAGACTCTGGATTTTCTAATAGTTTTTCTCTGTAAGCATAATAAGCATCAGAAATCCAATCAAAACCTTTACTACAACGATTCACATCGGTTCGAATAGAAGCATGAATGCTTTCATTTGCACGTTGAGCTGCACGTACATATTGAACAGCAAGGCGACTAGAAGGATTTTCCATCACTACTTTTTTAATTTTATTTAAATCCTTTTGATTTCCATTTTGAACAATAATAGGATCATCTAAAGAGCATATAAACTTACTTTCCCCATCATTACCTTGTCTACCAGAACGACCACGTAATTGATTGTCAACGCGAATAGAATCATTTAAACTAGAACCAAGTACATAGAGTCCTTTTCCTACCTGATGCATAGAATTTCCTTGAGGATCTACCAAAGTAGGTTCTAAAGCTTCTTTTTCACTCCTACAAGTACTCTTCCATTTATCATACTTTTTTTCGAATAATTGTTGGATTTCTTGATTATCACATCGTTCCATTCGAGAAAGCATTTCCGTTTGACGTTTAATATGAGATATTTTAGAGGATAATTCTTGAGGCGTTAAATTTTCTTTCTTGAGTCGATTGATAAAAATATCTTCTACTTCATGACGAGCCAATTCCTTAGGATCTCCACCAAGTGCAATATCGGTTCCACGTCCAGCAATCGCAGTTGCAATTGTTACTGCCCCAAGACGACCTGCCTGAGAAATAATTTCGACTTCTTGTTCCGTATTTTCTGCAGTTAATGTTCGAAAAGGAATTCCATATAAGCGAATTGTTAAATCATCAAGTTCTTTATTTGATTCTGGATTTTTGTGATAAAGAAATTGATAAATCTCTTTTTTGGTATCCATAGAAATAGATGTTGTAGAATCAATCTTTTCTTGAAGTTGTCTTTCAACACGATAATCTAAAGCAGTTTTTTCATTTTCTGGTAGAATCAAGCACTGTACCTGTTCAGAAATAGCATATTGTGCTTTTCTATCGTGAACTGGAAAATCAGTATGAGTCATTAAACAATACAATTTTGTTGCCTGTAAGATATTCACCTGTTCTATTGGTGTTTGGAAAAGATTAGCGCAAAGTTGTGCAAAAGGTTTTCTTTGGTAAGCCTCTAAACGAGTACTAATCTCTTTTGCCTCCTCTATATCTTTAGCTCCTACTAAAATAGGTTGTTCTCTTTTATGACATTCAATAATTTGTGAGACAACAGCATCTAGTTTTTCTCTTCTACTAGCATAAACTTCTACTGGTTTCTCAACAGCAATCTTTTTTCTAGATCGAGGAATTTCAATAATCTTCTTTTTATACTGTTCTTTAAATTCTCTTTTTGTAACTTCATCACTGACAGTTCCACTCGTCCCTCCAACTTTCTGATACTTAGAAAAAAAGCTTGGTTGTGTTATTTTTGCAGTACTGATATTCATTTGAGATACTTTTTTAATTGCTTCTTTTAATTTTTTATTCCCAAGATTAATATCAGGCATATCCTTAATAATTTCTTTAACTTCAAGTGCTTGATGCAATCCTTCGGAAAGTTTATTATCAGGAAGATCTCTACCTGTATTAGAATCAATCAAAATAATTTTCTTCTCATTTGTTTTTGAATTTTGATCAATCCGATAATCGACGTCTTTTTCTAAAATACAATGTGCATACAAAGCATTTTTGATATAGTGAAAAACTTCATTCTCATCAAAACCAGTATTTTTAATAATCTTACCTACAAAATCATATCCAGCATCGGTAAGTTCTACTGTTTTATGACGTTCATCAATATAAATTTTAGCTCCACTTTTTAAAATCCGATCTTGCAAACTATTTACAGTGCCAGCTAAGTGTTTTCCCTGGAAAGAAACTTTATTTAAAATAGGATTAGAAGAAAATTCCTCAGAACTTCTAAAAGTATTACTTGCATCTTCTCGTAAAGTTTTTACAATCGTATTTGCAATTAAAAGCCAAGATTGTCGATTTTCTTCTCCAAAAATCTTATCTGTAATAATAGAATCTTCCTTTTGAATTTTATCCTCATAAGAATTTAAAGATTGAGAAATAATAAGAGGTGTATTTGCCTCATCAATCATAACAGAGTCTACTTCATCTACGATAGCATAATGAAAGGGACGTTGTAGCATCCTATCTTCTTTTTCCATCACTTGTTGATCAAATTCCCAATCAAAAGCAATCGTTGATGATTTTGCATAAACAATATCAAGATTTTGATAAGCTTCTTTTCTCTTTTTTTTAGATTCACTCTTATCCAAAGAAACTCCATCAACAACATAATTATCAAGAGCACAACCGACCTTGATTCCTAAAGACTCAAAAATAGGAGTATTAATTTCAGAATCACGTTGAGCTAAATAATCATTTGCAGTAAACACATGAACTTGTTCTCCACCGAGTGTATTTAAATAAGCTGCCATAATTAAAGCATAAGTTTTTCCTTCTCCTGTTGCAAGTTCTGCAATATTTCCATCATTTAAAACAAGGGAAGTCATAATTTGAGAATCTGTTAATTCAATAGGTTTTCCATCTATTCCCTTCTTAATTCTTGAAACAGCTTCTAATACAACAGCATAGGCTTCAGGTAAGATTTCATCAAGGCTTTCTCCACGTTCTAATCTTTTTTGAAAAGTAAAACGTAATTTGGAAAGATCATCTACAGCTTTATAATTTTTTCTAATTTCTTGTATTTGATTGATTTTTTCCCGAAGTTTCTTAATTGCTAAGTTGCTTTTTTTTGCGTCGATATATTTTTTTAAATGAAAACTGAATTTTGAACTATCCTCTTCTTTTATTGAAGCAGAATCAGAAAGTAGAGCAAATTTTTTGGTTCTTAAGATTGCCACTTTTCAATCAACGCCTTCCTTTTATTTTAGTTTCTTATTATAAATATAATAACATAAATAAAAAAAAAAAGAAATAAAAAGAATAAAAGTCAAATTTCATGAAAATACTAGGAATGGGTGAGTTTATGGAAAAGAAAAAATATCAAGAAATTGTATCTCAACACAAACCAACTGAAACAAGAGCACAAAACGCTTTTATTGCATTCGTTACTGGAGGAATTGTTGGGGTCATTGGACAATTGTTAACAGAATTTTATGTAAGTTTTTTTGACATTGCAACGAAAGATGCAACAACCTTTATGTTAGTTACATTAATCTTTCTTGCAAGTTTATTTACAGCCCTTGGATTTTTTGACAAATGGGTAACTTTTTGTAAATGTGGTTTGATTATTCCAATTACTGGCTTTGCTCATTCTATGACGAGTGCTGGTATTGAATATCGAAAGGAAGGTCCCATCTTTGGGCTTGGTAGTAATATCTTTAAACTAGCGGGAAGTGTGATTTTATATGGAGTTGTTTCGGCTTGGTTTTTTGGATTATTACGATTAATAATTATGGGAGGCTAGAATATGACATTTCAATATAAACAGGTTTTTGTAGAGGATGCAGCAACAATTGCTGGTCCATACGAAGCAGAAGGACCATTAAAAATTTACTTTGATAAGACTTTTGAAAACTTATATCATGGAGAAAAAACTTGGGAAACTGCTGAAGTAAAGGTCTTAGAAGATAGCATCAAAACATTACTAGAAAAAACAAACCATCAAAAAGAAGATATTGATTTAATTGTATCAGGGGATTTATTAAATCAGATTACTTCATCTTGTTATTCTGCAGAAAAATTCGCCTTTCCATTTCTAGGAATTTATAGTGCTTGTGCAACTAGCATCGAAGGTATGATTATTGGAAGTAGTTTGATTGATGGAGGAAAAGTAAGTAACGTAATTGCAGCAACTTCTTCCCATAATATGAGTAGTGAAAAGCAATTCAGAAATCCAACAGAATATGGAGCTCCAAAGCCCAAAACAGCAACATTTACAGCAACAGGAGGCGCAAGTATTCTATTAACCAATGAAAATACAGGAATTAAAGTAGAAAGTTCAACGATTGGTAGAGTCATTGATTATGAACAAACAGATCCTTTTCATATGGGAGCAGTGATGGCACCTGCTGCAGCGGATACAATTTATAGACACTTAACAAATTTAAATCGTACACCAGATTATTACGATTTAATTCTAACAGGTGATTTAGGAGCTTATGGAAAAGAAATCTTAATCGATTTTATGAAAAGTGAATATCAAATGGACATAAAAAACAATTACAATGATTGTGGAACTATGCTTTATGACTTAGAAAAGCAAAAAGAAGTACAAGCTGGAGGATCTGGACCAGTATGTAGTGCTCTTGTAAATTATAGTTTAATTTTACAAATGTTAAAGAAGAAAAAAATAAAAAAAGTACTGCTTGTTGCAACAGGAGCTCTATTTTCTCCAACATTTGTTTATCAACATGAAAATATTCTAAGTATTGCTCATGCAATCAGTTTGGAGGTAATCAAATGATATATATAAATTCTTTCCTATTTGCAGGTGCTATTTGTCTTTTAGGACAATTAATATTAGATAATACCAAATTAACAGCAGGACATATTACCAGTATTTTTGTAGTAGTAGGGGCATTTTTAGATACATTTAGTATCTATGATCAAATTATTAATTATGTAGGAGCAGGTGCCTTAGTTCCAATCACCAGTTTTGGACACTCCCTAATTCATGGTGCCTTAGATAAGGCATCCGATATGGGAATTATGGGTCTATTAATGGGAATGTTCGATTTAACTGCTTCTGGAATCACGGCAGCCATCGTATTTACTTTTTTCTTTAGTTTATTTTTCCGACCTAAAAATTAAAAGAAATTCTATCACTTTCCTTAGAATTTCTTTTTCTATATATTTTTAGAATCAATTCTTTTTTGATGATAATCTGTTAAAAGAAAATGAATATAGTCTGAATCAAAAAAATGAAGAATAATAAATTTGTAAACCATAGTCGGCATATTTTTGATTAATATCAATCAATTCTAGAATATAAATTAAGAAATATGATAAGAATTTTAAGACCAATTTGCTTTTTCACTTTCTAAGAAGTTAATTTCTTGAATTTAAAGTTTTAATAAAATATTTCTAAATTTACAATCATTTTTACTAAAACTATTCTTTACTTTTATATCAATTTCCTATCTAATTATTTATAATGATTTGAAATAATATCATCAAAAAAATTAATTCATTTTAGAAAGCTCAATAATTAAATCCATATTATCATCCCTTGCCATAATATTTCTATGAGTTTTATGGCATTTTTCACACTGATAAATAATTTTATAAGTATCTTTAAATTTCTCAACACCAATTGGTTTCAATAATCCCATACAATCATTCAATCGATCCCCTGGCATGATATCTACATGTTTGGAATAAAGACAATAAGGACAATGATCCCTAGCAGTATAATTTAATTTGGAAACCTGTCTATTACAGTACTCACATAAAAAAGGTTCATCAACCATAGTAAAATTTTTCAAAAAAATCCCCACTTTCTTATACTTTTATTATAACAATGTTTTTTAGAATGAGGAAGTTTCTCTTTTTTTTTAAAAGAAATTCCTATATAATGAAAGAGAAGGTAGGTATCAAGATGGTATTAAAAAGAAGAATTTCAATACAAACCATTTTATTAGGGTTATTAGGAATTTTTTTGATATGGATGATTGTAGTAATGATTGATTCAAGCATTTTAAGAGATGGATTACTCCAAGTAACAGAAGATAAAACCTGTAAACTAAAAGAATTAGGTATAACGGAAAAGGGAAAAATTGTATATAGTTATTGCTTTAGTAAAGTAGAACTAGAAAAGGTGTTGATAAAAGATAAAACCATTTCTGAAGAATTGTTAACTAAAGGTTTAAAGAAAAAGGATTGTCTCTGGGATGGTGGAACTTGCACCTACATCGCCAAAAAATATCAAATCATTGTTTGTAACAATCAAGAAAAAAAAGATACCATTATAATTACAAATAAAGAAATAAGTTCAGACGAGGCCTATAGTAAATTTTGTGAAGGGATATACACTACTAGCTAAAAGAAAACAAATAAGTAATAAAAAAGAAGTAGAATAGGTGATAACTATGGAATATGAAGTAAAAATTGATGCATTTGAAGGACCATTAGATTTATTACTACACTTAATTAAGGAATCAAAAGTTGATATTTGGGAAATAGAGATTGTGGATATCACAACTCAATATTTAGACTATATTAAAAAAATGGAATCTTTAAATTTAAATATTGCAAGCGAATATTTAGTGATGGCGAGTGAATTAATAGAGATGAAATCTAAACTATTATTACCACGTCATAAGGATGTTTCAGAAGAAGAGGAAGAAGAAGATCCAAGAGAAACTTTAATTCAACGGTTAATTGAGTATCAACACTATAAGGATGTTACAAGTAAATTGAAGGAATTATCAGAGGTTCGAAAAGAAGTTTATACTAAAATTCCAGAAAGCTTAAAAGAATATCAAGAAGAGGGAATTATGATGAATAGTGATGTAACACTAGATGATTTAATGAACGCTTTTGAAAAATTTTTAAAAAGAAAAGAAGAAGAAAAACCTCTTTCTACTACAGTAACAAAAAAAGAAATTTCTGTGGAAGAGAGAAGAAAAAGTATTCAAGGAATTCTTCGTACAAACAAAAAAGTTAATTTTTTTGAACTCTTTGAAATAGTAACAAAGGAATACATTGTTGTAACGTTTTTAGCCATTTTAGAAATGGCAAGAAAAAATGAATTATTAATTCGACAAGAAAATAATTTTGATCAAATTATAGTGGAGGCAATAGGATGAATAAAGAGGCAGTAACAGAGGGATTATTATTCGTAGTAGGGGAGGATGGATTAACCCTAACTCAATTGATGGATATTTTAGAAATAGAAAAAGAAGAAGTAATGGGAATCCTTAGTCACTTAAGGGAAAAATACGAGAAAGAAAATAGTGGAATTTGGTTAAATTTTTTAGGAAACACTTTTAAGTTAACAACAAAAAAAGAACACAAAGAGTATTATCAGAAGCTAATTGAAAATAAAGAGAGTAATACACTTAGTCAAGCCGCGTTAGAAACTTTAGCAATCATCGCCTATAATGAACCAATTACAAGAATTCAAGTAGATGAAATTCGTGGGGTAAGTAGCAGTCAAGTAATTAGAAAACTAGTAGCAAAAAATTTAATTAAAGAAATCGGTAGAAGTGATATTGTAGGTAGACCAATTTTATACAAAACAACAAGCGACTTTCTTGACTATTTTGGATTAGCAACAATAGAAGATTTACCAAAAATAGAATCATTAAAAATAGGAGAGAAGAATGAAGAATTCAAAGATTTATATCATTCAAAATATAATGAAAAAGAAACAGAATAAATCGAAGAACTCTAATTTACTTTTTAAAAAAATTATGATATATTCTAAATAAGAATAGAATTGGAGGGCATTGCAAATGAAAAAAAAGCCTAATAAAAAAAGACAAAAGAAAACTATGAATCAGTCGAAATATATCTACTATGGATTAATGATTATCTCCTATCTTTATTTAGGATTTGCCTGTATGTATAAATATATAAAATATTCTTCTTTGGATAAATGCATACTAGAACTTATGCTTATTTTAACTTTATCTTTAATTATCGAATACGTACATATTATAAATAACAATGGAAAAAGTCTACGCAAATCCTTATCTAAAGAAAAAGAAGAGAAAAATCGATTTAAGCGTTATGTAGGTGAATGTTTTTTCCTATCATTAATTATAACTACAGTCTTGTTCATTGCGATTTCTACAAATAGAATGTATGTGAATTTTTATAGTCTTTCTCTTGGAACCTATGGAAATATATCTATAATTATAGTAATTATGGCTATTTTAAGTTTTCTAGATATCTTTATCTTAACTCTCATAGTAAATTATACAATTAGTGAAAAACTTATAAAAAATCATCAAAAATAGAAAGAGAAAAACTTTACAGTCTCTTTTTTTTTTGCTATAATCATAGTGTTAAAAGCGCCTGAGTGATGGAATGGTAGACGTGAAGGACTCAAAATCCTTTGGTAGCAATACCGTGTGGGTTCAAGTCCCACCTCAGGCACCAGAGAAGAATCTGCTCGAACTTTTATAGTTAGAGCTTAATGATAAATATCAATTCTAGAAATGGGATTGATTTTTTGTTTTGTAAGAAAGTGAGGAGATTCTTAAAATGGTAACAATAAA
>CANOYR010000028.1 GCA_947571655.1 uncultured Caryophanales bacterium
TATACTCGTTTTCTCCGTTTTTGATACTTTTCACTAAATTAGAAGTTCTTTTTCCATGAGAGATATATTCATACGTTGTAGGGTATTTACTATTGATTTTTCTTTCCTTTAATCTTCCGATACCATCATAAGTATAACTTATACTTTGATCATCTAATCTTGATTGTATTAATTCATCCTCTTGATTCCATGTATTCTCTAAAGTATGGTTCTGATTATCTAATTGATATTTTTTATTTATCACATTATCATCTTTATCATAGGTATAATGAATTCTAAAATTATCTTTTTGATAGTTTTCTATCCTTTTTGCACTATCATATTTATATGTTGTAACTGAATCATACCATTTTCTTACCTCTTCTGGATTTGTATCTAATGGTTGTATTCTCATATCTGATAATATCTTTGCTAGATTCCCATTACTGTCATATTTATAATGATAATTTTGATTCATTTTATATAAAGTTTTTACTCGGTCAAATTCATCATATTCATAGGATATTTGATGACTATTTCCATAAGTTGTTTTCTTTAAATTTCCATTATTTTCTTCATATTCATTCGTTACTAGATTGATATTATCTCCAATATTAACTGTTTTTGTATTTAAAAAGTTATCATAGGTAAATCGATATTCTTTTTCTCCTTGTTGAATGCTATCTAATAAGTTTTTGTCATTATAATAGTAATTAACTGTTTTATCTTTTTGCGTAATTGAAGTTATTTGCTTTTGACTATTATACGTATAATTAGTTTCTTGGTTTTTGGCATTTGTTGTTTTTGTCGTTAATCCTGTGTTTGGATCTATTTCATAGAATGTTTTATTGAAATTACTATCTAAAACACTCGTTATAAATCTTCCATCTTCAGTGTAAGTTGCTTCTGTTTCTATCCATTCTTCTTCTAAAACTTCAAAGTAAAACTCAAAAGCGGGATCCTGAGAAATTAATTCTGCAAGTTCAAGCTTGGAAGGATCTTCTTGACTAACTCTTAAATATTGATCTTTTATTTTGGTTGGATCATGATTTATTCGTTTGATGTGATAACTACCATTTTCATTTTCTTCTAAGATAAATATTGTTTCAGCTAATACAAAGTTTGGAATTTCTGATATTTTATACATATCTACTTTGAGATTTTCTGTATCTGTTTGTGAAAAAATTCCTAAATAATCTTCTGCTGTATATTCACTTAACATTTGTATTTTATCGACCGTAATTACTGTTTCTTCTATTTCTCCTCTTTCGTTTATTTGCTGATTTGTAATGTCTTCTTTCCATTTTCCTATTCTCCATGGGGTATTACTACATGAATTATTTTCTATTTTAATATGCTTATCTCTTATATTAATATAGCGATTGGTTCCTTTGTTTCTAATGAAATAGGTTCCACTTGTCAATGTCTCATCTTGTTTTTTAGAAATTTTGGTTCTTATGGGATTACCAAATTGATCATATTCTATTTGATTAGAAATTCCTGTTTTTGAGACAGCACTTAAGACTTGATCTGTTTTTTTATTATCGTACTCGTATTTAAAATTCTTTCCTTTTGGAGTGGTTGCACAAATTAATTGATTATTTTGATCATATGAAAAAACACTTCCTTGATCCTTAGAGGTTTCTTTGATTTTTGTAATATTCCCCTGTTCATCATAATCATACAAACTGCTTGCTACATCTTTGTAGAAAAATAGATTGGTAATGTAGAGGGAATTAGCATTTCTTCCTTGATTAAAGATTAAACGAATTTCTTCATAATCTTCATCAGCATCATATTGAAAGGTAAAATATTGCCACTGTTTTTCATTGGGATGAAATTCTACACTTGGCAACACACAATATTCTGCATCTTTGCCTACTGGTTTAAAGTAAATTTGCACATGATTAGAAATATGCATTCCATCACTTTCTATCCCTTCATTTTTATACCAAAAAGAAATGTTATAAATATCTCCTTTTTTTCCATTGATTGGAAATATTCTTTCTAATAAACTTCCTTCTAAGGGACTCATTTTTATTTTTAATGCTGTATTTTGGTTATTATTTACTTTTACTACTTCAAAGACTTCATTTATAGGAATATTTTCTTTTATTGGAAATCCATTTTCATCTAAAATATGATTGTTTACTCTAGTTGCGGTTGCAATCCATCCGTTCAGTCCTTCTGAAAAGTCTGAATTTTCTAAAATATTGTAGTCATTTGCCACTTCTCCTTCTTCTAATTGTATGTTATCTATATAAAGTGTTCCTGGATTTTCTAATTCAATCGATAGCTTCATAATCCCAGAGGAATCATTACAATAAATACTAAGATCTCTTCTTACAAATTCATCAGATTCCGAAAATTCTTCTGTCAGTGTCTTTCTGATTTCATCAGAATCAACTATTGTATTTAATGAAACTTTGATTTTTTGATCATTTTTAAAATATCCACTAAATGTATAATATTTTCCTTGTTTTAAATTTAATATCCAGGTATAAATACTTTGATTTTTTCCATTGGATGTAACTTTTAAACTTCGCTTTCCAGATACGAAATAATCATTAGAAAACCCTTTACTAATCATACTATCATCTGTAGCGAAGATATCGTAATCTGTTTCAAAGCTAGAATTATGAAGGTGATTTTTCACATATTTTACGGGGACTGTATCACTTAATAGTTTATTTTTATAAAAGAATTCATTCCCATAACTATTTGCGATTGAATAGGATTTATTTAAGTCGTTATCATTACTCATTCTGCTACTGGATAATAAATTTCCTAGTGAATTAAAAATTAAAGTATTGATTCTTCCTTTATGATCTGTGATGGTTGTTGATTCAAATCCATAGTCTAAAGAAAAGGAATTTCCTATCGTATTGTTCAGTCCATATTGAGTTACTTTCTGTACTTTATATGGTTTTTGATGATAGTAATCATATGTTATTTTTAATCCTGTTACATCTGTAATACTTGAAATTAATCCTTGTTTGTTGTAACTAATATAAGTTTTTCCTAAATGATTTTCAAAGACAGAGATTCCATCAATTGAAGCGATTTTGGTTGTAGTATAAGGACTTATTATTTCCATTTTTCCATCTAGATATGTAATATGAATCTCTTGCTGATTGGCATCTGTTATTTTAGTAATTCCATAATTGAGCATTCGTTCTATTGTAATTTTGTTTTCTTTTACATCTTGAATTTCTGATAGATAGGCAGTATCTAAGATTTTCGTGAATATCATCTGATTTTTATTTTTATCAGTCATAAGATAAGTAACGGTATCCTTTTGTTCTACTGTTAACCCTAACCCATCTTCATCTTTATAAATAGGAGAATCATTTCTTGTATCTTCATATAGATAATGAATGGTTCCATCTTCATCTGTATATTCTAAATAATTCTCATTTTCAATTTTTGCTTCTTTTAATGTTTGATCTAAACTAAGACGATACCCTCTTCCACAGGCGGTTATTTTATTTAATACAACATCGTTGGTGTTGTAGATTAGATTTAGACTTACAGGGAGTTTTCCTCCAATGGTAGAACCTAATGGAAAAACGGCAGTCATATTTCCATTGAATGTATTGATATGTGTTGCTCCACTCGTAAAGGTTTGACTTTTGTAATTTAGATAATTTTCTAGTCCATTTTGATTTCGATATACAACTTCTAATGTTGGTCGTACCTCAATATTTGGGATATTGGCTTGCTGAGGGAAAAAGGCTGGATATCCTTCATCGATATAGGTTTCATCTGCACTTTTAATCATAATTCCATAGTTTGGTGTTTCTTTATACCATTTTTTTACTAATGATGTTAAATAAGCATATGCATATTGAGGGTATGTAATGATATTTCCCACGAGTTGACTTCTAGATGCTAAAATTACAGATTCTACTCGATCGTCATATATTTTATTTGCATTTTCCCAATTGGCAGTTTGTGGGGTCCAATCTTCTGTCATTCTATGAATTTCTAAAACCTTATTATCTAGGAATGGTAGGTCATATTTTAAAGGATAACACAATAATGATAGGTGGGCCTTCACAACCTCGCTTCCTGTTCCTATTTCTGGTAAATCAAATTTTATTAATGTTCGATTGATCTGATATTGATCGCCTATTTTTTCTACTCCTGCTTTTAAAATTCCATGATTGGTCTTATCTACATTCGTATCGTTTGGATAAATATAAGTATCATATCCATTTTCTTTATGATTATGATTCGTAATGGTAGGATCAATTCGAACTGGATATTTTACTTCGTCAGAGTTTAGCCATTTCTTATCAAGATTTAGTTTTATTTCATATCCTGTTTCCGTCTTGTTTAATAAATATGAAATATTTTGATTTCTTTTGTTTTCTCTATCTTCCATATAAGGGGCATCTATCGTAAAAATCGTAGTATGATTTTTTTCCGCAATGATTGTATTTTGATATAAACTAAGCTCTAAATTGGTATTTACAAGAAATGATAATCGATCAATTTTTGCATCTTTATTTTTTAAGACAATCGTTTCTTTTACTTTCGTTGGTAATGTTTGATACTCTAAATCTACTCCGTCTAAGACTTCATGATAGTTGACATTTTCTATGTACTTTGACTTTTTTCTTTTCTTTTTTATTTTTACTTCCTTCGATTGCTTCAGTTTTATTTCTAAAAAATATCCTTGTTTTTCCATTCTTAAAAATGAATCTTTGCTGGTATCTTTGTAAAATACTTGATATTCGTTCTTTTTGTTTTTATAATATCCATTTTTCTTTACTAGAGTATTATCAATGTCTTCGTATTTTCCATTTTTTAAATAGTGAACGTTTTCATTATATACTCTCGCAACAAAGGAACCATCTTCCCTTAAGAAATGTTTCTCTTTTAATTTTCTCTTAGAGATTACTTCTACTTCTTTCATGATTCACCTCTAAGCATTCCTCTTCCACATATAAACTGTGAAGTAAGGTGGCATATTATTATGAGGCATTGATCCTCCTGCGACTGCTGTTCTTATTGTACGGTAGAAAGAATCATCCAAAGAAAATGGATTTGATTGATATAAATTGATAGAACCTCCTGCATGAGGCATACTCCAGGCTACTTGTGTCGTATCTACTAAGAGACCATTATGTTCATGAGCTGGCATTTCAGCATCCGTTAATGTATGTGTACTCTCTCCTCCCACTGTACCATTTGGATAAGTGTCTCCACAAGCTAGTAAAAATCGATCTTTCAGTTGTTCCCACGTTCCACCAAACAGTGTTTGTGGATTGCTATTATTTACTGACATGTAAATGGAACCTACTGGATAAATCGTATTTAGTATGTTTTGGTTCATAGAAATTCCATTTAAGGTATTGATGCTTTTTACAGTTAAGTTTCCATCTTTATCTAACTCAAAATGATTCTCTTTTGAAGTGATACAATCTACCTTCAGTTGATTTACTTCTAAATTCGTATGTTCTCCTTCTTTTGTAAACGCATTTACTATGTATTCGTTTTCATTCATTTATTTTCCTTCTTTCTTATTTTTGTTTTGATAAGAAGGATTTTTATAATAATAAAATTCATCTTACATAAAATATAATAGCTATATAATTAAAGCAAGCGTAAGAAAAGCTTTATTTTATAGCTTCCTTCTTATCAGTATGTAAATGTCCGAACTTTTCTACACACTGTAATATATGAAGGAATTAAATAAAGGATTATGTCTTTTGAACTATAAATTCATAATCTTTTATTTTTTATTTTTATTTTATGAAATATTTTTTGTTTATCAATCAAGAATTTTTCACCATAAAAAAAGTTCCAATTCAATGGAACTTTTTCTTATATTTTGGTTTTATTTCTAGCATAAAAGAGAAGAAAAATTAGAAAAAGGAAACTGATAGGAATGATGAAGTCTATCGACTTCAAAGTTCCTTCTTCTTGAATAATTTTAGAAACAATATCATTTTTGTTTTTATTTTGATACTCTTCTTCTATTGCCTGAAAAATTTCTTCGTTTAAGGATTCAGAATATCCTGCCCAAAAATGTTTTCCAATTACAATATAAGGAACTCCATTGGCCTTTTCTCCTAACTTTTTAGAAACTTTCTCCATTAATTGGTAATTGTTTTCATTTTGCCATACTTCATAAGAAATTAAATTAAAAGTTTCTCCATATTTTTCTGTAATCGCCTCTAAGTATGTTAAAAATTGATAGCAATGTTCACATCCTGATCCTCGAAATAAATAAATATTGGCTTTTCCTTCTTGCTCTTGATAATTTGGATGAGAAAAAAGAATTCCCTCACTTTCACAAGTTTCCTTTAAACCAAGAGATGAATATTCTTTTTCTTTTCCCCATACATTCCATGGGAACATTAGGATACTCCCTAGTACTAATAGTATGATTTTCTTTTTCATTTTTTATCTTTCCTTTCTTCTAAGAATTCTTCTATGTAATCATTTTTAAAAGGCATTTTCTCCCATTGTTTTCGTTTTCTTTTTTGCTGGAAAGAAAAACCAATTCTATCTAAACAAATCGCATAAAGAACTTCTATCTCTTCTAAAAAAAGATTCTTTTTCTTTAATTTTCTAAAATAGAAAAGTGCTCTTAGGTATTTTTTGTTTTGGTAGGAAGAAAGTCCTATTAAAAATAGATCTTTTTCCTCTTTGGTTTCTTGATATAATGCTTTTGATTGTAGGTATGCTTCTTCTAATTTTTTAGGATCTTTCGATAAGATTAGGTTTTGAATCCATTCTCGTTTAAATAAGACTTTTTGCCTTTTTTGAGGTTTTATTTTTTCTAAACAAGATTTTGCCTCTTGATAAGCATTCATTCGATTTAAAATAGATGCTTCCATCAAAAGGTTTCTTGAAGTTTCTCCTTCGATTTTTTGAATCTTTTTTTGATATTTTAGAGCTTGTACTAAATTTGGATCTTTTTTGTTTTTACTCTGTTCGACTAGTAAGAATACCTTCTTTTGAAGATATAACACTTGAGGAAGTATTTTTTTCTTTTTTTCTAAAAGAATACTTAGTTCCTGATAAGATTTTGTTTCTTCTAGGTAGTTTAAATGGATTTCTAAAAACCAGGGATCTTTTTCTTTTTTTAAATTAATTTTTTGAATCCAAAACTTTGCTTGTTCTAAGAAATCTAATTCTAAAAAACATTTGACTAAATGCCCATAAGTATAAGATTCTTTTTTGTTTATTTTTAAAAAAGATGCCGTTGCTTCTAAAAAGTTTTCTGTCATTTCATAGCAGATTCCAACCTCATAGAAAAAGCGATCTTTATCAACTTCATTATGATTGATATTTACTTGAAAGTATGTTTCTAAAGCCCGTTGATATTCTCCTAGTTGGAGGAAACAAAATCCAAGTTCTGATAACACCCAATCATCCTTTGGTAGATATTGAAGGGCTTTTTCTAGGGAAATTTTTTCTTCCTTATATTTTTCTAGTTGCTTATAATTCCAAGCCAAATCACAGAAAATTAACGGATGTTCTTCTATTTTTTCGGCTTTTTTTAAATAAGTAATGGCTTTTTTATAATCTTCTCGATCACTTTCTACTTTGGCTATTTCATAGTAGATTCTTCCTTGATATTCTGGGACTTGTTTTCTATATTGTTTTAATGCTTCTAGTGCTTCTTCATATTTTCCTATTTCTCGGTAGTAAGCGATATAGGAGGCAATTCCTAAAATATCTTTCGGATCGTTTTTGATTGCTTGTTGATAGTATTGAATGGCTTTTTTTTCTTTTCCTAATTTTCGATAACAAAAAGCATATTGAAGACTACTAGATACACTTTGTTGTTTGATTTGGTTAAGTGTTTGAATTGCTTCTTCATATTGCTCATAAAAAATATGAATATTGGCTAAATATAAATAATCCCAATCAAGTGCTTGTTTTTGTTCAATTAAACGATTTAGATATTCCTTGGATTCTTTATATTTTTTCATATTATAGCTACTAGAGGAAAGTTCTCGAAGAAGAAAGGAATCCTCTTTATATTTTTGATATAATTTTTTTTCGATTCGATAGGCTTTTTCAAAGAATCCTAGATTATTTAGAAGATTAGCATAACGAATTTGATAAAAGGGATCTTTATTTTTTTTACAAATTACTTCGATATGTTCTTTTGCTTTTTTCTCTTCCCCTAGAGCATTATAAGTCAGATAAAATTGCCAATGAAGAGACATATCCTTATTGGTAATTTCATCTTCAATTTTTATTAAATTTGCCAGTGCTTGTTTGGTTTTTCCTAAAGCATTGAGACAAACTGCCAAATGAAAATAATAAAATTTGGGACGAATTCTCTCTCCTATATATTGAATTTTATAGTATTCATTGAGTGCCTCTTGATATTGTTGTTTCATTTCCAGAGAAAGAGCATAGTAAGCATGATATTCATCGTAGTCCATTTCTTTCTTGTTTTCTTCTAATAGTTTTAGAGCTTCCTCTACTTGATTTTTTTCCAATAATTTTTGAATTTGAACTGATTTATTCATTGACCTCACCGACTTTAATTTTAAAATCGTCTATATTATAGCACAATTTATTAATTATGTAAAAGAAAAAGAATAGAAATTGAATCTATCCTTTTTCGTTTAAACCTTTTTTTCC
>CANOYR010000029.1 GCA_947571655.1 uncultured Caryophanales bacterium
ATACCCAACAGATGATTGTTCCTTAATATATGGTGTATCCGATAAATACCGAAACCCATTTGTATTTGGTGCACGATAAATAATTGCATCCTTTTGAATCCTATGCATCTTTGGTAAAGAAGAAAAAGAAAGTGTTAAAAAAAAGAAAGCAATTCCTAAACAAACAAAAGTAAGAATCAATCGTTTTCTATTCTTAAAAATAATTCTCATACCCCTCACATCCCTTTCATAAAAATATCAATAATTCTCTCATTGTTTATAAAATTATTGTACACTTTTTAGAATTATAATGGGATATTAAAAAATATTTTTTTGACATCTTTACACTTTATTAGACAAAATAAAACATTTTAAAAAGACAATTAATAGCAAAAAAGTATTTTAGATAAAATAAATTTACATTTAATTGACAACTTTAAGTTTACACTACAAAAAAGCAATTACTTACTAGAATAAATAATCATTGCCGAAAAACAATAAATTTGTTCCTCACTATAAACACTAGAAGAAACCTGATATTTAATATCAATTAAATCCATATCTGCATCCAAAAAAGAATTAATCGCATCCTCTAAATCTTTTTCATCTTCAAAATCAAATACTTTAACTCTCATTTTATCACCAATAATAGTATAAAAAAAACAACTGTCATAAACAGTCGTTTTTTACTTTTCCTCTATCGAACAACAATATTAACAATTTTTCCTTTAATAACAATGACTTTAACAACTTCTTTTCCTTCAATATGTCGCTGTACATTTTCTGAAGCCATTGCCTTTTCTTCTATTTGTTGATTATCATCATCTGCATGTACAGAAATTGTCGCACGAACTTTACCATTTACCTGTACCGCGATTTCTTTTTCTTGATCTACCAACATAGATTCTTCATATGTTGGCCAAGAAGATTCACATAAAGGACTACCAAGTTCATACATCTCATTAAGCTCTTCTGTAATATGTGGCGCAATTGGATTTAATAACATCAAATATGTACGATAATCCTTCGTTGTAATAGATTCTACTTTCTCCATTTTATTAAGTAAAATCATCAAAGCAGAAACAGCTGTATTAAATTTCAAAGCATCCATATCTTCTGTAACTTTTTTAATTGTTCTATGGATATCTTTTTCTAATTCTGTGGAATAAGAAACATTTTTAACTATCTTTTCCCCAAGACGAATTACTTTGTCTAAGAATCTACGACATCCAACAAGTCCTTGTTCACTCCAAGTAGCTTCTTTTTCATAGTCCCCAATAAACATTTCATAAGTACGAAGAGTATCTGCACCATACGTTGAAACAATATCATCTGGATTGATTACGTTCCCAAGACTCTTACTCATCTTAACGCCACCTTCTCCAAGAATCATTCCATGCGCTGCACGTACTTTAAATGGTTCACTGTTTGGTACCAATCCCTCATTATATAGGAATTGATTCCAGAATCTAGCATAAAGTAAATGTCTTGTAGCATGTTCCATTCCACCATTATACCAATCTACTTTTCCCCAATATTTAAGAGCCTCCTGACTAACAAATTCTTGATTGTTATGAGGATCCATATAACGTAACCAATACCAAGAAGAACCAGCCCAGTTAGGCATTGTATCTGTTTCTCTTCTTGCAGGTTTTCCACAATGTGGACATGTGGTATTTACAAATTCATCAATTCTAGCTAATGGACTTTCTCCATCATCTGTTGGCTCATATTCAGCGACATTTGGTAAAAGTACTGGAAGATCTTCTTCAGGCACTGGAACCCAACCACAATCTTCACAATAAATCAGAGGAATAGGTTCACCCCAGAATCTTTGTCTTGTAAAAATCCAATCTTGTAATTTATAATTTGTCTTTTTATGACCAATTCCTTGTTCTTCCAAATATTCAATCATTTTTTGAATAGCAACTTGCTTTTCTGTAATACCATTTAAGAACTCAGAATGAATCATTTTTCCATCTACTGTAAAGGCGCTCTCATCAAAGATTGCTTCATAAACAGCACGATGTAATTCTTCAGTAATCTCTTTCTCAACTGTTTTCTTATCAACCCATTCTACTGTAAAGCAGTTTTTCTCATCCTCATCTAGAGAAACATCTACTTGTTTTTCACTTTCTAGCTCAAAATAGAAACCAGTCGCATCAATTTCAAAATATTGATTCTTATTATATGCATAATAATGATGATTGATTGGGAACGCAGTGGAAATTAGTTTCAAGTCTGTATACCCAGTTTCCTCTCGGATCTCACGAATTGCACATGCCTCAGGTGTTTCTCCTTCTTGAATCGTTCCACCAATAAAAATTCGTCCTCCCTGATTATGCCAATTAATCGTTAGATATTTGTCTGTCTTCTTATTGTGAATCACCGCGACAATACTTTCTTTATATTTTTCATTTTCATGAGGTACTCCTGTCATCTTTTCAATCACTGGAATAATATCAATGCCAAATTTCTTCGCGAAATCATAGTCTCTTTGGTCATGGGCAGGAACTGCCATAATGGCACCTGTTCCATAACCCATCATAACATAGTCTGAAATATAAATTGGAATTTCTTTCCCATTGACTGGATTAATCGCAGTCAATCCTTCTAGTTTCACACCAGTCTTATCTTTGACTAATTGAGTACGCTCAAACTCTGTCTTCTTATTGGCTTTTTCGCGATAATCAATGACTTCGTTCATATTTGAAATCAATCCACTATACAAGTCAATATATGGATGTTCTGGCGCAATTACCATGAAAGTAACTCCATATAAAGTATCAGGTCTAGTTGTATAAACCGTTAACTTTTCATCTACTTGTTTAAGGCCAAAATCAACTTCTGCTCCAACAGATTTACCAATCCAATTAATTTGTGCTGTTTTAATTCTCTCTTGGAAATCAGTATCTTTTAATCCATCAATCAAGCTTTCTGCATAATCACTCATACGAAGCATCCATTGTTCTTTTTCACGTTGTTCTACTTGAGTTCCACAACGTTCACAAACACCGCCACTAGAGTCCTCGTTGGAAAGCCCTGTTTTACATTTTGGACACCAATTAATATTTTTCCTGGCCTTATAAGCCATTCCTTTCTTAAAAAATTGTAAGAACTGCCACTGTGTCCATTTATAATATTCGGGATCTGTCGTTGAAAATTCACGAGACCAGTCAAATGAAATACCAAGTTTTTGAATTTGTCCTTTAAATGTCTCAATATTTTCTTTTACTGCGATACTTGGATGAACATGATTCTTAATCGCATATTGCTCAGCAGGAGCTCCAAATGCATCCCATCCCATTGGGAATAACACATTATACCCCATCAATCTTTTCTTACGAGCCATCGCATCTAGTGCTGTATAACTACGAACATGACCCACATGAAGACCAGCTCCACTAGGATATGGGAACTCCACCAAATAATAATACTTTTCTCGAGAAGGATCAATCACCGTCTCAAAGCTATGATGATCCTTCCAATATTTCTGCCATTTTTTTTCAATTTTTTGAGTATTATCCATTTCTTCTCTCTCCCTTCAAATGCTTCTTTTTCTCTTTCATAATAGGTTTTCTTTTAAAACCCTGTTCCTCCATTTCAATCACATCAACTTCTTCCTCTCTTTTCTGACATTGATTTTGATAATACTTTCCAAGAAGCCAAAAACTAATCAATATAATAGGAACAAACAATAAAAATCCAAAAAGTAATTGAAACACCATTTCTTTTACAAAAAGAACAACAGATCCAACAAGTGCAATATCAAAACTTCCAACAAGTGTAACAGAATTTACAAACTTTTTATACCGAATCTTTTTTAAATCAATCTGATATCTAATTAATAAATACTGAACCTCAATAGGAATGTTTTTACTGGTTTTTCTGGCCTTCCTTACAGAAACAAAATAATAAAACATATAAACAATTGCAAATATAATTATAAAATTAATGAAAAATTCCATCGCACCTCCAAAAGAAAACCACAAGTTATGCCAAAGGACGACATAACTCGTGGTACCACCTTATTTGTTTCTCTAAACTGATAATGGAGTTACCCTAGTTCATTCAAAAAGACAAGTTCAATCTAAGTACTTTATCTATTTCCACCATCCATAGATTCTCTAAAAAAGACTTATATCTACTACTTCCTTTATCAACATGAAACTAAAATTTATTATACCATAAGTTAAATAAAAAGAAAGTATTTTTTATAACTTTATAAGAAATCATCAAAAAATTATACCTACCATACTAAAGTTTCTTTACAAGTGGTGGATGTGCTTCAATAGAAGAAGTCAAATCAACATTAAAAACATCTACACACTCTTTTAAATATTCATCAAAAGACATTGTAGAGTTTAAAAGATTATATTGTTCTTCCATTGTCTGATATTCATTCTCATCATCCGCCAAATAATATGGTGTATGATAAATCTCAGAATGATTCAAAATTGCCTCATAACGACTAATATCCTCATACTCAATTTCTAATCTTCGAATTTGATTTCTAAAAGAAAGTCCCTCATGATGAGCTTTAAATCCATCCCTTGAAAAAGTTTCTTGTTTTTCAAGTAACTCTTCATCCGTCAAAGATAACAAATCTAAATACTTTTCTTTCATCATCTTTTTCTTTTTCTGCACAGAAATTGAATTTTTAATTGAAAATGCAAATCCTAGACAAGCAGAGGCTAAAAAGACAACTGATAAAAATCCACCAACCAAACCAGAAAATCCTAACAATCCACCCAAAATACCGCATCCTAAAAATAAAACAGAATTGATAGAATCTCCTTCAAAACCTTTTTTTAACATTAAAAAATCATGAAATCTTTTTCCTTGTTTTTGAGCATTCCTTTCAATATCCTTTCGTTTTTTCCACTCTGCTTTATAATTTACAATTTTTTCTTTAATATCCCTTTTTGCATATTGAAACATAATGATTCACCCCCTTTACTAATTAGCGAATCTATTATACTAAATTTCTCCAATATATTCAAGAAGTTTTAAAAATAATCGAATATATTCTCTTGATAAATTAAATTTTGATAGTTTTCGAATCCCTATTCTTTTCTTTTTAATCGGAATATCAGAAAACATAATAGAAGAAATTTTCTCTTTTAAAACCGTATTAATTGGTAAATCAAGTAAAATACTATCAATTTCATCATTAATCAAACGAACGGCATCTATTTCAATATCTTTTCCCTTACAGTTGATAGTAAGTTGTCCAAAAGAAGGAACATTACTTACCTCAATAATAAAATCAGCATCATCTACATAAGAAACAGTTTCTAACTCTGTATCATTAAAATAAGCCATAATATCTTGCGCTTTCTTCGTATTGCGGAATCGAATCTTATAATTTCTGTAATCTGGAAGCACACTTCTACTACCTTCAGAATTTCTTACAATAATCGTATAGTTACTAGGTAAATAATTATATTCTATCTGTGTTAATAAATACTGCTTTTCTTTATACATATCAGTGATACCATCATCATCATACAATTGAAAGGTGTGATTTTCTCCTGGAAAAATATGGATTTCTAAAGATTCTGGAGTACCAGTAAAATTCGGTTTTCCACTATAGTCAAGTGGAACAATCGCACCCTTTCTCGCAAATACTGGATAATCTTCATCTCGAAAAAAAGCTACATATTTCTTATTACCAGGAAACTTCTTCCCAGTTTTGAAGTCATACCAAACACCTTCTGGTAAATAAAATTTATGAATCGTTCGATTGATTAATAAATCCTTTTTTGTAAGAATCGGTGAAATTAATAACTCTCCAAAATAATACTCACTTGAAAAATTTTTATCATCATAAACCCAAGAAAGTTCATGATATAAAGGTTTAATCAGAGGAATTCCATCATGATGATAAAGAAAAGCCTTCGAATAAATATAGGGAATCAAACGATGTCTTAATTTTAAATAGTCATCAACTACCTCTAGTGTTCTTGCATTCCATCTCCATGGTTCTTTCCGATAATATCTTCCCTTAGGAGCATGAAATCTCAAAATAGGACTAAATGTCGCAAGTTGAATTGAACGAATATAAAGTTCTTCCTCTTCAATCCCCCCATAATTTCCAGCAACATCATGGCTAATCCAAGAAACACCGATATTAGAAGCAGACTGATTATAAAGGGGAATTTTCTTAAGCATATCCCAACCTACGATCGTTTTACCAGAATAAGTAATTGCCTGATGATGGGGTGCAATCAAAGCACTACGGGCCAAAGTCATATTACGAACAGTTCGATTGAGTGGATCATTTTCCAAAAGATAATGATTTAAAAACCAAAGCTCATCTAGTCCCTTCTCTGTTTGTTTATAATCGTTCCAAAAAAAGTCTACTCCCATTTGACGAAGTGGTTTCAATAATTTCTGAAAAATTACATCCAATAATATAGGATTTAAAGAATCAAAAGCAATAATTTTTTTATCCGTAATATCAAACATTTGAGCAATTTCAGAATAATGTTCCTCATGTGGATAAATTCCATTTTGAGGATCATATTGAAGTCCAACATGAATATTTTTCTCGTGAAGTTCCGAAATTAATTTTTCTGGTTCAGGAATTAAACTTTTATTAAAAGTATATCCAGTATCTAAAAGCTTCTTATCTTCACTTTCACGAATATGCCAATCTCTATCCAAAAGTAAAATCGACAAAGGAATTTCCCTTTTTTCAAATCCGCTAATCACTTGACGAAGATCCTCATCTGTATATGGTAAATCCCGACACCACCAATTACCAAGTGCATATCTTGGAATCATTGGAGGCATTCCAGTTAAGCGAAAATAATCTTTTAATGCCAAATCAAAATCAGTATGATACATAAATAGATAAATATCAATCCCTGGATGCTCTCTCTTTACTAATTTATCATTCTCATCATAAATATAAGTATTACTGTCATCAATCGTTGCAAATCCATCTAATGAGTATAGTCCATTCCTTAATTTCATATCGGAATCACTACCATCTAATCCTACAAAAAGTCCCTTATAATTCTTAACCTCTGGATGCTTATAATACCAAGCATAATCTGTATTATTTAAATCGACACGAAGATTAGAACTTGGAACTAATTTGCTCCCCTCAAAATTCTTTTCTTTACTATAAGAAAGTGAAAAATATTTTGTTTTAATTACTAAAAATTTTTCATCCTGAGTAACTTCAAAATTAACTTTATCAAAATTACGAAACTGAATCCATTGAGATTTATGATCATAAAAATGTCCTGTTGGACTATACTCAAGTCGAACCAATCGTTCTGTTAAAACAGAAATACGATAATGTTCACCAACAATAACATTTCCTTCTTGAACCTTTAAATCTTCCTTTTCTCTGAGTTTTCTTTCCTCTAAACTTTCTGAGATAGGAACAATAGAATCCTGGAAATCTGACACCGAAACCTCCTGAACAGTTACTGTATCTAAAGGAGGAGTAATTTCTTGTGTACTTTGAGCTTCATTAGAAGCTGAAATGGTTACTGGTTCTACTACTTCTGGAGTTACTGAAACTGGAGGAACTCCTACTGATGATACTACTTCTGGAGTTACTGAAACTGGAGGAACTCCTACTAATGGTACTACTTCTGGAGTTACTGAAACTGGAGGAACTCCTACTGGTGGTACTACT
>CANOYR010000030.1 GCA_947571655.1 uncultured Caryophanales bacterium
GATATGCTGGTCTTTTATCGTTTTTAGCACTAATTCCTTCATCAGCATATACTTTTATATACTTCGTATTGTTTTGCTTTACAGAAGTCCTTTAATCTAGATTCTTGTTCTTTTAGACTAAAGCCTTCACGAGCTTGGTCGAGTGTACTCACCCTAATGTAAATCCCTGCAATTCGTTTTTCTTCGTTCATTTTTAAATCTCTCCTTTTCTTATTTTTTTAAAGAGAGATTAAAAGTACAAAAGTCCCATACTTTTAACCTCAAAGTACGCCTTATTTTGTACGCCTAGTTTTAAATTAAATTATTTAGTTTCTTTCAAATACCTTTCTAAATCTTTTAACTTAATACTTTTGGAATAACCATTTATAAATACATCATCACATTCTTCAAATAATAAATAGTCATTTCCATTTATTGATAAGATATGAGGTTTAACATAGGCAATATTTGTTCCTTTGATATTTTTTACACATCCACTTGAAAAGGCAGAACTTACACCTGCAAATCTACATATCATATCAATTTTCTTTTGCAATTCATTACTAATTTTTAATTCTTTTACTTCTACTTTCATAAAAAACTCATCACTTCCATTCTCAAATAACAAAAAAACTAGACGGTACTTCTAGTTAATATTTATTACTCTCGAATAAAAAGTTCGAGTTTCCTATCAATCTGGTGCCGATTGGCAGAATTGAACTGCCCTCTGATGCTTACCATGCATCTGTACTACCACTGTACTAAATCGGCAACTAATAAAATATTATTATAATTTTTATAAAATGTAAAGTAGAAGTGTTTTTGATAATTTCATATTTTGTCGAATGTTTTTTCTTTTGGATTTTTCCTATCTTTTTTATAATAAGTTTGGTGATATTATGAAAGTACCTGAAAAGATTTATCTTATTGTTATTTTAGTGTGTGTAGGTATTTTTATATTGTTTCGTATTTATCATATTTTAAATAAAGATCATTTTATTACAGATACATATTTAATTGATGGGAATGTTCCAGAATTAAAAGAAAATATTTCTACTTTGCGACTTGTGATGGTAGGAGATGCACTATATCATGATGGCGTTTATAAAGACGGTTATCAAAATGGTAAGTATTCTTTTTTGAAACAATTAGAGGAGATTAAACCTATCATTCAAACCTATGATTTAGCTTATTACAATCAAGAAAGCATTTTAGGGGGAGAAGAGATAGGTTTATCAACGTATCCTCGTTTTAATTCTCCTTATGAAGTTGGAGATGCTTTTGTTGATGCAGGATTTAATTTAGTTAGTACAGCAAATAATCATACTCTTGATAGGGGGAAAGAAGCCGTTATTAATTCTTACCAATATTGGAGGAAACAAAATGGAGTATTAATGAGTGGTTCTTGTGATTCTTTTGCATGTCAAGAAACGATTCCTGTAGGTGAAAAAAATGGTATTAAATATGCGTTTTTGTCTTATACAACGACAACAAATGGAATACTTATTCCAAAAGGGGAAGAGTATTTAGTAAATCTTTATTCAGATGAGAGAGTTTTACAAGATATTGCAAAAGTAAAAGATAAGGTAGATATAATTTTGGTTTCTATGCACTGGGGGAGTGAGTATCATAATGAACCAGTGGAAGAGCAAGTACGTATTGCTCATTTTTTGGCTGAAGCTGGTGTAGATATTGTAATTGGTAATCATCCACATGTGATAGAACCGATTGAACAGATTGGTAAAACTTTAGTTTTTTATTCGCTTGGTAATTTTATTTCCGCACAGATTGGCATCGATAAGTTAGTTGGACTTATGGCAGCAGTTACGATTACTAAAACGGAAAAAGGAAATGAAAAAACAATTGAAATTGGTAATTTAGAAACTAATTTAACTTATACCTCTTACAATCGAAATTTTCGTGATTTTAAAGTTTATTTATTTGACAAAATAGATGCTTCAGTTTTAAAGCAAAAAGAAGAAATACTTTTACGTAAAAAGAAAATAGTGGAGAGTTATGGTGTACCAATGGTGTGGCATACATAATAATTCTTTTTTAAACATACATTAATAATGGTGAATTTATGAAATGTAAAGTAGATATTCCTTATCCAAAAATAATGATAAAGAAAAAAAATCCGCAAATGGCTCGAATGATTATGCACTCTTATGCTGGTGATGTTAGTGAAGATACCGCGATTCATCAGTATATGTTTCAAAGTATCGTTTTAAAGAAAGAAGCGAAAGAAGTTGCTGAAATTTTAGAACAAATTGCTATTGTTGAAATGCGTCATTTGCAAATACTAGGAGAGTTAATTCGGGAATTAGGTGTTTATCCTATTTATTTAGATCCAATTGTTGATCAACATGAATTTTGGTCCGCAAAATATGTTAATTATGAAGTTAATTTAAAAGAAATGTTAATACTTAATATGGAAGCTGAACAAAAAGCTATTTTACAATATAATTCTTTGATACATGTTATTGAAGAAGAGGATGTGAAGACAATCTTAAAACGAATTGTTTTAGATGAACGATTACATTTGGAAATTTTTGAGAAACTATTATGTTCTCTTGCTTAATGTGTTATAATTAAATTAGGTGAAATGATGGCAACAACAAAGGATTATCGAAATTATTTATTGGAACAATTGAACTTATTGGATCATATTACATGTCGAGCAATGATGGGGGAATATCTTTTATATTATGAAGGAATATTGTTTGGAGGAATTTATCAGAATCGATTTTTAGTGAAAAGAGGAGAAACGAATAAAGCTTTTGAAATGCCAGAGGTTATTCCATATCCTTCTGCTAAACCTATGTATATGGTTTTAAGTGAATCAAAAGAAGAAATTCGAGAAATTGTTTTAGCTACAGTCCATGATTTAGCTATCAAAAACGCAAGTAAAACGAAGAATTCGTAATTTTAGAGATTTTGTAGAATCTCTTTTTCTTTTGTCCTTTTTTTGTTATACTAGTAATAATAAGGAGGGGTAATTCATGTATGATGCAATTGTAATTGGCGCAGGAAATGGTGGTTTAGTAGCTGCTCTTACTTTACAAAAGGCCCACAAGAAAGTTCTTTTATTAGAATCAGGCGGGACACCAGGAGGTTTTGCAACGAGTTTTGTACGTGGCAGATTTGAATTTGACGCATCTTTGCAAGGGTTAAATGGCTATAGTGTTTCCGATGACAGTGAAATTAAGAAGTTATTTGAACGGTTAGGAATTCAAGAAAAATTGGATTTTGTAGAGCTATCTGATGATTGTGTGATTACTTTAAATACGCATGAATCTTATTTGATTCCGCATTCTCTTTCTTCCTTTTTGTTAAAAATGGAAGAATATGTTCCAGGGTGTCAGGAGAGTATTCAAGTTTTCTTTGACATTTGTAAAGAAGTGACAGTGGCTTTAAAATATATTGATGAAAATTCTTCAGATTTAGAAGAGCTATTGGAGAAAGAATGTCCTCGTTTTTTAGAATTTTCGACGAATTCTTTGGAAGAAGTATTTGAAAAGTTAAAAATTGCTAAAAAAATTAGAGAAATATTGACTTCGTTTTGGATTACTTATGGAAGTCCTTCTAGGGATTTTGCATTTGTTTCTTTTGCGCCATTGTTTTGTAGTTATCTTCAATCTGTAGCTTATCCCGTTAAGAGAAGTTTTGCATTATCTTTGACGCTTCAAGAAGAGTTTGAACGTTGTGGTGGAGAGATTTGTTTTTTTACAAAAGTAGAAAAAATTTTATTTCAAGATGAACAGATTTCTGGCGTTCAAGTGGAAGATGGAAGTATTTTTTATACAAAGCATGTGATTTCTAATATTAGTCCTAATATGCTTTATGCAACTCTTCTTCCAAAAGATAAATTAACGAAAGAAATGAATCAGATTTGTAATGCTAGAACTTTAGGGGGAAGAGGTTTTGCCGTTTATTTAGGGCTTAATCAAAGTCCTCAAAAGTTGGGGCTTACTGAAGCTCGTTATTTTATTTATGATTCTTTAGATAGTAATTTGGAAGCAAAACGAATGCGAGAATTATATCATACAGGATGTGTTGTAACTGTTTACGAAAATATGGTGAAACAATCTTCTTTCGTTACAACTGTTTGTATTACATCTTTATTATTCTCCGATGATTTTGATAAAATTGTAACCAGTTCTAATTATTTTGCTTTGAAGGAAAAAATAGCTAAGCATTTTGTAAAGGTGTTAGAACAAGCGACGAAAACTTCGATTCAAGATGCCATTGAAGAGATTGAAGTAGCTACACCAGTTACGTTTGCTAGGTATGGAGGTCATCCATCGGGAGTTATTCATGGGTATTTAGCAAAAGGTTATGATAATTTATTACCTCGTTTATTAAATAGACAAAGAGAGCAAAGTATTCCTCATTTACATTTTTGTGGAGGATTTGGTCCTCGATTAAGTGGTTTTTCAGCAAGTTATATGAGTGGAGAAGAGGCAGCAATATTAACTTTACAAGATATGGCAGAGGAAGGAGATATGTATGTCTAATTCAAATGGAAAAGAGGCACAGAAGTTAGTAAAGTATT
>CANOYR010000031.1 GCA_947571655.1 uncultured Caryophanales bacterium
TCATTCCTAAAAGTGAAAAGCATACGATATTTTTTGTTTTTTTATTCTTTTTCATTGCTTCTCCTCGATTCTTATTTCTATTTTTATTATATCTTTCTTTTTCGTCTTTTACAATATTAATTTTAAAACAAGTTATTGGGCTTTACTTCAACACTTTTTCTTTTATTCAAATTAAAAAGAAACCCTATTTCGTTATTAGGTTTCTTTTTTATTATTTTTTAAAATTTTAGTTCTTTTTTCTTTTTATCAAAGTCAAATATTTCGGGATTAAAGTAATGAATAGTTATATCTTCTTCTTTAATATCTTCTAGGGTCTCTATTAACTCTATTGGCAAACTTTTTTTATCTAAAGAGTTATCTATCCCACTTTGATTTTTGATTCCGAAACATAATGTTCCTTGGTTGTTAATAAAGTAAAAGTTTCCAATGATATCTTTTTGATTCCATGAATATTTACAAGAATTCTCCCTATTATCTAATGAATTTATATTCTCTATTTTTTCTAATTTTATATAATGTACAAAAATGAAATCCTTTTCCATTTCTATGATTAGTTCTTTTTTTTCTTGATGATGTTGATGATATTCTTTTTTTAGTAGATTATAAATATACCCATCTTCTACTCTTATCTTTGTTTCTTCGATTTCGAAAGAATTTCTTTGATTCTTTAAAGTAAAATCGATTTCTTCATTTAATTTCATAAGATCCAAACAAATATTTAGATTTTTTATTCTCTCCATTATGATTCTCCTTATTATCGTGATTATTTTATTTTAAGTCTTTATAAGATAAAAATAAATTTATACACCAATTCTTTTTTCTTTATATTTTAAATAAATCTTTCGAATCCAATCTACAGGAATTACTGTGCTAGCTAGTAAAATCATGAATAGTAGTTCTTTAAATGTCAATCCAAAGGTTCTAAATAAAGATCCTCCGAAATAGATTAGAAGTACTTGAACTACTACAATAAATCCAATAATCATCACAAAAGCTCGATTCCACCAAATATTAGAAATTAAATTTAAGCGTTCCGTTCTTGCATTAAAACAGTTAAAAATTCCCATGAAGATGAATAGACCAAAGAATGCTGTCATCAAGTATTTTTGATTTGGATCTGTTCTAAATAAAGTAGCAATCCAAGGGTTTTTTAAAAAAATCACACAAAGAAGTGCAGAGTAAGTTCCTGTAAATAATATTTCTTGGAGCATATATTTGTTCATGATTGCTTCTTCCCTTTTTTTTGGCTTTTCCTTCATGTAATCTAGTAATGGTGGTTCATAAGCAAAGGCAATTCCTGCCAATGTATCCATAATCATGTTAATCCAAAGCATTTGAATAACTGTTACTGGAGTATCAATTCCAATAAATGGTCCAATAATTGATAAACTAATTGCGCACAGATTTACAGTCAATTGAAAGATGATAAATTTACGAATACTTTTAAAAATGGTTCTTCCAAATAGAATTGCTTTTGAAATTGATAGAAAATTATCATCTAAAATTACAATTTCACTTGCTTCCTTGGCAACCTCTGTTCCACTTCCCATTGCAAAACCGACGTCTGCTTTTTTTAAGGCAGGAGCATCATTTACACCATCCCCTGTCATCCCAACAACAAGCCCCATCTGCTCACTTAGGCGAACTAGTCTACTTTTATCTTGGGGAAGACTTCTCGCAACAATTTTCAAATTTGGAATGATTTGTTTTACTTCCTCATCCCTTAAGTCATTCAGTTCATCACTCGTTAAAATCATATCGTGTTCACTTTCAATTAGTCCTACTTCTTCTCCAATCGCAAGTGCTGTATCCTTATTATCTCCAGTAATCATCACTGTCTGAATTCCTGCATTTCTAACAAGTCGAATCCCCTCGATTGCCTCTTCTCTTACTTCATCTTTTAATAGAATGAATCCAACTAATGTTAAATGATTCATCTCTTCTACATGATAGCGATCATTGACTGCAATACAAAGAATTCGGAAGCCTATCTTTGTATATTCTCTTGCTTTTTTTGTAATCCATTCCCTATCCAATCTCTGCTTCTTTCCTGTTTTTTCATCATAATATGTTTCACACTTTGATAATAGTATTTCTGGTGCTCCTTTTAGAAGATTGTATTTTTTATCCGTTTCAATTAAGCAACTAGAATATTTGGTTTTACTATGAAAAGGAACTTGTTTTAAGACCTTGACTTCGGGAACTTCCGATTTTATAAAAGCAAGAAGAGATCGATCAGTTAAGTTTCCACCAATGATTGTTCCATCTTTCCCTTTACTACTTTCATTATTATAAACCAAGGATACTTTTAATAGGTCATGGTATTTCTTACAACTTGAGAGTTCCAATTCTGTATCATAACGGTTAGCAGTTCCAGTCAAAACTCCAACGACTTCTAATTTTCCTTTGGTAAGGGTTCCAGTTTTGTCTGTATACAAAATATTGATATTTCCTGCGGTTTCAATTCCTACCAGTTTTCGAACCAAAACGTTGTTTTTTAGCATTCTTTTCATATTTGAAGATAATACTAACGTAATCATCATAGGAAGTCCTTCTGGTACTGCAACTACGATAATAGTAACTGCAAGTGTTAATGAATATAGGACATGTCCACTTAGTAATCTAAAGTTGCAAATACTTTCTATAATTTTTTCTATTTGAAAGTTGTTATCAATCACAATGGTTGAAAAAAGATAAGAAAAAGCAACTAAGAACGCTCCAATATATCCTATTTTACTAATTAATCTTGCAAGTTCCCTTAATCTTCCTTTTAATGGACTCTCTCTTGTTTCCTCTTGTAGTTCTAAAGCGAGCTTTCCATAATAGGTATCATTTCCAACTTTTTCCACTTTCATCCATGCCATTTTGGAATAAACTACTGTTCCACGGTACACTTTGTTTTTTTCACTAATTCCTGAAGAGATTGGCTCCTTATAAGCTTCTTTTGATTCTCCATTTAAGCTTGATTCGTCTACAGTGATTTCTCCTTGTAAGATAATTCCATCTGCAGGAATTCGGTCTCCTGTTTCCAATTTTACAATATCTCCTACGACTAATTCATCGATTGGTAGTTCTTTTAATATTCCTTCTCTTTTTACTTTTGCCCCAATTCTTGCTGCTTCTTCTTGTAATCGTTCAAAGGCTTTTTCACTTCCATACTCAGAAATTGTTGAAATCAAACTTGATAGAAAAATCGCAATTACAATTCCCAAGGTTTCAAACCAATCAAAGTCTTTAAAGAGGAAAATTGTTTTAATTACTAAGGCGATTAGTAAAATCTTGATAATTGGATCCCCTAGTGTTTCCATAAATTGATGAAGAAATGTTTTTTGTTTCTTTTTAGAAAATGTATTTGATCCATATTTTTTTCTTGATTCTTCTACTTCTTTTTCTGTTAATCCAGTAGTCCCTATCATAAAAAAGTCCTCCTATTTCTAAGATATGATGGACTACCTATATTAGAAGCACAACTTTTGTCAAAAAAAGAAATGGACACATATAGTAAATAAGAAAGGGGAATTTTTATGAAGGATCTTTTTTTCGGATTAAATCCCTATACTTTTACTGGTAGTGCTGCGATTATTGGATTTATATTAGTGAATGAACTAACGCCTGAAG